>JAZRJU010000024.1:0-107879 GCA_045645965.1 Bacteroidaceae bacterium
CTCTCCATTGCCTTCATCATCATATTCGCTACTTTTGCCTTGGATGGCATAGAGAGCAAGGACTGGATGATGATACTCTTCTACCTCTTCCTCTCCATCCTCATCGTTGTAGCCGTCACCCTCCTCACCATCAGCCACAAGATATGGAAGGTAAGCAAAATCCATCCGGCGGAGGTGGTGAAGAAAGAGTGAAAAGGAGGAGGACCCTCCCCCCTGCCCCTCCCTGTATGGAGGGGAGTGGTTACAACAGCAGTAGGGACACGGCATGCCATGTCCGAAACAAACTCGAAACGGACAACAAAACTTCTCATGCGAACACCATCCATACCGTCATTAGGCAACACACAGTTTTCCAACGGGGAAACTCCAGTTCTCCCACGGGAGCACAGGCTCAGTACCACCGTGTCGGTACTCCAGTACTTACACTACGGTACTCCAGTACCGACACTATGGTACTGCAGTACCGATTAAGAGGTACTGAAACCGGTACTGGAAGGCATTGGCGGGACGACCGGAAAACGGAGCAGAAGCACTGTATGGACACGCCGTGTCCGAAAAACAGAGTTACCATATCAAGCAGACGGACACGGCATGCCGTGTCCCTACAACGAGCAAAACAATACATTAACAAACAACTAAACATTATTCATTAACCAAGACTTTAACCTCCAGTAGCATATACTCCCCTCCATACAGGGAGGGGTTGGGGGTGGGTCTATCTATTTTAACAACTATGCTTACATTATCAAACATCAAGAAGGTCTTCAAGACCGATGAAGTGGAAACCTGGGCTTTGCAGAACGTGAACCTGGAAGTGAAGAAAGGCGAATTCGTGGCCATCATGGGCCCCAGCGGTTGTGGCAAGTCTACCCTGCTGAACATCCTTGGCCTGCTGGACACACCCACAGAGGGTGCGTACATACTGGACGGCAAGGACGTGAGCCAGATGAGCGAGGACGACCGTACCGACTTGCGCAAGGGCAAACTGGGCTTCGTGTTCCAGAGCTTCAACCTCATCGACGAACTCAATGTGTCGGAGAACGTGGAACTGCCCCTGCTCTATATGGGTGTGCCCAAGAAGGAACGCCGCAAACTGGTTAAGGAGGTTATCGAGCGTGTGGCCATGACACACCGTGCACAGCACTTCCCCTCTCAGCTCTCTGGTGGTCAGCAGCAACGTGTGGCAATAGCACGTGCCGTTATCTCACGTCCCCACATCATCCTGGCCGACGAGCCAACGGGTAACCTCGACTCCAAGCACGGCAAGGAGGTGATGGACCTGCTCTGCGAACTGCACAAGGAAGGCACCACCATCATCATGGTAACCCACTCCCAGCACGACGCCAACTATGCCGACCGCATAGTAAACCTCTTCGACGGCGAAGTGGTGAGCGAGGTGGAAATGTAGGAAGAAGACCCACACCCAGCAGACCAAACAGACCCCTCCCCAACCCTCCCACAAGGGGAGGGAGTGGTTACAACTGCTATTGAATAAGCAATAGAAAACAATCATGTCACATCATTATAATAATCTATCTCAATCCCCAGTACATCATACTCCCCTCCCTTGTGGAGGGGTAAGGGGGAGGGTCCGCTGGGTCTTTCTCTCTCACAATCTCAAGATTGCCTACCGCAATCTCATGAAATACAAGTTCCAGACCCTTGTCAGCGTTTTGGCGCTGGCGGTGGGTATGGTAACGCTGGCGGCTACGCACTTTGTGCTGAAGCACATGGGACCTCCTTCCATCAGTAAGGAGGAGTATTACGATCGTTGCTATGTGGCGGACTTCCCCAACGAAAGTTACAAATTGCCCGTAGACAAGGAGGATGGCACGCAAGAATGGGTCACCATCCCTACCGAACGTGTCACACCCGAAATGCACGATGCTCTCTTCTCTGGCGGTCCCCTGCCCGGTGTGGAAAAGGTGATACGCAATGCCTTCATGGGTGGTATAACCATGGGCTCAGGCATGACCTTTAACCTAGCCGACAGTACCCAACGCGCCGGTGCCTACAATTACTATATCAAGCAGGCAGAAGACCTAAACTTCTGGGGCATACGCTCAGCCATTACAGGCAAGAAGATTCCTGTGCTTAACGACAAGGAGGCGGTCATCAGCAAGATGCATGCACAAACCATCTTTGGCAAGGAAAATCCCATCGGGTGCACCGTAGGCTTGAACCTCAATGGCAGTAATTGGACAGAGTTCACCATCCGCGATGTATATGCCACGGATTACATTGCCGATGGTGTGACAACGGGCATATATGTCTATGCCGATGGTGTGACGGACGATTATCTGCGCAATTACTGCCTTGTGCTACAGGAGGGGCAAGACCCCAAGGAGGTGGAGGCAGAGATGACGCGACGCCTGAAGCATTTCGATGGCATCTCGGCAAGACTGAAACCTTTAAGTGTAAACGATGCCGAGCAGGTAAAGTCTTTGCTGATAGTCCGTACCATCGTCTACCTTATCAGTTCGCTTATCCTTGCCGCCGCGCTGATAGGCTTCCTGAAGATGCAGTTGCAGCTCTTCCGTATGCGTCAGCGCGAGGTGGCTTTGCGCCGAGTACATGGTGCAACGAGCAGAAGCATTTTCCGCCTCTTTGCATGCGAAACACTCCTCACCTTCCTGCTTGCCGGCATCGTGGCCGGCATACTGAGCGTACTGCTCATAGACTTTGCCAATGCCTCGCTCACGCCTTACCTAAGCGAGTTCGGTTGGCACATAGAGGGTGTGTACCAGAGTGTGGCGGTGATACTGGCCGTGGTGGTGCTCATCAGTTTCATGGTATTGTGGCTGACCGTCCGCTCCATGGTGCACCAGCGCCAAAGCATGAC
Organism: Bacteroidaceae bacterium; assembly: GCA_045645965.1. Taxonomy (GTDB): domain Bacteria; phylum Bacteroidota; class Bacteroidia; order Bacteroidales; family Bacteroidaceae; genus Physcousia. Next base: position 2,843 of record JAZRJU010000024.1, read on the forward strand.
GGTGCAGTTGCAACGCAGCCGTGGGCATGCCCTTCGCAACACGATGCTGGGCATACAGATAGCCATCTGCATACTCTTTGTGGGCGGAAGCATTGCCCTGACGCGTTTCAGCGAACTGGCATTGAAGGAAATGAATGTGCCAGAGAATGATGACTTCTATAAGGAGTGCATACTGGTGCGTCCTTACGTAACCAATGAGGATGCGCCCAAAATACTGGAGTACCTGCGCACAGAGGCAAAGGACATTGAATGCTTCATCCCCATCAATATGTCTTTATTCCGCTCAAAGGAAATACTCGAACACCCAGTGGCGAAGGAAGAATTGGGATATTTATGGATTCGTCAGTATAATGTTAGCGACTCAACGCTGCTCAACTTCTGGAACCGCTCCATTCATTGGATACTGCCCCCTAAGGAACGTGAAAATTGTATATTGATGAGCGACTCGCTCTATACCAAGATGGATCGCTATGGACTTACCGCCAGCGGTGTTATTCAGCCAGAGGGCGGTTTGCCCTACCGCATCGGTGGCACCTTTGCCACTCTGCCTTATATGGACAATAAGCGTTTATCCAATACTTGCCAGTTGGTGTACATAGGAAGTTGTAGCGACGAGCATGTAATCGATATCATCGTCCAGCCGAAGAAGGGCGCTTACACTCGTGTCTTTGCCGACCTTACCGAAGCCATGCACCGCATCAATCCCAAACCCATAGAGCAGCGTGTAATTAACCTTCGTGAAAGCCTTGGCACTGAAATCCTCTTATTTGAAGTCATGCTACGCGCCTCGTGGATACTCTCCAGCATCTGCCTCGTCATCTGCCTGATGGGAATATGGAGCACAATAGCGCTGGACACCCGTTCACGACAGAAGGAAGTGGCACTGCGCAAGGTGCATGGAGCCAAGCGAGGGAACATCATCCTGCTATTCGGCCGCCTATACCTGTGGCTCATCAGCATAGCCACCATGGTCAGTGCACCTCTCATAGTCCTCTTCAACATCCTCCTGAAGGACTGGGCAAGAAGCAGCATGAGCACCTCCATGGCAGAAAAATTGTCCCCCACCCTCCCAATCCTCGGTGCTCTCCTGCTCACCGCCCTCATCATCCTCCTCATCGTAGGCTACCATCTCCACCAAGTCCTGCAAGTGAAACCTGCGGAGATGATTGCGAAGGAGTAAAACAAACGGAAAAGTGAAAACGGAAATCTGCGAGTAAGCGAGAGCAGAAACAAAGCTTGCTTTGATTATGCCGAGCGGAAGCAGGTTCAAGACCGCAACGCGGGATTAAAACGGAAATCTAACATACCCCCTCCGCGCTTCGCGCTCGTCCCCCTAACTTAGAGGAACAGTCAGTTACAACTGAATATCCAAAACTCTCCCCCTGAGACAGGCGGGAGTACCCCGCAGGGGGGAGGGGGTGGATAAAATATAACGGACAAAACGAAAAAGAAGAACAGAAATCTAACATACCCCCAAGACGCTTTTTGAAATACAACTAATCTAACATCACAAATATGCAAAACAACAATCACACAGTACATCATACTCCCCTCCCCTGTGGAGGGGTAAGGGGGAGGGTCCGCTGGGTCCGTTGGCTCCAGGTCCGTATCAACTTCCTCCAAGCCCTGCGCCACATAAGGCGCAATATGGGGCAAAGCATTCTTATCGTGGGCATCATCTCGTTTGCCCTCACTGCCTTCGTGTTTTCGGCTTCCAGCATCTGGAGGCTGACACACGAGGCAAGTCACATCCCCGACGTGGAGGACGTCTATCGCGTGCAGGCCAGTGAACCACAGGGGTTCAGAGCCTTCACCTACCATCTCTCCGACAGTCTGGGGCATGACATCCTGGAGCATGCGCCTGAAGATGCCAAAGTGGGGTTCATCATGTATCCTGGTGCTGAGATTATAAGCACAAATGATACGACACCAGCGCAGCCGATGCTGAGAGTGAACCCGGAATATTACGAGGTCATGCGCCTTGAGTTCATCTCCGGCAGGCCTGCCAGTGAGGATGGCGAAGTGGTACTCACCGACAAGACTGCCCTTGCCCTCTTCGGCACCACGGACTTGGTGGGCACCACGGTGACGGCAAAGTTCCTGCGCGAAGGCGGTGCCGAGAAGACATTGCGTGTGGTGGGTGTGACAAAAGCACAGAAGCCTGTCGGAGCGGATAATGAGATTACCGCTTATCATTACCAGAAACTGGAGCCCACCCCTGCAAAAGGATATTGTTACTCACCCGAGAGCATGGAACTCTTCGTGCGCACGAAACACCCCGAACAGATGCAACGCGCGCTGAACGAGACGTTGGAACGATTTGCCGGTTCACAATACAACGACGATTATGAAAGTTTCCATCTCGTACCGCTCCGCATGGGCGAGTTGTTGCGCAACGAGGGCAGTTTCTGGAAAGCGGCCTTCTACCCCGGCGTGTTCTTCATCCTCTCCACATTGCTGCTCCTTTCGGCTCTGTTCTCCTACCTGGCATTGCTCAACACTGCTGCCGATGCCCGATGGAGCGACCATCGCCTGCGCATCTGCCTGGGTGGTGGCAAGCGCGACACCCTGCTCCGCCTGCAGGCCGAGGCCCTGCTGATGTTCTGCGCCATCGGTGTGCTCACCTTTGTGCTGATGACACTGACGTTCGACACCTATTTCGAGGGAATGGAGATTACCCGCGGCGAAGTGTACCTTTGGTTTGCAGGCAGCCTGCTCACGCTCCTCCTTGTGCAACTGGCACTCTGCCTGCTGCCCGTATATGTGCAGAACCGCAGGCACCGCCTCGCCCTGAAGGGTGCTCCGCAGGGGCGTCCCTCGGCATTGAACTATCCCCTTGCCGTGATGCAGGTGGCGGTGAGCGTGCTGTTGCTGTTCCTGGTGTGGAACGGTGGCAGACAAATCCGCTTCGTCACCAAAGATGCCCTGGGCGTGAACCCCGAAAGGGTATATACCTTCCGTTTCAAGAGGTATGAGGAAAAGAGGGTGGTAAACACCAACGAGTTTGCACAAGAACTGTGTGCCCTTTCGGCAGTGGACACCTGCGTATTGAACCATCCCATCTTCGAACGCGGATGGGCGATAGGCATCAATGTGGATGGTTATGAGCAGAACCTTACCATGATGATACTTTCCGAGGCGACGATACGCCTGTTCGATATCAAGCCCAACCTGTGGAAACCCATGCAGGGCGAATTCAAGTGGCAGGACGGACAGGTGTTGCTGAGCAGCAATGCCGCGGCATATTACGGGGTAACGCCAGAGAATCCATATATCAATAACAATAGACAACGAGAAGTTATCGGCACGCTCGACCTCTGCACCCGCGACCTGCACCAAGAACCCGAACTGATAGGATATGCCCAGGATTTAGGCGGCTCTGACGGAGATTCCCAACTCTACTTCCGCATACTCCCCGGCAGGGAGAAGGAAGGCATTGCCGCCGTGGAAGAGGTTCTGCGCCGTCACGACATCAACCCCGATGCAGGAACAGTGCGTGTAGTAAACTATGGCGACCTCATTGCCGAGAAGTACCGCAAGGAGCAGAACTTCCTGTGGCTCTACTCCGTGCTCTCTGCAGTGGGTTTAGGTATTGCCCTCTTCGGAGTGATAACCCTGTTGAGTGCTGACCTCCAGCGCCAGCGCCGTGCCATAGCCATACGCCGTGTCTTCGGCGCCCACTATAGGGATTGCCTTCGCCGCACACTCCGCACATACGGCATCATCTCTGCCCTCGGCACCACCTTAGGCCTCTGCGTGGGTTACTACCTGATGACCCTCTGGTTGCGAACCTACGCCCTGCAGATCTCCCTTGGCATCCTGCCGGCCCTCGGCATCATCGCACTAATAGCTATCATCATCACCGCCCTCGCTGCATATAAAGTAAAAGTGTGCTTCAGGGAGAATCCCGCCGAGGTGATAACGGGGTGAAAATGACAGATATAGCAGGTTACAGAAGTAAGGGAGTCGGAATCACCGTTGTGGCACTTGAGTTTCCCTATGAGAGAACTCCAGTTTCCCAATAAGAGAACTCCAGTTTCCCAATAGGAAAACTCATGTGCTAATAATAGTATTCTTACGCCAATTTGAAATTAAGACTTTCCCCATACTAAAGAGGAAAAAACTCTATTGTTTGGAAAAGGAGAAAGAATACCTTTGCTAACGAAAACAAATACAAATATGAAAACAAAACTTATCCCTTTACTTCTTGCCCTGTGTGCCATCAGTGCACAGGCGCAAACTATCACCGATACATATTGGCGCAATGCGCAGACAGGTGAGTGGTTGATTGGTTTCACTGAAAACCATGTGATCTACGATTGTCGCACTTGGGACATAGTGGCGAGGTTGGAAAAGAAAGACAAGCACGAGTTGACCATTGCCGAGGGTGGCGATACGCTTAACCTGAGTGTGAGCAAACAGAAGAAAGGTGTGCGCAAGGTGCGCTTCGGCAAGGACAAGCCTGTCGTGTGCGAGGCAATCACCACAAAGACCCTGCCCGACTACCCCACTCGCGACGAGCGCACCGCATTCAAGGACAATGGTTATCGTTCGGGCGATAGCGTGACCATCTATGGTTGGATAAAAAATAGGACACCCGAGATGCTCAACGAAGATTTCAGGAACTCCGTAAACATCACTATTATGAATTTAATAAAGGGTGAGTACGAACAATTTAATGTCCCTCTGGATTCACTCGGTCGCTACAAGATTACAATACCTGTGCTTAACTCATCTATGACCTATATAGATTGGTGCAATACCACTTTTTTTTCGGTAATAGAACCAGGCGAGACATATTTCTTCCTCTACGGAGTTAAGACTGGACAGCAACTGGTGATGGGCAAGGATGCTCGCTTGCAGAACGAGTTGGTGAGCTATCCTAATGAACTGATAAGGCATAACAGTATTCAAAGATATTTCAGCAACGTTCATCAGCGAATTATTGACTTTGGTTCCCTGACGGAGGAAGAGATGATGTCATACCTTGATTACATGAAAAAATACAAGAAGACGCAAGATAGTTTGATTGACCTGCGTCAGAAAGAGCACCCCAACCTGTCTGCACGCTATACTCAATATATGCGCAACACTATTACGGCAAGAGTTGGATACAACCTTATGCGATCGCTAATCTTTTCCAAGGAGAGCAAACTGCTTCAGGCGTTCATGGATTATGTAACGCAGGAGTGTTGGAGTAAAATGGTAACTCCATACACGCTCCACATGGATTTGGCTATGATGATTCCAATGTACCTCGATTACAGAGAAGTCAGTAGAGGTAGCATAGATGCCACTGAGAAAGTACTAAACCTTGAGCGTAAAGGATTTATTAGTCTTACAGATAAGGAGCGCAAGTATCTTCAAGAATACAACAGCAAGGTGGATGAATTCGGCAATAAGCTTCAGGGACTTTCAGGGGAGGAACAAAAGGCTTTGATAGATGAATTCAACAAAAGTGAAATGCAGACGTTCGTTGTAGAACTCATCAATCGTATACAAAAAGAGCAAACTGCTGTCAGCATCATTGATGATGCGCAGGAAACAATGAAGATGGTCAAGTGCGACTCCATCCTGCATGACATTTATATTGCCAGGGCACTATGCGATTGTATCGACGGCACTTGCAAACCTCTCACCGACAATGCCATTCAGTGGATGAACGAAAACATCAAGTTGGACTTTGCGCGCCAGATGGTGATGACGCTTCACGAGAAGTACGACGCCCTTTCACGCAAGGATTTCTCCAATACCACCAGCCTGCTCTCTACCGACAAGCTGGAGGGTATCAGCGAGGGTGAGCAGATTTTGCGCGAGCTAATTGCTCCATGGAAGGGCAAGATAATTCTCATTGATGTGTGGGGCACATGGTGCGGACCTTGCAGAATGGCGATGAAGCACAGTCAGGAACTCTACGAGCGAATGAAACCTTACAACATGTATTTCCTCTACTTGGCGAATCGTTCTGACGAAACCTCATGGAAGAATGTCATCAAGGAATACAATGTCAATGGCGAGAATGTGGGCCATGTTAACCTTCCTGCCGAACAACAGGCCGCCGTGGAGCAGTTCCTGAAAGTAAACCAATTCCCCTCCTACTTCCTCATCAACCGCGAAGGCCATCTTCTCAACATCAATGCCGACCCAAGAAATCTTGACGCATTCGAACAACTGGTTAAGGGAATGGAGGAATAAAAAGAAATAAATAGAAATGAAAAATAATATAGACAGATTTTTAAACAGGGTATTGTATTCATTGTACAATCTGATGTATTTCTCGGGATTACCTTTACATGCTGCAACTGAATTGCTGGTGCAACGCCCATTGTATAGTTTGCCTTGTTGGAAGAAACGATTGAAAAAGGAATACGGAATTAACACATACAAGGAATATAAGGATAGGTCAAGAAGTATATTGGATAAGACTGTAAATAACCCTGTATCTGGATTTACTCAATACTATTTGGCTGGGCTTGCATTGCTATTGTTGGCCTTACCTATTTATTTAGTGATAAATATTTGGATGATTTGCTATGGACCACATGCATTTGATATTGTGGGAAGGTACCTGATTATTGTTGTTGCATTAGGAATAGTTCCTTCGTGGATAATAGGTGATTTGGTATATTGGAAGGAGAATCGCTATTTGAAATATTTTGCAGCGTTTGAAAAAGAAGGCAGAAAAAGCAAAATAGTGTGGACCATAGGCACTACCCTTGCTCTATGTTTACTGATCATAGCCAATTTCATGCTAATGTGGTACTATGAGGTAAACTACATACAATGATAAAGCTTCCCTAAACGCTATACTATACCTATCGTCGTAAGTATAATAGTCTTATAGGCATAAGTATAATAGACTTCTTTCTGTGGATATATGAAGTGGTTATTTATAATAAGCGAAGTTCTGCATCAATCACAAAGATGTCACCATCGTTGTCCTTTAAAACATTTCTTGCTACTACATCCCACACTTCTATCTCACCATTGGTAAAACAGCCTTCTGTAGCGGTACTATAAAAGCCCAAGGCTGCCATGTATGTTGAGATTTCTATAGGAGTGGCAGGAATGGCATTCTTTATGAGTGGTTGTTGGAAAACAGGCATTATTGTAGAAGAACTAAAACCAGTAAATCCTAAAAAAGTATAAGATGTTTCTTCAAACAAAGAATTATGAAGTAAAATCTTGATAAAATGTTGTAAAATGCTTCCCCTTGAGTTCAATAAGTTATTTACCTTATATATAAACTTCCTAGAAAGGTATGTATCATTCTCATTTCCGCATGGTCCAGGAGTACCTATCTCAAACATTTTGGTTATTGGAATCCAACAACCAATTTCTTTGGCATAACGTTCTGCAACTAAGCGCTCAACATCTATTTCGCTTACATGCTTTTCGCTTTCTCGAAGTTCGCATTCACATATGCGACAACGTCTGCTAAACTCATTGGCGAATTCATAGATTCGGCGATTTTCTTCAACTTCCGTTCCGTTGATTCTTTGTGAAATTGATTCAAGTATTTCATGCATCATTGCTTTTTGAGGTCAAAGATACGATTAAGTGAGCGAAAAACAAAACGAAGCGTGCTTTAATTTTGTTTTTCCGAACGTGAGTATCTTAGAAACCCTGTTTCAGAGATACGATTAAGCGAGCGAAAAAGCATTTTTTCTTCTTTTACACTTGACATTTGATAGTTGTAAGCGTTATATAGATAGATGAAACAAACAGAGTTTGAACATAAACTGATAGAAATGCGCCCTCAGATGATGAGGGTGGCCATGGATTTCTTCCACAACGAGGAGGATGCCATGGATGTAGTACAGGAGGTTTATGTGAGAATGCTGAAACGCGGTTGGCAACAGAGCGACAATGTCGAAGCCCTGAGCATAAGGGCAACAAAGAACATGTGCGTGAGCGTATGGAGACGGCAACGATTGCGAGAGGCGCAACCTTTGGAAAGTATGCCCGAGTCAGCAGGGCAGGATTCCGCAGACGGTCCCATGCTGAGCGAGGAACGGCAAGCCGAGATAGAAAATGCCATAGGAAAACTTCCTCCGTCCGAGCAGAAACTGATAAGGATGAGACATCAGGACGAGATGACCATGGAAGAAATAGTACAAGAGACAGGAATGAGTCGCCGTTCGGCCAGCACCATCATCAGCTCGGCAAAGAAACATCTACTAAAACTGATTAAGACACATGATTGACAAGGAACTTATACGACAGGCAGCAGAAGACATTGATATCTTCGAGGCAGACCTCAGCCAGGAGTTTGACCGCATTGCCTATCAGCGCAAATCGCTACGTCTATGGCCATGGGCAGTGGCAGCGTGTATAGTGGCCGTGGTGGGCATATCCTTACCAATACTAATAGGTACGGACGATGAGAACAAAAATACCATCACTGAGGCAAGGATACAAACTGAGGGAAAACTTGTTGCTCAGGTTTCAGACTCTAAGGACAACACAACAGTAACCTCATCCCCTACCCCAATAGTCACCGAAACCACAAGTTTAAGTTTGCCACAAAAAGAAAAGGCGCCACTACCTATGGCAACACCTGTAAAGACTGAACCTGAAAGTAATCAAAAGAGCACGGAAGTTGACGAAATAGAAATGATGTGCGAACTGCTTGACGAGGTTACACAACAGACAATTGCTGAGAAGAAATACGAGGAACATCTGTATTATACTATGATGGAGGAAATCTGCAGAAACGCATCTAACGAACCAAACATACCAGAATTATCATTATGAAACACATTCTATCATCTATCATCCTTGCAACAATAGCCATTGGCTGTTTTGCACAATCAAAGGGCGAGACTGTGCCCCAGTCAAACAAAATAGAGCACCTCATCAAAACATGGCCAGCGAATTGGATGGTTGGCAAGGCCGGTGAGCAGGGGCGCGACCGCCTGGACTCTACCTATTATCTGGATACCAGAATATATGAATACTCTTACGACAGCAAGAAGGAGCAACAGGGAGTAAAAGACGTGGTGGCACTCATACTCAGAGCCTATGACCAGGATATGCCACATTATACTGGCGGTTTCTGCTCATCAAACCTGCTGCGTGTGGACAATCCCATAGAGAGCAAGAAACTGCAGATGTACTACGGAGAGGACATTGCCCCCTTTGTGGTTGGTGGCAAGGGACGCAACTATGCCGTTCTTCGCTTCAACAGCAAGCAGAACCCTTACTACAGACATGTAATAGGCATAGAGTGGTGGTTGGAAAGGGTGGACCGCAAACATCAAGTAGCCAAGTTCAGGACCTTCCGCATATTCGGTCCCTTTAGCAAGGAGCATTATGAGTATGCTCTGAAGCAAAGCAATATATCAAAGGATGATGTGGAAACGGATGATGTGGAAATGGATGATTTGTACGCGGACTATATCGGAGACGATGGCCCTTTCCTGAAAATGAGCAAAAACTGGAGATTGGAGGGGGGGATACTTATAGGAGGAGAATTTACGACAAAACACATGCTCTCGGAGGTACGAGTTCTTGGTAAACTTTTAGACACATCAACGGATGAGACAGCTAAGCGTGCCGCTGTAATGTCAATAAACAAACGTGTGACAACTCTGCTCACCACTTCTACAGATGAAGGGAAAACAGAACTGTACCGTATACTGAACGACATTCCCGGATATTATGTACAGGTAAACCCTCCTAATGGCACGATACTTACAAGGTCCTTTGCCTGGTACATCAATGCACTACCCAAACTGGACGTCTTGTGTCATTCGTGGATACAGCCAGGAAGTCCCAACTGTGTGTATCTGGACGAGAACAACGAGGAAAAGCCTGCTAATTTACTTTTGCAAGTATTCCTGAACAGCTTGGACGACATGGATATATTATTAGAAAAGTAAGTGAATACCTAAACGTTAGAAGATTATGAATATCAAATCAATTATTGCACTTATAGTGCTGTTTGCCCTTGCCATGCCAATGATGGCTTCGGAGCAAAATCCACAAGTGGAACACCGTCCTAGGAAGGAGATGAGATATGAGCGCAGACCCAGGGCTATGCATAATAAAGACTTCAAGATGATGTGCGAAGTAGTGGACGATGCCTCTTTCCATGAAAAGAAGATTGGAGTCATCAAAGTGGCTTGCATCAGCAGTTACTTCAATAGCAAGCAGTGTGCCAAACTCCTATCAATGATTTCATTTGATGACGCGAAGTTAAAGGCTTTGAAAATCCTTGCCCCACGCCTGATAATTGATACAGACGTTACCGAGGTCACAGATATAGTGAAACAATTCTCTTTCTCGTCTAACAAGGACAAAGCATTAGAAATCCTGCGACAGTCCTCATATATAAGTCAACGGAGTTCGGACAATAGTTGTAGATAATGAAATATTTGGGAGTTGAGAATAAAATTATTATATTTGCACAAAAGAAACATCAGATAGGATGAAATTTACGAATATCGACATTCGTAAGAAGCAAATTTACAACAGAATTTAATCATAGAACAATGTTGAATAATGATTTTTGGCACTCTATAAAGCAAATCATTGATAATGGTTTTGATGCCGAAGGTCTGTCTAAATTAGAGTTTTATGCAGAACAATTCATCAGCAACAGGTTGGTTTATGAACGATTTTCACCGTTCGAACAGCATGGCTGCTCAGCGGGAGGTACAACGCATGTCATTGCAACCATACTCGCGGGAGCAGAAGTTGATGCAGATAGCCTCACTGCGCCAATCAACAGTTTCCAAGGAGAGCAGCAATGCGCAAAGGAACAGATTGAAAGAATAAGGAAATGGGCTAAGGCAACCCATTGCTGGATAAATGATGTAGATATCGTTTTATCTAATCAACTTGGCGAACAAATCGCAGAAGGGGGTGAAGCTCATGTTTATGACCATGGCGCCACTATCATAAAGATCATAGGTCTTGATTATTATCTCCAACCTGTTCTGGCCTTGGATAGAATTAGTCTTCATAATGCGTTCTTCCCAGAAACAAAGCTAAATGTTCTCGGTTTTGGATATTCGCAGGATGGCGCTTTTCAAATTGTGGTAGAACAACCATTTATACATGGAAGTTCTATGACTGACGCCGAAATAGAAGACTTTGCGACAGCCATGGGGTTTGAACTGCGCAACGCAAGAAATTGGACCTTTGCCACCCCAGAAATCTACCTAAGTGATTTACACGACGAGAATGTCATTCGATCTAAAGATGGTAATATCTTCGTCATAGATTGCGACATTCGCATAAATACCCCATCTCTCAGACAAGGCGGTACACGGCAACTAACCAATAATGTTGTTTTTATAGAATAGTTTTATAATTCTGTATAGATTTCATTTCCTGAGGGTATGTCTTTCGTGTTGACATACCCTCTCTTTTCTTCTAATTCTAAAATTTCTCCATATTTTTGTAACAAGCGCCTTTAAGTTCTCGTTAGTATTTATAGAGACGTAAATTTACAAGAACTTAAGGTAGGTTCTATAAATTAGCTTTGAGTTGTTTGATAATGTCCGATTGCTAATTCATACACAAAACAACGCTGAACCGAGCGGAAATCGCATCTTTTTTGACACATTTCCGCTCGGTTCAGCACATTTTAAGGGTGACTGCTACCCTCTCTTTTCATCTAATTCCAAATTTCTCCATATTTTTGTAACAAGCGCCTTGAAGTTCTCGTTAGTATTTATAGAGACGTAAATTTACGAGAACTTAACTTTAATTCATCAAACTAAACACTGACACGAATATGAAGAAGATTATCCTATCAATGGTTATGCTGATGGCAACATGCCTTGCCTTTGCACAAGATGCATCATATCTGATTAAGCAGTACAGAAAACTGGATGGTGCTAAATACGAAAACATGACCAAGGAAGTGAAGAAGAAGGCAAAGAAAGAAAAGTACATTGACCCCAAAATGTTTGATTTGACAAAACGACTAATCAAGGTGGAATATGTACAGGTAAGCCTTAACGACCAGCAGAAAGAGGCTCTTACCGAGAACATCAAGAATGTGGACGGATACAAGCAACTCTATGAGAAGAAGAGCAATGTGGACAACATGCTCAGCGAGAACTGGACATTATTTCCTATGCAACAATACTATGGCATAGAGCAGGACGGAAGAGTGAGCGATGCCATCATCAGATTGGAAACTTTTCTGGAAAACAAGAGCACGAGCATGATAATCCATGTAGCAGGAGACTTTACTGTGGAGGAACTGTTGCAAATCCTATCAGTTGAGGAAACAAAGTCTATTGGGTTCAAATCAGCAGAATGATGAATGCAGAGGAGTTTAAACAACGCTTCATGCCATATCACAGGATGCTATACCGTGTGGCATTCGGGCTGACGGGAAACCAGCAGGATGCAGAGGACCTGCTACAGGATACCTTCATGCGGATGTGGCAAAAGCGGGAACTGCTGACCTCCGAATATGTCAACGAGGCATACCTGATAATAATGATGAGGAACCTCAATTTAGACAGGTTACGAGTGAAGACACCGGACACCTCCATACCGCTGGAAAGCGTCTGCATGGCTTCCGACCCAAACCGACCTGACGACAAGGCTGAAAGGCAAAACGAGGCCTTCCTGATGAAGGAACTGATAGAGCATCTGCCCCAGAAAGAGAAGGACATAATAAGGATGTACCTGCTCGAGGAACTTTCCTACGAAGAAATGGAGGCATGCACGGGTATGAAACAGGGCAACCTGCGACAGATAGTGCTGAGGACGAGAAACAAACTGAAAGAACAATTCACAAAAATAGCACAATCATGGAAGAACTGAAATACTTAAATCTGAAAAGAACAGGAGAAGCAGAAGTTCCGGAGGGATTGGAAGAAAGGCTTTCCATGAAGATAGACCTTTGGGCAGAGGAGGAGAATAGGGCAAACTCTGCACTCGGGGCTAACACGACAGTCCTTTACGTGAGTTTCCTTGCCAGGTTCCGTCCCTACAGAAACATTGCCGTGGCGGCATGCATCTCCCTAATAATAGGAATAGGCAGCCTTATGGGTATCCTTGGCCAAGGGAACAATGCACACAAGGACACCTACGACAATCCCGAACTTGCACGCATAGAGGCAGAAAAGGCGCTATACCTGCTTGCATACAATATGGAGAAAGGTACAAAGCATCTGAAACAGGCCAAAGACATTGCAGCACATACAGAAACTTCCCTGAACAACACATTAAAGCAATTAAAATAAAATGAAAAGATACATAAGACAAATAATAGCAATCCTTGTGCTGGCAATGGCAAGTCTGAATGCCTGGGCACAGGCAAACCCTTTTGACAAGTTCGCCGATTCAAAGGACATAACATACGTCTACATATCCGAAGCAATGCTAAAACTCATCGGTACGGAGGCTATACCAAGCATCAACGGAGTGGACATTGACGAGATAAGCGGCAAACTAAAAAGCATACAGATCATCACCTCAGAGAAAACAACAAAGGAATCACTGAAATCCGAGGCCATGAGCATAATAAAGAAGGAGGCCTATGAAAAGTTGCTACAAATATCTGAGCCGGACAACAAGGTGGACATCTACTTCAAGGACGGAAAGAAGAACTCCATAATAGTGATGGTGAACGGCGAAAAGAACCAAACCGTACTGATAGTATTCTCCGGCACATTCACCACATCAAGCATCGCCAAAATCTTTCAAGAAACGAAATAAGAGGAATCAGAACATATAACCCGACAAGTCACTTTGGCATGAAACGGACAACACGTCAGCGCCCGTGTTAAACATGTTAACACAACTGACAGAATGTTGTCCGTTTTTCAATCTCCTTAACACTCAGTGACTTGGCACGACAATTGCGGATATAATGGTGTAGGCCTACAACACAAAACTACAGGCCTGCAAAGAGAAAAACACACATTATATTATTAACCAAAAGGTAAAAGGAGATTAAGTTATGTTACCAATGATGATTAACAACCGCAATTGGATGCCAACAATGTTTGACGAGTTATTTGGCAAGAACTGGATGCACAGAGTTAACGACACCACACCAGCCATCAACGTGAAGGAGGATGTAAAGGGCTATACCATGGAAGTGGCCGCACCGGGCATAAGAAAGGAGTTCTGCCGTGTGCACGTGACCAACGACGGCAACCTGCAGATAGCCATCGAAAACAAGATGGAGCATAAGCAGGATGAAAGGGAGGAGGGCCACAAGGAGCGTTACCTGCGCCGCGAGTTCTACTACAGCAACTACCAGCAGACTTTCCGTCTTCCCGAAAATGTGGATGCAGACAACATCTCTGCACAGGTTTCAGACGGCATACTGAGCATCGCACTGCCTAAGCGCGACAAGGAAGCAGAGAACAAGGCACACCGCGCCATCGAGGTCAAATGAACTTATATACATAGCAAATAACCAAATCCAGAATCCCATGCGGCACAAACCACATGGGATTCTCTTTATGCAAAAAGGATATGCCAAGAGGAGTGTAGTGCGCTTGCTACTATGAAATACGGATAATGTTTGTTAAGTTACGTTAACACTGCTGGCGTAGATTTGGACATAAGCCTTATTTCGTACTACCTTTGCCGTAACAAATAGCGAAACATTCTAATTATGAGAGGAGAAACAAAACAGAAAACACTCACGAAAGCCGAACTTCGCGCCATGAATATCCTATGGGACATGGGACAGGCCACAGTGAACGAGATAATGGAACGGATACCGGAACCTAAGCCGGCATACACTACCATACTGACGGTAATGCAGGTGCTTACAAGCAAAAAGATAGTAGGAGCACAGAGGCGAGGCAAAGCCAACGTATTCCGTCCGCTCATAAGCAGAGAGCAGTACGTGGACGGATTCATGGAAGAGACACGCAACACGCTTTTCAAAGGCTCGTTGAAAAACCTCCTGCTCTACTTTGCCAGAAAAGAGAAGATCAGCAAGGAGGAACTTATAGAAATTCTGGCCGTAATGCAGACAGATGAGAAGCAAGACATTTGACAGACATATATAACACGACAGACCTACATGACAATATCCCTACAGACATGCATGCAGAGTTATGGCATGACACTGATTCTTGCCACACTGATGATGCTGTTTTACGAATTGGTACTACAGCGCCGTGCAGACTACCTATTTGGGCGTATATATCTGATTGGTATACCCGCACTTTGTCTTATTCTGCCATGCATGCACAGCCTCGCGAACCTGTTGTTTGCGGGAGGTGAAGAAAGTGTGTTGCACATGTCTCAGGCCGAAGCACGGACATATTGCGCCATACATCCCGAAGCACAGATAATTGAAGGGGAAAATGCAGACATAGGAGAAGTCTTGCCCACTTCCGTTTCTACATGGTGGCAGGAAACGGTATGGCAGGAAACCATTGCCTTTGGCATAGCAATGGTTTCCATTGTGTTGGTACTGCATGTTCTGATACAAATGGTACGACTCTGGAGACTGAGCGACAAGATGCCTGCGGAGGAGTCCGAAGCGGGATACAGGCTGATACGTTCGTTGCAGGTAAAGACACCCTTCTCATTGGGCAAGACTATCTTCCTGCCGAAGGGAATGGCATCAGACAGCGAAAGAATAGTGATACGGCATGAGGCGGCTCACATCCAATGCCGCCACTACGTTGATGTGTGGGTGGTAGAACTGCTGACTAGGCTGATGTGGTTCAATCCCGTGCTTTGGCTGGTGCGCAACCGTCTGCGCAACCTGCACGAATTCCAGGCCGACCGCATAGTGCTGAATACAGGCACTGACATACTCACCTACCAGACTCTGTTGCTGGAAGAGGTAATGGAGGACAGCACGGTGATAGCCAACGGTTTCAACCATTCCTTCATACGGAGAAGGTTTATGGAAATGAAACGCGGCAAGCGTCCTGCCATGGGCATAGCGAGCAAGGGTGCAACGGCTCTGTGGCTGATATTGCTCTGCGGAGTTACGATAGCATACTGCATGCCAGCCTCAGTGCCAACCATGATACGTATTGTTGAGCAAAGCCCCCCCAAGGTGTCGGCACAGGAAACGAATGCTGTGAAGGAGAACACGTTGAAAGATAGTATGGACTATGCACCCAAGGCTAAGGATGGTTGGCCCATACTTCACAAACTGCCGGAATACAAAGGCACTGCTCCAACAGGGAAATACATGAAACGCGATAAAACGGAAACACTGCTCACATACATAGTCACCTGTACCACGGACAACGCTTTCTACAAATTCGGCGGTCCGGATGCCTATCTCGTAGACCCTGAAACAAACACGCACTACGTTGCACGACACAGCATCCCGGCCGAGGCATGGAATTTCTTCCACCTGAAGGGAATGAAAGGCAAGACTTTCATGGTAACGATTGTCTTCCCTCCCCTACCCGACTCTGTCAAGGATGTAGAACTATATCAGGTAAGAAGCCACTTGCAAAGCGGAGAGAGGTAAGTAAGAGGGGAAGGACTAAAGGGGAACGTCACCAAAGAACTACCTACATAGAACCTATACCATACCTTATAATATTATAATATAGTACAAACATGAAATCAACCCAAAGGGATACCCACCAGTCTGGAATAACCGGCACAGCATTACCTTCCTTAACAAGAGGGGCGTTGAGGTTCTTACAACTTCTCATCCCTATCCTACTGTTCTCCTGCGAGCGCCCTTCCTACCTGGCCACACGCAACAAACAGGGAGGCATAAACTGGCATTCCGTCCGTATGCAGACAAAGGCCGAGCAAGACTCTATGAAACGTGTGCTTATGAGCGAAATTCTGTATGACGACAGTGTTCCAGACTTCCGACGGGCAGTTCTAACAGATGAAGCCAAGGAGTACAGTCCCATAAACTACAACACCTTTGCAACCTACTCCAAACCATACACCGTAAGAAACCCTAACGCGGACAACGACGTTGAAAAGATGGCTATATGGTGCACCAGGGAAGCAACATTTCTGGCACGCATACACAAGATACACTGGAACAAGATGTATTTCCATAACTCGTCCAAGCAATACCTGAGAGATTGCAGGACGGGACAATGCTACTACATACAGCACTGTATAGACTATCCCATGGACAGTACCTTCTGGATAAAGTCCATAGCAGGCGAATGGATTACAATGGTGGATGTATATCCTCCCTTGCCTAAAGAGTGTACCAAAATAGACATAATATGTGAAGACAAAGAACTTGAACACATAGACGGCACCACTGGATGGGTTCAACAACAGGAACATCGTGGCATACGTACCGCCGCCTTACAAATGCAACAGAGCAAGATGAAGTTCAAGGAGACGATAATGGTTAGGTAAGCATTCCTTTGCAAAGCAACTGCCAGAAACAATAAAACACCGTAAAGAACAACTGGACAAGAACATTAGCGCTAATGATACATGTAATCAAACCTAAATGAAAAAGAACAGACAATGAAACTTAAGAACCTTCTTTTCGTTGCCCTCACCGCCATATCGGTTGGCGTAGGGGCACAGTCCCTGTCTCCAAGCACGAAATGGCATTGGGACAAGGGAACTATAGTAGTGGAAACACCAGAACGACCGGCTGGCCAGGAGCATGTATTGGGACTGACTGCCCCAAAGATGAAAACCGTACGTGTGGCTTTCGTGGGCTTGGGCATGCGCGGTCCCGGAGCGGTGAAACGTTTCTGCCACATTCCCGGTGTTGAGATCGTTGCCCTTTGCGACTATGTGAAAGAACGTGCAGAAGCATGTCAGGCAGACTTGCGCACGGCCGGTCTGAAGCCTGCAGACATCTATTCGGGAGAAAAAGGCTACGAGGAACTATGCAAGCGCAACGACATAGACCTGGTGTACATTGCTACAGACTGGAACCACCACTATCCCGTGGCAAAGTGCGCTATGGAGAATGGCAAGCACACCGCCATAGAGGTACCCAGTGCCATGAATCTGGAACAGTGCTGGGGGCTGATAGACCTATCCGAGAAGACTCGCCTGCATTGCTTCATCCTGGAGAACTGCTGCTACGACGAGTACGAACTGAACACTCTGGCGATGGCTCAGGATGGTGTGTTCGGCGAGATTATCCGTGCTGAGGGTGCTTACATCCACGGTCTGGAGTGGTTCTGGGACCTTTACTGGAAAGACCCGAACGATAACGACAAGGACAACCTGCACTGGCGCATGAAGTACAACATGGAAAACCGTGGAGACGTATATGCCACTCACGGACTTGGTCCAGTGGCCCAGTGCCTGAACATCCACCGTGGCGACCGTTTCACCACACTGATTGCCATGGATACCGAGAGCTTTGTAGGTAAGGATTGGGTAAAGGGCAAAACCGGAAAGGAGTGCAAGGAATTCCGCAACGGTGACCACACCACCACTCTGATGCGTACCACACAGGGTAAGGTTGTGGAAATACAGCACAACGTTATGACTCCACAGCCCTACAACCGTCTGTACAAACTTACCGGCACAAAGGGCTATGCCAGCAAGTATCCCACGAAAAGTTATGCCCTTTCAGGTGAAGCGATGAAAGGTACCGGTGCACCCAAGATTGACAATCTCAATGCACACGGATTCATGAACGAGGAGCAGAAGACTGCACTGGAAAAGAAATACTATCACCCTTTGCAACGCAAGTATGGTGAATTTGGCCGCAACATGGGACATGGTGGCATGGACTATGTAATGGAAGCACGTCTGGTATATTGCCTGCAGAACGGTCTGCCCTTGGATATGGACGTGTACGACATGGCTGAATGGTGCTGTCTGGCAGAACTTGGCACATTGTCTATGGACAACAACTGCGCTGCGGTGACTTTCCCCGATTTTACTCGTGGATACTGGAACAAGGTGGATGGTTTCAAGCATGTCTATGCTACTGCTGAGGAAGAGGCAAAGGCCGAGGCCGATGCCAAAGCATACACGGCAGCCCAGAAAAAGGTAACATCCGATTTCAAGTTATGGACTCTATATGATGCCGTAAAAACTGCCAAGAACCCCAAAGCAGCACAAAAGAAATATGAAAAGGCTTTGCGCAAAGCCAAACAGGCCCTGCAAGATTATCTGAAATAAGAATAACGCTGAACTGAGCGGAAATGCATGAAAAAGCCAGAGTTTCCGCTCTGTTCTGCGCTTTTAAACCCAAATCGGTCATTAGCGTTATGATAATAATAGCGTTATTTTTGAATCTTTTCGTTAACCCAATTGAGCGGACTCAAACTTGTTTGAAGTCTGCCTTGGCGAGAAAAGGTAGGATATAATTCAACAGATGTTTTGCTGCTTTTGCCACAAAAACTCAGTATAAGTTGCCACAAAAACAAAGTGCAGCACACCACAAATTCAAAGTGTAAATTGCCACAAAAACGCAGGATATGTTGCGAAATATAAAAAGAATTGCTATTTTTGCACAAATTAAATTCAAGTTCTGATATGGATTATTTAAGAAGAATAGCAGACGAGGAACTATCCTTGAGATTAGAGGCTTTTGGTGCAGTGCAAATCAATGGACCAAAATGGTGTGGAAAGACAACAACAGCAGAAAGACAAGCAAAGAGTGTGGTTAAGTTGCAGGATCCAGATAAGCGTGCAGGCTATTTAGCTACAATTAGGACAAAACCGTCTATAATTTTGAAAGGTGAAACACCCAGACTTATTGATGAATGGCAAGATGCGCCAATACTTTGGGATGCAGTAAGAACAACAGTTGACAAAAGGAAACTTAAAGGTCAGTTTATTCTTACCGGTTCTACCGTTATAAAGAAAAAGAACGAAAAGGACACTCCAGAGGAGGAAAGAAGGATGCATACAGGAACTGGTAGAATTTCCACAATGACTATGTATCCAATGAGTCTTTATGAGTCAACAGAATCTTCAGGTGAGATATCTTTTCTTGAGTTGTTTGATAATAAAGATTTAGATATTGACGGTGTTACATCCAAACTTTCTATAGAAGAACTGATTATGGTGGCTTGTAGAGGTGGCTGGCCTGATTCCTTAAGTGTAACAAGTGATAAAGCCAAACTCCTTATAGCAAAAGACTATTTAAACAAGGTTTGTAATGAGGACATCTCTAGTATAGACGATGTACAACGTAACCCAGAGTTAGCAAGACTGATATTACGTTCTTATGCTCGAAATCTATGCACTTTGGCAAAGAAATCTGCAATGTTAGAAGATGTAAAAGCGGAAATGGAAACAACAGCGCAATCCACTTTTGATGAGTATGTTGATGCATTAAAGCGTTTATTCGTAATAGAAGATATTGAAGCCTGGTGTCCAGCTATTCGTTCTGCATCTGCAATAAGATCAAGTAAAAAAAGATGCTTTATAGATCCGTCTATTGCCGTCGCAGCTATGGGTGCATCTCCTAAAACTCTTGAATTGGACTTAAAGACATTTGGATTCGTATTTGAGTGTATGTGTATTCGCGACTTAAAAGTCTATTCTCAATCTATGGGAGGTAAAGTCTCTTACTACCATGATAGGTATGGACTTGAAGCAGATATAGTTCTACATCTTGATGATCAGCGATATGCTCTAATTGAATGTAAACTTGGCAGTAGAGACATCGATGAAGGTGCAACGCATTTGCTTGAGATGCAAAAATTAATTCGTGAGAAAAATAAAACAGAGAAACAAATGCCTCTTCGAGAACCAGACCTCCTCATTGTATTGACTGGTGGTGAAATTGCCTATACTCGCGAAGATGGTGTTAAGGTAATTCCTCTTGGCTGTCTTAAGGATTAAAGTAATTTGTCCATAAAACATTCACAATCAGCTTGTGATAATCTAAATATAGCACTATGAATAGACGCTTTAAACTATTAGCCATCGTTGCTACGATAGCAATGACCATGTTTGGCACAATGATTTGCCGTGCAGAGGCAAGTGCCAAGACTAATGTGCAAAATGAATGTTGCTCGGCCGAGAAAGACGATGATAACAAGGTACATCTGGTTGTGGAGAATCTGCCCCAATTCCCTGGCGGCATGCCTGCCATGGGAGATTATCTGAGGAATGAAATCCGCTATCCCAAGAAGTGCGTGGAGCAAAAGATAGAGGGACGCTCCATCATCACCTTTGTTGTAGGAAAGAATGGCAAGATAAGCAAGGTGAAAGTACTACGCAGTGCTGGCAACAAACTCCTCGACAAGGAGGCTAAACGAGCAGTAAAGAGCATGCCACGCTGGCAACCCGGCACTCACCAGGGCAAGGTGGTGAAAGTTCAAATGACATTGCCCGTCCTCTTCAAACTACAAAAGAAGTAAGCCACTTTGGCATAAACAGACAATCCTTAACATTCATTGCCTTGGCACGACAAGGAAGCAGAGAACAAGGCGCACCGAGCCATCGAGGTCAAGTGACCTGAAACACATAGCAAATAACAAGATGCATAATCCCACGAGGTTTGCACCTCGTGGGATTATCTATATATATAAATAAGGTATACAAGCACTACCCTACCACCACATCGCTATTGCCACCATACATACCACGGCAATGCCATAGAAGAACTTTAGGCCTGTGGTGAGGATAAAGGCAAGGAAAGAGTAAAAGGCTACCTTAAAAGCCTGATGAGCGGGTGTCTTGGCAAGCAGTTCGCCCAGCAATGCACCTACGAAGGGTCCTACGATCATTCCCACCGGTCCACAGAACAAACCCACAAGCAATCCGGCCGTGGCACCACGCATACCATGCTTGGAACCACCTCCTATACGAGTGAGCCATACAGGTGCCAAATAATCAATGATGGTCAACACAAGCATCAATATGCCCATTACCCATAGACTCGTACTGGAAACACATTGCTTGTCGTACAGATACATCATCCACAATGCCACATAACTGACAGGAGGCCCCGGCAACATGGGCAACAAAGCACCAGCAAGCCCCATCAGGGCACTGACAACAGCTAAAGTGAGCCAAACATATTCCATAACGTATAAGTATAGGTAGCTTCTATAAATTAGTATATCTTTTTTATCAGGTAGAAATCCAATTGCTTCGGTTCTATGACGCCTCTTACTTGCATCTTTTTCATTTTCACTTACTCACATAGACCACTATGCGAGTTCGCTCAAATTTAAAATCTACCGCGTAATAGGCATCATATAACTCAAAGCTAATTTATAGAACCTACCTATATAAATATTCCCGGTGCAAAGATAGGACTTTCAGTATTCATGGACAAGGAAAGATGTGTTAAATATATGTTAATTATAGTACCTTGTATTGCATAGTACCAATATTATGCATACCTTTGCATCGAGAAAAGAAATTAACCGACGTTTACACCTAAAACAAAGAACGTATGAATGTAGAAAACACCAAGGCACAAATGCGCAAAGGCATGCTGGAATACTGCATCATGCTGCTGCTGAGGAACAGGTCGTGCTATGCCAACGACATCATATCGCAACTGAAGGATGCGGATATGATAGTGGTGGAAGGCACGTTGTATCCTCTGCTGAACCGCTTGCTAAAGGACAAAATCCTGAAGTACGAATGGCAAGAGAGCACACAAGGGCCGCCCAGAAAGTACTACTCCCTAACGATGGATGGTGAAGAGGCTCTAAACCAATTGAACCAGAGTTGGAACGAACTGGCCGGCACTGTAAATAAACTGAAAACGGAAAACCAATAAAACTTACTACAATGAAAAAGAACATTACCATAAACCTGTTCGGCACCTTATATAATATAGACGAGGATGCATACCAACTGCTGGACAACTATCTGCAGAGTATGAAGCGTTACTTCGGCACCAAGGACGGTGGCGAGGAGATTGCCGACGATATAGAGCACCGTGTGGCAGAACTCCTGTGGGAGAAGAAGGAACAAGGCTTGGATGCCATTAACCTGGAAATCATAAAGGAAATCATAGGCAAGATTGGCAATGCCGAGGAGATTGCCGGAGAGCAACAAACGGAAAACGGAGAACAACAAACGGAAAACGGAGAACGGAAAACGGAAAGCTGTGAAGGGAAAACGAGCAATGCCAACACATACACCGAAGAGGACAACTTCGACCCCAGCACAGCATCCCTGTGGGAGCGCATACGTCATCATTTCAAGAACCGCCGTCTGTTCCGCGACCCCGACAATCAGCTGCTGGGAGGTGTGTGCTCTGGTGTTGCCAACTACATAGGTTTTGGCGACCCCATCCTGTGGCGCTTGCTTCTGCTGGCACTGTTCTTCGTGGAGGGTGTAGGTCTTATCACCTACCTGATTATGTGGCTCATCATACCATTGGCACGAACTCCAGAGGACAAGTTGATGATGAAAGGCAAGAAACTGACTCCTAACAATATTAACGAACAAATCATCCAGGATCATAGCACACAAGCCACATGCACTGGCTCCAGCAACCGCAACAACGGTTCCGGTTGTCTGAAGGTGTTGTTTGCCCTGCTTGCGCTGCTTATCCTTGGACCTTTGGGCTTGTTAATTTTGGTTGCCATAGCACTGATTACCGGCTGGTTTGGTGTAATTGGAGGAATGGGCAGTGTAATCCTCTCAAACACAGAAGCACAGTTCTTGAACAACATCAATGAATCTACGGGCATCCTGTTCACCTCTGGCATAGTGAGCATACTTGTTATCCTGGCCGTATTGTTCTTCCTGTTGCTCAGATGGATATCCGGTTCTGGCAAACCAATGGCAAGTTGGCTGAAGACCGTCATAGCATTGCTGATGATGGGTTGCCTGATTTGGGGTGTGTTCTCCATATCCCGTTCTATAACAAGGTGCTTTGAAATAGCAAAAGGAATGGAGAACAGACCCAGAATAAGACGAAAGTCCTACAGTATTAACAATTCTACCTTCAAACCTCAGCCACATCTGGACATTCCGTATCTGGACGAAACAGGATTTACCATCATTACCAACACCTGCAACCGTTGCACATGGGCAGGTGACTACCCCACCGGCGATAAAGAAAAGCGCTATCTGGATGCATGCGACTATGATGAACTGATATTCACGACCGAGAGAACAGATACCGTTGCTCCAGGCACATACACCCTTTCGGCACTGGTAAGGGCTGAGGATGACGGAGCATACCTTTTTGCCAAAGCGGGTGATACAGAGAACATGCAGCACATCCCAGCATACGGCAACAAGGGTGGCAACCTGTGGAAATGGGCGTGCGGTAACGGCACCTTGCCAGAAGTAAAGAACATCTATACTCACTTTGCCAACGACAGCATACGCAATCTTCTGGCCATGGCAAACGACGGCAACGGTTTCGGATGGGCAGTAATGAGCATAGAGGGCATAAAGGTGAAGTCGGGAGAAACCATTACCTACGGCATAACCACCGACCCAGGCATAACCGGTGTTGACCCTGATTGCTTTTGGGTTTCCGCCACCGATTTCATACTAACCAGAACAGACAAGAAGGCTAAGAAATAATAATTAGGTTTCAAATATTCAGAAATCCGGCAACCATTAGCATAACGCTACGGTTGCCGGATTACTTATCTCCCCCCTCAGGACCATTGTATTTACAGAATAATGTCGTACATTTGCGACGGAATTATATAATCACACATAAACACGCTATGAAAAGAACAGACATATACTTTGCACTGGCCATTACAGCCATATTCCTGCCCTTTGCCCTGTGTACACCTCTCTATGAATGGTACAAGGCTTTCAATGCCGCACACGGCATGGTGATGAGTTTCCTGAAGTTCGCCATCCTCTCCACCATGGGCGAGATGCTGGGATGCAGGATTTCCACGGGCCAGTACGTTACCCCAACCTTCGGTGTGATGCCTCGCATGGTGCTGTGGGGAGTGCTGGGCATGGGAATAAACATGGCCATGATTATCTTCTCCAAGGGCACGCCAATGTTCATGGAATACATGGGCATGACCAGTGCGGTGGAAAGTTTTACGGCAGAGGCCTTCTCCATGGACAAACTTTGGGTGGCACTGGCAGTATCCGTAGCAATGAACACCATCTTTGCACCTGTGTTCATGACCCTGCACAAGATCACCGATGCACATATCGCCGCCAATGGCGGAAGCCTCAAGGCGCTCGTCACACCCATACCCATGGCACAACGCTTTGCCGGCATAAACTGGGAGGCACAATGGGGATTCGTGTTCAAGAAGACCATCCCCTTCTTTTGGTATCCTGCACACACCGTCACCTTCCTGCTTCCTTCTGAACAACGCGTGCTTTTTGCCGCCCTCTTGGGCATAGCCCTGGGCGTACTGCTTGCCCTCTCGGCAAAGAAGGGAAAATAAGTGACGGACAATAATCGATTTTGAGTTCAAGAATAAAACCCCTCGTTCCAAATAAGGATGAGGGGCTTTTTCATAGCGAACGAAAGCTGGATGGCATTTTTCATGTCTGTGCAGATTCTGCAGAGGGACTCATGGAAGCAAAAAACTCCTCACCCTCTCGGTGTACTCATCGGGGCAATAGCGATAAGAATGGGCATGGTCCACTCCCTCGGTGAGCCAGAGCTGCTTCTGCCCCTGATGGGCATCGTGCAGAGGGTGCACCATCCATGTGGGTACAAAGTCGTCGGCATCGCCATGGATGAAGAGCATGGGCTTGGGGCACTTTGCCACTTGCCTGAGGGCACTTGCCTCGGTAAAGTTCCATCCATACATGGCATCGCAAAGCTGGGACGAAAGGTGTAGCAATGGGAAGGCTGGAAGCGAGAACTGGTTGGCCAATTCGCCCTCGAACTCGTCCCATGCACTGGTGTAACCGCAATCCTCCACGAAGTGAGTTATGTTCGTGGGCAGGTTCTCCTCGCCCGAAAGCATCATCGTGGTGGCGGCCCCCATAGAGATGCCGTGCACCACCATAGGTGTATGGAAGAGCGAGTCAGACACCCGGCACCATCGCAAGGCGTCCAGTCGGTCTTTCCACCCCATCTGTATGTTCTCGCCATCGCTCTGACCATGAGCATGGAGGTCGGGCAACACGATGTTGCAACCCATAGAGTAATGATACATGTAGCCAAGGTGCATCATGTCAATGGCACAATTGCGATAGCCATGTATCAACAGTGCGGTGCGAGCAACGCCAACGCTATCATGCTTGGGATGACGAGGCAGATAGTAGCCATGCAGCCTGCGGCCATCCTCAGCCACAATGAAGGTATCCTTCAACACCCCGTTGGCACGAATGGAATCCATCCACTCCATTGTCCAGGGGTAGTATTCCTCCACCCTCTGCCAGGCTTTCTCCTCCGTCCACGTGGTGTGCCTGCGTGCCAGGGCATAATCCACCATATAGAACGATGCACCCGCCAGCAACACCACCAACAGGCAGATGCATATCAAACAGGATATCAGTATCTTCTTCATTGCCTTTTTATTTAGATTTTTACAAACACACGGGCCTTGTACATTGCCCTGAGGATAAGGAATATAATCAGGTAATTGCCAAAGGCAAGCCACACATTGTACCAGTCGCCGAGATAGGGCTGTAGGCCATAACTGAGTGATTGTACTATGCTACGGAAGTTGACAACCTCGCCAAGCATATAGGCAACAATGGAGTTCGTACCATAAATCTTAAGCCAAGTAAGCCCCCTACTCCATCCCTTCACATCTATAAGCCAGTAGAACAGAGCCATCAGTGCCCAGCACCATCCGCCAGAGATAAGGGTCATGCTGGTTGTCCACAGGTGCTTGTTGACAGGGGTGTGCATGCTATGCACATAGCCAAGGAGAAGCAGGACAACCGCAATTACTGCAAGGCGCAGGGCCGTATGCTCACGATATGCACTACCGGATTTGATGACTTGGCCGGCAAAAGCGCCAAGCATCACCGTCACTCCAAAGGTAAGACTGCTCCATATCCATGTGTAGTGATACCATGGGGCAAAGTGCCACTGCCCTTGTTCGTCCCAATATACACCATCACGATGACTGCCAAGCACTGCCCTGTCCACCATCTCAGCAAAATTGCCTTCTGCCGTATAGTCGCCACAGAAGTGCATGGGTATCCAGTATATCAGCATCAGCATACAGGTGGCAATAATCTGCGCTCTCTGCCCCAGGTGGAGCATTAGCATGGAGGCAATGAGATAACCGGATGCTATGGCCTGAAGCGTGTTGCTATAGAAACGGAAATTTTGTGGATCAAGCCCCAACAGGTTGCCCTGTACCACCATACCCAGGATGAAGAGGATGAAAAACCTCTTCACCACCTTGCAATAGACGGGCCACTTGCTCTCGGCCGTCTTATACTTTGAGAAGGCAAAGGGCATAGAGGCTCCAGCCATGAAGAGGAACAGGGGCATGACCATGTCCCACAAATGCAGCCCTTCCCAATCGGCATGGGAGAACCACAGACTAATAGTATTAAGCATTGGATTATCCACACGGGCGCATATCTGCATCAGTACCGGTTGGAAGAAGACAAGAAGGAAAAGGTCGAGACCACGGAGTATGTCCAAGGACTCTATACGTTTCAGAGATTGTTGCATGGTAAAATGGGGATAAGAGTTATAGGAACTATAAGAATCTATAGGAACTGTAGGTTCTTACACTTATAGTCTTTAAGAACACAGAATGCCCGGCATTACCGGGCATTCTATTCTATTGATGATTGTTTATTTCCGGCTTACTCATACTCCTGCCAAGCCTTTGTCTGTATGTCGGCCAGGGGCAGACGACAGAATGCCTCGATGAAGGCACTTGCCAGACGAGCGTTGGTGATGAGGGGGATGTTGTGGTCGATGGCGCCACGACGGATACGGTAGCCGTTGGTCTTCTCGCGCTTGGTATGGTCCTTGGGCACGTTGACGATGAGGTCGAACTTATGCTGTGCAATCAATTCCATGATATTGAGCATGTCTGTCTTTGTACCAATCTCATCGGGATAGCATACGGGGATGGCCTTAGCATTGTTCTCGTTGAGGAAACGTGCAGTACCCTCGGTAGCATAGATGGTGTAGCCAGCCTTGCAGAGAGCCTGTGCGGCATCGAGCAGAGAGGCCTTCTCCTTGGTGCCACCGCTGGAGAGCATAACGCCCTTGTCCTTAGAAGGAATCTTGTAGCCGGTGGAAATCATGGCATTGAGCAGAGCCTCCTCGAAGCTGTCGCCAAGGCAACCTACCTCACCGGTAGAACTCATGTCCACGCCCAGGATTGGGTCGGCAGGAGCAAGACGGTTGAAGGAGAACTGGCTGGCCTTGACACCGATGCGGTCAATGTCGAATACGCTGCTATCGGGCTTGCGGTAGGGTGCGTCGAGCATGATGCGTGTGGCGGTCTCGATGAAGTTGCGCTTGAGCACCTTGCTGACGAAGGGGAACGAACGGCTGGCACGGAGGTTGCACTCGATTACCTTCACGTCGCGGCCCTTGGCAAGATACTGGATATTGAAGGGACCAGAGATGTTCAGTTCCTTGGCAATGGCACGTGAGATGCGCTTGATCTGACGTGTGGTGGCAAATGAAATCTGCTGGGCAGGGAAGCACATGGTGGCGTCACCGCTATGTACACCGGCGAACTCTACGTGCTCGGAGATAGCGTACTCTACAATCTCGCCGTTCTGTGCAACACCGTCGAACTCTATCTCGTTGGTCTCGGTCATAAACTCGGAGATAACCACAGGGAATTCCTTGCTCACCTGGGCGGCTTCGGCAAGGAAGCGCTCCAGTTCCTCGTCGTTGTGGCAGACGTTCATGGCAGCACCAGAGAGGACGTAAGAGGGACGTACGAGCACGGGGTAACCTACCTCGTCGATGAACTTCTTAACGTCGTCCATGCTGGTGAGTGCGCTCCAACGTGGCTGGTCGATGCCAAGCTGGTCGAGCATGGCGCTGAACTTGCCACGGTTCTCGGCACGGTCAATGCTGACGGGGTTGGTGCCCAGGACAGGAACTGCCTGGCGGAAAAGTTTCATGGCCAAGTTGTTGGGAATCTGTCCTCCCACGCTGACAATAACACCGCTGGGACTTTCCAGGTCGATGACATCAAGTACGCGCTCGAAACTCAACTCGTCGAAGTAGAGACGGTCGCACATGTCATAGTCGGTAGATACGGTCTCGGGGTTGTAGTTTATCATGATGCTCTTGTAGCCGAGCTTGCGTGCTGTCTGTATGGCATTAACAGAACACCAGTCAAACTCCACGCTGGAACCGATGCGGTAAGCACCAGAACCAAGGACGATTACGCTCTTTGAGTTCTTGTAGTAGTTTACATCATAACCCTCACAAGCGTAGGTCATATAGAGGTAGTTGGTGAGGTCGGGATGCTCGCTTGCCACGGTGGGGATGCGCTTCACGGCAGGCAGAATGCCAACCTTCTTGCGGAAGTCGCGCACCTTGAGCACCTGGCGCTCCATGCCTCCCTCGCTGCCCTTAAACACGCAGCGTGCTATCTGGAAATCGCTGAAGCCCATTGCCTTTGCCTTGCGGAGTTCGTCAACGGGAACTTCCTCCACAGAGTTGTAGCTCTGCAGATTGTGCTTCATGTCAACGATGTTCTTCAGGCGTGACAGGAACCAGGGATCAATCTTTGTGAGCTCCTCAATGCGCTCCACGGTGTAGCCATCCTCCAGGGCCTGTGCTATGGCAAAGATGCGCATGTCGGTGGGGTTGGCAAGTTCCTCGTCGAGGTCGTCGAAATGAACATTATCGTTGCAAACGAAACCGTGCATGCCCTGACCTATCATGCGGAGACCCTTCTGGATGATTTCCTCGAAGGAGCGGCCGATGCTCATGATCTCGCCCACGGACTTCATGCTGGAACCAATCTTGCGGCTGACACCAGCAAACTTGGTAAGGTCCCAACGGGGTATCTTGGCAATGATGTAGTCCAACTGGGGTGCTACGTATGCACTATTTGTGGTGCCCATCTCGCCAATCTGGTCGAGGGTATAACCCAGGGCAATCTTGGCGGCAACAAATGCAAGGGGATAACCGGTGGCCTTTGAAGCAAGAGCAGAAGAGCGGCTCAAGCGGGCATTGATCTCGATGATACGATAGTCGTTGGTCTCGGCATTGAATGCATACTGGATGTTACACTCGCCCACGATGTTGAGGTGGCGTACACACTTGACGGCAATGTCCTGTAGCATGGCAACCTGATCCTCGCGCAGAGTGCAGGTAGATGCCACCACGATGCTCTCGCCGGTGTGGATGCCCAGGGGGTCGAAGTTCTCCATGCCAGCCACGGTGAAGCAGTGGTCGTTGGCATCGCGAATAACCTCGAACTCTATCTCCTTCCAGCCCTTCAGACTCTCCTCTACGAGCACCTGGGGAGCGAAGGTGAAGGCACTCTCGGCAATCTCCTTGAACATCTCCTCGTCCTTGCAGACACCGCTGCCAAGACCGCCGAGGGCGTATGCGCTACGGATCATAACGGGATAGCCAATCTCGCGAGCCGTGGCAATGGCATCCTCGATATTCTCGCAAGCCTTGCTAACGGGCGACTTCATGTCTATCTTGTTCAGTTCCTTAACGAAAAGGTCGCGGTCCTCGGTGTTCATGATGGCCTCCACGCTGGTGCCAAGAACCTCTACGCCGTACTCCTTGAGAGTGCCGTTGAGGTAGAGTTCGGTACCACAGTTCAGGGCTGTCTGTCCGCCGAATGCCAATAGGATGCCGTCGGGGCGCTCCTTCTTGATAACCTCGGTTACGAAGTGTGCATCAACGGGCTGGAAATACACCTTGTCGGCAATGCCCTCACTGGTTTGGATGGTAG
Source organism: Bacteroidaceae bacterium (assembly GCA_045645965.1). GTDB lineage: Bacteria > Bacteroidota > Bacteroidia > Bacteroidales > Bacteroidaceae > Physcousia. The sequence goes on from JAZRJU010000024.1 coordinate 33,502, forward strand.
CCACGTTGGGGTTGATGAGCACAGAATAGATGCCCTCCTCGCGCAGAGCCTTCAATGCCTGTGAACCACTATAGTCAAACTCGCCAGCCTGACCAATCTTCAAAGCGCCACTTCCCAATACGAGAACTTTCTTGAGTTGCTTTTTCATCTTTATATCGTTGTTATGTTTTTATTCGCCTGTCTCTGCCGTCCGATGGAGTATATGGATTTATAAAAGAAAAGCCACTCTAACCGGCGGTGATTCACCGGATAGAATGGCTTTTCCTGTGCTATTCTCTTTCCTCTGGGAGGAGATATCCTATATACGACTTCTTTCGTCCGAACATGGAGGGTTCCTTTTTTATCGCCACAAAATTATAACTTTTTTCCCGATAAAGGAAACATTTAGGACTCTTTTTTCCACATTATTTAATTTATTTGTAACTTTGCAAACGAATACATATAAGACACATAATTTAAACTATATATATAAGACACTCACTTTAGGTATGAAATTTGCAAAGAACGTCATTTTGGCCACACTTATGGCAACATCTATTTCCGGTTTCGCACAGGATAAAAAGTACACCGACAACAAGTACTTCAACCACCTGGACATAGCACTCACTGCAGGTTCGTCTGGCATAGGCATTGAACTGGCCTCCCCCATCGGCAATATGGTACAGTTGCGCACAGGCTTCTCCTACATGCCCGAGTTTCGTCCGACGATGAATTTTGGCATCAAAATCGGCGACAGCCCAGAGGAGAACAAGTCCAAATTTGAACAGATGTCATCGGTTCTGGAAAAGTTCATCGGCCACAAGGTGAACAATAGTATAGACATGATAGGCGACCCCAATTTCTACAATTGGAGTCTCTTGGTGGATGTCAGACCCTTCAAAAACAACAAGCACTGGCATTTCACTGCAGGTTTCTACCTGGGTTCATCCACCATTGCCCATGCATATAACACCACAGAAGATATGCCGTCACTTTTGGCCGTGGGAGTGTACAACCGCTTTTATGACTACTTCACACAAGAGCGCTATTGGGACGAGCCCATTTATGGCGATGTGTTCATGGATCCGGACATGGGAGATGCCGTAAAGGGCAAGCTGGAAGGCTACGGACGCATGGGCATGGAATTGGGTACATACAGGAGAGACATTTACGACCAGGAAGGAAACCTCATTCACAAAAAGGGAGACAAGTATATCATGACTCCCGACGAGAACAGCATGGTTAAGGCTGAGCTTAAGGCCAATATGTTCAAGCCCTATGTGGGCTTTGGCTATGGAGGCAGACTCATCAAGAACAACGACCGTGCGCACATCTCCTTCGATTGCGGCATAATGATGTGGGGCGGCGCTCCGTCCTTGATTACACACGACGGAACCGACTTGATTTATGACGTAGAAAACGTCAGGGGCAATGTTGGAGACTATGTGGATGTAATCGAGCATCTGAAGATCTTCCCCGTGCTGAACCTTCGTCTCTCGTATAGGCTGTTTTGAGACTAACTTGCCAGAGGTATCATTTTAACCCCAATCGGTTCATTAGACAGTTATGCGCTAATGACCGATTGGGGTTTAAGGTAGGTTCTACAAATTAGCTTTGAGAGAAGCAGTTTTACCGATAGTATAGATGCATGAGTTTCCCTATTGGAGAACTTGAGTGTTCTTATTGGTAAACTATAGTTCTCCTATAGGGAAACTGGCTGTTACCTTCTGTCCTTGACCTATGAGTTCGGTTCAGAACCTCACACCCAGGGTGGCGGTGATGGTGTGTGTGGTGAGGTCGGAAATGATGGGAATGTTTGGCAAATTGCTATAAACGGAGTCAAAGGCATAATATTTGCCTGTCTGGTGGCGGTACTTATATACGAGATCGGCATAGAACCACTTGTAGCGGTAGCCAAGGCCAAAGGTGGCTATCTGGGTGTCGGACAGATTCATGTAGTCGATACCTGTGGGATATGCCAGAGCATTGTCGGCAAAGAAGGGGTCCCAAAATGAATCAGAAGCAGTGGTGGAGGTGATATAGTTGTAGCCAGCACGCAGAGCCAGGCATGAGAGAGGTTTGAACTCCACACCAGCCCGCAGGGTGTGCTGAGGCAATAGCATAGTAGCGGTTATATCTTTCAGGTCTGTATCAACGGTAGTGCCTCCGTACTGCGAGGGATAGCGCACCGAGGTGCCAGCATAGTTGGCATACTCGTATTCCACTCCCCATGCAAAGCAGGTGGATACGGTACTTCCCATCTGTGCACGCACCTTCCAGGGCGAGGTAATGCGGTACTCAAGATAGTTGATATAGGAATCGGAAAGGTCGTAGACATAGTGGGTATGGTATTGTCCCGGAGTGGGGTCGTAGATAGCCTTGCCCTGCTTGTCGTCCCAATAGTACTTGGTAGTCAGGCTCTGGTCGTCCACATACTTGAGAGTGTACCATGTGGGGGTCTCCACGGTGAAGCCTACACGGAAAGGACTGCTTTCAAATGGGCGCACAATGGCACCAAATTTCAGGTTGAAGCCAGTTCCGGTGATGACCTGCTCATTGACATAGCCAAAATCGTGAATCTGACCAGACGCATCGGTGCGCTGTTCCCAATAGTCGGTACCGCGACGCATGTCCACATTGTCCAACCCCACGGTAACGCCCAGAAAATAGCGGTCTTCCAGGTTCATGCTCAAATTGAACTCATATGCATTCAGCGAACCGCGCATTACGGACAGTGTGCTATTGGGGTCGGAAGACGACTTAACGATGGGTTCGTCAAACAGTCCGCTTGTCTCGGCCAGATTGTATAAGGTACTGAAATAGGTATCGGGGTTGCCGTAGAGATAACTTCTGTTGTCATATGCTTCACCTGCCAGGCCATACAGTTGGTCTGCCCATGAAGCGGCGGTATAAGTTTCGCCAAAGAGACTATTGTTGTAGTCGGCTTTCTTCTGATAGTTAAAGGAGAGATTGATGTTGCGCAACTTGCCAGTACCCTTAAAAGCAGCCAGAGCACCAATTTGGTTGAACTGTCCGAAGGTGCCTGTAACCATTCCTTCGGCACTGTTGTTGCCTAACCAGGAAGCACCTGCGGTGAGCGACATCTCGTTCTTGCTGATCATACCCAAACCGGCGGGATTGCTGCTTATTACCGAGAGATCGGCACCCAGTGCACCCATTGCACCACCCATTGCCACGAAGCGTGAGGTGCCAAAGAGGTCGGAACTATTAATTATGGTATTGTTGAGATAGGGGTCCTGAGCCATAGTATGCATACTGATGGCAGAAAAGACCAAGACAAATATCTTCTTCATAGTTATTCTCTAATATCTAATGATTATTCTGTAAATAGAAGGCAAACTGTTGAGAGGGAGCGTCAAGTGTGTACCCCTACCTGCCACGGCCTCCACCATGGCGTGAACCACCCGATGGCGAACCGAAGCCACCGCCTCTGGAGGTGGAACTGCCACCCATGCGGGAAGACGTTGAAGAACGATTAGTGCTACGATTGGAAGAACCATTCATGTTGCTCGTCCCGCTACGTTGGGAACGGTCGGTGGTAGTGCTACGATTGACGGTACGTTCGGACGTGCGGCTGGAAGAGCGGTTGGAAGAGCGGTTGGTAACCCTGTTTGACGAACGGTTGGTTGTGCCATTTGTAGAGCGGTCTGTAACACGGTTATTACGGTCGGTGTTGCGCTGGTTCATACGTGTGGCACGGTCGGTGGCACGTTGCGATGTACGGGTGCCGGTGATGTTCCTGTTGGTAGAACTGTCATAACGCCCTGTGTGGGCAGAACTGCCTCTACGGTCAACAATACGTGTACGTCCGTAGTCGTGGTTTCGGGATGTGGAGACACGTGGACCATATGCATGATGCCCCACTCCATGATGATGGTGGGGATAGTACCCTGGGTAATATCCGTGGTGGTAACCTGGCCAATATGGATTCCAGTATGTTCCGCAATAGCCTACACCCCACCCCACGGAATACCATCCGCCATAGTAATAAGGGCGATACCATGGATCCCAATACCAAGGATCCCAATGCCATGGATCATAGATAAAAGAGATGCGGTTCCAGTACCATGGTTCGTAATGGTGGTATCCATGAAAGCGTGCCAGACGGAGACCATAGTAAAAGTCCATGTCATTACCATCGGAATACCCTTCTTCGTATCCCTCGCTATATCCCAGATCGTACAGACTCTGGGCAGAAAGGCGGTAGGTTTGGGTATCAGCGCCTTCTGCTATCTGTGATTCGGTAGATACTGTGTCTGACGAGAAGGAAGAAGGTTTTTTCCCACGTCTGTTATACTCGTCTACGCCGCGAACTTCCGAAACAGGAACAGTAGCCGTAACACGAGAGGTATAGACATTGGAGGGTTCTTCCGTTTCCAATACAACCTCTACCTTGCGGGTGGTCTTCTCTGTCTTGGCTACCTTCTTGTCCTTCTTTGGTGTGAAATACATATCGTCCTCCTGAGCTTTCAGTGAGGAAGATGTAACCAGCATAGTGATGCTGAAGAGTATGGCAAGTTTCTTCATAGGACAAAAACTTTTTAATTCGTAGTCAAAGGTACTGATTTCGAATAGAAAAACAAGGGGCTTTATCCTATTATTAAGAGGATTTTCCCTTTTTTAGCAGAAGCAACGCCCAATTGGAGTCTTGGGATTGGAGTACAGGATGCAAATTGTGCTTTTCTGCCTCGGCAAGCAGGATGGGCACATCCTGAGTGTAGAAACCACTCAGAAGCAGTTCGCCTCCAGTCACCAGGGATGAGGAGAAACGCGGCATGTCTGCCAGCAATATGTTGCGGTTGATGTTGGCGATGACAAGTGAAGGTGCGAATGATGGTACTTGTCCTGCGTCTTGCTCTTGTATAAAAGGAAGGACACTGCTGTCTCCGAGGTGTACCTCCACGGCTTCGTGTATATCGTTAAGAAGAAGGTTGGCTTGCGCATTGCGCACACTCCACTCATCAATGTCGTAGGCAAAAACATGAGCGGCTCCAAGCATGCGACACAGGATAGCAAGGATTCCGGTACCGGTACCTGCATCAATGACATGCCTTCCAGACATGGGCATGGCAAGCAGTTGCCTTAATATCATTCGGGTGGTTTCGTGCGAACCTGTTCCGAATGCCTGGCAGGGATTTATTCGTATATCGTACTCAGCATGGGGTACATCGTCATGCGCCGTATCGTGTACGACGATGACGGGTTTTTCTTCTTTGCCGTCGAAAATGACAATGGGACGGAAGCCTTCCTGCTCCCATTGACGGTTCCAATTCTCGTCCGGAGCTTCGGAAACGGTATATGTGATTCTTGTCCCTGGCAGGGGGAAGCCGCTCATGGCACGCTCCACCCCCTCCTTGCTGAACATGCTCTGCTGAACCCAAGCCATAAGACCTTCAGGAGTGGGTTCAAAGGCTTCAAACCCTTCATCGGCAAGTAGCACACTGAGAATGTCCGATGCTATGGAGACCTCGGATGATGCAATATGGAATTTTACCTCTAAATATTTCATTGGGAATATACAAAAGACATTAAATAATGATTAGTGTTGGAGTGAGGCGTCATCCTGTTCATGCTTATCCTCTACTCAAACCTGATGCTCTTGGCTGGACTGATGCGGCTGATGACAAGAGTGGGTACAACGAGCGACAGGACACAAACCGTGAATGTGACGACATTCAGCGCAAGAATTCCGAACCAATTGAAGTGTACAGGGACGTGCGAAAGATAGTAACTGGTGGGGTCCAAGGATATGATCCCCGTCCACTTCTGCACCGCAAGGAGCATGAGAGCGGCAGCGTTGCCAATGACGAGGCCACGCACTACAAGCATGGCAGAGAGGTGGAGGAAAATGCTACGTAGCTGTTTGTCGGTGCTGCCCATGGCCTTCATAACCCCGATAAAGCGGGTGCGCTCAAGGATAATGATTAACAAACCGCTTATCATAGTGACTCCTGCCACACATATCATAAGAACGAGTATGGCAACAACATTAGTGTCCAAAAGCGTAAGCCATGAAAATATCTGTGGAAACAATTCGTCAACACGTGCAGAAGCATAGTATTGCCCATAGGCATCCTCCCTCTGCGGAAGTATGCGCGATATTTCATTGGAAATGGAATCAACGAGTGAGAAGTCGGCCAATCTTACCTCTGCCCCGCTGTACTGGTCGTACTGCCAACGGTTGAGCGATTGGGCTGTGTTTATGCTGGTGTAGCACATTTTGGAATCGAAATCCGCCATATTGCTGGCAAAAATTCCCGACACCACAAACCTGCGGGCACGGAGTTTGGAGTCAAAGAAATAGGCATACACTCTATCGCCTGCCGCTACCTGCAGTGCAGAGGCAGTTGTGGCAGATATGAGAATGCTGTCGTTAGGTATACCGCCATCGGCAAAGACTGGCACATGTCCAGAAACAAGATTGTCGGCGAGGAATGAGGCATCGAACGAGCTTGAATCAACACCGCGGAACAGCAAACCCAGAAACACCTCCTTAGTCTTAAGCATACCAGGACAAAGGACAAAGCGATGTACATTGGAAACGGAGGGCAAGGCTTTTATCCCATTGACAAGCGAATCCGTAATCTGAATGGGAGCGGTGTAGGCTCGATAGAGACTCTGGGAGTTTAATACCTGGACGTGACCAATAAGAGAGGCAATCCGGATCTTAATCTCGCGTTGGAAACCAATGGTGACGCACAAACTGATAATCATAACCATTATACCCACGGCAACTCCAGTCGTGGCTATGCGAACAGCAGAGGCAGAAACACTCCCTGCCTCTCCGCTGGCATAGATTCTCTTGGCTATGAAAAACATAATGCAATACTTAAATCAGCGTACTATAAACTACTCTGTGCGACCTGGATATGTTTCAAGTGCCTTGCGCAGCACAAAGAGTGCGCGAACAAGGTCATCCTTCTTCAGCACATAAGCCAAACGCACCTGATTGTATCCTGCACCAGGGGTCGTGTAGAAACCTGATGCGGGGGCCATCATTACGGTTTCGCCTTCCCACTGGAAGTCGCTCAGGCACCATGCACAGAACTTATCGGCATCGTCCACAGGCAGTTTGGCCACTGTATAGAAAGCGCCCATTGGGATGGGACTATACACTCCCGGTATGCGGTTGAGACCATCTATAAGGCATTTGCGACGTTCCACATACTCGTCGTAAACCTCTCGGCTGTACTCATCGGGTTCATCCAGTGATGCCTCGGCTGCTATTTGGCCGATGAGAGGTGGACTGAGTCGTGCCTGGCAGAACTTCATAACGGCCTTGCGCACTTCGGCATTCTTGGTTATGAGGGCACCGATGCGGATGCCGCATTCAGAATAGCGTTTGGAGACAGAGTCAATTAGAACTACATTGTTCTCTATTCCCTCCAGATGGCAGGCAGAAATATAAGGAGAACCAGTATAGATAAATTCGCGGTAGACCTCGTCGGAGAAGAGGTAGAGATCATATTTCTTTACAAGGTCGCGAATCTGGTTCATCTCTCTGCGGGTATATAGATATCCCGTAGGATTGTTGGGGTTACATATCAGAATGGCACGGGTGTGCTCATTAATGAGTTCCTCAAACTTCTCTACTTTAGGCAGGGAGAATCCCTCCTCAATGGTAGTGGAAATGGTACGGATGCGAGCACCAGCAGAGATGGCAAATGCCATGTAGTTGGCATAGGCTGGTTCGGGCACGATAATCTCGTCCCCAGGATTAAGACATGCCAAAAAGGAGAACAGTACAGCCTCTGAACCTCCGCTGGTAATTATGATGTCATCAGCGGTGAGGTTAATATTGTATGATGCATAGTAATTGACCAGTTTCTTCCTATAACTGAGATACCCTTGGGAGGGACTGTACTCCAGGATCTTGCGGTCGATATTGCGTATAGCATCAATGGCGGATTGAGGGGTTGGAAGGTCGGGCTGACCTATATTCAAGTGATAGACATGCACACCACGCTTCTTGGCATCATCGGCCAAGGGTGCAAGTTTTCTGATTGGAGATTCGGGCATCTCCTGACCTCGAACTGATATCTGTGGCATAAAATTAAATTCTATATTCTTTATGAAGGTTGTGGATATTGAAATATTCTATGTATAGTATTAGTGTGAACCTGAAAAATAATAGTTCCAATACGATCCTGGATATGCGCTTGCACATTCCTTATACTGAACAGCTGGGATTTCCTCGAGGGACTGGCGCATTTTCATGTAATCTGAATATTTTGCATACATGACTGAATCTGGCACATGTCCAATGTTTTGGCCTGCTTTATCAGAACCGATGAGACAAAGAGCCTCGCGGTAATGCAGAGGCAGCGTATGCCCCTTGTCGTAATACATGGACAAGGCCGATGAAAAACGCTTTAGTTCCCTGTCAAGCAATAAGGAACAGAGATAGTAGTCAGTTAGTACCCCAAGTGTCTCTGTATCGGCAGAAGAGATCGAATCAGTGCCAAGAGTCATCTTTTCGAGGAGAGATTTCTCCAGCAAATCCGGCACACAGAGCGAATCGCAGCCAGGATCAACCGACAGATGTTCAAACACCATTGAGGAGGTGTGGTATACCAGGGAGGCAGGCATGGTGTCGGGCAGCATGCTTTCGCTGCCAGTCAGCCCATTGATGGAAAATAACTTGTCGGCAAGGACTCCCTTTCGGCTGAGGTCAAACACCTGAATGGCGGTGATATTGTTATTGGAAACTGTCTCTCCCTTTAGTATACTCTCCATCTTCAACGTGTCATTACGGTACATCGCATCTGCCAGCGCCAATTGTACATGTAACTGGCGATCTGTGTTGGTGAGCGCAATACACGAAAGCATGCCCACACATGAGACAAGCACATTGATACCAAGATAATTAAATATGGGAGCGTGTTCGCCTCTATTCTCATGATATGCCTGACTGAACAAGATAAGCAACGTGGTGACCAGCAACATCAGCAGTGGCATAAGCAGATGCAGCTCGTTCTCTGTGGCTGAAACACTTGAGGGTGAAATGCCGGTAAGAAATCCCAGAATAATATATGAAGGCAGGAAGGCCAAAGCCTTCATGGGCAGTGGGAAATGCAGAGTAGACAACAGCACTATGGCAGGAATAGAACATAGAACAGTTCCAAGCATGGCACTGATCCAAGTAGCAGAATCGGTAATGTCGGACATTAACAGCTCTGATTCTACTATATAGGACAGGGCTACGACACCATATTGATGCTTAATATATAATAGGAAAGAGTATGAGACAAACAAAATAAAACAAATCACGGTTAGGAAACTTGCCTTGTATTGCGTTGTCTTATAATGATACTTCATCCTAATCATACATTTACATTTAATTAGACCATACCATCATACGAAAAGTGATAAAGTCTGTTTTTAATTTTTAGCACATATCCACACGGTACCATCCTACAATATGATTTGTTCGTAGGCGGGACCGTGCGGATATATATTAACTTAGTCTATACTACAGAAAAACTGATGTTACTTATTCCTTTACCATCTTCAGGACACAAGCACTGCGTGCAGGCAGATAGAGCTTGAGCCATCCTTTGCCGTCCTTGGCAAGGTCGCGGTCATAGATAGTAAGGTGTTTCAAGGTGTCGTCGTTGAAACCCTTACCTCCAAACTTAACATCGTCCGTATTGAGCAGATACTGATAGGTACCGGCCTTTACCATGAAACCATAATCAGTATAGCTGCGGAAAGGACTGAAGTTAAAGAAGAACAAAAGTTCACCACGCTGGAAGGCAAATACCTGGTCACCATCGTTATGCCAGATTTCCGTAACATTGGTCTTTTGGATGTCCTTCTCGCTCTTGATTATTTTCAACATTGTACGGTCGAAATCGCCAAGATAGTGGAAACACAATTCCTTGTTATCCACCAGATTCCACTGGCGACGGGCATATTTGTGACTCCATCCATTGCCCTCACGTGGGAAGTCTATCCATTCGGGATGACCAAACTCATTGCCCATAAAGTTCAGATAACCGCCATTGATGGTGCTGCAAGTAAGCAGGCGAATCATCTTGTGCAGAGCTATACCACGCTCCACGGTAAAGTTCTCGTCGCCCTTCTTGAAGTGCCAGTACATGTCGGCATCCACCAAACGGAAGATTATGGTCTTGTCACCCACAAGTGCCTGGTCATGACTTTCACAGTAGCTGATAGTCTTTTCATCTGCACGGCGGTTGGTTGTTTCCCAAAGCAGACTGCTGGGCTTCCAGTCCTCATCGCGCCATTCCTTGATAATCTTGATCCAATAGTCGGGGATGTTCATGGCCATACGGTAGTTGAAACCATATCCGCCTGCCTCGAACGATGCAGCAAGACCAGGCATGCCGCTCACTTCTTCGGCAATGGTAATGGCCTTCTTGTTGACCTGATGTATAAGGCAGTTTGCCAAGGTGAGATAAACGATTGCATTATCATCCTGACTACCGTTGTAGTAGTCGCCGTATCCGCCAAATGCCTGACCAAGACCGTGACTATAATAAAGCATTGAGGTAACACCATCGAAACGATAACCATCGAAATGGAACTCGTCCATCCAATACTTACAGTTGCTCAGAAGGAAGTGCAGCACCTCGTTCTTGCCGTAGTCGAAGCAGAGACTGTCCCATGCCGGATGCTCGCGGCGGTCACCTTGATAGAAATATTGGCAAGGATCACCAGCAAGGTTGCCAAGACCCTCGACCTCGTTCTTCACGGCATGACTGTGTACTATATCCATGATTACGGCTATGCCCAATCCGTGAGCCTCGTCAATCAAAGCCTTCAATTCCTCGGGAGTGCCGAAACGGCTGCTTGCGGCAAAGAAACTGCTAACGTGATAACCGAAACTGCCATAATAAGGATGTTCTTGAATGGCCATTATCTGGATGCAGTTGTAGCCTGCCTTGTGTACACGGGGCAATACATTCAAACGGAATTCCTCGTATGTGCCAACCTTCTCTGCATCTTGTCCCATACCGATGTGGCACTCGTAGATGAGCAATGGACTGGTATTGGGTTTGAACTTAGTGTTCTTCCATTCATATTTCTGCTCGGGGTCCCACACCTGGGCAGAGAAAATCTTGGTGGTATCATCCTGAACTACACGACGCACCCATGCTGGTATACGTTCGCCCTGACCGCCTTCCCAATGCACGCTCATCTTGTAGAGGTCGCCGTGCTTCAAGGCCTTTTCGGGCAGGACAAGTTCCCAGTTGCCAGAATTTCCCACTTTCTTGAATGCATAGTGGCCGTCTTCCTTCCAACCATTGAAATCGCCAATGAGATAAATAGCGGTAGCATTGGGAGCCCATTCGCGGATAACCCAGTTCTTGCCTTCCTTGTGAAGACCAAAATACAAATAACCTGTTGCAAACTCGGAAAGTGTCTTCTCTCCGTTATTGGTCAGCTCGGCAATCTTGTTCAACGCCGACTGATGACGACCGTTGATTGCCTCGGCATACTCTGCCAGATACTTGTCGTTCTTGATAAGGCGAAGAACAGCAGGTTCTTTCGTCTCTTCGGGTTCGACTGCCTTCTTAGTGGTAGTCTTCTTGGCACATGCCTTCTTGGTCGCTGTCTTCTTGGTTGCAGCACTCTTTGTGGTTTTCGATGCCTTAGTGGTATCAGATTTCTTGGTTGCCATATATAAAAAATTAAGATTATTCTTACAAAAATCAACTAATGCCCTACAAATTCACCGGCTTTGAAAATGCCTTCGTAGCGCTTGCCATCTTTATCTTCCTGTATGCCACGGCCTTCTTTTTGGCCTGCCTTGAATTGTCCCTTGTATTTTGCTCCGTCGGCTTGCCTCAGGATCCCCTCTCCTTCCATCTGTCCGTCAATCCATCCTCCTTCGTAGACATCTCCGTTGGATGAGGTAAATTTGCCCTTGCCGTGCTGGCGGTTGTTTCTCCATTCTCCAACATATACGGATCCATTGCTCCATGTAAACACTCCGTGGCCATTCTGGTCGCCATCTTCAAAATTACCTAAATACTTGTCGCCATTCTTGAACTTGAAGATTCCTTCTCCAGTACGCAAGCCTTCAACATACGGACCTTCGTATACATTTCCGTCTTCAAAGACATAGATTCCACGTCCATGCTGCTTGTCATTGCGCCACTCGCCAGTGTACTTGTCTCCTGTGGCATAGACAAACGTGCCATTTCCAGATTTCTGGTTTTCCTTCCATTCGCCATCATAGCGATTTCCGTCTCCCCAATCAAAGACACCTTTGCCATCCTTCATGTCTTTTTTCCATTCGCCCTTGTAGTAAGCTCCACTGGAAAACGTGTATGTACCCTGACCGTTACGCATGTCCGACGACCATTCTCCTTCGTAAACATCGCCATTGTAATAGTACATGGTTCCTTTGCCATGCTGACAATCCCTAAACCAGAGACCTTCATATCTATTGTTATTAATAAAATAATAGATACCCCATCCATGTTGCTGTCCCTGGTACCACTCGCCGATATACTTTTCTCCATCAGCAAATTTGTAGGTGCCTTGTCCATGACGCTTGCCCTTGACATACATTCCTTCATGGATATCACCGTTGGGGAAACGAGTGGTTCCACGGCCATAGGGTTTACCTCTGAATATCTCTCCCTGATAAATGGAACCATCAGGGAATTCATAGGAACCTATGCGTATTTCTTGGGCGTATGAAGGTACTACAGCAAAAAAATACATATATGCTGTTACGAAAATACATGTCGCACTATGAAAAAAATTACGCAATGCTGTTACCTTTTTTATGTTTGCTGACAAAATTACGGAAAATTAATAACACTTCCAAACATTTTGAAACATTTTCCTCTAATGTAAGCAAAAATAACTAGTATTAACAGTTGTTGTTGACGGCTTCCAGTGTTCTGTCTAAAACGTTTGCTGATATACTCAAAGAAAAATAGCCATCATGCTTTTTGAGCAAAGATGGCTATTATTTTCTGACACTGAACTTATATCAAGGGTTCATCTGTGACTCATCCACATAAATGCTGTCTGTATGTGCTGTTGCTTCCTGAGCCTCCAGCCAAGTGGCAGCAACCTCCTGTGGCACTTCAAAATCTTCCTCGGGATCGTATCCCAGACTCTTGTCTGCATATACTTTATTCAAGAACAAGCCAACTATTGGCAATGCTGATGATGCTCCCTGACCATAACTCATGGACGAGAAGTGGATATCGCGTTCATCGCCACCAACCCAGGCTCCAAAGGCCATACTGGGTGTATAGCCCACAAACCAGCCATCGGTATTATCGTTGGTAGTTCCAGTCTTGCCACCCATAGGTGATTTTATCTGATACTTGAATCGCATGCGCGAACCTGTACCTCCATCCATCACTCCTCGCATCAGTTCTACCATCTTCCATGCTGCATCTCTGCTGATTACATGTTGTATGTGTGGAGTGAATGTGGCAAGGACATTGCCTTCTGCATCCTCAATGCGTGTAACAAACCGTGGTGAACGACGCATGCCTTCATTGGCAAATGTTGTATAAGCGCTCACCATTTCCAAAACACTGATTTCGCATGCTCCAAGGCATAGCGACATGGCTGGTTCTATTTCTTGATTAAGAACACCGAATTCGTGGATGAGACTTACCAGGAGTTCGGGACTCAACTGATTCATGAGCCAAGCGGAAATCCAGTTGTTGGATTGGGCAAGCCCCCACTTCAATGTTACCATTTCGCCATACCTCTTCATGCTTGCATTGCGTGGTGTCCATTCCTGGTCTCCAACCTGATAGGTAACCTGCTCGTTAGGAGCCAGGTCGTAGGGACTATAGCCACTCTCCATTGCCAAGGCATAAAGGAAAGGCTTTATGGTGGAGCCAACCTGTCTGCGTGCCTGACCTGCCATATCATAACGGAAATGCGAATAGTTTATATCGCCCACATAGGCCTTGACATCTCCCATCCCCATGTCCATGCACACAAATCCCGAGTGAAGGAACCCCTTGTAGTATTTCAATGAGTCAAGTGGAGTCATCAATGTGTCTATATCACCTTTAGGAGAATAGACTGACATCTCAATAGGGGTATTGAAAGACGCCTCTATTTCCTTTACAGGTATACCAGCGGCCTTCATGGTTACATATCTTGCGCTCTGACGCATTGCTCTCTGTATATCCTCCTTGACTTTCGATGAAGGAAGTTCGCGGAAATATGGTTTGTTGGGATTTCTTCTTTGCTCTTTTTCAAAAGCAGGTTGCAAATATCCCACAACATGCTCGGCCATGCTTTCTTCAGCATATCGTTGCATACGGCTGTCTATGGTAGAATATATCTTCAACCCATCAGTATATAGGTTATAGGGACGTCCGTCTTTGTTGGTGTTCTTGTTACACCATCCGTATAATGGATCGTCCTCCCATGCAACAGAATCCTCGTAATATTTTTGGGCTTGCCATGATTCGTAACTGCTGCGTTTGGGCTTCTTTGCCATTAGCACCTGGCGAAGGTGTTCACGCACATACATTCCTGTTCCGCTTCTATGGTCAGTCCTGCGGAAGTTGAGGACCAGTGGGGTCTGTGCAATGCTGTCTGCAGATACTTCTGGCAAATATCCGGAACGGAGCATCTGGCCTAATACAACATTTCTTCTTTCTCTGGTTCTTTCGGGAAATCTGACAGGATTAAAGTAGGAAGGATTCTTGCACATGCCCACAAGTGTTGCACACTCTTCAACGGAAAGGGCATTGGGTTCCTTGCTGAAGTATGTGCGCGAGGCCGACTTTATGCCTACTGCATTGTGCAGGAAGTCAAAGTAATTCAAATACATGGTAATGATTTCTTCCTTTGTATAGAATCTCTCCAACTTCAGGGCTATCATCCATTCTATGGGTTTCTGGAATAATCTTTCCATCGTACTGGATGCGCGCGAACTGTAAAGCTGCTTGGCTAACTGCTGAGTTATGGTGGAACCGCCACCTGCGCTTTTCTGTCCCAGGACTCCACGTTTAATAATGGCACGGAAAAGTGCTTTGAAGTCTATACCGGCATGGTCATAAAATCTTTCATCTTCTGTAGCGATGAGAGCCTGCACCATTGCCGGTGCAATAGAATCGTATTCCGTAAATATTCTATTGCTGGAACCATAACTGTAAGTTCCCATCAATTTGCCGTCAGCGGTCATTACCTGACTTGCAAACTTATCAACGGGATTGGACAGTTGTTCCATATCTGGCATATATCCGATGCGACCTTCGTTTATGGCCCAAAAGACCCAGATGGCACCAGATGTAGCGCCTATGAGCAACAACCACATTAAAATAAATAACACCTTCCTCATAACAAACGCGATCTCAGTACAAATAATTCTGGAGCTTATTCCACTATACGCACATCCTTCAGCTCTACATCCTTATTGCAATAGCTGCAACGCAGGATATTATGTCCCTGTGCCACGGAACGGAATCGTGTCTTCATCGGTTCGTTGTTGGTGATGCACTTGGGATTGGGGCATTGCACTATTCCCACGAGTTCCTCTGGCATAACCACCATACGTTTTTCAATGATTTCATAGTCCTTTATTACACATAGAGTGATGTTAGGAGCAACTGCCGACAACTGGTTAAGTTCCTCATCTGTAAAATACTTGTCGGCTATCTTGATAATGCTCTTTGTGCCCATTACTGCACTTTTGAAGTTAAAGCCTATAGTAATGGCATTCCCCATTTTCTCTAGATGAAGCATGCTTACCACATCAAAGAGTCTTTCGCTGGGTATATGGTCTAAAACGGTACCGTTCTCTATTGCGGCTACCATCATTTCTTTCTTGTTCATGAATTCTGGTTTTGCAGGTTAACACTCTATATTGATAATCCCCGGTAAGCACTCTAAAGAATCGTACTGTCGTTCATTACATCCTCCAGGCTGATTCCCAATACATCACATATCAGGGCCTGACGTGCATATAGTCCGTTCTGCGCCTGTTGGAAATAGTATGCATAGGGGGTGTCATCGATAGTATACTCTATTTCATTCACACGTGGCAATGGATGCAAAATCTTCATGTTGGGACGTGCCTTGCAAAGCATATCCTTCTTCAACAGATAACGGTCCTTCACGCGCTCATATTCGTCAAGGTCGGCAAAGCGTTCCTTTTGCACTCTGGTCATGTACAGGATATCTGCATCGCTGATTGTATCTGCATCAAAGTCCTGATGTTCAACATACTTGATTCCGTATTCGTCGCAATAGCGCTTGTACACGGCCGGCATGGCCAATTCATCGGGGGCAATGAAGTGGAATGTGGGATTAAAGTGGCGCATAGCCATTAGCAGAGAATGTACCGTGCGGCCGTATTTCAGATCGCCAACCATATATATGTTCAGATTATCAAGCGTACCTTGAGTCTGAAATATTGTATACATGTCAAGCATAGTCTGCGAAGGGTGCTGGTTGGCTCCGTCGCCGGCATTGACTATGGGCACAGGTGCAACTTCGCTAGCATACAAGGCTGCGCCTTCAAGAAAGTGGCGCATCACTATCACATCTGCGTAACTGGATACCATCATTATCGTATCCTTCAGTGTCTCTCCCTTTGTGCCACTGGTCACCTTTGGATCGGCAAAACCAATGACTCTTGCACCAAGACGATTGGCGGCTGTCTCAAAACTCAGACGAGTGCGTGTTGATGGTTCAAAAAACAATGTAGCAACCACCCTACCAGCCAAAATCCTTCGGTTTGGGTGCTTCTCAAACTCTTGAGCCATGCGAATCAAATACTCGATTTTCTCTCTGGAATGACCGGCAAGGGTCACAAGACTTCTATTCTTCATGGTAATTTTTCACATTTTTCTCCTCAAAGGTATGAATTTATATGCTAAAACACACCACATACGAGCTCTATTTTTACATATTTAATATAAAGTTGGAAAAATTCTTGTGCATATGACATTCAAAAAGGAGTTTTTTCTTATTTTTGCAAACCAAATTTGATATGGCCTGTCCCGAAGTAACATCGGGGCATCTCTTTTTTCGAGAACAACTAAAATAATTATATAATGGACAAGACGGTCTTTGATTTAATTAGCGAAGAGCGTGCCCGCCAGATGCGAGGCATAGAACTCATCGCAAGCGAGAATTTTGTATCTGACCAGGTTATGCAGGCCATGGGCAGTGTGTTGACCAACAAGTATGCTGAAGGTTACCCAGGCAAGCGTTACTATGGCGGTTGTCAAGTGGTGGACAAGGTGGAGGAACTGGCCATTGAACGTATATGCAAACTTTTTGATGCAGAGTATGCAAACGTACAACCCCACTCCGGTGCACAGGCCAATGCTGCCGTATTCCTGGCATGCTTGGAACTGGGTGATACATTCATGGGACTTAACCTTGATCACGGAGGCCACCTCTCTCACGGTTCTGCCGTAAACACCTCCGGTATCAATTACAAACCAGTGGGCTATAACCTCAACAAGGAGACCGGTCGCGTGGATTACGACGAGATGGAGCGCCTGGCACTTGAGCACAAACCCAAGCTCATCGTTGGTGGCGGCTCTGCCTATAGCCGCGAGTGGGACTATCGCCGTATGCGCGAAATTGCAGATAAAGTTGGAGCCATACTCATGATAGACATGGCACATCCTGCCGGTCTCATTGCTGCAGGTTTGTTGGACAACCCTGTCAAGTATGCCCACATCGTAACATCAACAACCCACAAGACCCTCCGTGGTCCCCGTGGCGGTATCATCCTCATGGGCAAGGACTTCCCCAACCCCTGGGGCAAGACCACTCCCAAGGGCGAGATAAAGATGATGTCTGCACTTCTCAACAGCGCAGTATTCCCTGGCACACAGGGTGGTCCTCTGGAGCATGTAATAGCTGCCAAGGCTGTTGCTTTTGGTGAAGCACTCGACCCCAAGTTCAAGGAGTATGCCACCCAGGTTAAGAAGAACGCGGCAGTGCTGGCAGACGAACTCCAGAAGCGCGGTTTCTTCATCGTAAGCGGAGGCACCGACAACCACTCCATGCTTGTTGACCTGCGCACCAAGTACCCCGACCTTACTGGTAAGGTTGCTGAGAAGGCTCTCGTTGCCGCCGACATCACCGCCAACAAGAACATGGTACCCTTCGATAGCCGTTCTGCCTTCCAGACTTCAGGTATCCGTCTGGGCACTCCCGCCATCACAACCCGTGGTGTCAAGGAGGACATGATGGCAATCATAGCCGCCCTCATAGAGCGAGTTCTCAACGACCCCGAAAACGAGGAGAACATTGCCAGCGTTCGCGCTGAGGTTAATGCCATGATGGCAGAATATCCCCTCTTTGCCTGGTAAATATAATTTCATTTCACAAGGACAACACTCCGCAGCACTCACTTGACCAGTGATGCTACGGAGTGTTGTCTTTTAATTTCATCATTCATATATTTGATAAACACTCTCAACGAAGACGCAAGAATGTACATAGTAGCGGTAAACTTTACGGCTAATAGCGGCTCGGTGAACGGCTGATAGCGGCTCGGCGAACGGCTGATAGCGACAAAAAGCACAACTTATAGCAGTTCAGAGAACAGACAACAACTGCTCGTGGAATTAATTCTTATTCATTCATTTTCATCTTTGACATCTTCAAAGGTTGATTGATAATGTCCAATTCCACGCCTGTTAGTACCTACTTTAACACATTAATAAATATAAAGAGAGGGAACGGGGCGTTTATATGCACTTTTTTTTGTAACTTTACGCCCGAAATTTTAATAATATCTCAAAATAAAAGATGCTTACACTTAAATTGATTACCGAGCAGACGGAACGCGTCATTGCCGGTTTGGAGAAAAAACATTTTGCCGGTGCTCGCGAGGCTATCGCCGAAGTGATGGAGATTGACAAGCAGCGCCGTGCCGCTCAGACACAGCTTGACAAGAATCTGGCTGATGCCAAGAAACTGGCTGCCGAGATTGGCGCTCTGATGAAGCAGGGCAAGAAGGAGGAGGCCGAGGAGGTGAAGGCCAAGGTGGCTGAACTGAAGTCT
The DNA here is from genome assembly GCA_045645965.1 of Bacteroidaceae bacterium. GTDB lineage: Bacteria > Bacteroidota > Bacteroidia > Bacteroidales > Bacteroidaceae > Physcousia. The sequence goes on from JAZRJU010000024.1 coordinate 52,495, forward strand.
GTGAACGAGACTCTGAAGAACGATATGGAGCAGGCCGAGAAGGACCTGACAACAAAGCTCTGCCAGATACCCAACATTCCATACGACGAGGTGCCCGAGGGCCGTACTGCCGAGGACAACTGGGTGGTGAAGTCCAACCTGAAGGAGTGCCAGGAGGGTGTGGACACCGTGGGCAATTGGAATGCTGACCCCGTAGTAGAGGACGAGATGTTGCCACACTGGGAACTGTGCAAGAAATACAACTTGATAGACTTTGACCTGGGTGTGAAGATTACCGGTGCTGGTTTCCCCGTTTACCGTGGCCTTGGTGCCCGTCTGCAGCGTGCTCTTATCAACTTCTTCCTGGACGAGGCACGCTCTGCCGGCTACGAAGAGATTATGCCTCCCACGGTGGTGAATGCTGCCAGCGGTTATGGTACTGGTCAGTTGCCCGACAAGGAGGGACAGATGTACCATTGCGGTTTGGACGACCTCTATCTGATTCCTACCGCCGAGGTGCCCGTAACAAACATCTACCGCGATGTTATCGTTGACGAGAAGGAACTGCCCATCAAGAACTGTGCATACACCCAGTGTTTCCGTCGCGAGGCTGGTTCTTATGGCAAGGATGTGCGCGGCCTGAACCGTCTTCACGAGTTCTCAAAGGTTGAGATCGTTCGCATAGACACTCCCGAGCACTCTGCCGAGAGCCACAAGGAGATGATTGCGCACGTGGAGGGTCTGCTCCAGAAGTTGGAACTCCCCTATCGTATCCTTCGTCTGTGCGGTGGCGACCAGTCATTCACAAGCGCCGTATGTTACGACTTCGAGGTATACAGCCAGGCACAGAAGCGTTGGTTGGAGGTAAGTTCGGTGAGCAATTTCGACACCTACCAGGCAAACCGTCTGAAGTGCCGTGTACGCCGTGCCGCCGACAAGAAGACCGAGATAGCACACACCTTGAATGGTTCTGCCCTGGCATTGCCCCGTATCGTGGCTGCATTGCTGGAGAACAACCAGACAGAGAACGGCATCCGCATACCTGCCGCACTGGTACCTTATATGGGTTGCGAGGTGATTGATTAAGATAATTGTTTTGAACTTAGGAAAGACAAGAAGAAGATGAACAAGATAGTTAGCAAAACACAATATAGCGAGAAGGTTTACCGCCTGGAGATAGAGGCTCCGTTGATTGCCAAAGCTCGCAAGGCTGGTCATTTCGTTATCGTCCGTGTGGGCGAACAGGGTGAGCGTATGCCCCTGACCATTGCTGGTGCAGACACAGAGAAGGGTACTATCACCCTGGTGGTGCAGAAGGTGGGCTTATCTTCAACCCGTTTGTGCGACCTGAACATAGGCGACGAGGTGACCGACATCGTGGGTCCTCTGGGCAAGGCCACCCACATCGAGAACTATGGCACCGTACTTTGCGCTGGAGGCGGTGTGGGCACAGCTCCCATGCTCCCCATCATCCAGGCTCTGAAGGCTGCCGGCAACCGTGTGATCAGCGTGATTGCAGGCCGTAGCAAGGACCTGATTATCCTTGAGGACGAGGTGCGCGCTTCATCCGACGAGGTTATCATCATGACCGACGACGGTTCATATGGCAAGCAGGGCGTGGTGACCGTAGGTATGGAGGAGGTTATCCAGCGTGAGAAGGTGGACAAGTGCTTTGCCATCGGTCCTGCCATCATGATGAAGTTCTGTTGCCTGCTTACCAAGAAGTACGAGATTCCCACCGACGTGTCCTTGAATACCATCATGGTAGACGGTACAGGTATGTGTGGTGCGTGCCGTATCACTGTGGGTGGCAAGACCCGCTTCGTATGTGTGGATGGTCCCGAGTTCGACGGTCATCAGGTCGACTTCGACGAGATGCTGAAGCGTGCCGGTTCGTTCCGTCGTGTGGAGCAGGAGGACATGAGCCACCTGAACAACCCCATCGTGTGCAAGGCTGATAATACCATCGTTGCCGACGAGTTGCTTTCTCGCGAGGCAAAGGATATGGACATGACTACTCCCATGGATGTGCTCACCGACCGCAAGGCCGAATGGCGCGAGGAGCTGCGCAAGAGCATGAAGGGCAAGGAGCGTTCTGAGATTGAGCGTGTGAAGATGCCCGAACTGGATCCCGTATATCGTGCCACCACTCGCACCGAGGAGGTGAACATCGGTCTCTCTCGCGAGCAGGCCATCACCGAGGCTAAGCGTTGTCTGGACTGTACCAACCCCACCTGTATGCAGGGTTGTCCCGTGAGCATCAACATACCTTCGTTCATCAAGAACATAGAGCGTGGCGAGTTCCTCAATGCCGCCCGCGTGCTGAAGAGCACCTCTGCCCTGCCCGCCGTGTGTGGTCGTGTATGTCCTCAGGAGAAGCAGTGCGAGAGCCAGTGTATGCATGTGAAGATGGGTCACGAGCCCGTGGCTATCGGTTACCTGGAGCGCTTCAGTGCCGACTTTGAGCGCGAGAGCGGTCACATCTCCCTGCCCGAGGTGGCAGAGAAGAACGGCAAGAAGATTGCCGTAATCGGTTCTGGCCCTGCCGGCTTGAGCTTTGCTGGCGATATGGCCAAGCTGGGTTACGATGTTACCGTCTTCGAGGCTCTGCACGAGATTGGCGGTGTGCTCAAGTATGGTATCCCCGAATTCCGTCTGCCCAACAAGATTGTGGATGTGGAGATTGACAATCTGCGCAAGATTGGCGTAAACTTCATCAAGGATTGCATCGTGGGCAAGACCATCTCCGTGAAGGAACTGGAGGCTGAGGGCTTCGAGGGTATCTTCGTGGGTTCTGGTGCAGGTCTGCCCAACTTCATGAACATCCCCGGCGAGAACTTCATCAACATCATGTCATCCAACGAGTACCTCACTCGTGTAAACCTGATGGATGCCTCCAACCCCGATACCGACACTCCCATCAACCCCGCCAAGAGCGTGATGGTTGTGGGTGGCGGTAACACCGCTATGGACTCTTGCCGTACGGCTAAGCGTCTTGGTGCAGAGAAGGTGTACATCGTTTACCGCCGTTCCGAGGCCGAGATGCCTGCACGTCTGGAAGAGGTGAAGCATGCCAAGGAGGAGGGTATCGAATTCCTCACCTTGCACAATCCTCTTGAATACCTTGCCGACGAGGCAGGTGCTGTGCGTGCCGTGGTGCTTCAGCAGATGCAACTGGGCGAGCCCGATGCCTCTGGTCGTCGCTCTCCTCAGCCCATCCCTGGTGCTACCGTAACCCTGGACATTGACCAGGCCATCGTTGCCGTGGGTGTGTCTCCCAACCCCATAGTTCCCACCTCTATCGAGGGACTGGAACTGGGACGCAAGAACACTATCGTAGTTGGCGAGAACATGCAGACAAACCTGCCTACCATCTTTGCTGGTGGCGACATCGTTCGCGGTGGTGCTACCGTTATCCTGGCAATGGGCGACGGTCGTCGTGCTGCCCAGTCAATGCACGAGTTCCTCTCAAAGTAAATTACTCTCAACCACACACTTCAACACGCTGACATGAAGAAATTATTTATATTCACACTTCTCATCCTCCTGACGCTGGGCGCTTCTGCCCAGCGCAGAAGGAGAGCAAAGACTCCTCCGCCTCCCACTCCCGAGGAACTGGCGGAAATGGCACGCAAGGAAAAGTACGACCGCAAGCTGCAGACCATCGAGCGTGTAACCTTCATCGATTCCATTCTCCTGAAAAAGTCGGAAGTAATGGATGTGCTCAGTCTTGGCAACGAAACGGGCAGTGTGCATACGTATAACAAGTTCTTCGCGTCTACAGAGAAGGACACTCTGGATTGCACGTTGTTCTGCTCGCAACTGGGCGACAAGATTATCTATGCGCAACCTGATACGGCTTCTGTTCTCCATCTGTATGCCAGCGAAATGATTGGACATAAGTGGTCAAAGCGTGTGGCTTTGCCAGGACTTGAGGATTCCGTTAGTCTGAACTATCCCTTCATGCTTACTGACGGCGTCACCATGTACTATGCCTCAAAAAGTGAAGATGGACTTGGAGGATATGACATCTACATGACACGATGGGACGATGATGACCAGCGTTTTCTGAAACCGGAAAACATCGGCATGCCTTTCAATTCTCCTGCCAACGACTATCTGTATCTCATTGACGAGTTCAACCAACTTGGATGGTTTGTTACAGACAGAGGCCAGAATGCCGATACGGTTTGCGTGTATTGCTTCATACCCAACGAGGTGCGCAGGATATACAATGCAGGTGAACTTGGATACGACACGCTTGCGGCCTATGCCGACATACGTAGTATCAGGGACACATGGGTGGATAAAAACCAGGTTGCTGAGGCGCAGAACCGCTTGCTTTCAATCAGAAACAAGACCAAGAAGATTAGCACCAACCGCTTCCGCTTCGTTATCAACGATATGATTACATATACCAATCTTGCCCAATTCCGCCACAATGAAAGCAGGAAACTCGCGGAAAGATGGCTAAAGATGATGACGGAACGTGACGAGGCTTACAGGAAACTGGATATCCTCAGAAAACAATATTCCGAAGCAAATGAACAGGACAAGACTAAACTCTCAGAGGAAATAATGCCTTTGGAAGAGAGATACGAGATTCTTATCATCGACATCACTTCGCTTGAAAAAGAGATTCGCGCCTTCGAGCAGAGATAATGCTACCAGCTTTTTCTCTCTCTGCCCTACTCTACTAACCTAACACACACATACCATGATCTATCCGCCATCCGAACTAATCATAAACCCCGACGGTTCCGCATTCCATTTGCACATCCGTCCCGAACAACTTGCCGACCGTGTAATCCTCGTTGGCGACCCTGGTCGTGTAGAAACCGTGGCTTCACACTTTGAAACACGTGAGTGCAACATTTCCTCACGCGAATTCTGTACCATCACTGGAACATACCATGGCAAGCGCATCACCGTGCTTTCTACTGGTATCGGATGCGACAACATCGACATCGTGGTAAACGAACTGGATGCTCTCGCAAACATCAATTTCCAGACACGCGAAGATAACCCACAGTTCCGTCAACTCACCCTCGTTCGCATCGGCACCTGTGGTGGTCTCCAACCCGAAACTCCTCTGGGTACCTTCATAGCAAGCGAGAAAAGTATCGGGTTCGATGGTTTACTCAATTATTATGCCGATCGCAACAGGGTGTGCGACCTTGAACTGGAGGAGGCCTTCCGTAAGCATATGAAGTGGTCTCCGCTGAAGGGTGCTCCCTATGTGGCAACGGCCGATGCTGGACTCCTGAATCAAATTGCGGCCGATGACATGGTTCGTGGCATCACCATCGCTTGCGGAGGTTTTTACGGTCCTCAGGGCAGAAGAATCAGGATGGAGATTCAGGACCCTCAACAGAATGCCAAAGTAGAGACATTTAGGTACCTCACCCATAACAACGGTACTACACGGGAACTGAAGATATGCAACTTTGAGATGGAGTCTTCGGCTCTTGCCGGTCTTGCCTCCATCCTCGGACACCGTGCCATGACCTGCTGCATGGTAATAGCCAACCGCTATGCGCAGGAAATGAACACTTCCTATAAGAATACCATAGACAATCTCATATCTCTCGTCTTGGAGAGAATCTAACCCCCCGCCTTCTCTCCCCACAGAGAGGCGTACACCTTATTTATAAATATAATGTCTACCATCTGTGCACCAGCCACCGCTCCCGGTGGAGCAATGGCCGTAATTAGAGTATCTGGTCCAGAGGCCATATCTATAACATCACGCATCTTTTCCAAGGACCTGACACAGGCAAAGGGATACACTCTTCACTATGGTAATATCCTGACCCCAGAGAATGATGCAACAGCCAGCTCTTCATCCGAAAAGAATTGTGCGTCAGCCGACCGTATAATTGACGATGGAATCGTTTCCGTATTCCGTTCGCCTCACTCATATACGGGCGAGGATAGCACAGAAATATCTTGTCACGGCAGCCGCTTCATTGTACAGAAGATTATAGAGGCTCTTATCCATGCAGGCGCACGTATGGCAACACCCGGTGAGTTCACCAAAAGGGCATTCTTGGCCGGCAAGATGGATCTTTCACAAGCAGAGGCTGTGGCAGATCTCATTGCCTCCAGCAACGAAGCAACACACCGTATGGCCATGTCGCAGATGCGAGGTGGCTTCTCTCGCGAACTGGATACTCTGCGCGAACAACTCCTACACATCACATCTCTTCTCGAACTCGAACTCGACTTCTCCGACCACGACGACATAGAGTTTGCCGACCGCATAGAACTCACCCTACTCATTGATTCTCTGTATAGGCACATCCAGCAACTTACCGACTCCTTCCGCACTGGCAATGCCCTTAAGACAGGCATCCCTGTTGCCATAATTGGTGCGCCCAACGTAGGCAAGAGCACCCTCATGAATGCCCTCGTTCACGATGAACGTGCCATCGTTTCCGATATTCAGGGTACCACCCGCGATCTTATCGAGGACACCATACAGATAGAAGGAATCACCTTCCGCTTCATCGACACAGCAGGCATCCGCAAAACCACCGACCGCATAGAGCAGATGGGCATCGAGCGTTCTCTTCAGGCAGCAAAAAAAGCGGACATCATCATACTGCTCACCGAGCCCAACAAGAACTTCCCCGACATCCGCATCCCCCACTCTCCCGAAACTCCAGATCTTCCTATCATCCTGCGTGTCATCAACAAGAGTGACCTTGTCATGCCCGACTCATCCTTCCTTTACCATCGCAAGCAGAAGGACCAGGACATCCACATATCATCAATGACCGGAGCAGGTATGCCCATACTCCTTAGTTCCCTGATAAGTGCCGCTCATCAGGTTTTGTCTGTAAATCAAGGTAACGACTCAACCATCGTAACCAACCTCCGTCATTACGAAGCCCTCCATCATGCCCTCGAAGCCGTCGCCCGTGTACGTCATGCCATAGCAGATAATATCCCTGGCGACCTCATCGCTGAAGACCTCCGCCAATGCCTCCACCACCTTGCCGAAATCACCGGTGGCGAAATCACCTCCGACGCCATCCTCTCCAACATCTTCAAAAACTTCTGCATCGGAAAGTAAGGCTACTTTGGCAAATATAAACAATGCCAACGAAACGCAAACCAATGATAAAAATACCTTTGAATACCAGTCTTTAAGAAATCATCTTAAAACTGGTATTTTTGTTTTCCTTTTGCATCGTTTGTCGTTTTTTTGTTGTTACTTTGTTGCTTGAAACAAAATGAGCAACAAAAGCAACAAATATGAGCAACAAAGAAAGCATCAAACTACGCAAGCGTAAACTGCCTACTGGCAACACTACGCTCTATCTCGACATTTACCGAAACGGAAAGCGAGATTACGAATACTTGAAGCTCTATCTCATACCCGAGAAGTCGAGAGCCGACAAGGAGAAGAACCGAGAGACGCTGAAACTTGCCGAAGCTATCAAGGCGAAAAGGACGGTCGAGTTGCAGAACCACGAATACGGTTTCAAGAATGACTATGCGGACGAAACAAAGTTCTTTGATTACTACCGCGCGATGTGCCAGTCAAGACTGGGCAACGAAAGTCGGGGTAACTGGGGCAACTGGCGTTCCTGCTTGAAGCATTTGGAGAAATACGAGAGCAACCCGGACATCACGTTTGCAGACATCACCCCGAAATGGGTGCAAGGCTTCAAGGACTATTTGGAAAAGGAAGCGACAGCGTGGGGCTGTGATTTCAGAGAGCGCATCAAGGATCACCCACTTTCCCGAAACTCGAAACTCTCCTACTTCAATAAACTTCGGGCCTGCTTGAACCAAGCATTTGAGGAGCGCATCATCAGCCGAAACCCTATGCTCGGCATAGACAACTTCAAAGCCGAAGAGGGAACGCGAATGTATCTCACACTGGAAGAAGTGAAGCTGCTCGTTCAGACCGAGTGCGAATATCCCAACATCAAGAGGGCATTTTTGTTCTCGTGCCTTACTGGATTGAGACGAAGCGATATCATCAAACTTACTTGGGGAGAGGTTCATCAGCAGGGAGAGTACACCCGAATAATCTTCAAGCAGAAAAAGACTGGTGGGCAGGAATACCTCGACATCAACGAGCAAGCAGCCGAACTTATGGGAGAACGCAAGGCGAACGATGAGCCAGTGTTTACGGATATACACTCACCCTCCTGCACCAACGAAGCGATAAAGCGTTGGGTTCTCCGTGCAGGGATAAAGAAAGACATCACTTTCCACTGTGGCCGACATACCTTTGCCGTGCTTATGCTTGATTTGGGTACGGACATCTACACAGTCAGCAAACTGCTCGGACATCGTGAGCTTTCCACCACACAGATATACGCAAAGGTTCTTGACAAGAATAAGCAGGCTGCCGTCTCCAAGATACCCGATATTCTATGATGAAAAACAAGCAAAAACAAGCAAAACAAGCAAATGGTTGTTTTGGAATTTTGGAAAAACAAGCAAATGGTTGTTTGTGTTTCGTAACTTGTTTATAATGAGCCAATAAAAAACAAGCAAATGGTTGTTTCAAGAAAAAGCAAAAACAAGCAAATGCTTGTTTGCCCCCAAAATACCTCTTTTTTTAGCCGATTTCAAAAAAGAAAAAGTAACATAAAAAGAAAAAATATAATAAATATATTTATATAAATATATATTTTTAGTAGAGAAAAGAAGAGTATAAGGATATAGGGGTGTGGGGAAAAAGGGAAAAGAGAAGAAAGGGGTAAATTCAACCAAAACAAGCAAATGGTTGTTTTTACCCCTTTATCGTTCATCAGCCTTTATAGACTTTTCCAGTTCCAAGCAGGAGCCAGTTTGCAGAGACCTTGAAATATTTTATCAGCGGAACGAGCCAAGCGACTTCAAAGTAACCTTTTCCGTTATCCGCTTTCTGGGCGTACCAGTGTCTGCGGTCGAAGCCGTATGTATCGCAAAAGCCGGCAAGACCTCCAGGCAATCGCTTTTCATCGATTAGCTCCTGCATCACGTCAAAATATCGTTTTTGGATATCCAACGTTTCTTGTTTGTATGCTCTCGTTCTACTCATTCGGTGTAGATTTCGTAATTTATGCGTTCCAAGACCGATTTAAGACGTTTTATCTCGTCTATGGGTAAATTATTGACTGAACGTCTGTCAAGCTCCGTATCGAGCTGTAAGGTGGCAATTCTGACCTTTTCCGGGTCTATTCCCTCCGACAAACATTCAACAAGCGTATTTATTACGAGCCAGTAGTGATCCATAAGTTACTTTTCTTTTAATTGTAATTCTTTTGCTTTTTCCAATCGCTTTTGATATTTGTCTCTTAAATCTGGATATCGAGGACAAAGAATATCAACAGCTCTTTCGATTACCCTGATTTCATTATCATACTCTTTTTGCTTTCGATATATAATCATCAGTCTATCGAAAGCGTAGCAAGCTGGATAACAATCACCCTCGATGTTCTTTTCATAGGTGGCGATTGCCTGCTTTATCTTCCCAGCCTTTTCATATTCTTTTCCTTTGTCATTTCGAGCTACACACTGATTAAGTTTCTTCTTTTCAGCCTTTATGTTCGTTAAACGTTCTTCGAGCTTATCAATATAGAATTGACTGAAACGAATTGTGTTTTCACCATTCAACTGTCGTTTCGAGAGACTGATAAACATTTCTTCGGGCATTACCGAAAAATACTTCTTCATCAATCGGTCTATTGTTATCTGTACTTCGCCGTATGATGTGGCAGGTGCAGGAGGCAATGGTTTGTTTCTCATAATCTCTATTTTGCTGTTAAACGTTCTATTACTGCTAATAAACTCGATATTTGTGCATCTTTAGCCTTTGCAAGTTCAAGATGAGCATCAATCTGTTTTTGTGAGTGCTCCAGCAAAGACAAAAGTCTTTCCGTTTCCTTTCCAACATTAACATTGCTTCCTCTTGCTGCTGCAACGCTTACACTGTTGCCACTGGCAGAGGACGAAACCGTTTCGCTTTGCTCTGTAAGTTGAGTAAGGTATTTTTGAACCATATCGGGTATAGTACTCCCGTTCTCCCAGTTCTGAACCGTGCGTGTAGTCACTCCACACATATCAGCCAACTCCTTTTGTGTTAGCCCTTTGGCTTCTCTAATTTTTTTTACATCAATAATTGCGCTCATTTTCAATACGTTATAACGTTACACAAATTTTTGTACGAAATATTTTCACGAAATACCTGCGTGTTGCGAAATAATTTCGTTATCTTTGCATCACGAAACAGAAATGTTGCGTGCAAAGATAGCGATTTTGCGCTTGTTAGGCAATTAAAATCTAAATAAAATACAAGTTATGACAAAAAAGACCTTTAAGCAGATTTACGAAGAGCTGGACCCGACGCCTCCAAAGACGGGTTGGATCAGGCGAATTGCAAAGGCTACTATGCGTAGCGAACTGACCGTGAGAATGTGGCTGAACGGCCGCCAAATTCCCGAGCCACTTGTACAGAACATCATTGCCAACGAATTGGGCGTGCCAGTAGAGGGGCTTTTCCCCCAACAACAGAATTAAGTATTAACAAACTAACCACAACGCAATATGGATAAAGTTTTCAGAAATATAGAGATAGGTTTAATGATGATTTTCGCGCTCATCGGAGTAACAAGTATCATCGGAGGTTTCATCACTGGAATGTGGCACTGCTTCATTATCGGAGCAATGGCACTGGTTCTTCTTTACGTCTGGTATGTGGAGGACTACAAAAGCAAAGGTAAATCATTATGGCAGAAAAAGAATATCAAGAATTAACGGCACAGATTGACGGATTGAGGAAGTTGATTATTGCCGGGTCAAAAGAGGTTCTATCAATCGAAGAGTGTGCAACATTTACCAGCCTTTCGGTGGCGCACCTCTACCGACTGACATCACAGAGAGCAATCCCATTCTACAAGCCTATGGGCGGTAAGATATACTTCAAGAAGTCGGAAATTGAAAGCTGGCTCCTGCAAGGCAGACAAGCAACCGACAGCGAGATTAGAAGTCAAGCGACAACGTATTGTGTAACTCATAAATAATTAACGCAATGAAAACAATAGTAATCAGACAGCTTACCCTACTGAACTTTAAGGGTATTCGCAACTTGACAGTGGATTTCGATTTGAACGAGACAAACATCTTCGGTTACAACGGCACTGGCAAGACAACAGTATTCGATGCGTTCACGTGGCTACTTTTCGGCAAGGACAGCAAAGACCGAAAGGATTTCAACATCAAGACACTGGACGCCAACAACCAGCCAATCGAGCGCATACCCCACGAGGTAACGGCTTGCATCGAGGTAAACGGTGAGGAAATCAACCTTAAAAAGTGCTACAACGAGGTTTGGACCAAGAAGAGAGGTTCAGCCGTTGAGACATTCAACGGACACAGCGTTGAGTGCTTCTACAACGATGTTCCTTGCAGTGTTACCGAATACGCAAAGAAGGTGGCCGAGATATGCGATGAGCAGGTTTTCAAACTCATTACCAATCCCCTCTATTTCACAGCACAGAAAAAGGACTATCAGCGCACAATGCTGTTCCGTCTTGCAGGCGATGTAACCAACGATGACGTGTTGGCGCGCTATCCCGAATTTGAGAGCCTTGTAGCTATGCTTTCGGGCAAGACACTGGAAGAGTTGAAACGCGAGGTTCAAAGCAAGAAGCGCAAAATCAAGGACGGTGTAGAGACTATCCCTGCCCGAATTGACGAGCGCAAGAGAGATATGCCCGACACGCAGGACTGGGCGAAGCTCGAAGCGGAAATCGCAGAGCTGGAACAGCAACTTGCAGACATTGACGCGCAGATCGCTGACCGCTCGAAGTCATACAACGAAGCAACCAAGCAGAAGCAGGAGGTAGCACGCCAGTTGTCAGAGGTTAAGAGTGCTATTACAGCACGCGAATACGAGCTGAAAGACAAACTGCTTGCTGACTACAACCAAGCCAAGAGAGAGCACGATAACGCTGTTTCACGAGTTGCAACTCTGAACAACGACCGCAAGTATAAGAGCCTATCGCTACAACGTGCAGAAAAGGAACTTGCAGACCTTAACGCAGAACGCGAAAGACTTCTTGCAGAGTGGAGAGCTATCAAGGGCGAGGTATTGGTTATCGATGAGGATAATTTCATCTGCCCGACCTGCAAACGTGCGCTCGATGAGACCGACATCGAGGAGAAAAAGGCCCAAATGGCTAACGACTTCAACGCGAACATTTCGCGCAAACTGGAACGCAACAAGGCGCGAGGTATGGAAGTCAAGGCTGCCATTGACGCGAAAGATGCAGAAATCGCCACAATCAAGAACGCAATCTTCGCTATTGACAACGAGATTGCACAGCTTTCAGCAAGCAAGGCTTACAGCAACGTTCCTGTAATGCCCGATGTTGTCCCAGCAATCAACGCAGACAAGGAAATTATCAACCTACGCAACAAGGCGACCGACTTGCAGAACCAGTTGAACCAGGAAATCACTGCTCCTGCAACAAGCGACCTTTCAGAGCGCAAGCGTGCTATCGAGGATAATATCAGAAACAACAAGGTTTGGCTTGCAGACCGTGAGCGTATTGCCAACAACAACAAGCGTATCGCAGAACTGGAAAAGGAATACACCGAGAGCCAAGCGCAACTTGCAGAGTTGGAGGGCGTGGAGTACAATATCCAGCAGTTCAGCAAAGCTCGCATCGAGCAAGTCGAGAGCCGTATCAACGGAATGTTCAACCTTGTCAAGTTCAAGATGTTCGAGCAACAAATCAACGGTGGCGAGATAGAGACGTGTGAAGCGACAGTGAACGGTGTTCCGTTCTCCGATCTGAACGATGCAATGAAGATAAACGCTGGTCTCGACATCATCAACGCCATATCACGAGCAAACGGCATCGTTGCCCCTATCTTCATCGACAACAGAGAGAGCGTCTGTGAAATCGTGTCAGGATTGGCTCAAATAGTCAATCTCATTGTGGACGCTAATTGTAAAACCCTCAAAATCGAATAACAATGACACCCGAAGAATACAACTGGGAAACGTGGTTCATTACTCATCAAGATTTGATGTGTCACAGATTCTCTCCAAGAGTGGAGATCAGAACCAATATCAAGACTGGTTATATCCGCATCTTCAAGGACGATGTAGAGATAAACCACATCGACGGTTCGGAAATGCTTATGAGCGAGTACGAACAGCTATTAGTCAGAACAGCAAAGGAGGCTGCAATGCTTCCAAGTATTAACCAATAATTTTCAACGCAATGACAGCAACAAGTCAAAACAGCCAACAGCCAGTCGCTACGCAGAGCAAGGCGATTGCAAAGTTCGAGAACATTTCGGAGCAAGTTCTTAACAAGATTGAGAAGTTCCAGGCAGACGGTGGTCTTACGCTCCCTGCCAACTATTCTGTGGAGAACCATATGAAGAGTGCGTGGCTCATTCTCCAGTCAACAAAGGACAGAGACGGAAACCTTGCTTTGTCGGTATGTACCAAAGACAGCATCGCAAATGCTTTGTTTGATATGGTTCTTCAAGGTCTCGCAGTGAGCAAAAATCAAGGCTACTTCATCGTTTACGGTAACAAGCTGGAGTTCCAGCGTTCTTACTTTGGAACCGTAGCACTGGCAAAACGTGTCGGTGGTATCAAGCAGGAGCCTATCGCCAACGTGATTTATGAGGGCGACGAGTTTATCTATTCGATTGATCCGAACACTGCAAGAATCCAAATCATCAAGCACGAGCAGAAGATTGAGAACATCGACAATACCAAAATCAAGGCTGCATACGCTTTGACAGTTAGCCCAGACGGTACAACTCAGGTAACCATTATGTCGATGCAGCAGATACGTGCAGCGTGGCAGCAGGGAGCGACAAAGGGCAATTCCCCAGCTCACAAGAATTTCGCAGAGGAAATGGCTAAAAAGACCGTTATCGGTCGTGCCTGCAAGATGATTATCAACTCTTCCGATGATGCTTGGCTCTATGAGGGCAAGAACGATGAAATGGACGTTGATGTAGCTTCAAGACAGCGCGAAGCAGCCGTAGCCAGTGGAAAGGTTACTGTGGAGATGCAGGAAGCCGACTACGAGGACGTGACAAACGTGGATGAGCAGACTGGCGAAATCCGTACCGCACAGACATCAGCTCCAGCACCTACAACGGAAGATGACGGCCCAGGTTACTAATCACTAAATCCATACAGCAATGAAACTACACATTCTCGGAAGCAACTCATTAGGTAACTGCTATATTTTGGAGACCGCTACGGAGGCTTTGATACTCGAAGCAGGGGTACGGATGCCTAACGTGAAAAAGGCTCTGAAATGGCAAATGAGAAAGGTTGTCGGGGCTGTTATAACCCACGAACACAACGACCATTCGGGTTACGTCACCGAAATGGTTGCTTCCGGGGTGTTGGTTCTTGCACTTGAAGATGTTTTCAAGGCTCACGGACTGGTGGGAAAACCATTCACGAAGAACATTGTGCCGGGCAAGGGCTACAAGGTCGGAAACTTCAAGATTTTCACGGTGCTTGTTAAGCACGATGTTCCGTGTTTGGGCTACATCATCAGCCACCCTACTATGGGTAAGCTCCTATTCATCACAGATACAATCACGCTGGACGTATGCGTTGCAGGGCTCAACCACATAATGATTGAAGCCAACTATGCGGATGACATCGTGGATAGCAATATCGCCAGTGGAGCAATGCCCGAAGCGATGAGACCGAGACTACTCAATTCGCATATGGAGATTGAACAGACAAAAGCTATTCTTGCAGAGAACGATTTGTCGCAAGTCGATAACATCATACTGATACACCTTTCAGACGGCAATTCGGACGAAGAACGCTTTGTGCGCGAGGTCCGACAGCTCACTGGAAAGCCAGTGTACGCAGCCAACGCAGGAATGACGTTAGACCTATCCAAACAGCCGTATTGATATGAAGATATTGATTGACAAAGATTATTATCAAACGATTAGAGAAAATAGAAAATGAGCAAAAACATTCAAATCCAGCAGGACAACTTGCTGAACGCTTACAAGAATGCAAGTAGTGAACAGAGAGAGCTACTGGAACACCTCTTCGGTAGCGAGGTATTCAAACCAAAGGACGTGAGAGAGCGCATCAAAACATTTCACGATGCTTACTGTGCGCTCGGTAATGAACACCCATTCGTGGTGTCGTACGAAAAGTATGTGAACACAGCGAGCGGTGAGGAAGTCGATGTTATTGCATACCTCCAGCTCCGCATCATTGCGGCTGCTCTCAATGAGGGCTGGGAACCACAGTTCACTACCGATGAATACCGATACTATCCTTGGTTTACTCTGTGGACAGAAGAAGAGCTTGCGCAAAAGTCGGAAGCGTGGAAGAAGGAACATTAGCTGTGGCTTTTCGGCGGTAGCTCGTACGACGGTGCGCATTGCGGGCTCGCTTCTGCGTACTCGAACGCCGCTTGGTCGGACTCGAGCGCGAACTTCTCGGCTCGCCTTGCTGTGAAGTCAGAGGAACTGGCCGTGTATTTCGGTAAGCAGTTCATTGAGATTTGGGCAGGATATGTACTCATAACAAACAAATAATATGGCACAGAAAGAAAAGGTCGAGACCAAAAAAGACGAGGTACGCTATTTCACAAGCGAACCGAGAGAAATGCTGAATAAGTACCTTGCAAGCGATGTGGTGCAAAAGTGGAGCGAGGACTTCATCGATGAAGATACGAAAGAGGTTGTATCGGTCGAGAGAACGCAGAAGCTGTTCGACAGAGGGCGTTTGATTGATCAGGACCTTTTGACACAAATCAACTTCCACTTGCTGGCTGGTGACATCAAGGAGGTAGAGGTCAGCAATCAGAAGCGTTTGGCTTTCGAGAATAAGAACACATTCTTGCACCCGTGGCAGGCGCAAGCGGAAATCGGAGACAAGAAGTATAAGTTCCTGCTCTACGCAAGCGGTATCAGCAATGTTATCGAGATACTGAACGACTACATCGAACTGAACTACGCTTCGGGCTTCACGCTTGTTATGGCGAAAGAGATTGATTCCTGCATCATTCTGACAGACAATTTCGAGAAGCAGAAAGTCGATTTGGAAAAGGCATATCTGAAAGATGAGATTTCACTTGAAGAGTATGTTGAAGCCAAAGACGGAGCAAAGGACGAGGACGAGGAAATCAAGGAAAAGAAGTTCTACCAGTTGGAAGTGAAGATAACCTATTCGGACAACATCGAGACAACACAGAGCTTCATCGTCCACACATTCGATACAGACCGCGCGCTTATGGTTATCTCTCACTACTTAAAGAAGTGGGAAGAGAAGAAGAACCAGGAACACCGCGAAAAAGGTTGGAGCGAGCACGAAATCCGAGATTTCAAGCTCTGCATCGAGAAAGCAGGACCAATGCCAGTTGGCGCATTCGTTCCAAAAGAGTTCTCGTTGGCATACAACGAACAGCAATAACAACAATCAGCCCGGCCCTCACAAGTTGGGGGCTGGGATAAACAAAAAGCAATGGCACAAGAAAAGATAACATTTTACAAGGCGTGGAGTGAGACCACGAAAGACCTTCCGAACGATGCACGTTTGGAGGTTTACGATGCTATCGTGCAATATGCTTTCGAGGGTACGACAATAGAGTTCGGATCATCACTGGCGAAAGTGGCTTTCGCTTTCATCAAAAAGGAGATTGACAACGAAAGCAAGCGACAAGCCGAAATATCGGCAAAGCGCAGGAATGCAGGAAAACAAGGCGGAGCACCGAAGAACAACCGAAATGCAATACGCATCAAGGAAGAAGAACGGCAGGAAAGCCCGATTTCAGCCCCAGCACAGCAAGTAAATCTGTTTGGCGATGTGGAAGCAGTCGAACAGAAAGAAAAGCCCAAGAAACCCACAAAACCGAGCAAACACAAGTATGCTGAATTTGTGCTGTTATCAGAAGCCGAATATCAGAAGCTCGTGGACGCTCACGGCAAGAAGGGTGCGGACTGGATGATTGAGAAACTCGACAATTACAAGGCTGCACGTGGAATGACATACAAGTCCGACTATCGGGCAATCTTGAATTGGGTAGTAAAGGAATACGAAAAACAAAAATTGACTTATGGCACAACCGCAGAAATTAGGAGAGCTGATGCGACAGCAACCGCTCCGACAGCCAAACAGCAACGAGACGCAGAATTTGCCAGCCACATTGCAAAAAAGCTCACTGGCGGTTAGTTGTGTCGAGTTGTTCGGAGACGCAGAAGCATTCCTTTGTACGTTCAATCCCGATATGCAGTACAAATACTGCAAGGAGATAGACCGATGCTACACTGGCAAGGCTCCCACTCTCAAAGTAATGTCGGAAGCATACGGGGAACACATCGCTGAAACGTGGCTCGAAATCCAGTTGAGAGACCTTTCCGAGTTCGCAGGGTGCAAGGACAAGATGAGCATTCATCAGATTGAGCAAGTGGCAAAGGTTATCCTTATGGAATTTGGCTTTATGAAAGCAACCGAACTGATGCACTTCTTCATACTCTTCAAGAGTGGAAAGTTTGGTAAGTTCTACGGTTCGGTGGACGGACTGGTTATAACAGAAGCCTTGCAGGAGTTCCGAGAAATGAGGAGGGAAAAACTCTGGGCACTGGAACAGAGGAGACAGCAAATCGAGAGGGCAAGGCAGGACGCAGAACACGCCAAGAACGTGATGAGTTACGAAGAGTGGCAAGAACTCAAATGGCTCTTCAATATGGGTTACGAAGAGTGGCGCATCAAGGCAGAGCTCGCAGAACAGAGAAAACAAGAAAACAAATAACTTAAACGCAGTACGATATGAGTAATTCAATGAATGCAGTCAAGCAGGCCATAAAGAGCTATCTTGACAACAGAGCAAAGACAGATGAATTGTTTGCAGTAGCCTATGCGAAGCCTAACAAGAACATCGACGAGTGCTTCAACTACATTTTAGGCGAAGCCAAGAAACAAGGAAACGCGGTATATCTTCCCGATGACGTGGTGTTCGGCTGGGCTGTTCACTACTATGATGAGGACGATATCAAGATAAATAAACTACCAGCCGATATGAAAGTAACGGCAAAAACCAGTGTAGAACTTTCAGAAGATGACAAAGAGAAAGCACGAGATATGGCGGTGCAGGAATACAAGCAACAGTGCATCGACAAGCTCAAAGCAGCCGATGAAGCAAAAGCCAAGAAAGCTGCCGAAAAGAAAAAGGCTGAAATGGAGAGACGCAAGCAAGCCGAGCAGTCACAACCAACATTATTCGAGTTTGGGCTATGAAACCGAGGAACGCATATCAAAGGCGCATTGTCGAGTTGAGCGGAAAGCTCCCGGCAATAACGGAGACGCAAAAGCAGTGGGCTTTTGACAACTGCTTCGAGACTGGCGGTTATTACACCAAAGGCTCTGTGTGGTGTCTCCACTGTGGAGAAGTATTTCAAAAGACAGCATCGGAGCTGGCCGTCACCCTTGTTGGAGACGAAACGGTATGCCCCAAGTGTGGCAAGGTGTTGAAGTTGGAGAACAGCCGTAAGGCGAAATTCAACGAAAGCTGGTACTACACTATCATCACATCGATACAAGGCTTCCAAGTGTGCCGACACTTCATTGTCGAGAAAACGATGTACAAGGCAGGCAAGCACCTATACGGCTGTCAAGAGCCATACTACACGATCCACGAAGCGGTGCAGAACTGGATTGATGAGGACGGCAAGGAGACAATCATCGCAAGACCCTGCAAGTGTATTCCGAGGGTGTACGATGCGTGGGACTTCACAAAGCCTATGGAAATACGAACCAGGAGCCATTCGTATTACACACCCGACAGATACGATATCGATGCGAAATACATCTATCCGCGCAGGAATGTTATTTCCAAAATCAAGCGTAACGGCTATACTGGACGTTTTCACGGCATTTCAGCCAGTGAGCTGTTCAAGTTATTGCTGAAAGACAGAGAAGCCGAGGTACTGGCTAAAAACGGTCAATTCGACTTGCTCCGCTTCAAGTACAAGAGAAGCTACAAGGAATTTGCAATGCCTTATGCCCACGCTATCCGTATCGCCAACCGAAACAAGTACATCGTCAAGGACGCTTCAATGTGGATTGACTATCTGAACTTGCTCGATTACTTCCACCTCGATACCCATAACGCCCACTACGTCTGCCCCCGAAACCTCAAAGCGGAACACGACCGACTACTGGCAAGGAAAGACCGCATCGAAGCGAAAAAGGAGCTTGAAAAGAAGATGCAGGAAGCGCGAAAGTGGGAAGCCCAGTATCAGGAGACCAAAGGCAAGTTCTTCGGTATCTGCTTCGGCAACGAGAACATCGTTATTACGGTTATCCAGTCGGTCGCTGAAATGGCGGAAGAGGGCCAGTCGATGCACCATTGCGTTTACCAAATGGAGTATTACAAGAAGCCGAACAGCCTTATCCTATCAGCCAAAGACAAGCAGGGCAAGCGTATCGAGACAATCGAAATCGACCTCAAAACTTTTAAGGTGGTACAAAGTCGTGGAGTGTGCAACAAGAACACGGACAAGCATAACGAAATACTGGAGCTGGTCCGCGATAATATCCAACTAATCAAACAAGCAGCGTAATGGAACAGCAGATTATTTCAGCAGTCAAGGCTATGCGTGAAGCCCAGAGAGAGTATTTCAGAACGAGAGATACAAACGTATTGCGTAGAAGCAAGGCACTGGAAAAGCGTGTTGATGCACTTCTCGCAGAGTATGAAAACCCACAAAAAGACCTATTCGACAATGGCGCAGATAATCAACAGTGACAAGCAGTTTAAGGTAATCGAGGTATATCCCTCCGATTGCTTACAATGGGGTGGTTTAGGTATATGCGACCACTGCAATACCCCAATCCGAAAAGGCTACTACGTAGCGGTATTGAACAGCGTTCTGTGTGAAAAATGCTACAATCTATGGCATAGGAACGCAAAGAACTATCCCGAAGACAGACGGATAGAAGAGAATAATTTTAATCGAATGAAAGCAATCTTAAAACTGTAAGATATGATACTCGGAAAAAGATTTTCAAGAATAAAAAGATCGGTGAACGCAGCCGATATAAACGTCAGCTTTACAAGGAAAGACGGAACGGAAATGCCAAAGTTTCACCGCAAGCTGAATATGATGATGGTTCTTTTGTTCAGCCGTCAGTGCAAGGTAAACAAAAAGGCTATAAAGAGAGAGTTTAAGAAATACGAAGCGAAGCTATGAAGTACAAGGAATTATTTGACGCTCAACACCAGTATTGCACCACAGAGCAATATCCAGGCACGTTCATACGTCCCCACGCTTTCATTGCTGGCGTGAAATGGTTCGTGAACAGATTATACAAGCTCCCTCTCGATGAAGCAATAGATGAGATTGCGGAAATGCAGAAAGCGTTGCAAGATGAGGAAGAGCTAACCAAATGGACACTCAAAGTGATGTCACCATTCGTGCCTAACAAGTGTGAGAGTTGCGACCGCTTCGATGAGTGTTTCGTATCTGGCGCAGGACGTTTGAGAGAGTTTTGTAGAATGTACCCCAATGGGGCAAATGTGGTATTCAAATTCAAAGAATAATGGACGCAATCATTATGACGGAAGAGTATTGGGCAAACTCCCAGTTCTCTATTGCCCGACACTATGGGCAGATACAAATCAACGGAAAGCATTACATCATCGTAAACAAGCAGGGCTTGACAATCTTCGAGTTGAGCAACCCACAAAGCAAGCACTACGTTGGCGATGATAAAATGGCAATCGAGCCGGGCGAACCTGCCGACCTTGTGCTTATCCAGTGGGTGCCGATATACAAAGCACTCGGCCGAGAAAAGACAATCGAGCTTGTGAAGCAGAGGGTATCACTGGAAGATGCAATACTCCTCATTCCCGAGGAGTTGAGACCAAAGACAAAACGGAAAAGGAAATGAGCACCCCGAGAGGTAACGGACTGGTCGAGATACGAGGAACGAAGCAGATAGAACGAGGTTTCAACTGTATGAAGCTAATCGAGTTCTTGACCGAGGACGGAGTAAAGGACTGGGACAACTGGCACGGATCGCACGAACAAGCAAAACAAGGCAACTGTCCCTATAAAAGCCAGTGCCCAATCCACGAAAGAACGATAAAATCCCAAGTATAATATTATATAATACATAAAGCTATGGAGGTAGTATATAAATACGAGTTAGTAGTTACTGATAGGCAGTTGGTAACAATGCCAAAGGAAGCCAAACTGATGTCAGTGCAGGTTCAGAACGGAACGCCTTGCCTTTGGGCGTTGGTAAACCCCGAAAATCCGACAGAGGAAGTTCCTATCCTGCTGTATGGAACTGGGCATAAAATCCCCGATACGGAGAACATCGCGTACATCGGTACGATCCAAATGCCGAAATATGGTTTAGTGTTGCACGCATTTTTGGATAAGAAGCTATGAAAGACGTAATGAAAGGTTTCTATAAAATCTATTTCGTGATGTTTATTACGGCAATGCTGGCATTCTGTTTAGACTGGTTGGATAAAGTCGAACTGCTCTTGTCGGTAATCTACATAACACTATGCTATATCTTCCTGATACTTTGCCAAATCAAGTCAAATTTAGAAAAACGAAACAACAATGAACCTTAATACATACAGAGACCAGGCATACAATACCGCCTTACAGCACGGTTTTCACGATGATCCACACAGAGACGAGCACTGGAAATGCCTAATCATTTCGGAGCTTATGGAAGCGGTCGAAGCAGATAGAAAAGGTTACAGAGCCGACTGGGAAGCATTCGAGAAATACGAGGGTCGCATCAGCTTTACGGAAAACTTCGAGAGACACATCAAGGACACAGTGGAAGATGAGCTTTCCGATGCTTGTATCCGCATCTTTGACCTTGCAGGGTACAAAGACATAGATTTGGAGTTTGAGGGCGAGAGAACGCCCGTAATCGACCAAAAAGGGGCATTTACGGAGAAGATTTATAACATCGTCCACGTACTGGTAGGCTGTGAGCCACTGAATCGGTGTCTGATGCTGACGCTTATGCGGATTTTCCTATTGGCGGAAGCTATGGGTATCGACATCGAGCAACATATCCAGTTGAAGATGGAGTACAACGCATCAAGATCGTACAAACACGGAAAGAAGTATTGATATGAGAAAGAACAAAGCAATCAGAAATCTATTCTGCCGGGTGTTGAGCGAGATAGATGCAGCCACAACGGAAATGGTCGTTGATGACGACACAGATTTCGGAACACTGCACATTCCGAATATGCGCTATGTACCGACAATCGAGTTTACAGATGAAGATATAGAGTTAATCAGATGGTTGGAGGAAGAGGAAGGAGAATCCTTTGGTATGCTGACCGAATAAACAGAACAATATGAGAAGCAGAGCAAAAACAATCGTACTGATGCTTTCAAAGGCGTTTCCGAGAAAGCACATAAGTGCAGGAAAGAAAACCAACTTTGAGCGCAGTTTGAATGAGGGAAAGAAGATACACACTATCCGTAGCGGATATGAAGCGTGGAAGCACAACATCGAGAAGATACGAGAGGGAATGTTTTTCCTCTCGTTACGCCAGTGGGCCGATGTTCCCTATCGCAGTAAGCAAGTCGAGATAAAAGAACTGAAAGAAACGGTCGGCTACGAGCGTATCACGATGCAGTACAACCCCGAAACTGGAATAGTCAAGGCTATAATCAACGGCAAGCAGTACCTCGATGTGCAGAAGATAGCAGAGAATGACGGTCTGAAATGGGACGACTTCATAGACTGGTTCTTCGGGCAAGGAACAGACAGAACCTTCTTTCAGGGTGTTATAGTCCACTTCACAGATTTTCGCTACACGCCTAACAATGATGTTATGAAGTAGTATGTGTGTAAGTATATAATAATATTATTCTATAAATACGGGCAAGTCAAAGGAAAATCAAAAGAAAACAAAGATGTTAAACAAAGCGCAAGTTATCGGAAATCTTGGTGCTGATCCGAAAGTTAGTATCATAAACAACGGACAGACAAAGGTCGCTTCGTTCAGTGTCGCGACCACAGATAGAGGGTACACAACGCAGTTAGGCGTTCAAGTACCGGACAAAACAGAGTGGCACAATATCGTGTGTTTCGGAAAACTGGCTGATGTAGTCGATAAGTTCCTCAAAAAAGGGTCAAAGGTTTTCATCGAGGGCAAAATGAGAACACAAAGTTATGAGGACAAAAGCGGTGTGAAACGTTCCGTTATGGAAATCAACGCTGATACTATCGAAATGCTCGACAGTAAACAGCAATCACAGCAACCGCAAGTACAACCACAACCGCAAGCTCAATACTCATCGCAGGGCAACGGTGGGGACGGAGATTTGCCGTTCTAATGCAGGAGGACTGAATTATGCCAAGACATATCGAAAGCCAGCTACAACGCTCCTGCAAAAGATGGTTCGACTACCAGTTCGGACAGTTCTCACAGCTCTTGTTTGCAGTGCCTAACGGTGGATTGAGAGGAAAGCGCGAAGCTGCCATAATGAAAGCAGAGGGTATGACCGCAGGTGTAGCAGATATGATTCTGCTCGTATCTCGCAAAGGTTACGGCTCTCTCTGTATCGAGTCCAAGACCGCAAAAGGTCGCCAAACCGACATACAAAAAGAGTGGCAACGTATCGCTGAAATTCACGGAAACAAATACGTTATCGTCCGCAGTTTTGACGAGTTCGTTAAGGCTGTTACTGCTTATTTGGGCTAACAGAACCTTTTTGCGTGTTAAATAATGCGCTTATTAGGCACAATTTGAGTATATTTGCACGCAACAAAACATTTGTTACACTTAATTAAAAATTTTACAATGGAAATCTTATCACAATTTGAGGAATTCTTGCATCAATCCCCTTGCTTTATTCGCTCACGAGGGGTATTCGTGGCAACATCGCATCGGACTTCATCAAAATGGGCTTCATTGTAGCCGTTCTTTTGCTTGGTCTGCCTATTATGACATCAAACGCAGGAATTGACACGCTCTTCAATGGTTTGGGCGGTTTGAGTGGTAAGTTCGGCAATCTGTTCGACAGCACTGGTATCGCTGTTATGCTTTCATTCGGTCTGCCTACAACTATCGGTCTGCTTTCGGGTACATTCGGAGACCAGATGTTTTGGCAGCGCGTGTTCTGTGTCAAGCCCGAGAACGTGAAGCGCACGATGATTACAGCAGCGTTCATCTTCGGTGTCGTTCCTATCTCGTTGTCTTGCTTCGGTTTCTTTGCAGCAGGCGCACAGTTGCCTATCGCGGACACCCAGCTTGTCAATGTGGGTGCAGTAATCGCGTTCACCCCGAAATGGTTCTTGTATCTGTTCTTCCTGCTTATCCTCTCTGGTCTTATCTCGACTGTGGATAGTATTCTTTGCGCTGTTTCATCAGTGGCAGGACACGATGTTGTGAAGCGTATCGAGGATAAGTTGGGCGTTGAGTACAATTCCGTAACTGTCGGCCGTGTGGCAATGGTTGTTGTCGCTATCCTTGCCGTATTGGTTGCAAACATTCCTGGTATCACTATCACATATCTGTTCCTCTTCTACGGAACGCTACGCAGTTCAGTAATGCTTCCTACCATATTCGCCATTAAGGGCTACAAGATGAGCGAAAGCGGTTTGTTCTATGGCATTTTGGCGAGCCTTGCAGTCGGTCTGCCAATCTTCGCTATCGGTAACTTAAACGGCTGGGTGCCTATGATTGTCGCAGGATCACTCCTCACAATCGGTCTTTCGGGTGCAATCTCGCTCTTGAAGAAAGACAAAGCAGAGACTATTTAATCAATTTCAAAACTCAAAACGAAAAGAACAATGAAACATCGTTTGAAACTTACGCTGTTACTCACAGCTATCACGCTTTTGTTCGCTGTTGGCGCAAAGGCACAGATTTATGACGGTATCACACAGCCTACACGCTTCCGCGTATGGGTGCCAATCACAACATCACTCCACGAGAGCAACGCTACAACCGTTGCGCCATTTATCGGCTACAAGCAGGAGGTTTGCGACTGGTTCTCCGTAACGCCAGTGTTGCAGTACAACATCAACAACGAAGTGTTCACTCCGCAGGTGTGGCTCAACTTCAACGTAAAGCAGAAGTTCTATGTTTTGTCTCGCTCTATCTATGACACCAAAGCGAGCGAGTACAGACATACGCTCTCGGCCACTTACAAGCTCCCTCTCGGCTTTATGGTAGATGCAACGTGGGAGAACCTATACAACGGCAAGAAGTTCTGTGATACGGACCGTCTGCAATTCGTGGCTGGATATGGTTACAAGTGGTTCGTGGTAAATGCAGGATATTCGTGTAGGAACAAGCCGGGCGTAATAGCGAACGCCCGATTCAAGATAACGGACTACAACTGGTTGCAGTTGAAGTATGACGGAGGTACGGAGAGTATTCAGATAGGCTGTGCCCTACAATTCAACTGACAATGAAGCAAGTTTTAGGCAAGAAACAGACGTCTCGTAACGAGGACTTTGTTAAGGTCTGGAACAACATCGAGCAACTGGTCTCTTTCGAGGAAGCGGAGAGACTGGTTGCTTCTGCCGTTTTTGACATCAGGCAAAAGACAGCAGGAAAGAACGTGGCCTATGCGTGGAGTGGTGGCAAGGACAGCCTCGCTCTACAAGTCGTATGCGAGCGTGCCGGGATAAACAAGTGTGTCCTTTGCACAGCTTCAAAGATTGAATATCCAGGCTTCGTTGATTGGTGCAAGGCTCACGCTCCAAAGGGGCTGACTATCATCGATAACCCGAAGCTCGATATTGAGTGGGTGTCAAAGCACCCCGAAATGCTCTTCCCCCGAAATTCAAGATACGCAGCACTATGGTTCCACCATTTGCAGCACAGAGGGCAAGCGGTCTATTTCAAGGAACAACATCTTGACGTGATTATTCTCGGACGCAGATTGCAGGACGGCAACTACACTGGTGGCAAGGGGCAGAACATCTACACCGATGCAAAGGGTGTAACAAGGTTCTCACCGATAGCCCACTGGAAGCACGAAGAGGTGTTGGCGGTTATCCACTACTTCCTGCATAGAAACCTCCCTCCCATTTATGGCTGGAAGAACGGTTGGATCGTGGGAACTGGTGTGTGGCCTGCTCGCCAGTGGTTAGGCTCGGAAGAGGACGGCTGGCAAGAGCTGTGGGACATCAACCCACGAATGGTGCAGGAAGCAGCACCTTACATTGCTTCCGCAAAAGAGTTCATCAAAAAACAAAATCAATAACACTATGGCAGTACAGCACGAAATCAAGACAGTGGAACTGGCGAAGCTCGTTCCCTATGAAAAGAACCCCAATGTTCACCCAATCGAACAAATCAAGGCTATGGCCGACAGTATCGAACGCTACGGTCAGTATTACCCTATCATCGTGGACGAAGATTTGAAAATCCTTTGCGGACACGGAAAGAAGCTCGCTTTGGAGCACCTGGGACGTACCGAGGGCGAGGTTAAAATCTTGCGCGGTCTTACCGACAAGCAGAAACTCAAAATCGTTATCGAGGACAACAAAATCCAGTCGATGAGCTACGTTGATTTTACCAAGATTGAGGACATCATCAGAGAGGTTGGCGACTTGGATATTATCGGCTTCGGCACGGACTATCTCGATGCTATCATTCACGAGAGCGTCAAGGACAATATGGGCGTGGACTTCTCACAGCCAGTAGAACGCAAGTCCAACGAGAAGCAAGTGCAAGACATTCCGCAAGAGAAGCAGGAAGAGCAGGACGAGGAACGCAACGATATCGAGAGCGGTATGCAGGCTGCTCGTACAATGGTCTGCCCTCATTGCGGTAAGGAAATAGTTCTGTAACGTAAAACACAACTGTTATGAGCAATACTAAACAAAAAGACCTTTTCGCTCCATTGAAGAACTTGCAGTTTATAGATCGTGATTTGGTAAAGCCGAACGACTATAACCCTAACAAGGTTCTCGAAAAGAACCTCAAACTGCTAATGGAGAGCATTCTGAACAACGGCTTTTGTTTCCCGATAGTAATCAGACCCGACTACACGATTATCGACGGCTTCCACCGTTGGTGCGTAAGTGGTCGTGAACCTTTGAAAACGATGTTGGGCGGTAAAATCCCAGTTGTGATTGTGGCCCACGAGAACGCCACCGATGATATGGCAGGCACCGTAACTTTCAACCGCGCTCGTGGTACTCACTTGCTCGAACCTATGGAGAACATCGTCAAGAAACTGCTTGATGAGGGTCTATCGGTCGAGGAAATAAGCAAGAAAATCGGTATGAGCAAAGAAGAGATTTTCCGTCTCTCGAAGATTGACCGAGAAACATTCTTGAAGTTGGTAACATCACGTGGCTCGCAGTCTTTCAGCAAGGCGCAAGTCGTTAGACAAGGTTAATTATGTACGTCAAGGAACTAAACTGTAATGTTGTTGAAGCAGCCGAGCGTAGAGTTTACGAAGCGTTTCAGAACAACAAGACCGTAGCAATGAGCTTTTCGGGCGGTAAGGATAGCATCTGTATGTCGGACATCGTTATCAAGACGATGCAGAAGTACGGAATATCCTTTGCCCGGCTTATGGTGATATTCTTCGATGAGGAAGCAATCTATCCCGATGTGGAAAAGATTGTTCTCGAATGGCGCAGTAAGTTTATGTCGCTCGGAGCAAAGTTCTACTGGTTCTGTTTGCCTATCAAACACTACAACTGCTGTAACAAGTTGGAAAACGATGAGAGCTTCATTTGCTGGGAGCCGGGCAAGGAGAGCGTATGGGTACGACAGATGCCCAAGTTCGCGATCCGAAACCACACGTCTTTCCGAATTGGTATGAGCTATCAGACATTCGGAGAAAAGATATTCAAGGACATTCCGCAAATGGTCGGTTTGAGAATGGCTGAATCGTTGCAGAGACGTTCAGCCATAAGCCGTATTACGAAATCGACTTTCATCTATCCTATCTACGACTGGAAAGATAACGATATTTGGCTGTATATCCAGCGTACTGGGCTTCAAATCCCTATGACCTACATCTACCTATACAAAGTCGGTGTAGCGTTGAATAAGCTCCGAATATCGCAGTTTTTCAGTATCGACACTATCAAGAGTTTGCCAAAGGTTATGGAGTTCTATCCCGATTTGTACGAAAGGATATTGAAGCGAGAGCCTAACGCAGACCTTGTAATGCTCTATTGGGACACCGATATGTTCCGCTCATCGAAGCAGGACCAGAAGTTCGACCAAGCAAAAGGCAAGGACTACAAAAAGATGTTCATTGCTGAAATGCAGAAAGCTGCCGTCAATCCCGATGACTATCCAGGCTACGATTTGGCGAAGAAGATTTTTTGCAAGGGCGAACGAAGCGACCACCGATAAGACCTATCAGAAGATGTATCAAATGCTTATGGCAGGAGACCCCAAGAAAAGGATTTATCGCGTGCTCGTGGGCGACTTGTACAGAGATACGCAGGACAGAGACGGTATTATCAAGAAACGAAAATAGCAATTATGGCAACAGAACGTGATACCGAGAAAATCGATGAAAGGGTCGCCCAAGAAAAGGAGGACCTATTGAGAGCCCTTGCGAACACCAGTGGTATTGTTGCATCAGCTTGTAAGGCTGCCAACATATCACGAATGACGTATTACCGCTGGTACAACGAGGACCCCGATTTCAGAGAAAAGGCGGACGATGTAAAGGAGCTTCAAAAGGACTTTGCCGAAAGCCTTATCCTCAAAAAGATGAAAGAGGGCGACACGACAATGCTCATCTTCTACGCGAAAACGCAGATGAAAGACAGAGGTTACACCGAGCGCAAGGAAATCACTGGCAAGGACGGTGAAGCACTCCTAAACACAAAGGAAATCGACATCACCAAGTTGTCGAGTGAGGAAAGAGAACTATTACTCCGTATCGGGCAGGATATTATCAATAACAAAGAATGATTTCACGAGTGAATTATACGACACTCGCATTGAGAGTGGTTGCTGACCAGTGCAGGCAGAGCTTTTTCTACTTCGTCCAAACCTTTTGGGACGTAATCATCAAGGAAGAGCCGACCTACAACTGGCACATTCCGTATCTGTGCGAGGAATTGCAGAAGCTCTCTGTCTCTATCGTGGCACGAGAGCCGAAGCCGTATGACCTAATCGTGAATATCCCTCCTGGTACAACCAAGTCCACAATCGTAACTATAATGTGGCCCGTGTGGCTGTGGACGCTGGACGCATCACTACGAATAATCACAAACTCATATTCGGGTGGTCTGTCAATCGAGCACGCAACAAAGAGTAAGGACATTATCCAGTCGGACAAATTCCGTGCTTTGTTTCCGCACATTCAGATACGTAAGGACAAATCGGGTAAGCAGAACTACGAGAACACGGAAACTGGTTATCGCTATGCAACATCTACTGGTGCAACGATTACTGGTTTCCACGCTCACGTCATCATCAATGACGACCCAGTAAACCCCAAGCAGGCCGAATCAGAGCCTTTGCGAGTACAAGCGAACGAGCATACAAAAACGCTTTCGTCTCGTAAGGTGGATAAAGCCAACACCCCAGTTGTGACGATTATGCAACGTCTCCACGAGGAAGATGTTACCGGCTATATGCTGAAAAAGAAAGGAGAGAACATCAGACACATTTGTCTGCCAGCAGAGGACTGTGAAGATGTGAAGCCAGCAGAACTACGCAAGAACTACGTTGATGGCTTGCTTGATCCGAAGCGTTTGAACAGAACGGTTCTCGATGAAGCGAGAGTTGATTTGGGTTCACGCGGTTATGCAGGACAGTATATGCAGGTGCCAAGTGCAGCAGGAGGTAACATCATCAAGGAAAGTTGGTTCAGACGCATTTCGTTCTCTGACTTCCGGGCATTGAGATACAGAGAACCGATGCACTTTTTTCTCGATACAGCCTATGACGAGAAAAAGAAAAAGACCGACAATGACCCTTCGGGAATAATAGCTGCCTGCAAAATCAAGAACAGCATTTACATCACCCACGCAAAAAAGGTTTGGAAATCCTTTCCCGACCTATTGCGGTTCTTGCCCGAATACTTGTACGCGAACGACTATGACGACAGTCAAAGTACGCTCCGTGTAGAGCCAAAGGCAAACGGAAAGAGTGTTGTTCAGCAACTGGAAGACAGCACGAAGCTGAACGTAACCTATACTCCTACCCCCACAGATGCGAAAGACGTGCGCCTGCACGCTATCGCACCAAAGGTGGAGTGTGGGCGTGTTTATCTTGTGGAGGGAGAATGGAACGAGGAGTTTGTGGATGAGGTTTGCGGTTTCCCTACAAAGGTTCACGATGAGTACGTGGATTTGCTGGGCTATGCCGTAAACTACTTTATGGAAGATGATGCCGAGATACCCGATGATGTAGATGCTTTATTTTCAATTTAACACTTAAAGACAATGGGATTTATTCAAATGTTCACTAACTACCTCAATGCGGTAGTGGGAAGAAATCAAGAGTTCGAAGAGTTGATTAAGGCAAAGGACATTTCAAGAGTGAAAGAATTGTTTGCTACACGTGAAGCCCTTACAGCCGAAGCAATGAAAGAATACGATCCGAAGCAGCACGAGATAATGGACCGCGCGGATAAAATCTTGAAGAACCCGAAAGGCGAAAGAAAAGGGACGTTGAAACGCTGGAAACTGCCAATCAACTATCCCCAGTACATCAATGAAATTTCGGTTGTGTTCATCTACGGTCGCCCCGTGAAATGGACCAACCAAAGCGAGGGCACAGACAACGCATTCAAGGCGTTTCAAGACCTCATAAAGCGTACACGCTTCGACAGCAAGGTTCGCCAATGCAAACGCCTTGCAGGAGCCGAAACGCAGTCTGCAATGCTGTTCCGTGTGTTCCGTAATAACGAGAGCAAACCCGATTGCCAAATTCGAGTGTTGGCAAAGAGCAAGGGAGACGAAATCTACGCTCGCTGGGATATGTACGAGAACCTTGTTTCGTTTGCGTGGGGCTACTACGTCAAGGATAGCAGCACATCGACATCGTACCACTTCGACATCTTCACCCCCGATGTTATCTATCGATGCAAGCGAGTTCTCACTGGCTGGGAGGTTGTCGAGGAAGCAAATCCAATCGGCAAGATTCCAGTGATATTGTTCCAGCAGGACAAAGAGTGGAAAGGTGTTGAACCGCTCATCGAGCGCGAAGAGTATATCGGTTCAAGAACAGCTGACACTAACGACTATTTCGCAGACCCGATGTTTGTTGTCAATAGCGAAATCATCAAGAATATGCCCGAAAAGGGAGACGAGAACAAAACGCTTATCTCCAAAGGCTCTGATGACGTTTCAAAGGTTGCCCATTATTTGACCTGGGACAGCGCACCCGAAAGCAAGCAAAAGGAAATCGAATGGTTGCAGAAGCATATCCTCACAAAGACGTTCACCCCGAACATCGACTTCGAGAATATGAAAGGACTTTCCAACGTATCGGGCAAGGCTCTCAAACAGATGATGTTGCTTGCAGACATCAAGGCTTCAAAGCACAAGGAGGTACACGATGAGCTTTTGGATCGTACTGGAAACCTCATTATCTCGATTATCGCCAATGTGCTGAATATCGCTTTGAGGGGCGAATGTAGCAAACTTGTTGTCGGCCACGAGTTCCAAGAACCGTTTGGCGAGGATATCAAAGAGACTATCGAGAACATCGCAAAGGCGAAAGACTATGATATGCTTTCAACAGAGGGCGCGGTCGAACTCAATCCGCTTGTGAAAGACAAGGAGCAGGAGTTGAAGCGTATCGAAAAGGAAGCAGCCGAAGCTGCCCAGAAGCAAAGGGACCTTTTCGGCACCAATCAGAACCAAGATGACGTTTTCGGTAAAGCTGAATAATGGCGAAGCGAGTTATCAATAAACAACAAGAGCCGACAAAGTATCGATGCAGGGATTGTGCCCACTCCTACGACTGGCGTAGCAAGGCACTTGACGGACATCTGATACTTTGCCGTTGCCCTTTCAAGCAACAAGGCGGAAAGTTCTGCATTTTCCTTTCCGATCCACAGTGCGAACATTTCAAGTTAAGACCAAATGGCGAAAAAAAGGAAGATTGACATAGACAAATACGCATCGGGATTGTTCCTCCGTACGGAACAATATGCCGACAAGGTGCGCCAACATTACGCAACAGCAGTGGAGGAGCTTCTTAAATTGTCCGCAAACAGCCATATCAGCCCCGATGAGGTGTTTTCTTTCTCGGATAATAAGAAACTATCCGCAAAGGCAAATAACGTCCTACGGGGGCTGTATTCTGCCGTGTACAATGAAATCAAGGGTGGAATTGCTGCCGAGTGGGAATATGCGAACCTTTCGTGCGATGCGTTGATTGAGTCAATTTTCGGCAAAGGGCTTGAAGAGGACAACCATTTCGCACGCTGGTTCAGCCGTAATCAGGAAGCAATGGACGCATTCTTCGCGCGAAAGTCGGCCTATGGCGGTATGAACCTATCACAGAAGGTATGGCGGTACACTGGCGACCTCAAAACAGAAATGGAACTTGCTCTGTCCCTATCACTGGGGCAGGGCGATTCTGCTTCTACCGTATCGAGGAAGGTTCGTCAATATCTGCAAGAACCCGAAAAGCTGTTCAGGCGCATAAGAACTGGCACTGATGCGAACGGAAACCCTCTCTACAAGCTGTCAAAGGCTGCCAAAGCATATCACCCCGGACGTGGTGTGTATCGAAGCTCTTACAAGAACGCAATGCGACTGACAAGGACGGAAACCAATATGGCTTACCGCGCATCGGAGCAAGACCGTTGGCAACGTATGGACTTCGTTGTTGGCTATGAGGTGAAGCGTTCAAAGCGAGGGTTCGACTGCTCGATATGCGAATCCCTCAAAGGCAAGTTCCCGAAAGATTTTGTTTTCAGAGGGTGGCACGCCCAGTGTCGCTGTGTGGTGGTGCCCATTCTCGCAACTGATGATGAGTTTATTAAGATGCAGGAAAAGATACTTGCTGGCGAAAACCCTGCATCAGTAAGAAGCGCGAACACCATTCGCAGACCTCACGAGGACTTCTACAACTGGTGGGAGAACAACAAAGGACGTGTCGAAACAGCAACGACAATGCCGTACTGGGTGCAGGATAACCAGGACTACATCAACAAGAAGCGCAAAGTCCGCGTCCGCACCGATGAGGAACGCGAAGCAATCCGCAAAAAGTGGGCTGAACGCTCCAAGAAGTACCAGCTCATTACGAAGATGGCTAACAATGTTCTCAAAGTGGCGCAGGAATACCCGGAAATTGACCTTACGGCTCTTCAATCGTTCATCGACAAGAGGAACATCGCTTCGATGAATACAGAGGCCCGTACGGTCGCTAAACAGCTTTCAGATATAAAGAAACGCGAAAGGGCTATTACGGATCTTATACCGGACGCTCACGATTGGATAAAACAATTTACTATTGCAGACCTCGAAAAGGCTCACGGTTCTATCAGTAAGACTTTACAACGTTGGGATTGGGACTTCAACTCTATGGATAGTTTGAAGAAAATCCAAGGATCACTTAAATATGAAGTCGGGTGGATGGAGACCAAGGGCAAGAAATACGCGACTTGGCAAGTATCAAGGGGTGCATACCAAAGAAAACTTGCACTTGTGGAGCATCGTATTGAAATGCTCGAAGTTAAAGACGACATCGCTTCACAATTGAAGTTTGTTGCTGGTTCAAAGAGTAAGCCTGCAAATCTGCTTGTTCAAGAGTTCAACGACCTATTTAGTTCTGATAATACAGATATTGCCGTTCTTAAAAAC
This sequence comes from Bacteroidaceae bacterium, assembly GCA_045645965.1. Classification (GTDB taxonomy): domain Bacteria; phylum Bacteroidota; class Bacteroidia; order Bacteroidales; family Bacteroidaceae; genus Physcousia. The sequence goes on from JAZRJU010000024.1 coordinate 86,252, forward strand.
AAAGCTGGTGAAATCAAGAAGAAGGTACATCAGCTTGAAGTGAGCAAAGCATTAAGAGAGCGCAAAAAAGCTCCAACTTCTTTTGTTGTAAAGACTGACGAGGAGACGAAGAAAGATTTTATCGACTGGATGCGCTCTAAAGGTATATCAATTGATGATAGAATGGTTGAAGTTGATAATGGATTCATCCATCTGCAAGGAAGCCAACATCAGATGATATATGATGCGTTAAAGCCAGAGACAGACGCGGAGAGAACACAGCTTTGGAACAGAGTGTTAAAGACACAGCGAACTTGGAGAGCTGGCTATGTGAGAACATCAAACAGTTTTAACATAAACAAAGATTTTAGACAGACTGGCGTTACTGGGGTTATTGATAAAGCTGCCGAAGTAAAGCTTCGAGCAAATGGAATGTCGGCTGATGATATTAAGACTTGCAAACTGCTTGATAAGAAGATTTCTGAGTTCTCTCTTCCAGTTCCTATAAGAGTAACCCGATATGTGGAACCAGGGGCATTATCAAACATCTTTGGGGAAACAATCGATGTGTACGAGGGTTCACGATTCTCGCAACGTAAAACATTAGACAGCATACTGAAATCGAAAAAGGGGATACGCCCCGACCCTGCATATTTGAGTGCTTCAACCAACGAAAACCAAAACGTGTTTACGCACTATGATGTGAAATTGGAAATAGAGGTTCCACCAAATACACCGTTCTATCTCACAAACAATTACATAGAGAGCGAGATTGTGTTTGGTCGTAGTACAAAACTGCAATTTATTTCTGCAAAGAACAAGGGTGGATATGTTGTGATTAGAGCTCGTATGTTGCAATAAAAAACAGATGGCGTTTTTCTACGCCATCTGTTTTTTAGTTAAACCTTTGTGTGTTTAATGTACCATTCACATTTACCAGTAGATTGTGCTTCCAGTACGCCAGTGGGGTCTGGTGCTTCTCCATCTTCGCCAAAAATGTAGCAACTGCCACCATCTTTGTTTACGCAATCATCGCAAATAGACTTGAAGTTCCAAGCATTTGGATCAGCGTGTAATGAAACAAAATTAGGGTCTTTGTTTTCCATTTTGCCTATCGTTTAATTCGTGAAAAAAGTCCTCAATAACACCGTCCATTGTGCCGGGCAGATATTCGAGAGCCTTTTTGTAAATAGCTTCGGGTATTCCCCAAATGGCTTCGGCTATGCTGCCGACAATCGCGCCTATTGTGTCGCTGTCCCCTCCTACTGCAATGGCATAACGGATTGCTTCCTCAAAGCTGTTCGCCTTGTTGATGATACCGAACACAACTGGCATAGTGCCTTGGCAAGTTGGATTAAATCGGTTCTGTCCCAAAAGTGGCTCAACCCAGCTTGGATAGTATTTAGTTATAGCCTTAAGCATTTCCACCTTACCATATTTTCGTGCTAAAAATATAGCAGTTGCCGTTGCGACTGCACCTTTTATACCCTCGGGGTGGTTGTGAGTGGGTAACGCTGTTTTTTTCGCTTCCGCTTGTACCTCTTCCAGTGTGTCGAACCACCAAGCAATCGGAGCGACACGCATAGCGGAGCCGTTGCCGAAGCTGTTGTAAGGTTGTGGATTATCAGAAGCAATCCAGCTTGCAAATGTACCGCTATATCCACCATTTGGATACATATTACACCAGGACAAAAGCCAGCCTTTGTAATCCTTGTCGCCCTCCGTGAGTGCGTTAGCAATGGCTATCGTACAAATGGTGTCGTCTGTGTAACTGCATTCGGGTGTGAACAGTTCAAAATCTATCTTGTTTGTGTTGTTGAACTCGAAGCGTGAGCCAACAATGTCACCGATGATTGCGCCTAACATTTTCAGTCCTCCTCTTTGTTTGATTGTGATGCTATCAATTCCCCCTGCCATATCGTACACTGTCTGTTGATGTACGGCTCGTCCTTGATGCTTCCAACGTTACGAAACGATTTGTAGGTTATGCCCACTTGCTCGGGAGTGAAACGCTGGAATATGGCAGATTTTGAGCCGAAATAATAATGCTTCTTTCCGTCTATCGGCTCTCTAAACTCAACGTGAAAGATTTTTCTTACTTGTGCCATACTCGTTCTGTAAAGTTACTGCAAAGATACGGCATTTATTTAACATTTGCCCTATCTTTGCAGACCTTTTGATTTACTCACCGAACTTTTCTATTCCGAGAACCCTCTTTGTGGCTCGTATGGCGTTCGCAGTAAGCTGTCGTTGCCACGCTTGGTTCTTTGGAGACCACTTGAACGCTTCGCTTTTCAGCTTCGCTCTCTTCTCCACATCGGGTATGCTGTCGAAATATATTCGTATTCGCTCTTCCGAGTAGCAAAATTCGACTTTACCGCCTGCAAAGGTAAATTCCTTGTCCTCCGCTTCCGCCATTGCTGTATGGCGTTTTAAGGCTGCTTCCGTGTCCTTGATTCTCGCAAGGTTATTGCTCAACTGGAACGGCTGGAACCCCTTCTTTTGGAACGAGTACATCGGTTCAGCCATAAGCTCGGATATTTGGTGCTGTTTCAGCCCGAGTGCTTCCAGTTCCTCGTACTGTTCCACTTCGGAAAGTTTGGAGTTGCGGACGATCTTGTTTACCGCTTTCATCAACTCTTGCGCTTCCATAAGGGTATCGAGCTTGTTTTGAAGTCTCTCGACCTCTTCCCAGCCAACAAGTCGGTGCTGTCGGTTGATGCGCTTCAAGACTGCTTCCTGCCACTTCTCGAAACGTTCATAAGCGGAACGCTCATATCGGTTCATCTTCTCGTGCCTACGGTTGTTGAAGTTAGCCGGGCCAGTGATCATCACGGAGAACGTTCTTCCCATTGCCGAAAGCCAGTCGGCATACTTGCTGATGTATCGCTTTTCGTACTCTTCCTGCAACGGCTCTGGTATCTGTGCAAGGAAAGCGGTCAAGCCCTCTTCGAGTTCGTTCAACAATCTTTCGCCCAGTCTTTCGGGGTCGAATACTACGTTTCTTCCTGCCTTGTATGCAAGGTCTTTCAATGCTAAAACTGATGCTCTCATATCTGTAAAATTAAATTCGTCCAAAATGTGCGTTGATAGCTTGTTTACACTCATCGAGCGTTTTTCCAGTGTAGGTTACACGCTCCTTGATTATCTCTTTGCCAGTGATTGGGCATCTGTCGTGTTCCTCGACAATCACGTCCCAAACGTGCGATTTGTAGCCAGTCTGTCGTTTTCTGATTGGGTAGCCCTTGTAAGTAACCATAGTCTTATCTGATTTGATTGTTAGTACAAATGAGAGCGTTCCCAGCGATGTAGTCAAGTGCTCTCGTCTCTCTTTGGTATATCTGTGTTGCGATGAGGTTGTAAGGTAGGCCGTCAATCTTGCCCTCCTCATTGACAACCATTAGCTGGTCATTGCCGAGGTCGATAATCTCGATATAACCTCCTACTGCTTTTTGCAGTTCCTCCAACTCGAAGAACTTGCCGTTCTTGGGCTGTACCTCACTGATAGCCCCTACTGGTGTAATTACTTTTGCCATATCCGTATTGCGTTATTGGTTATTACTCTGTTGTGAAATGAAGCGGTCTTACTGGTGCTGCATCTTCATCGAAGAACTCGATTTCCTGCTTGCAGACGATTGTTTCGTCTCCGTCCTCGACTTCTGCCCGGAGAACAGCGTAACCGTTGATGATGCAGAGGTCGATTCCGTCCTCATTGATTGTGCCGTACTGCTTGGCTCTCTCCTCGAACTGGTCGATTGCCGAAATAAGATAAATAGTTATAGATTATGAGCTTAGATGTAACAATAATATACAAGAAATCTAAAATGGTGAAATACAATGCAACCCATGCAGCATGTGGTAGTACTTTCATGATTGTTCCTGACGATGTACCCATAGAGGAGACAGAGTGGAGTGCAAACATCACGCACAACATGAATAGAATGGCACTGCAAGTTCCCATCTGTGTTAAATACAGGAATAAGGAGTATAAGGGTACTTTATATGATTATGTATGGGAGCCTGGAGAGAATGGCAATATTACCACTTCTATAATGAGTAAGATTCTTGCTCAAGGTATCGCCTATATGGTTGAGAATAGGAAAAAACTCCTTCCTTTTAATCCTGCAAACGGATGGGGTTCTTATGATGGATTTGTTCCTTGGCTGATAAAATACAAGGAGGCCTGCGAGGACAATCCTGGTTGCAGGATAAGGGCAAGTATATAAGATTCGCTCCAAGTCAGCAGAAAAGCTGTTGCTTGGAGCGATTATTATATCCGCTGAACCTCAACAGTTTAGAACAAACAAAAAGAGAGTTCATTGCTGAACTCTCTAAATGCGTTTTCTGAGCCTCTTGTCGGAATTGAACGATTATTTTATATTCAAGAGGTTATATGAATATGTGTACATCGTTTTATATATCGTGTACACAAGCAGAATTCGCACCTTCGATACGTATCAGTATTACAAGGCGAATAATTAGTTAATAATTCTGCATACTTCTACGCTTAAAAGTACGGCAAGTCGAAAATGTTTGTTTGTTTGTTTGCCAAATTAGTAAGCAATGTTATGTTGTCATGTCAAAACGTTGCCGTAAATTTGCCATCGTAAAACTAATAAAACACTCTCTAAATGCGATGCAAAGATACAAAAAATACAGCAAACAAACAAACATTTCTTTTCCTTATATATGCCTCCAGTCAAGAATATGTAATGTTCTGAACTATCCACCTGTTTTTATAAATGACATACAAGTTTAACAATTAAATTTCTAGACAATGGAAGAAGATTTAATTATTAGTAAAGCAGAATGGGTTCGAGACATAAAGATTGGAGAATCAAAGACATGTATTGTCAAGGCTCATAACGAACTGGAATCTTTTGCAACCACTGTAGGTAGGTATAACCGTGGATACGGCAGAGAGAGAGGTATATACTTAACCTATTCTACTAATTGGTTTGAATATTCATTCACTATAACAGCACATGACTTGAATGAAAAGGACAAGATACGCAAATAGGTTGTCGGGATTGTCACCATCTCAACTTCGTAAGGAGATTGATTTGAATGATAGTATCATGACTCTAAATGATGCCGCTCCATTCATAGGAAAGTCTGTTTCCGCTGTTAGAAAGATGTGTCAAAGGAACCAGATTCCTGCACATAGGGTAAACTACAGATGGATGTTCCTAAAAAGTGAAATTTTAATTTGGCTCAAAGAACAATAGCATCTAAAATAACTCTCTAAATGCAAAGTCCTCCAGGCCCAGTCTGAGAAGATAGTGTCTGGAGGCATTATTTTGCACCTTATTTATTATATCATAACATTTATGGTCACACGGGAACTAGTACTTCAGCCTAAAATCGTTACTTGGATGATGGAAATGGTTGTTGAACATTCACTTCCTATGGAAATTCATGTTCAGGAAAGCATTAACGATTTAAAAAAGGTTGTGCTAAATTATGAAGCTGAGGATGAGAGTATGGCTGAATGGGTTATCTGTAAGTGTATCGATAGATTTCTTCCTACTTTATGATTTCACAGGATACCATAGACAGAATTCTTGATGCAGCTGACATTGTTCAGATAATAGAAGACTTTATTCCTCTTAAGAAGCGCGGAGTAAATCTTATTGCTTGTTGTCCGTTCCATTCAGAAAAAACTCCTTCATTTACTATATTTCCTAAAACAGGTACATTTAAGTGCTTTGGCTGTGGGGAACAGGGAAATGCCGTCGGCTTTCTGATGAAGCATGAGAATATGTCCTACCCCCAGGCTCTTAAATGGGTGGCGAGGAAATACAATATCGATATTCAGGAGGAGAATCTTACTCCAATAGAGGAGCAGGAGTTTCGTGAAAAAGAAGCTATGTGGATTGCTAACGATTACCTGGCTAAGGAATATGCCAAAGTTCTTTTGCTTCCACAATATAAATTTGCGCGTGACTATGCTTACAAAAGATGGGGAGAAAGGTTCTGCACTCAAATGGGTATCGGATTTTGTCCGAGAGATTCCAAAATTGTTGAAGACAGCTATATTACAGATGAAATTGCAGAGGCTCTTCATCTTCGTAATAAGGCTGGCTTCGATTTCTTTGGTGGCAGAATAACAATACCTATCAAAGATAGACAACAGCATGTTATCGGTTTTACTTCTCGTGTTTTGGATGAGAGCAAGCCAAAATACATGAATTCTTCCGATTCGCTTATCTACAATAAGTCGAAATCTATCTTTGGTATTGATACGGCATGGAGAGAAGCGGCAAAGACAGAGAGATTCTATCTTGTTGAGGGTGCTCCGGATTGTATGCAACTGCAATGTATTGGCGTATATAATTCCGTCGCTACTCTTGGCACTGCCTGGACGGAAGCGCATTTCAATATCCTTAAACGTGCAGCTTCTCATCTATGCTTTCTTCCGGACGCTGATCCTCCTAAAGAGGGGGAACAGTTTGGTCCTGGAATAAATGCTGTGATAAAGTCTGGTGAGCTTGCCATGCGGTTAGGGTTCTCCGTTTCAGTAAAACAGATTCCCGTATCTGATGTGAAGCAAGATCCCGATACTTTCTGCACGTCATTGGCTATTTTTCAAGCTATAGAAGAACATGACTTCATTCTATGGCTTGCTGATTTGCTTTTTTCTGATGAGATGATTACGGAGAACAGAAGCAAGTCAGTAAACAGGATTGCTGACCTGCTTGCCCGTATCAATGACGAGACAAAGGTTGACATCTACATCTCTCGCCTTCTTAAATATAGCCAGAAGTCTGTATGGAAAAAGTCTATAGAGAGATTTCGTCGTGAGCATCGTGAGAATGAGGCAAAAGAAAAGGCAGAAAAAGAGGAAGGTCTGCTTAAAAGATATGGATTTAATGTAGACAGGAACAAGTACTATTCTATTGGTGATAAAGGATACTACGAATGGAGCAATTTCACTATGGAGCCTTTGTTCCATATTAAGGATTCAATTTCTCCTAAGCGTATCTACATCCTTCGCAATACTTTTGGCATAGAGGAACTTGTGGAAATGAAACAGGAGGATTTGGTTTCCATTTCCAAATTCAAGCAAAAAGTCGAGGGTCTAGGTAATTTCGTGTGGTGTGCCTCGGAGAAGGAATTAACTAAACTGAAGTCTTATCTGTATGAGAAGACTGAGACTGCAGTACAGATTACTCAGCTTGGTTGGCAGAAGGATGGTTTCTTTGCCTTCGGCAATGGCATTTATTACGATAATGCCTTTATCAAGGTGGATGATTATGGCATTGTGCGTATAAAGGATAAGGGGAATTATTACCTTCCGGCACACTCCAAGATATATTTCAATGATTTAAAGCTCTTTCAGTTTGAGCGCAGATTTGTTCACCAGGATCTTTCTTCAATTACATTAAGTAAATTCTCTGAGCAAATCTTCAAGGTGTTCGGTAATAATGGTAAGGTTGGCTTTTGCTTCTATCTCGCTACTTTGTTCCGTGACATAGTAACGAGAGAGTCGCGCTCCTTCCCTATTCTTAATCTTTTTGGTCCAAAAGGTAGCGGTAAATCTGAGCTTGGTCATACATTGATGTCATTCTTCGTTGCTGACAATGTACCACCAAACATTCAGAACTCTACTCTGCCGGCTCTTAACGAGACGGTGGCGGCAGTGGCCAATGCTCTTGTACATATTGATGAATTCAAGAATGACATCGATATAAACAAGAGGGAATTTCTGAAAGGTCTTTGGGATGGTACTGGTCGTACTCGTATGAATATGGATCTGGACAAGAAAAAGGAGACAACTGCCGTGGATAGCGGCATTATCCTTAGTGGCCAGGAAATGGCTACAGCGGATATTGCTCTTTTTTCTCGTCTTATATTCCTTTCTTTCCCAAAGTCGGACTTCTCTGCTGAGGAGAAAGAGGCATATCAGATTCTTAAAAAGGTAAGAACTACTGGCATGACACATCTAACCTTGCAGATTCTTTCATATAGAAACAAGGTCGATACATCATTCAAGGAGGTGTATAATGCTACTCTTCAGGATGTGGTAGAAAAATTGAAGGATAATCCTATTGAAGACAGAATTCTTTTAAATTGGATTGGTCCTCTTGCAGTTTTTAGATTGCTGGAACAGTATATTGATGTCTCTATTTCGTATAAGGAGATGAAAAAGATAACCATAGATGGTATCAAGAACCAAAATTCAGAATGTCGACAGAATAGCGAACTGGCTTCATTCTGGAATATGGTTCAGTATCTCGTTAGCGAAGGTGAGATTATTGATGGTGGTGACTATAAGATAGAATATGTCCGTAATTTCAAGTCTTCTATTTGTACTCAGCAGTGGTTAGAGTCGCGTCCCGTCCTTCTAATACAGAAGACTCGTGTTTTCATGCTTTATAAGAAATATGGCAAGGCTGTTGGTGATACTTTGCTTCCGGAGGGCTCTCTAAAATACTATCTCGAAAATTCAAAAGCATATCTTGGTGAGAAGACCGCAAGATATGATGTCTACCATAAGGGTATCCTGCAATATGTCAAGAATGAAAAGAAAGTCGGTGGATCGTTAATAAAACAAACCACCACTCATAGGTCATATTGCTTTGACTATTCTAAGATAGTAGAGAGCTTCGATGTGAATTTTGAAAAAACAAAGCTTGAGAATAATGATGTAGGTTCTGACGGGAATGAAGATGATGATGGAGATTCGGAGAATGAGTTTAAGTTTGACTAATTGATTAAGGAAGGCCAGGATGAAATTCTTGGCTTTTTTCGTCCCTTTAATAGCAGAAATTATGGGGCGAAAATCTATGTAACAGTTGTAACATTATGTAACAATAATAAATTCAACATATTAGACATATATTATAGTCTAAATTATATGTAACATTTTGTAACAAAGAATGGCAAATATCGTGTTTTGTAAATATATTCATGTTTTAAAAACAATATTTACATTTTTATAATTTTATATGTGCTTATAAATTAGGCTATTAAGTCGGTGTTACAAATGTTGCAGTTGTTTTGGGTTGTAGGTATCTGTATTTTTAGAAGAAAAAAATAAATTCAGTTCTAATGAACGCAGAATGTTTGTTCGTTAGTATGCCAAATTACTTTACATTTCGGTTTGTCAACTTACTAAATACAAGTAACTTTGCAAAGTAAATAATATAGATATGAATTGCACAATTTTCCTAACTCTTGAACCATATCTTGCTCAATGGTTGTTACACGAGTGCGACGGTGAATCTCCTATAAAATTCAAGAAAAACTCTGCTGAATCTAAAATTCTGGAGCTTTATTTGACCACTCAGCCAAGAAAGGAATCGTATATTCCGCAGACTCGTCCAGAACCGGGACAGATTACGGTGGTTCTTCCCCACTTCAGGTATAAGGACACTCGGAATAACAACTATTTGCCTCCTCGTGGTGTTGTAGCTCTTCAGGAATGTATCCGAAACAGGTTTCGTGTAGAACTTTGGAAGGATCTTTATACTATAGGTAATGTCATTAAAAGGACTGATATCAGCATCACCAATTGGATGAAGTTGCATGGTATCGTTGATGACGACAGGAATTTCAATACCATAGCCAAGATTTTGCAAAGAAGCAGAGCTGCTTACTGTTCAGATGGTAGGCTTACAAATCATAAATCTTCGAAACATCGGAAAAAATAATACCGACATAAATATATCTTTGTCCACCTAACATTTGATTCTATGAAACAGTCTCTTCCTGGTATTAAAAATATAAGTGTCTTGCCTTGCGCTGGCATCCCTCAACATGCTATGGCAAAATGCCTAAGCGACATTCCTGTTGGCTTGAATTGCAATACCTCTAATTTGGATATATATCCTGAGTCTTCTTTGGAGGTGGAAAGTAATTACACTAATGGGGATTATTATGAAAACCTCACCCTTAAATTCACTTCCACTACCCGAATTCCCAAGCAACGAAAAATGGCTCTTGTTGTTACTGATGTCGAAGGTAAGAATTATTTGATTGGAACTAAAGAGCGTCCATTTCCAATAATTGAATACACAAGGGAGATTTCCGGTTCAAGGAATATTTATGATATCAAGGTTACTTTCTCTGGTAAGCGTGCCTTGATTCCTTGTGCTATATAAAAACGGGATTTAGCGATAATGCTAAATCCCAATTCGACCTTTTTAAAGTGCAATACGGAGCGACGGGGGCTTCCGCACACACTATCGATATTGCAAAGGAATAATATTGTTATTCGTTGGTATCACTTATTGTAAATTTGTCTATACCGTAGACTTTGCGCGTGTGAGTATCTATAAAGTCATTCTCTTTCAAATGCTTCATGACATTTTGTAAATCATGCGCATTCAGGTGTCCCATCTTCTCTGCTTTCTTGGCCTTAATCTTTGAAACTTTAAGTTCCTTGGGATCTGTACAATCTATCCAACTGTCATGGTCGAGAATCTCGGGATAATCTATCTGTCTGATTAGATACTGTTCTGCTTGCCAGTCTGGTGCTGATGAGAAATCATTATCTGAATTTATCAGTACAGCACATACTTCTTTTTGATTGGACTTAGAACCAGCAACGACTACGTATTTGAGCCTTGAATCATAACCATCCTTAGGAATAATACCATCTGCTCTGTCCATATCATAATATACGATGTCTCCTACCTGAAGGTCATGCATATCTTTAACAATAGACTCATTATGCATCATCTCGCTGAGATGTGATAAAACATTGTATGTATTATTGTCCATTAAGAAAGCTCTGTTGCAATTAACTCCTTTTCACGAATGTAGGCTATCATTTTATCGGTAGCGCCACCGGCCTTAGCTATCTCAATGTTTGTAAGAGTTCCTAATTGTGGGTCTTCCAAGAAACGGGCATATGCTATATCGTATGCCTTATCATGCGATTCTGGTGATAACTCGGTCTTGGAATCTTTTTCCTTACAATAGACAAACCATTTGTCCAAATATTCACATTCCTTCTGTGACAAATAGTCCATATCTGGCTCTGCAATACCAAAAACCTTTTGGTCCGTAACTCGGATTGAGTTGCGGAATCTCATTAAATCTGGATACTGGTCTATATCCTCGTCTTCCAATTCCACTAACTTGATTACCTTGTCTGACAAGGCTGGTACAGGACCAAATTTGCGTGCTTTGAATGTGTCAGGACAGAGTACCTTTCCATAGTTTACCAGATATTCTTTTTGGGCAAAATAGATTATCTTGAAAAGCTTGATGTAATCTACGCCTTCAGGAAAATTTCGTAGTACATACAATACTACGGATTCTATTTTTTTTATCTGTTCTATAGTCTTCATTTTGACGAAATATCATTTATTTGTCTGCAAAGATACTAAATTATTTAGTATTTTTGAGTTTTACTTGTTAATTTATACAGATTATAGGATTATTACCAGGTATTTTTAGATTCTTTGTCAAGCTTATCTGCAAATAGATATAGTTTCGGGGTTCGAATAACAGGATTCATTTCGGGCCATGCGTTTTTATTTTTGGCTATTTTCTGTCTTTTCTTTCTCCTAATTCGCTGTATATCTTTGCACTATAAATAATTCTTATTTGTATGGCAAAGAAAAATTACAATCTTCATCTTAAAGGTTACGTCGGTGGTTGGGATTTTGATGCTGACTATGTTGACTACGTTCTTGGCAAGAATCAGGATGGCGAGGTGAATGTGCTTATCGATTCACTTGGCGGTTCTCTCGCTAAGGCTCTTTCTATCGTTGCAGCTTTCCGTAATCATGGAAATGTAAATGTGCATTTCGTTGGTATGAATGCGTCAGCTGCAACTATCGCTTCTCTGGGTGCAAAACATGTCAGCATGGATTCTTCTGCTATGTATCTGGTTCATAAGTGTTCCATGGAGTTCTTCCAATGGGCTTCTGCCAATAGTGACAAGCTTCGCTCTATCATCAAGGAAGCAGAGCAGATGAAGGAGGATCTTGACAAGATGGATGCTAACGTGGCTGAGATGTATGCCGTCAAGTGCAAGCGTGAACCTTCTCAACTCCTGGCACTTATGAAGAAAGGTGGATGGCTTACCGCTAAAGAGGCTCTTGACTGGGGCTTTGTGGATGAGATTACTGACTTTGAGGACGATATGGCGCCTGTTATCACTGATGATATGGCGGCTGATATGTCCACAGCCGGTATTCCCATACCTGAAGGTTTTTCTCGCGTGAATCCTTCTGCTTTCAACCGCTTTGTCGTTGCGCTGACTAATTTCTTTAAGTCTAATCAAAATAACAAAGAAAAGATGAACACTGAAAATTCTACTAAAGCTAATGCTGAGGAGAAGGTGGCTTCTCCTGCTTCTGAGACTATTTCTGCTGATGCCCATGCCAAGGCTATCGCTGACAAGGATGCAGAGATTAAGGCTTTGAGGGATGAGATTGAGGCCCTGAAGAAGGCTCCTGGCGATTCTACATCTCATATCGTGGATGAGAATAAGAAGGGTACAGCTTCTCTCGACCCTAACTCTCCTGAGGCTTTCTTCGAGACAAAGGCTCGTGCACAGGAACTGTATGACATGCTTCCCTAATTGTTAAACTCTAATCGTTATATTATGGCTGGTAAACTTACTTTTACTCTTCAGGAATTTCAGGAGGCGGCCACCAAATGGCGTTCTGACCTTCTGATGCTTCCTATCATTGGCATTCAGGAGACTCTTAAGTACATGACTGCCCGTCCCGGCATACGCTACAAGGAGAATGTGGGTGCTCTTTCTGGTGATGCCCAGTTCGGTCCCTACAAGCCTTCGCGTTCTACTGATTTCAATCTGAATGTGGACTATCGTACTCTGGAGACTTTCATGGGTTCTGTGGTGGCGAAGTTCGAACCTAACTCTGCTGTGTCTACTCTCCTTGGTCAGGTGGGTGCAACTAAGGGCGACGGACAGATGAAGGCTCCTACAGCCTTGCATGTCCTTGCTCTTATCGCTCGTGGTCTGTCAGAACATCTCAACGAGGCTATTTGGGCAGGAAAGCGTAATGCTGCAGGCGATACCACAATGGACCTCTTTGATGGTTTTGATACCATTACCACAAAGGAGGTGACTTCGGGTGCTATCGCTACAGAAGAGGGGAATTACATGAAACTGGACGAGGAGATTACTTCTGCAAATGCTGTAGACATTGCAAAAGAAATTCTCTTCTCTCTGGATCCCCGTCTGCGTGCTCAGGATCTCTACATGTTCTGCACTCAGGATTTTGCAGACAAGTACAATGAGGGGTATCTGCTTTCTCATGGTGGCATCAACTACAATACGCAATACTCGCAGACTACTGTAGAGGGTTCTAATGGCAGATTGCATATCGTGCCGATGTACAACAAGATTGGCTCCAAGTTCATTCACATCTGTCCTAAGTCCAATATGCTGATTGGATATGACCAGATGGGTGACGTGGAGTCTGTGATGGTGAAGGAGTACGAACCTTTCATCCTTTCGTACATCGCCACAATGTTCTTTGGTTGTCAGTTTGAGTCTATCGATAAGCGTAGATTCAAGGTTGTTGAACTTGTCTAATGTGTATTGGTTATGGCAAATTGTATTAACATACAGCGTTCGCTGGATTGGTGCATGGGTACACCTGAACTGCCTGGTATCAAGCGCAGGGTGTACTACATTGCTAAGAATCAGATTGTGAAGTGGCCTGCATTCGTTCGTGATGACAACGGTCGTGTGTCCTCCTCTACTCTCTCTGGTTCCTTCACGTTGGTTGCTGATGCCAAGTGGCATTATATAGTCATCCTTGCCGACAAGTCACAGCTGACTTCGGAGGCTCAGGGGGAAGTGCCTTCGCAGACACAGCTGAACAAGGCAACTTTGGTTCATCCTGGTGTAGGTCCTTCTGCTTCGGCTGCTTCTGCCTACCTTAACAATTCGGACAATGTCTTCGTGGTCGAGGACATGAAGGGCAATTTCCGTATTGTCGGTTCTGAGCGTTGGATGACAAAGACAACCGTGGCTCAGGATAATGGTCAGGGTGCCACGGGTACTACATCTACCACAATTTCTGTGGAGGCTACGGATGAAATTCCTTCTCCTTTCTACGTTGGCACACTCAATACTGAGGAAGGTGTTATTGATTGCAGTAATGGCAATGTTTCTGGTGGCAACACGAATAATGGTGGTACATCCGGAGATGATGATGACTTCGATGGCAACCTTGGCGATTAACTTCTGTGAGTTTTAATAAGTGAATTTTATTCATGTTTGAACTGGATACCCAGGGACCGTGATGGTTCTTGGGTATTTGTGTAAATGCTTCACATTATGCTTGATGATGTTCTGAATGATATTCCTATGCCTCAGTCTGTTTCTGATGTGACACAGGATATAGACATTGGTTCTCTTTCTGATTGGAATGAGTGTGATAATCTGCCGAAGAAGGATATCTTTGCCGCAGAACAGCGAAAGGCCTGGAATAAGTCCGTAGAGGCACGTTGTGACTTTACTCCTAAGCTTCGTCTTACTCGTCGTGCTTCTACAAACTTTATATCGCTTTGGCAGAAATCCATCTTCGGCAGGACACTGACTGAGATAAAGGCTGATGATTCGATGGTGCAGTTCTTCATTGATTCTCTTGTGCCGATTATCAATGAATGTGTAGGATATCATATCTCTTCTGGCAATTGGGCAATTGTTACTACTCCTATGCGTAGACATCGTGAACATAATTTTGCTTCGCGTATTGCTGAAGGTATAGGCAATGCTCTCGGTATTCCGTTCTACTTCGATTGTGCGCATTGTCAGAGTAAACAGCGTGTCGGGGCGGTGTTCCTTCCAAACAATATTCCCTCTGAACCAAATGTGATTGTTTTTGATGATTTCGTTACTACAGGATCTACATTGCTGGCAATGAAGAACCTTCTTCACGATCATCAAAAGAATACTGTTTTTATCACTGGAATAAATAACAAACTATAGTCCAAATTATTTTCAAAAAATCATCCCGACTTTAATTGTATTTTGTCCACCTATGTCCAAAGAAGTTTATTTCAACAAACCTCAGCGTTTGACTCAGCTGATTGGTGCTAATATTTCTGTGATTGTGGCTGGTCGCCGTACTGGTAAGACGGATTCTATTGCGGCTCCTTTCGTTCTTCGCAACATGCAGCGTATGCCTGGTTCTACAGGTGGCATCGTGGTGCCAACCTTCAAACATGGACTTACAAATACTCTGCCTGGATTGTTCGCGGCATGGAAGCGATGGGGCTATATTCGTGGCATCCATTATGTCATCGGGCGCAAGCCTCCAAAGACTTTTGCTAAGGCGATTATTGAGCCGGCAGAGTATGAGCATGTCATATCTTTTTACAATGGTTCATGTGCTGTTATAATCTCTCAGGATCGTCCGGGTTCGTCCAACTCACTGACGCTTTCGTGGCTCTTAGTGGACGAAGCAAAGTTCATTGATTATAACAAGTTGAAGGATGAGACTCTTCCTGCCAATGGTGGTATAAAGTCTTACTTCGGAAAGCACTCTTGCAATCACTCTATCATGATTCTTAGTGATATGCCTCAGACACAGAAAGGGTCCTGGTTCCTGCATTATAAGGACAAGATGGATAGTGAGGTTATTTCGGCTATTGAGGGGCTTGTATATGACATCTGGAAGCTCAAAGAGAGGATAAAACAAGATAAGGATTCTGGGGATGTAGTGCCTAAATATTTAATTTATACATTAAGGCATAAGGATAAACAATTAAATCAATTACGTTCTATTGCTACATATTACAAAGAGTATTCTTCCATTGAGAATTTGCAGTTGCTTGGTGAGAACTATATCCGCCAAATGAAGCGTGACCTGACTCCGCTGACCTTTCAGACTTCGATACTTTGTCAGCGTATTGGAATAGCAAAGGATGGGTTCTATTCCTCTATGAAGGAGGCTCATAAGTATGATGCTTCTGATATGGAGTATCTTGATAATGTGGCGCAGTCTTTCTATGAGGATGATAGTCATAGTTCTACCTTTTTTGATGGATGCATGGATAGTCGTGCGGATAAGGATACTGACCCGAATGCGCCTATCTGCATTGGTATGGACTACAATGCAAATATCAACTGGATTGTGGCTGGACAGCCTTCTGGCAGAAGGTTGAATGTAATAAAATCTTTCTATGTTAAGTTCGAGAGGAAACTGCCTGCTCTCATAGAGGAGTTTTGTTCTTACTATGCGTTTCATAAGAACAAGACGGTGATATTTTATTACGATACTACGGCTCTTGGTTCAAACTATGCGGTGAATGACCAGGACTTCCGCTGGGTCATCATTCATGAGTTTGAACGTCGTGGTTGGGAGGTGGTTGATGTGTATCTTGGCAATCCCATGCGTCATGATGAGAAGTACCTGCTCATCAACCAGGGATTTGCCGGAAAGCAGAGGTTGATGCCGTTCTTCAACAGACAGAATAACGATGACCTTATCCTTGCTGTTCAGGCGGCAGGGGTTACTCGTGGACGTAATGGATTTCGCAAGGATAAAGGTGGTGAGAAGTTAGCAGAGTCGGAAGAGGATTTGCTTGAACATCGCACTGATGGGACGGATGCTTTTGATACGTTGTATATAGGGGCGGAGAAATTCCCACAAACAAATCACTCTCCAAGTTATTCTGTTTCGGGTGTTTCGTAGCGTGTGTAAGAACTGACGTAGCTGCGAGAGCATAGTGAATTTACATTCATTATGCCGAGTCGTGACGGAAGAAGATATGTCAATATCAAGTTTCCTCAGAGCACAAATAGTTGTTCAAGGTATAGCGTAGGAGGGGTAGAATAAATTAATATTACAATTGTTTCAATGATGTCACAATATAATCATGAATAAGGAGTCAAAATGTTAAAATATTAACGCTCATATCAATTTAGAATGTATTTTTACAATAAAAATCAGCAGAAAATCGTACATTTGCATGAAGAATGGGTATATAGCAATGGCATTTTAGAATCATACAATGAAAATAAAAGCACAAAATAACTTGGAATCCGCTCAAATATTAATTGATAAAAAACAATACACATGCAGTGTACATTGTTCTTATTATGCCGTTTTCCAGTACATGAAATACATGTTGGCTAATACGAATAACAACCCTATTTCTTTTACAGAACAGAATAGCCATAATGGAGAAGATTCTCATGAATATATTTTAAACGAAACTAAGAATAGAATCAATCAGTCATACAAAATTATACGCAATTTTTCAGAAGAAGTAAGAATATTGAAGAAAAATAGAGTTGAAGCAGATTATCAGCAAAAAGAATTTACTGATTTAGAAAGTCTTGATTGTAAGAAGAATGCAGAAGGACTAATTAGCACCCTTAAACGATATTTCGGAAACATATGATTAAAGATACAATAGAACAACAGTTACGTGAATGGTTCACACAGATGACCAATCAGTATAGTTGGCTTCGCATTAAATATGAATTTAATGAGAATCGTGATGTTTTTATGGTGTCATTTGCGCCTACTAGCAAAATCGAGTTATCAGATGAGTTCAATCTTGCTGCATTAAAATTTGCTGATGACATGAATGCCCGATTTGGCAACAATGCACCTCTATTTACCGACGAGGAGTTGCTTTTCAAACTCTCAGACAATGCTGAAGTAATAGGTGGAGAAAAAACTTTCTCTACTATTAGTCCATTGCGTTATTCCACGGCAGTTTCGGTCAAAACACACCGCTCGAACTATTCATGGGTGTCTACACAATCTTGTACCACCTCGCCTATAAAAAAGAATTTTAAGCAATCTCAATCTGATTCTTGTTTTTTCGTTGCAGCATAATAATTATGACAAATCATATTCCTTTTCGCATCATAGGTCTTCATGTAGATTCTTTTTTTCTAACAGATCATAAATTTCAGATAGAAATCCCTGTTGAAGTGCTCACAAGTTATGATTTTGGAGTTAACATCGATGAACATCTGGTTATAGCTCGTCATTCCTATACTTATCTTCAAGAAGGAACAAAATTGTTACAAATGACGCTTATTAGTACATTTGATGTAAAACCAGATGCATTTCAGAGTATGCTTCAGGAAAACAAATTTACTCTTGAACCGTTTTTTTCACAGTATCTGTCTACAATAAATGTGGGCGCTGCACGAGGAGAAATTCATGCACGATGTCAAGCGGCAGAATCAGAACTTGCTGACATCATTCTGCCACCTATAAATTTAACCGAGGCACTTCCTGAGCCAATTGTAATTACATTAGAATCGTAATCTGATTTAGGTTTCTATAGACACTATGTGCCTAAATTGATAATGCTTATCTCATTTTGAATTGAATACTTGATACACTTATAACTTATACTTTTTATTGTACATCAACAGAAAGTGTACAAGATAAAATTTCAATATATGAGAAGACATAATATTTTATATATTCGTTGTAGACATGCCTCCATAATGCGTAAAATACAACGTAGAAAGATAGTTATCAAGATACTTAACCACATACGAAGACATAGACAAGGAAAACAGAAGAGGAGAAGGGACACAACATGCTATGTTCAAGATAAATATGAAGTGGTAGCACCTATTGATTTTACTATAAACAATATCAATGGGTTAATCAGATTCATACTGGAAATAGAAAATGTCTGTAATAAAGATAAAATAAAATTATTGAAAGTAAATCTGAACCATGTAGTTTCAATTGACATGTATGCAATTTCATTAATGTTGTCTATGCTGAGCAAATTGTCATATAAACATATTAGATATTGGGGGACATATCCAACTTGCCTAACATGTCGTCAATACATTATAAATTCAGGTTTTCTAGATATTGTTAAATCAAATATTAAAGGACCAGAAGACAGACAAAAAGGTACTCAAATTTATATGGTTGGCAAGGATTGTGTTGATAGTCATAGAATTGGAAAATATGTTCGCGAATCAATGGCTCTCCTTATAGGCGAACCATCTGTTTACCCACCTGTATATGACGATATTTGTGAAATTAGTGCAAATTCTGTTGAGCATGCAAACCGACATACGATAGAGAAGAATTGGTTAGTGTCAATATCTAAAGAGGGGGATAAATTACACTTTATTCTTACAGATACTGGTCTTGGTATTCTTACAACTTTACGAAAGAAAACCTCTCAGGAGATAAGAGATTTGTTCCATAAAAGTGATTCCGAAGTGCTGCAAGATGTTTTCTTAAAAGTATATCAATCAGTTACAGGTGAAATTAATCGGCATAAGGGACTGCCCATTATATACGATTCTTTCACAGAAGGTTTTATTTCAAATTTGAAGGTTTTAACAAATAAGGTGCTACTTGATTTTGAAACAAATAGTTCAAAATTATTAAATAAAAGTTTTAATGGAGTCCTATTTTCTTGGACTGTTTCTATGGATAATTATAAAAAATGGATAAATTCGCTATGAAAGAAGAAATTAGAATTAAAGTTTTAGATTTCACGGAAGACCCAGGTCCACGATATATTAGACAAGACCAATCAGGAAATCACACATCTGGTGAAGCATTTTACTTGAACATTTTAAATGCTAAATTTGAACAAGCTTTTAGAGAAGATAAAAAGTTGATTTTAGAATTAGATGGAGTTTCTGGTTACCCATCCTCTTTTCTTGACGAAGCTATTGGAGAACTGGTATATGATTTCACTCTTGAACACGTTTCTAAAATACTCGATTTTAATACCCGTATATATAAAAGAAGAGTTGACCAAGTAAAAGATGAAACATATCTGCAGTGGGAGAAAAGGAGGAAACAAAGAGATGAAGTTGTACACTCTCCAAATATAAATAAATCGGTTTTTTACATCAACACAGAAGGCCATATTGATTCAAGATACATAGAATGACAATTGCTGATTTCCTTACCTTTGTAGGTATTGTTGTATCCATAGTATTTGGATTTATTATAACTCATTTTTACTCAATAAGGGACACAAGAACTAGAGTTCTGAAAGACTATTATATAGAACAAGTAAAAAATATTAAGGGGCGTGTAGATCATTTTTTTCATAAGTTAGCTTTCGGCAAAGGCTCGTTTAAAAAAGTTGTAAGTTGGTATAATCATTTAAGTATTGATGTAATGGGAATTGATTGCGGAATTCGTAAATCACTGGATTTGCAAATTCATGAACTCATTACAATGATAGACAAATTCTATGGTGAAATAACTAAATGGGAAGATTTCAACAATCAATATTCTAAATCTAATTATTTGCCAGATACAGTTCATCGACAAAGACTATTAGAAATGAAGTTAGAAATCGATGAATTTCTCAATGATTATATCAACCATATTAACCAATCTAACAATTATCCTGTTTGGAAAATCCAATTCAGACGTATTAAACAAAGCTACAAATATTATTCAGAAAAAAAATATAAATTTCCTTGCTTATGTTCAATATGGGAAAGATTTGAAAAACACATATGGGAATCCCTTATCACTATATTTGTTTTATTATCATCTTTTCATTGTTTAATAAATGTTGAGTTTAATACAAATGATGACTTGGCTACTCCATTAAATAATATATCTGAAAAACAAGAGTTGATATATCAAGAGCTTAATATGTTTAGAAATAAATACAAGCCTATTAATGTTGAATATAACATTAGTAAGCAATCATCAAATTTAAATGCAGACATGGTAGATTCTGTAAATGTTGAGTTATTGCATACGAAGCATGACAAATAAATTCTGCCATAACGTTTATAGGTATTTCTTTTCTCTCTGAATGCTAAAAAATATCGACTCATATACCTAACCTTTCATGAATTCGCGATTAAGGTACATATATTCCCTCCTTGGGGCATTCATATTATTCTCATGCACTGACCAGCATGCAGAATCCATTATTACTAAGGCAGAACAGCTATTAA
The DNA here is from genome assembly GCA_045645965.1 of Bacteroidaceae bacterium. Lineage (GTDB taxonomy): Bacteria > Bacteroidota > Bacteroidia > Bacteroidales > Bacteroidaceae > Physcousia. The sequence continues at coordinate 107,109 of JAZRJU010000024.1, forward strand.
ACACTAAGCCGGATTCTGCCCTTGCTGTACTTGATGATATCCAGGAAAACAAGGAAGATTGGCCTCGTTCGCAACAGATGCGCTATGAACTTGTTTATGCACAGGCACAGAACAAGGCATATGTTAATTTTACTACCGATAGCATTGTTCTCAGCTTGGTTGACTACTATGAGCGCCATGGCAATGCCAATGAACAGATGATGGCAAACTACATGGCAGGGTGTGCATACCGCGATTTAGAGGATGCGCTTTCGGCACTGAAATACCTGAATCTGGCTGTAGATGCCGTTGACGAAAAGGATGAGGATTGCGATTTGAACACATTGATGCGTGTCTATAGCCAGATGGGAAGATTGTATCAGCGCGTCGCTGCGTTTGAGAACGATAGAATGGCAAATTCTCACGCTGAACGATTGGCGTGGCAGATTGGCGATACTTTATCGACACTTCGTTTAAGGTGGGTACGGGCTTGTAGTCTATTTGAGGAAAAGAAACAATTGCAGGCAATCATGATTCTGGACAGTATAGATGCATTCATTCAGGATAATAAATTACAAGAATCGCCAATTCTCATTTATCCGATGAAAACTGATTACTATCTTGAAATTAAGGACATCAAAAGAGCAGAAACATTATTACGTGAATACGAACATAAAACAGGTATTCTTACAGAAAGTATAGATGCCATTGTTTATGACATTGCTCACTTTCATCGCAAAGGACAATATTACAACCTTGTTCAAAATCCCGACTCAGCTATACAGATGTTCA
>JAZRJU010000025.1:0-110320 GCA_045645965.1 Bacteroidaceae bacterium
ACCTCTTTGTCGTATTTCGCTTCCTGAATATTACGCTTTATATCGTTAAAAAACTCCTCCTGAGACTGCTCTGCATTAGGATTGAAAAGTAGCCCCTGCTGATTTGCTTGATAAGTGAGTTTATCTACATTGATACCAACCAAAATGCGAATCTTGGGAGTTTGTTGTATAAACTTCCTAATACGGAAATATCCCGATGCTCGGAAATATCCGACAAGTGCATCAAAGAAATGCACTTTTTTATATTTGAATACCCCTTCTATTTTTTCAAGAAGAGTATTTTCTTTTTCATTTGTGAAAAAGTTTGTTCCCATAGTTATTGTTTCGTAATAACGATTAGTTCTCTGGTATCAACATCTAACACCTTTGCAATATTCACTAGCATCTCCAACGATGGTTGCATTTTGTTGGAGCACCATTTGGAAACAGTTGAGGGATCTTTGCCTAACTGCTCGGCAAGCCATTTGCCGGTTTTCTTTTGTTCAACCAATACTACTTTTAGTCTATTTAAATCTTTCATTATTTACACATTTTATTGGCGTATAGCGCAAATTTAGTGATAATCTACGAAAACACATCTTTAATAACTCACTTTTTTCCCATATACCACATTTTTATAACTCAACGAACGGGGATTTGGGGTGTTTAGCTGACTATTTCTTGAATAAAAAACTTTGCTATGCCGTTTCTGCTTTAACACCCTTATCCGTTTGGTAAGTGTGAAGCAGGCTTTAAGCCCAAATCAGTCATTAGACTGTTACGCGACAATGACCGATTTGGGTTAAACAACAAAATAATGTGATTTGCGATACTTAACAGCGAAATTATTATTACCTTTGTAAGTCCTAATTAGAGCAACGACATCTTTATATTATAGATTATGAACAAGAGACTATTTCTGATTTCGATAGGTCTTATCCTATCAGTGATGACCTTCACAATGTGCAAGAGTCAGTCGGTATCTGTTCCATCAACACCAGAGGAGGCATTGGCAGAACTGATTGCCGGAAATGAGCGTTATGTCAATGAAAAGAGCATCCATCCGCACGGTAATCTGGACAGAATAAAGGAGACCGCTCCTCATCAGGCCCCATTTGCTGCCGTGGTGGGATGTTCAGATTCGCGCGTACCTGTGGAATTGCTTTTCGACCAGGGAATCGGTGACATATTCGTCATCCGTACAGCCGGAAACAATGTCAACAGCGAGATGGTTATGGGAAGTGTGGATTATGCCATCGAGCATCTTGGAGTGAAACTCCTGCTTGTGCTCGGCCACGGTTCCTGCGGAGGTGTTACAGGCGCCATTTCCGAAGGAGAAGAGGAGCATGGAAATATCGGGCATCTCCTTGGCACCATCCGTAATGACGTGAGCGACTATGTAGGCAAGATAGAGTGCCTTGACTCTGCAATCCATCACCACACGCAGGTTCAGGTAGAACGCATCATTGCTTACCCTCATGTTGCCGAGAAAATAGCGAAAGGCGAATTGCTGGTCAAGAAAGCCTACTATGATGTAAATACAGGCAAGGTAACATTTTAGAGACGTGAAGCGGCAATCAAAGTAGGACTGCAACAGTTGCTCTGAAAAGCGCTATAAGGCACTCGCTTTACCGCTATCAGCCGTTCGGCGAACCACTATCAGCCGTTCGGCGAACCGCTACTATCTGTTCAGCGATGCTCTATTGGCCGTTCTCAGACCCATTATTGTCTGTTCGTAAATATCGCTAAGGGGGGCCTCCATCCTCGCCTGTCAAATATCAAAGAAGCCTTACGAAAAAGGGAAGTTGATTTTCTCAACTTCCCTTTCTGTGGTGCCACCAGGAATCGAACCGGGGACACAAGGATTTTCAGTCCTTTGCTCTACCAACTGAGCTATGGCACCAACATATGCGCTTACTTCTAAAGGGTGGTGCCACCAGGAATCGAACCGGGGACACAAGGATTTTCAGTCCTTTGCTCTACCAACTGAGCTATGGCACCTTGCCTTTATCTGTTTTGCGAGTGCAAAGGTAGGCTTTTTTTCTTATACGGACAAATTATCGGGCAACTTTTTCACGTTTTAGGGCAAAATATCCCTTGAAACAGGATTTTCTTCGTTTATTTGCAAGGTTTTATACATTTTTGGTGTATCTTTGCACTGCTTTACAAAAGCATTCGGATAGTAGCGCAGTTGGTAGCGCACTACGTTCGGGACGTAGGGGTCGGGCGTTCGAGTCGCCTCTATCCGACATGAATCCGACACTGAGGAGACCAATAATCCGCATCGCTGTGCTCGTGGGAGCATGGTGTTGCGGATTTCTGTTTTATTGGCTGATAGGCACCTCCATGAGCCGAAGTTGGATGGAGTGCTCTGTGGGCGAGTGGCTGTTTGCCACATGGCAAGGAGTCGCAGTCTTTCTTCAGGAGAGGCTGGCAAGCATGAACCTGAGCCAGGAATCCTTCGGACAAATAGTGGCACTGACACTGGGCAACAGAGAGTTTCTGACGCCAGAGACAAAACTGTTATACCGCGAGGCAGGAGCCTCACACCTGCTGGCCCTGTCTGGCATGCATCTGGGCATACTGTACGGCGCCTTTAGGATGGTGATGCAGAACCTGGCATACACACGATGGAAGTGGCCGGCATTCTGTGGCATCATGATACTGCTATGGTCCTATGCCGTGATGACAGGTTGCCCCAAGAGCCTCATCCGTGCCGCACTGATGACATCGCTGGCTCTGCTGCTACAGGTGTTCGGAGAAAGACGCAGCCATCTGGACATACTGAACGTGAGTGCGGCCGTAGTTCTGCTTACAGACCCTGCCTCGCTGTGGGACATAGGGTTCCAGCTCTCCTGTGCCGCCATGCTGGGAATAATCATCCTGGGCATACCAGCCACGGAGAATTGGAGGCATCTGCCTCTACTGCCACGGTTGGTACTGAGCAGCTTGGCAATCTCCATCTCAGCACAGCTGGCTACCCTACCCTTCACGCTTCTGTATTTCCAAAGCATTGCCACATACAGCGCCTTGACTAGCCTGGTGGCCATACCCTTGACAACGCTGATAATATACTTCAGCATTGGCATATATGTCGGCTTGCCTTGGTGCATCCCCGTAACGGAGTGGCTGATATGGTTCCAAAACAAAGTAATGGAAATGGTGAGCAACCTGCCGGGAGCATACATAGAATTGTAGAGCGGCGAAGTTACTTACGCTCGGGAAAGCAAAATTTAAGCAAGCTTTATTTTGCTTTTCGCTCGCTTATTCGTAACTTTACCCTCGCCACATGACTAAACACACCTTATTTATAATATATATGAACACACGTCTTATTGTCCTATGCCTCTTGTGCCTTGTCTGCGGAACGGGCATGCATGCGCAACTTCTGCTGAAAGGAAAAGCGTCCTACTACCACGATGCCCTGCATGGCAACAAGATGAGCAACGGCGAAAGATACCACAGGGATAGCATGACGTGCGCCCACCTGAAACTGCCATTCGGCACCATGCTGAAGGTGCGCAATCTGAGGAACGATAAGGAGGTTATTGTGGAGGTGACCGACCGTGGTCCCTATGCCAAGAAGTACATACTGGACCTTTCGCGTGCCGCTGCCAGGGAACTGGGTATCATAGGACGAGGATTCGCTCCAGTGGAAATCAGTATTTACACTCCTGCCAAAGTGCCCTTCCGACTGAAGGACGAGGAGGCAGAGATTCCGGAACTGGACCTTCAGCACCGTATCATGGCCATATACCCAGAACCTCTGTGGCAACAGGCAGACAGCACCGACACGGAATAAGGCAATGAAGCGCACTATATTTCTCTTGCTGGCAACATTGCTCTTGCCTTGCAACAACCTACAGGCTGAGGACATATTCCTGCCCAAGCAATCGGAACTTACACGAGTTTTTGACGAAAGAGACGATGCAAACTTTCTTCACCCCGAGAAAGTCTTCTACCCCGAGATATGGGTGGACTGTCTGGGAGGGAACCTAAGCAAGGAAGGAATACTGGCCGACCTCAAAGCCATTGCCGAGGGAGGTTTCTCGGGTGTGCAGTTCTTCTTCGGCAATCGTGGCGGTCTATGGCCAGGCGTGGACAATCCCATACAGTGCCTTACCCCTGAGTGGGACGATTTTGTACGCTATGCAGCACAGCAGGCAAAACGCTTAGGGTTGAGATTCACTCTTCAGAACTGTCCTGGTTGGGCCATGGCAGGAGGACCGTGGATAGAACCAGGCAACAGCATGCGGCATCTGGTATGGACAGAAACTCATATTCAAGGTGGGAGTGGCCATGACATTCACCTACCCATACCCACACACTCGGAAACGGAATGGCGAGACTATAAGGACCTGATGGTTTTGGCCTTCCCCACTCCACTCGGAAGCACAAGACACCTGTTGCCACAGCAAACGGAAAGCAACACACCGGGATTACCATGGCACGAATGCCTTATGTCTGGGTGGCACCCATTCCATCTGCCAGCAACGACCAATGAAAAACCTCACTGGGTGGAAATAACACTTCCTCAGCCCGAAGTGGTAAGAACCATAGAATTCTCTAGCGTACAAGGATTTGCCCATTGGTTCTGCTACGAACCTGGAGTAAACGTGAAACTGGAAGCAATATACGAGAATGGAAATACTACTACCATACTGCATACGGACATGCCTGCCAGCAACTGGCAGGACAACATGCCCATTTCGCTGACCTGCACCGAGACCGAACCGACAAAGACCTACAGACTGACCATTTGCAACAGGAACAACATGGCACTGTCCTCGCTACGTTTGCTGAGCGCGGCACGGAAAAACAACTGGGAGTCGGAAGCTGGTTGGACACTGCGCAATATCATGTATAGCAACGAGGAGCCAGGCTACCCAAAGGAGGCATACATCCAGAAGGAATCTATAAAGGACCTGAGCACAGCGATGGACGCGCAGGGCAAACTACGATGGAATGCACCGAATGGGAAATGGACCATTCTGCGCATAGGACATGTAAACAGCGGCATGAAGAATGCCCCGGCACCTCCCGAGGCTACGGGCTGGGAATGCAACAAGTTTGACATCAAAGGAGCAGAAAAGCACTTTGCCGGTTATATGGGACGCTTGAACGAAGGTCCGCTGGCAGGATTGCTGGACGGCATGTTGCTGGACAGCTGGGAGTGCGAGACACAGACCTGGACCGAGAATATGGAACAGGAATTCCGCAACATGACAGACTACGACCTGCGCCCTTGGCTGCCGGCACTTATGGGATATGTCATAGACTGTCCGGAGACCACGTCGCGCTTCCTGCGCGACTGGCGTGGAACAATAAACGAACTGGTGGTAAACCGTTTTTACAAGCGCATGTCAGAGCTGGGCAGGGAGAACGGTATGTCAGTGACATACGAGACTGCTGCAGGCGATGTGTTCCCGGCCGACATAATGGAATATTTCAAGCATGCCGACATACCCATGTGCGAGTTCTGGCAGCACACTCCAGAGATATTTGTTGGCTCGCTTAACTTCAAACCCATAAAACCCACTGTGTCCGCCGCACGTATGTATGGCAAACCTCGTATAGGTGCGGAGGCCTTCACCTCAATGCAACTTACCTGGGATGAGAAACTCCGTACAATAAAGGAGACAGCCAACAAAAACCGCATAGAGGGAGCCACGCACTTTGCTTTCCAAGCCTACACACACAATCCTCTGCCCGACGTGCTCGTTCCAGGCAGTTCCTTCGGTTCGGACATTGGCACTCCATTCCTACGCTCACAAACGTGGTGGCAACATATGTACGCCTTCACCACCTACATTGCCCGGTCTACATACATGCTGGAGCGAGGTCGCCCTGTTTCGGACTTCCTGTGGTATCTGGGGGACGAGATTGACCACAAACCAGACCAACTGGCACCATTCCCCAAAGGGTTCAAGTACGACTATTGCAATCCCGATGCGCTGCTCACACGACTATACGTTACCGAGAACGGTCAGTTGAGCACACCAGAGGGAATCCGATATAATGCCATGTGGTTGCCCAGCACTCACAGGATGTTGCCTCAGACACTAGAGATACTTGTGCAACTGGTACAGGATGGCGCCGTCATCATTGGCAAGCGACCCACATACCCGGCCACGCTGTCGCAACCAGAACAAACACAGGAGCGTTTCAACAAGGCAGTTTCCCTGCTCTGGGGAGACACGGATGATGCGACCATACGCAAAGTGGGACTTGGCAAGGTTCTGTGCAACATGTCCTTGGAAGAGGCCATAGAGGCTCTTGGAATGGATGCTGATGTAAAAACAGATGGCATACAATGGCTGCACCGGCAGACGGAGAATGCCGACTGGTACTATGTGTGTCCGCCATTGGGAAAGAGATTTGAAGGAGTGGTTGATTTTGCCCAACAGGATACGGTGGAACTATGGAATCCGGTGAACGGCAACATTGAGAATGCCAGAGTTGAGAAAAAGGGGAATAGGAGTCTGGTACACCTGAAACTGGAACAGGGTGAAACCCGTTTCGTGGTATTCCGCAAAGACAAGAAACTGGGCACGGCAAGGGTTGCCTCTGTCATAGAGGAAATCCCCCTGGAGAAAACAGAATGGACACTTAGGTTCCCCGACGGTTGGGGCGTCATTCCCCAGGTCCTAAGCACCTACGAACTTAAGGCATGGAAAGACCTCGCTCTTTCCGATGAAGGCAAGGCTTTCTCGGGAACGGTGACATACAGCACTTCCATATCCATTACACGCAAGAAACGTGGATGCAGATACTTTTTGGATCTGGGGCGCGTGGAAAGTATCGCAAAAATCCGTATCAACGGCAAGGAGGCAGGAATATTGTGGACTTTCCCTTACCGAACCGACATCAGCAAGTATCTGAAGAATGGCAAAAACCAGTTGGAAGTGAAGATAACAAACACTTGGTTCAATAGGTTGGTGTTTGATGCCAACCAACCGGAAAGCCTACGGAAGACATGGACCATAAATGCCCCGCACATGAATTCTCCACTAAGAGAAAGCGGTCTGCTGGGACCTGTCTGCATACATATAGTAGAATAACCTCCATTTAACAGAAACGCATGAGAACAAGAAGCATACTCCACCTGTGCATCGGCATGATTGCACTGGCAAGCTGCACCAGCAAACTGACAAGTCTGGTACCCGACACGCCTTCCAAGGCACCCAACTACTTCTGCACATGGAACACACAGGGCTATGCGGTGAGTTATAGCGGTTCCGACATGATGCGCAGCGCCATGACAGAGGAGAACATCTTTGGGAAAGGGCAGCACCAGAACTGGGTGAGTTTCTTCCCCAAGATACGTAAGGACCTGTATTTCGTGATGGATGACTCGTGGGACATTCCTCAAGATAAGAATCATTCCAACAGAAATCCGTATCTTGGTCTATGCGAACTGGACGAAGGGCGTTTCCCTTCTTTCCGAGGCACACCGGCAGAGCGTCTAAGACAACTGACCATGCGCATAAAGCAGGAGGGATGGAAAGGTGCCGGCGGCTGGATTTGTGCACAGAAGGCTGGTGGATACAAGCACCAGAGCGAAGAGGAATACTGGACAGAGAGACTGAAGGCGGCCAACGAGGCTGGATTCTCCTACTGGAAGGTGGATTGGGGACATCAAGACAGGAACGAGGGCTGGCGACGGATGCTTACCCGTCTGGGCAAGGAACATGCCCCAAATCTGTGGATAGAACACGCCATGTATGGGCACTTCATCCGGTTCAGCGACGTATTCCGCACCTACGACGTGGAGAACATCATAGCACAGCCACTGACCATACGACGGGTAGTGGAACTCCTGCCACACAAGAGCGAGGGCAAAAGCAAAGGCATCATCAATTGCGAGGACGAACCGTACATTGCCGTAGGACTGGGATGCGCCATAGGCATCATGCGTCATCCCATGGACGGAAATCTGCCGGATGGCAGGCAGGACGAGGTGTTTCCGCCTGTCGGGCATAACTACAAGAGGTGCTTGGACGAGGTGGTGCGTGCAGTCAGATGGCACCGCATAGCAGAACCGTTTGGTGTGGATGGCAACTTTGAGGCAGACACTGTCATGCTTGGCGACCACTGGTTGCTCCACGAGAACGAGACCTGGAACAAGGGGCGACGTACAGGCAGCACACTACACGAAAGCGCACCTGCCAGAGTGAGCAGAAATATGCCGCTACCCATAGTGGATGACAACAGCGAAGAACGCCCCTACATCCTCTCCTCCACCTACCCCACCGGCGCCATTGCCATTGCTGCCATTGGCAGGGCTTTAGGACGCGAATACGTATGCAAGGAGGTTGCCGTCACTGCCCAAGCCAAGGATTGGCATGCACCGATAGGGTTGTTTGGACACTTCAAAGAGGTTTGTCTGATTTATCCCGAACATTTTGAGCAGAAGGGAAACCGCAAACCCAAGGTGCTGGCACAGGACCTGGCAGGAGACAAGGCCGTGGACATTACCTCCGAGGTGACAATTGAAGGCTGCACACTCACCATCCCTGGTGAGGTAATTCGCAGAGTGGGACTGATGGCATCAAGTCCCGGCGACCTGTCGGCTCCGGGACTTGTGATACGGATAATTGCAAAATAAAAATTATCCCAAATAGATTTGTGATTACTCCTCCGGTATGGTTATCTCACCTGCAATGCTGGTATTGAGCTGTGCCAAAATCTCATCCTTGGAATATCCCTGCCCCAGGAGATACATCAGTTTGGACACGGTGCTCTCCATTGTTCCGTCGTAACCGTTTACAGCACCTGCCTGCAAGAGTTGGCGACCGGTCTCGTAGCGTCGCATCTCCACTGTGCCCTTGGAACATTGCGTTATGTTCACCAGGATTACCCCACGCTCGTTCAGTTCCTTCAGTTTCTCGAAAAGCCATGGTTTCTGCGGAGCATTGCCCGAACCGTATGTCTTGATGATGAGCGCTCGCAGGTTCTTCATTCCTATCACCGCCTCCACATACTCCTGCTGTATGCCAGGGAAAAGTGTCAGTATGAAGATGCCCGTTTCCATGCAATAGTGCGGAGTGAAGGGGACACCTGGTTTGGGACGGCGGATGTGCAACGTGTCGTACTTGATGTTTATGCCTGCTTCTGCCAAAGGGGGATAGTTGTACGAACGGAAGGCATTGAACCCTTCTGCATTTATCTTGGTGGTACGGTTGCCACGCATCAGCATGCTTTCAAAGAATATGCACACCTCCGGTACCATAGGTTCGCCTGCCGAATTGCGGGCAGCGGCAATCTCTATGGACGTAAGGAGATTTTCCTTTCCGTCCGTGCGCAACTTGCCTATGGGCAGCTGTGCACCCGTTATCACCACTGGTTTGGCAATATTCTCCAGCATGAAACTCAGGGCAGAAGCCGTGAAAGCCATAGTGTCCGTGCCGTGCAGCACCACAAAGCCATCGTAGGCATCGTAGTTGTCGGCAATGACCTGTGCTATCTTCACCCAGTGCATGGGTTCCATGTCGCTGGAATCTATGGGCGGTTCGAACGTATAGGTCTGTATCTGCAGGTGCAGGCGCTTCAACTCTGGCACATAGTGCTGGAACTGGTCAAAGTCGAAATTCAGCAAAGCCCCCGTCTCAGGGTTCTCTATCATACCTATGGTTCCACCCGTATATATGAGCAGTATGGATGGTTGCGTATTGTTGTTCATATCATCTTAATGTTATATCATCCCCCCCCTTGTCCGCAACAGCAGACCTTAGTATATCAATCACCTCAATATCTGCCGGCAGCCATTTCACCGTGTCCAGTTCCTCCCGTGAAAGCCACAGTGCCGCCTCATGTTCGTTCAATGTCCAGGAATCCGATGCCAGAGTGCAAAGATAGCAGTGCATGGTAAGGTGAAACTTAGGATAGTCATACTCCACGGTGCACAGGAATCTGTCTATGTCTATCGGAGCCGACAGTTCCTCCAGGATTTCCCGCTTCAGGGCATCCTCCGGAGCCTCGTCCGCCTCCATCTTGCCACCGGGAAACTCCCACCAACCCTTCCACTCGCCATACCCCCTCTGCGTGGCAAGTATCTTACCGTCCTTGCAGATAATTGCTGCTACAACCTCTATTTGCTTCATGGAGTTACGATATCGATCAAATAATTTGTTGGCGAGGCATAGTAATGCCCTTCAAGTTTGGTTACAAATTTAGCAATTTCTTCTCTATCTCCAATCTATCCTCCACTAAATCTTTTCTATTCGATACTTGTTTGACAAATTTTATCCGCTCATACAAACGTACGGAAGCTATGTCGATATCCAAAGGTCAAAGCCTGCTAACAAGGATAAATAGAGCTGTCTTTCTAATGAGAGTTTCACATTGAAAACTTCAGAGCAGAGGTCCCATGTAAGTATGTGGAACAGCATCACACCTTTATGGAAAAACTATGCAAAAAAAAGCGCCTTCCCTATGGTCAGGGAAGGCGCTCGATTTATTGCAATTTAGAATTATTCGGCACTTGCTGCGGTCTCTTCAGCAGTCTCTGCTACGGGAGCCTCAGCTACAGGAGCTTCTGCTGCCTTCTTGCCAGAGCGACGTGTGCGCTTAGCCTTCTTGGCAGTCTTTGCCATGTTCTCGTCGAAGTCTACCAACTCGATGAAGCACATGGGTGCATTATCGCTGGGACGGTTGCCAGTCTTGATAATGCGGGTGTAACCACCGGGACGGTCGGCAACCTTTGCGCTGATGGTGCTGAACAGCTCGGTGATAGCCTGCTTGTCCTGCAGGTAGCTGAACACTACGCGACGTGCATTGGTTGTATCTTCCTTTGAGCGGGTGATCAGGGGCTCTACATACTTCTTCAGAGCCTTGGCCTTAGCCACAGTCGTAGTGATTCTTTTGTGCATGATCAGAGAAACGGCCATGTTGCTCAGCATAGCTGCTCTGTGGGATGCAGTACGACTCAAATGATTGAATTTCTTATTATGTCTCATAAGTTTTCTTAATCTTTATCTAATTTGTATCTTGAGATGTCGGTTCCAAACGACAGATTCAGACTCTCCAGCAAATCATCAAGCTCGGTGAGCGATTTCTTACCGAAGTTGCGGAACTTGAGCAGGTCAGTCTTGTTGTACTGTACCAGGTCGCCCAAGGTGTCCACGTCGGCAGCCTTCAAGCAGTTGAGGGCGCGAACGCTGAGGTCCATGTCGACGAGCTTGGTCTTCAGCAACTGACGCATGTGCAGAACTTCCTCGTCAAACTCCTCATTGCTTTCAGCATCGCAGTTCTCCAGAGTGATCTTATCATCAGAGAAGAGCATGAAGTGGTAGATGAGGATCTTGGCGGCTTCCTTCAAAGCGTCCTTCGGGTGAATGGAACCATCAGTTGTGATCTCCAGCACGAGCTTCTCGTAGTCAGTCTTCTGCTCTACGCGATAGTTCTCGACTGCATATTTCACGTTTCTGATAGGAGTATAAATTGAATCGATGGGTATAACATTAACATCGGTGCAGTACTCGCGGTTCTCCTCAGCGGGAACGTAGCCACGACCTTTGTTTATGCTAATCTCCATCTGCATCGTTGCCTTGGCATCCAGATGGCAAATAACTAAGTCAGGGTTTAACACTTCAAATCCAGTCAGATACTTGTTGAAATCACCAGCCTTGAGTTCAGTCTTGCCCTCAACTTTGATGCTCATCTTCTCTGTCTCGAATTCATCTACTAACTGCTTGAAGCGAACTTGCTTCAAGTTAAGTATAATGTTGGTTACATCCTCCTTTACACCGGGTACGGTAGCAAACTCGTGCTCAACGCCACGGATTGAAACTGTGTTGATGGCAAAACCATCAAGTGAAGAAAGAAGTATGCGGCGCAAAGCATTACCTACGGTAGTACCGAAGCCACCCTCCAGAGGACGGAACTCGAACTTGCCGTACTTGTCGTCCGCCTCCAACATTAATACCTTATCAGGTTTTTGAAATGCTAATATCGCCATCCTTAATTATTATTTAGAGTACAATTCAACGATTAACTGCTCCTTGATATTCTCAGGAATATCTGCGCGCTCGGGCTTGTGAAGCAACTTGCCAGACTTGGTAGCCTCGTCCCACTCGATCCAGGGATACTTGCTGTGGTTGAAGCCAGCCAGAGCATCACCAATAACCTCGAGGTTCTTGGCACGCTCGCGAACACCTACGATCTGACCGGGCTTAACTGCGTAGCTGGCGATGCCTACAACCTTACCATCAACGGTAATGTGCTTGTGGTTAACCAGCTGACGAGCAGCACGACGGGTGGGAGCGATACCCAGACGGAATACTACGTTGTCCAGACGGCACTCGAGGTTCTGCAACAGAATCTCACCGGTAATACCGCTGGTACGTGCAGCCTTCTCGAACATGTTGCGGAACTGCTTCTCCAGAACACCATAGGTGTACTTAGCCTTCTGCTTCTCTGCCAACATCACACCGTACTCAGAGGTCTTGCGACGACGGTTGTTGCCATGCTGACCGGGAGGGAAGTTTCTGCGTGAACGTACTTTCTCAGAGCCCAAAATGGTCTCGCCGAAACGGCGGTCAATTCTTGATTTAGGTCCAGTATATCTTGCCATAATCTTTTACTTACTTTAATTTAGGTCCTTAGTTATTATACTCTTCTTCTCTTAGGAGGACGGCAACCGTTGTGAGGAAGGGGAGTAACGTCGATAATCTCGATTACCTCAATGCCTGCACCGTGAATAGTACGGATAGCAGACTCGCGGCCGTTACCGGGACCCTTAACGTATGCCTTAACCTTGCGCAGACCCAAATCGTAAGCGATCTTTGCACAATCCTGTGCTGCCATCTGGGCGGCGTAAGGAGTATTCTTCTTACTGCCACGGAAACCCATCTTGCCGGCAGAAGACCAAGAGATAACCTGACCTTCGCTGTTAGCCAAAGACACGATGATATTATTGAAGGAACTGTGAACATGCAGCTGACCGAGAGCGTCAACCTTCACATTTCTTTTCTTAGCTGCAACTGTTTTCTTTGCCATATCAATTATTATTACTTAGTAGCCTTTTTCTTGTTAGCAACGGTCTTCTTCTTACCCTTACGTGTACGAGCGTTGTTCTTTGTGCTCTGACCGCGAACGGGAAGACCATGACGATGACGAACGCCACGATAGCAACCAATATCCATCAGTCGCTTGATGTTCAGAGAAATTTCACTGCGAAGGTCACCCTCAACCTTGTACTCAGCAGCAATCACCTCACGGATCTTACCAGCCTCGTCGTCGGTCCAGTCACAAACCTTCTTGTCCTTGTCGACACCAGCCTTCTCCAAAATCTTGGCTGAGCTACTACGACCTATACCATAAACATAGGTCAAAGCGATTTCGCCTCTCTTGTTCTGAGGCAAATCTACACCAACAATTCTAATTGCCATATACTATTTTTCTTTTTTGCAATAAATTAACCCTGACGTGTCTTGAACTTAGGGTTCTTCTTGTTAATAACATACAAACGACCCTTGCGACGGACAATCTTGCAATCAGGGGTACGTTTCTTCAATGAAGCTCTTGTTTTCATATTTAATGTCTATTATTTGTATCTAAATACGATGCGACCCTTCGTCAAGTCGTATGGACTCATTTCCACCTTGACCTTATCACCGGGAAGGATCTTGATGTAGTGCATTCTCATCTTGCCACTGATGGTGCAAAGAATCTGGGCGCCAATCTTGTCCAGCTCAACACGGAAGTTGGCATTGGAGAGGGCTTCTACTACTACACCATCCTGTTCTATTACTGCCTGTTTTGCCATTACTTTACAGCTCTGTTGTTAATATTGATTCTCTATCTTTTCTATCTCCTCGAACGTAGAGAGGATTTCCGGTTTACCATGATGTATTGCGATTGTATGCTCAAAGTGAGCTGCCCAACCGCCGTCGCGGGTCTTAATGGTCCACTTGTCTGGCATCATCCATATTTCACGGCTGCCTTGAACAATCATCGGCTCGATGGCTATGCATAGGCCGTTCTTCAGCTGCTTGCCGTTACCAGGTCGGCCATAATTGGGAACCTGGGGATCCTCGTGCATGTTCTTTCCAATGCCGTGACCAACGAACTCCCTTATAACTCCGAAACCTTGTTCCTCACAATGCTTCTGAACGGCATAGCCGATATCTCCGATTCTCTTACCAGCATATGCGGCCTCTATACCTTTATATAAGGACTCCTTGGTGGTTCGCAGGAGGCGGTTAACCTCTTCGCTTACTTCTCCGACACGGAAAGTGTAACAGGAATCACCGTTAAACCCATTCAAGAGTGCTCCGCAATCCACGGAAACGATGTCACCTTCCTTGAGAGGCTCGTCGCTGGGTATACCATGCACCACCTGGTCATTGACCGAAGTGCAGAGACTTGCCGGGAAATCCCCACCGTAGGGGTTGGGGAATCCCAGGAAAGTTGGTATCGCTCCATGGTCGCGTATAAACTCTTCTGCCACCTTGTCCAACTGCTTTGTGGTAACACCCGGCTTTATGAGCCTGCCGACCTCTGTCAGCGTTTGTGATACCAGTTGGTTGGCAGCACGCATCAAATCAATCTCATCCTCAGTCTTTAGAAATACCATCTTAGAGAATCTCTAAAATTACTGAGCCATTCCGTTGCGGCCATGAATGCGACCGCTGCTCAACAGACCATCATAGTGTCTCATCAACAAATGACTTTCAATCTGCTGCAATGTATCGAGAACTACACCTACCAGAATCAGCAAGCTTGTACCTCCGAAGAACTGTGCGAATTCCTGTGAAACATTGAGAAGACCTGCAAATGCGGGCATACAAGCAATGAGAGCCAGGAAAATAGAACCGGGGAATACCAAACGAGACATTATCTGATCAAGGTACTCTGCTGTATCATGTCCGGGACGAACACCGGGAATGAAACCGTTGTTGCGCTTCATATCCTCAGCCATCTGAACAGGGTTCATTGTGATAGCGGTATAGAAATATGTGAATGCTATAATCAAGGCAGCAAACAACAGATTATACCACAGGCCTGTCTGATCGCTAAGCGCTATCAAGGCAGCAGAAGGATTCTCACCTCCGCTAACCATCTGCAAGAATGTCACGGGAATGAACATAATTGCCTGCGCAAAGATAATGGGCATTACATTAGCAGCAAAAACCTTGAGAGGGATGTACTGACGTGAGCCTCCGATCTGCTGACCAGCATAGACACGCTTTGCATACTGAACAGGAACTCTGCGTGTACCCTGAACCAACAGGATAGAAGCACAGATTACTGCCATGAGAATAACCAGTTCAAGAGCGAACATAATAAGACCGCCGCCATTAAGGTTATTCAGACGGGCAACAAGTTCCTGGCCAAATGCCTGGGGAAGACGAGCAATAATACCGAGCATGATAATCAGTGAAACACCATTACCGATACCCTTGTCAGTAATACGCTCACCCAACCAAAGGATGAACATGCTACCTGCTGCAAGAATGATGGTGCTGGATACGATGAACAAAGTCCAATCCAACTCAGGATTCAATGCACCAGGAGTCTGGATGCGAAGGTTAATCAGATATGAGGGAGCCTGGAACAACAGAATGAGAATTGTCAGCCAACGAGTGTACTGATTCATCTTTCTGCGACCACTCTCACCCTCACGCTGCATCTTCTGGAAATGAGGTACAACAAATGCAAACAGCTGAATGACGATTGAAGCCGAAATGTAGGGCATGATTCCCAATGCAAAGATAGATGCATTGGAGAACGCACCACCAGAGAACATATTCAACAGAGACATCAAACCTGTGCTGGTCTGCTCATGCAACTGGGTCAAGGCAGCGGGATTGATACCGGGAAGTACAACAAATGAACCAAAACGGTATACAGCAGCCAAGGCCAGGGTGAAGAGGATCCTGTTTCTCAGGTCCTCTACACTCCATATGTTCTTTAAGGTTTCAATAAACTTTTTCATTCTGTTTACAGTTTAGTAGCAGTACCACCAGCAGCTACGATAGCAGCTTCAGCAGACTTAGAGAAGGCATTAGCAGTAACCTCAACCTTAGCACTGAGAGTGCCGTTGCCGAGGATCTTGATGAGCTGACCAGCCTTAGCGAAACCAGCTGCAACGATCTCAGCAGCACCGATAGTGGTAATACCCTTCTCGGCCATTGTCTGCAGAGTGCAGAGATTTACTGCCTGATACTCTACGTGATTGATATTCTTGAAGCCGAACTTGGGCAAACGACGCTGCAAAGGCATCTGACCACCCTCGAAACCGATCTTCTTCTTGTAACCGGAACGAGCCTTGGCACCCTTGTGACCACGGGTAGAAGTACCACCCAAACCACTACCGGGACCGCGACCAATTCGACGCTCGCTGTGAGTAGAGCCTGCAGCGGGCTTCAATGTATTTAACTTCATAACGTTTTCAGTTTTTGAATTGAATAAAACTTGAATTAGTCAATAACCTTCACCAAGTGATGAACAGTCTGAATCAAACCGCGAGTGCTGGCGTTGTCCTGCAGCTCAACAATCTGGTTCAACTTCTTCAGGCCCATAGTATCCAGGGTTGCCTTCTGGCGCTTAGGAGCATGGATACGGCTCTTGACTTGCTGTACTTTAATAGTTGCCATAATACGTTTCTCCTTTACTAAGTTTAACCACGGAATACTTTCTCCATGCTGACACCACGGCTCTGAGCCACCTGGCGAGCATCACGCATGCTAGCAAGAGCAGCGATAGTAGCCTTTACCAAGTTGTGGGGGTTAGAAGAACCCTTAGACTTAGCCAGACAGTCAGTTACACCAACACTCTCCAGAACGGCACGCATAGCACCACCGGCAACAACACCGGTACCGTGGCTTGCAGGCATGATGAGAACGTCAGCACCACCGAACTTGGCAGCAGCCTCGTGAGGTACGGTACCCTTGAGAACGGGAACCTGAACAAGATTCTTCTTGGCAGCCTCTACGCCCTTGGCAATAGCAGCAGTTACTTCACCAGCCTTACCCAGACCCCAGCCAATTACGCCGTTCTCGTTACCTACAACGACAATTGCACTGAAGGTGAATGTACGACCACCCTTGGTAACCTTAGTAACGCGGTTGATAGCAACCAAACGGTCCTTCAAATCCTCGCTATTGATATTAATGTTCTTAATTGCCATAATCTTAATTAGAATTTAAGTCCACCGTTACGTGCAGCGTCAGCCACTTCCTTCACTCTACCATGGTACAGATAACCGTTACGGTCGAACACAACAGTTGTGATGCCAGCCTCGAGAGCCTTCTTGGCAATCAGCTCGCCAACCTTAGCAGCCTGCTCCTTCTTGGGACAAGCCTCCATACCGAGGCTGCTTGCGCTAGCCAGAGTGGTACCGGTCAGGTCGTTGATGATCTGTACATAAATCTGCTTGTTGCTGCGGAATACGCTCATACGAGGACGTGCGGCAGTACCAGAGATCTTGTTACGAACTCTATATTTGATCTTAATTCGTCTTTCTATTTTGTTTGTCATAATCTTACAGTTTTAAAGATTTACTTTGAACCTGCTGACTTACCAGACTTTCTGCGAACTACCTCACCAGCGAAGAGGACACCCTTGCCCTTGTAAGGTTCGGGCTTGCGGAAAGAACGAATTTTTGCACACACCTGACCGAGCAACTGCTTGTCGCAAGACTCCAGGATGATCAGAGGATTCTGGTTTCTCTCAGACTTGGTCTCTACCTTAATCTCAGAAGGCAACTGAATGAAGATGCTGTGAGTGAAGCCCAAAGACAACTCAACGAGGTTACCCTGGTTGCTTACACGGAAACCGACACCTACAAGCTCCAGAGTCTTCTTGTAACCCTCGCTTACGCCAACAACCATGTTGTTAACCAGTGAACGGTACAGACCGTGGAAAGCCTGCTTCTGCTTGTTGTCGATATCAGCAGCTTCGTCAATCTCAAATGTGATTTCTGATCCAGAAATATTCACCAGGATAGAGGGATTGATAGCCTGGCTCATCTCACCCTTGGGACCCTTAACGCTAACAACGTTGTCGTTGTAGCTAACGGTAACACCAGCAGGGATAGTAATGGGCAATTTACCTATTCTTGACATTGCTAAATCCTCCTATTAATATACGTAACAAAGAACCTCGCCACCGATCTTGAGCTCAGCAGCCTCCTTGTTAGTCATTACACCCTTGGATGTGGATATGATAGCAATACCCAGTCCGTTAATAACACGAGGCATATCCTTGTAGCCAGTGTACTTACGCATACCGGGAGTTGAAATACGAATCAACTTCTTGATAGCGTTCTGACGAGTCTGCTCGTCGTACTTCAAGGCTACCTTGATTGTACCCTGAGGGCCATCCTCAATGAACTTGTAGTTCAGAATGTAACCCTTCTCGAAGAGAATCTTGGTGATTTCCTTCTTCAAATTTGACGCAGGACACTCAACAACACGGTGCTTGGCCTGGATTGCATTACGCAAGCGCGTCAAATAATCTGCAATTGGATCTGTCATTTTTTTTAAAGGTTTTAATTAATCGGGACTATCCCGACAATATTAAAAGATAATTATATGTTTCTTGACGCGCCCTTAAAAGGACCCGTCAAGAATTTCTTACCAGCTTGCCTTCTTAACGCCGGGAATCAAACCTGCAGAAGCCATCTCGCGGAACTGTATACGGCTGATGCCGAACATACGGATATAACCCTTGGGACGACCTGTAATCTTGCAACGATTGTGCAGGCGGATGGGATTAGCGTTGCGAGGAATTGCCTGGAGCTTCTGAGCTGCCTCGAAAGCATCAACGGGATCTGTGTTGGGATTGTTGATAATCTTCTTCAGAGCAGCACGCTTTTCAGCATACTTAGCTACCATCTTTGCACGCTTTACCTCGCGAGCCTTCATTGATTCTTTTGCCATAACTCTATGTTAGTTTTTAGCGTTCTTAAAGGGAAGACCGAACTCCTTCAGCAGAGCGTAACCCTCTTCGTCGGTCTTTGCTGTGGTTACAAAAGTGATGTTCATACCCAGGATGCGGTCGATTGCGTCGATGTTGATCTCAGGGAAGATGATCTGCTCCTGAATACCGAGGGTATAGTTACCACGGCCATCAAACTTGCTTTCGATACCCTTGAAGTCACGGATACGGGGCAGAGCCACACGAACCAACTTCTCGAGGAACTCATACATGCGCTCACGACGCAGAGTTACCATAACACCGATGGGCATCTTCTTACGCAACTTGAACTGAGCAACGTCCTTCTTAGAGAAGGTTGCAACTGCCTTCTGACCGGTAATCTCGGTGATTTCCTTGATAGCAACCTCGATAATCTTCTTATCAGCAGTTGCCATACCCAGACCCTGGTTGATGACAATCTTCTTCAGAACGGGGATCTGCATTGAAGAGTCGTAGTTGAACTGCTTCATCAATGCAGGAGCGATACGCTCTGCGTATTCTTTCTTAAGGCTTGCAGTATTTGCCATTTTAGATTTCCTCTCCACTCTTTTTAGCGAAACGGACCAACTTGCCGTCTGCATTCAGTTTTCTACCAATGCGAGTAGCCTTGCCTGTCTTGGGATCAACGGGGTTCAGGTTAGAGATGTGGATAGGAGCCTCGATCTCGATAATGCCACCCTGAGGGTACTTGGCACTGGGCTTCTGACTCTTCTTAACCTTATTTACACCCTCGACGATGGCGCGCTGCTCTTTAACGAACACCTTCAACACCTTACCGCTCTGACCCTTGTTCTCGCCAGAGTTAACGATTACGGTGTCGCCTTTCTTAATGTGTAACTTACTCATTGTTCTTCTTTCGTCTTTGAATATTAAAGAACCTCAGGTGCCAGAGACACGACCTTCATGTTTGCGGCACGAAGCTCACGGGCAACAGGACCGAAGATACGGCTACCACGCAGGTCTCCTGAATTGTTCAGAAGAACACATGCGTTGTCATCGAAGCGGATATATGAACCATCAGCACGACGAACTTCCTTCTTGGTACGTACGATCAGGGCCTTTGATACTGCACCTTTCTTAACATCACTGGTGGGGATTGCGCTCTGGATAGCAACGACAATCACATCACCTACAGAAGCGTAGCGGCGACGAGTACCACCGAGGACACGGATACACTTTGCCTCCTTGGCACCGCTATTGTCTGCAACTACTAATCTAGATTCTGCCTGTATCATTTTTACTTAGCTCTTTCTACGATTTCTACTACTCTCCATCTCTTGGTCTTGCTCAGAGGACGAGTTTCCATGATCAAAACGGTGTCACCCTTGTGGCAATCGTTCTTCTCGTCATGTGCATGGTACTTCTTCGTCTTCGCAACGAACTTACCATAAATAGGGTGCTTCTCCTTGAACTTGGCTGCAACCACGATGGTCTTGTCCATCTTGTCGCTAACCACGACACCCATACGAGTTTTTCTTAAATTTCTTGCTTCCATATCTTGAAGTACCTAATTACTTGTTTGACTCTTTCTGGCGAAGCACAGTCTTCATGCGGGCGATGTTACGACGAGCAGCCTTAATCTGAGAGTTATTTTCCAGAGGAGCAACAGCATGATTCAACTTCATCTGATCATAGTTTGCTACCTCAACAGCGATGCGCTCTGCAAGTTCAGAAGCGGTCATTGCGTTAATTTCTGCGATCTTCATCTTTATGCGTTTTTGTCGTAATCACGTCTTACAATAAACTTGGTGGTTACGGGCAACTTCTGTGCTGCAAGACGAAGAGCCTCCTTCGCGATCTCGTAACTTACACCTTCAATCTCGAAAATTATACGTCCGGGGGTAATGGGGAACACATATCCTACGGGGTCACCCTTACCCTTACCCATACGTACGTCAGCGGGCTTCTTGGTGATTGGCTTGTCAGGGAAGATACGAATCCAGCTCTGACCCTCACGCTGCATGTAACGTGTCATTGCTACACGGGCAGCCTCAATCTGACGGGCGGTAATCCAACGTGTTTCCAAAGACTTGATACCAAAGCTACCGAATGCCAACTGATTGCCACGCATTGCATTACCCTTACGGTGGTTCTTTTGTGGCCTTCTGTATTTAGTTCTTTTTGGTTGTAACATTTTAATTCAGTTTTTAACGGTTGTTGTTCTTCTTGCGACGGAAGTTCTTACCACCGCCATTGCCACCGAAACCACGGCCCTGCTCCTTAGTCTGAGTGAAGTTAGGAGCCAGGTCCTTCTTGCCATAAACCTCACCGCGGCAAATCCATACCTTGATACCGAGGATACCCACCTTTGTCAGAGCCTCTGCATGGCAGTAGTCGATATCAGCACGGAGGGTGTGCAGGGGAGTACGGCCTTCCTTGAACATCTCAGAACGTGCGATTTCAGCACCGTTCAGACGACCGCTGATGAGAACCTTGATACCCTCAGCGCCAGCACGCATTGAATTGGCAATAGCCATCTTGATAGCGCGGCGGTAAGCGATCTTACCCTCTACCTGGCGAGCTATGCTGTTAGCAACGATAGTTGCGTCGAGCTCGGGCTTCTTAACCTCGAAGATGTTGATCTGGATATCCTTGTCGGTAACCTTCTTCAACTCTTCCTTGAGCTTGTCAACCTTTTCACCACCCTTACCAATGATCAATCCTGGACGGGCTGTACACACGGTGATGGTAACCATCTTCAGTGTACGTTCGATGACAATGCGTGAAATGCTAGCGTCACCAAGACGGGCATTCAGATACTTACGGATCTTGCTATCCTCGAGGATTGTGTCGCCGCAGTTCTTGCCACCAAACCAATTTGAATCCCAACCGCGGACAATGCCAAGACGGTTGCTTATAGGATTAACTTTCTGTCCCATGTTTCTTTTCTAATTAATCATTCTTAGTGTCGACGAACAAGGTGATGTGGTTAGAACGCTTGCGGATTCTGTAACCACGACCCTGAGGAGCAGGTCTCATACGCTTGAGGGTAGCACCCTCGTTCACAAAAATCTTAGAGATGTACAACTCGCCATCTTCTGCCTTGCGATCGTTTTTCTGTTCCCAGTTTGCGATAGCAGAACGGAGCAGCTTCTCCACATCTGCGCTTGCAGCCTTTGCACAGAACTTCAGTGTTCCCAGTGCTCTGTTAACCTCCATTCCGCGAACCAGATCAACAACGTATCTCATCTTGCGGGGAGAAGAAGGAACGTTCTGCAACTTGGCAAAACTCTGGGCCTTGCGTGCTTCCTTTCTTGCGTCAGCAGCTAATCTTTTTCTTTTTCCCATTATATTATTCTTATTTTATCCAGTTGTTGGTTCCGTTTACTTCTTCTTCTTATCGCCATGGCCGCCGAACTTGCGGGTGGGAGCGAACTCGCCCAGCTTGTGACCTACCATGTTCTCGGTGATGTAAACGGGAATGAATTTGTTTCCGTTGTGCACGGCTACTGTATGTCCTACGAAATCAGGAGAGATCATAGAAGCACGAGCCCAGGTCTTGACTACGTTCTTCTTGCCGCTTTCATTCATGGCAAGAACCTTCTTCTCAAGATTAACTTCGATATAGGGACCTTTCTTTAATGAACGACTCATAATATTACGCTGTTAACTTCCGTTGATTACTTCTTATTGGCTCTCTCAATGATATACTTGTTGGACTGCTTCTTGGGTGCGCGTGTCTTCTTACCCTTAGCATACAGACCAGTGCGTGAACGGGGATGACCACCTGACTGACGGCCTTCACCACCACCCATGGGATGATCATGAGGATTCATGACAACACCACGGTTGTGAGGACGACGACCCAACCAGCGGCTGCGACCTGCCTTACCTGAGCTCTCCAGAGCGTGGTCGCTGTTACCTACGCTACCTACAGTAGCCTTACAAGCACTGAGGATCTGACGAGTCTCACCAGAAGGCAACTTGATCACGCAGTAACGGCCCTCACGAGAAGTGAGCTGAGCGAAGTTACCTGCTGAACGAACCAGCATACCGCCCTGACCGGGACGAAGCTCGATGTTGTGAACAACGGTACCTACGGGGATGTTCTGCAGGGGAAGTGCGTTACCTACCTCGGGGGCAGCCTCTGCACCGCTCATTACGGTAGCGCCAACCTTCAAACCGTTGGGAGCAATGATATAGCGCTTTTCACCATCTGCATAGTAAAGAAGAGCGATACGAGCTGAACGGTTGGGATCATACTCGATAGTCTTAACTACAGCAGGAACACCATCCTTCTCACGCTTGAAGTCAATGAAACGATACTTCTGTTTGTGGCCACCGCCGATATAGCGAACGGTCATCTTACCGGTTGTGTTACGACCGCCGGTAGACTTCTTACCACATACGAGAGACTTTTCAGGTACTGATGCAGTAATCTCTTCGAAAGTACCTATAATCTTATGTCTTTGGCCCGGTGTTGTGGGCTTAAATTTACGTACTGCCATCTCTTAATTAAATATTGCTATAGAAATCAATAACATCGCCCTCCTTCAGAGTAACGATAGCCTTCTTGAAGGCGTTTGTACGACCCTTCAGCAGACCAGCCTTAGTGTAACGAGTCTTGTTCTTACCTGCGTATACGCATGTATTAACATCGGTAACGGTTACGTTGTAGCGAGACTCAATCTCCTTCTTCAGCTCGATCTTGTTTGCCTCAGGACGTACCACGAAGCCATACTTATTCTGCTTCTCTGTAATACCAGTCATCTTCTCAGTGACCAGAGGTTTGATAATGTATGTCATAGTCTTGTACGTCTTTATTACTTAGTGAGGTTACCTTCGATAACAGCCAGAGCGCTCTCTGCAACAACCATAACGTCAGCATTCAGAACCTGATAGGTATTCAGAGCTGCAGCAGGCATGGTTGCAACACGCTGGAGATTACGAGCAGACAAATATACGCCTTTATCAGAAGCGGGAGTAACTACGAGAGTCTTCTTGCCTGCGATATTAAGATTATTTAACACCTCCAGCATAGACTTTGTCTTAGGAGCCTCAAAAGTGAAGTCCTCAACAACTACGATTGCGTTCTCCTGAGCCTTGTAGGCAAGAGCACTGCAACGAGCCAGCTGACGAACCTTCTTGTTCAGCTTGAAGCCATAGTCGCGGGGCTGAGGACCAAACACGCGAGCACCGCCTACGAGCACAGGGCTGTTGATGTCACCACGACGTGCACCGCCACCGCCTTTCTGACGACCGAGCTTGCGGGTTGAACCGCTCATCTCGCTTCTTTCCTTAGTCTTTGCAGTACCCTGACGCTTGTTAGCCATAATGAGCTTAACGTCCAGATAGATTGCGTGATCGTTGGGCTCGATAGCATAGATAGCATCATTGAGCACTACCTTGCGGCCAGTATCCTGACCTTTGATATTCAATACACTTGCTTCCATCTTACTTAACTATGCTAACGATTGAACCTTTATAACCGGGAACACTACCCTTGATGAGAAGGAGGTTGTGCTCGGGGATAACTTTTAACACCTGCAGGTTGTGAGTGGTTACACGCTCATTACCCATCTGGCCGCCCATGCGCATACCCTTGAACACCTTAGCGGGGTATGAACAAGCACCGATTGAACCGGGCTTGCGCAGACGGTCGTCCTGACCGTGTGTAGCCTGACCTACACCACCGAAACCATGACGCTTCACAACGCCCTGGAAGCCCTTACCCTTTGATGTACCAACTACATCAACGAAAGAGCAGTCTGAGAAGAGCTCTACAGTGATAGAATCACCGAGGTTCAGCTCGCCCTCAAAGTCTGTGAACTCAGCCAAGTGGCGCTTGGGAGTGGTACCAGCCTTCTTGAAGTGACCAGCCAAAGGAGCAGAAGTATTCTTCTCCTTAGCCTCTTCATAACCGAGCTGAACAGCTGCATAGCCGTCCTTCTCAACGGTCTTAATCTGAGTTACCACGCAAGGACCAACTTCGATAACAGTGCACGGTACATTCTTACCGTCGGCACTGAAAACGGATGTCATTCCGATTTTCTTTCCTAATAATCCTGGCATTTCAGTTAATTTAAAATAAGTTGTTGTTAAATTGTTGTTTTTAGTCTCGTTTAAATTCTCTTATGCGAAGCCTACCTGTAGGCACACAAAAAGAGAACCGCCACAATAGGCGTTCTTTTTGAGAAAGTTTGATAGCCGAAGCCAGCGCATTCCTTTCCTTTTCGAGTGCAAAGTTACGGATTTTTAATTAATTACACAAGAGATTACACAAAATAATACGCCTACGCGTACAAAAAAGGGCGTTTTAACACCCAAAAGGACACAAAAAGACCCTCACGAGGTTATCATGAGGGCCTTTTATGTTATCAAACATGCATGTAGAGGGTATTACACCTTGATCTCTACCTCTACACCGCTGGGGAGTTCGAGCTTCATCAAAGCGTCTACAGTCTTCTCATTGCTTGAGTAGATGTCGATCAGGCGCTTGTATGCGCTCAACTGGAACTGCTCACGGCTCTTCTTGTTAACGAAGGTTGAGCGGTTAACGGTAAAGATACGCTTGTGAGTGGGCAGGGGGATAGGACCAGATACAACAGCACCTGTCACCTTAACGGTCTTAACGATCTTCTCTGCACTCTTGTCTACGAGCATGTGGTCGTAGCTCTTCAGCTTAATACGAATTTTCTGACTCATTTCTTTCTTTATTATTATTATTTAATAAGGTGGGAGCAACCATTAAGAGTCGTTTGCTAATGGTTGTCCCTTTCCTTATGATGCTTTTTTATTATAGTCTCCAAGGATATTAGAGGAGGTCGGCACGACCCTTCATCTCCTCGAGAACTGCCTTAGCAACACCAGTGCTAACGGGAGCATGGTGATCGTAGGTCATAGAGCTGGTAGCACGACCAGAGGTGATGGTACGCAGAGCGGTTACATAACCGAACATCTCTGCCAGGGGAACCATAGCCTTAACGAGACGTGCACCGGTACGAGTGGTATCCATACCCTCTACCTGACCACGACGCTTGTTCAAGTCACCGATAACGTCACCCATGTTCTCCTCGGGAGTAACAACCTCGAGCTTCATGATGGGCTCCATCAGTACGGGCTTAGCCTTAGCGCAGCAAGCCTTGTAAGCCATCTGGGCAGCGATTTCGAATGACAGCTGGTCAGAGTCAACGGGGTGGAATGAGCCATCAACCAACTCTACCTTCAGACTATCCATGGGGAAGCCACCGAGAACACCGTTCTTCATAGCAGCATCGAAGCCCTTCTGAACGCTGGGGATGAATTCCTTGGGAATGTTACCACCAGTTACGCTGTTAACGAACTGCAGAGGAGTCTCGTTGTAGTCCTCGTCGCGGGGACCAACGTTAACGATGATGTCAGCGAACTTACCACGACCACCAGACTGCTTCTTGTAAACCTCACGGTGGTTAACGGTAGCAGTGATAGCCTCCTTATAGTTAACCTGGGGCTTACCCTGGTTACACTCAACCTTGAACTCGCGCTTCAGACGGTCGATGATAATATCCAAGTGGAGCTCACCCATACCAGAGATAACGGTCTGGCCGCTCTGCTCGTCGGTCTTAACGGTGAAGGTGGGATCCTCCTCGGCCAGCTTCTGCAGACCGATGCTCAGCTTATCCAGGTCCTTCTGGGTCTTGGGTTCAACTGCGATACCGATAACGGGATCGGGGAAGTCCATTGACTCGAGTACGATGGGAGCGCCTTCCTCGGCCAGAGTATCACCAGTGTGAATATCCTTGAAACCTACACCAGCACCGATATCACCAGCTGCAATGCAGTCAACGGGGTTCTGGCTGTTAGAGTGCATCTGGAACAGACGGCTTACGCGCTCCTTCTTGCCAGAACGAACGTTGTAGATGTATGAACCAGCCTCAACCTTACCAGAGTATACACGGAAGAAGGTCAGACGACCTACGTATGGATCGGTAGCGATCTTGAACGCCAGAGCTGCTGTCTTCTCGTCCTCGC
Source organism: Bacteroidaceae bacterium (assembly GCA_045645965.1). GTDB lineage: Bacteria > Bacteroidota > Bacteroidia > Bacteroidales > Bacteroidaceae > Physcousia. Next base: position 26,854 of record JAZRJU010000025.1, read on the forward strand.
TGGGCTTGCGTGCTTCCTCCTCACCGGTCTCGGGGTTGGTACCCACGATGCTGGGAGTATCCAGAGGAGAGGGAAGGAACATGCAGACATAGTCGAGCAGAGTCTGTACACCCTTGTTCTTGAAAGAAGAACCACAGGTCATGGGAACGATATCCAGGTTCAGAGTACCCTTACGGATAGCAGCAACGATTTCCTCCTCGCTCAAGCTGTCGGGATCCTCGAAGTACTTCTCCATCAAGGTATCGTCCTGCTCAGCAGCGAGTTCAATCATCTTGCCACGCCATTCCTCGCACTCGTCAACCATGTCAGCGGGGATATCCTCAACGTCATACTCAGCACCCATAGTCTCGTCGTGCCACAGGATAGCCTTCATCTTGATGAGGTCAACAATACCCTTGAAGGTCTCCTCTGCGCCGATAGGCAGAGCCACAACGCAGGGAGTAGCACCGAGAACCTCCTTCATCTGGCGAACAACCTCATAGAAGTCAGCACCAGAGCGGTCCATCTTGTTAACATAACCGATACGGGGTACATTGTACTTGTCGGCCTGACGCCATACGGTCTCAGACTGGGGCTCAACGCCACCTACTGCGCAGTATGTAGCAACGGCACCGTCGAGTACACGGAGTGAACGCTCTACCTCAGCGGTGAAGTCCACGTGTCCCGGAGTGTCAATCAGGTTGAACTTATACTTGTCGCCCTTGCAGGTCCAGTAAGCGGTAGTAGCAGCAGAGGTAATGGTAATACCACGCTCCTGCTCCTGAGCCATCCAGTCCATGGTAGCAGAACCATCATGGGTCTCACCGATCTTGTGTGTCTTACCGGTGTAGAAGAGGATACGCTCACTGGTAGTTGTCTTACCGGCATCAATGTGAGCCATGATACCGAAGTTACGAGTCAAATGCAGATCTTGCTTTGCCATTGTGTCGTAAATTGAATTAGTGATGGATTTATTTTAGAAACGGAAGTGAGCGAACGCACGGTTAGCCTCGGCCATACGGTGCATATCCTCCTTACGCTTGTAGGCACCGCCCTGCTCGTTGTAAGCATCCTGGATCTCAGCAGCCAGCTTGTCAGCCATGGTCTTGCCACCACGCTTGCGAGCGTACAGAATCATATTCTTCATGCAGATGCTCTCCTTGCGGTCGGGACGAATTTCTGTGGGAACCTGAAAAGTAGCACCACCGATACGGCGGCTCTTAACCTCTACCTGAGGAGTAATCTTGTCCAGAGCCTCCTTCCAGATCTGCAGTGCGGGCTTCTCCTCGCTCTGCATCTTGTTGGCTACAATCTCGAGTGCGTTGTAGAAGATATCGTAAGAGATGCTCTTCTTGCCATCGTACATGAGGTGATTAACGAACTTTGATACCTTCACATCGCCGAACTTGGGATCGGGAAGGATAACTCTCTTCTTTGGTTTAGCTTTACGCATTTTCTTTCAATTGTTTTGTGTTCAGGTTTGCATCTTGTACTTCTTCTTCAACTCCTGCCGCTGCAGGGTTTACTCAGGACACTGTCTGCAACACCAAAACGGTTGTTTTTAAATAACTTGACTCGCCTTATACTTGCAAAGGGGAGTATTACTTCTTAGCAGCCTTGGGGCGCTTAGCACCGTACTTAGAACGACGCTGTGTGCGGTTAGCAACACCTGCGGTATCCAAAGTACCACGAACTACGTGATAACGTACACCGGGCAGGTCCTTTACACGACCACCGCGAACGAGAACGATACTGTGCTCCTGCAGGTTGTGACCCTCACCGGGGATGTAGCAGTTAACCTCCTTAGAGTTTGTCAGACGCACACGAGCTACCTTACGCATAGCTGAGTTAGGCTTCTTAGGTGTGGTAGTGTAAACACGAACACAAACACCACGACGCTGAGGACAGCTGTCCAGAGCGGGGCTCTTGCTCTTGTCTACCAACACGGTACGGCCTTTTCTTACCAATTGTTGAATTGTAGGCATTTTGTTTAATTTTTATTTGTTATATATATTAATTATGTGTATACAATTAAGGAGGGGCACAGTATGCCCATTCGGGTTGCAAAGGTACAACAAAATTCCGAAAAACGGTACATTTTCAGTAAAATAATTGCCTTTACTATTGTTTTTTAATTGTTTTCTCCTATAAAAATGCAGCAACGGCAGTATGACAGGTTATCTTTGGATTCTATCAAAACGAGTTAATCTGCTGAAACCAGGAAAAGACTTCAATAGTAGCGGCGAGGCAGTTTCCCTACAAGGAAACTCAAGTTCTCTTACTTGAGAACTGTAGTTTTCCTGTTGGGAAACTGAGCAAGCAATGCAGCAGTGCGGCCCTACGCTTACAAGCAGGAGAGGATGCTACTATGTTCACACCCTCTCCCCACGACTTAGTATGCCGTAATCTAACCTAATTATTCTCCATTAACCCAACCTGAACATTATGGGCATGGCGAACTTCACGGTGCAAGGCTTGGTCTTGTCCTTGTCGAGATAAGCGGGTTCCCATGCGGGCATTTCACGCACTACCCTTTCGGCCTCCTTAACCAGAGCCATAACAGCAACTTTGTGCGCCTTGGTCTCCTCGGCAGAGAGAGTCTTGCCCAGCTTTGCCATATCCTTGGCATAGGCCTGAACGATCAACTCCTCCAGGGTCTGACCACTCTGAGGTTCATTCTTATCAATAGATATCGCTCTCACATTGAATATCCTACCTGTTTCAGAAACATAGAACTGTACGGTTATCTTTCCCTGTACCCCTAATGACTGGGAAGCTTGGGGATACCTGACATTCTTTCTGAGCCATTGCATCAAAGCCATGTCCCCTCCCTTGAACTGGGCATTACATGCTGGATTCTCCACAATGTTGACCTTCAGAGTGTCCAACTTTGTCTTGGTTTCAATCGCAATCACCGTTTTGCCGGCATGGCCAAGAGACTTGGCAGCCTCACCATTCTTAAACACGGTGAGCGAAGCGATGTTCTCCGCAGCAAGGGACTTGAGACTCTCGGCATCCACCTGACGGCCGTTCTGGAAATATACGGTGTCCGGATCGTCATGGAGTAGTGCGGCAGAACCTTCTTCCCCTCCGGCTTGCACCATTGAAGAAATTTTAATAACTTTGTCCTCGTCTTTGGCAACATCATTGCCGGAAAGGGACGTTGGTTCACTTGTGGCAAAGGCACTGAGTGCCAGGGTTGCCATGGGGATGATGTACAGCACCTTGCTGCGCATCCACACACTGGATTTGGTTTTCTGCATCATAGTGATACGTTTTAGAGTTAAACTATGGTCGAAGTTGTTGGCAAAAGTGTAGGAGCTGGTGCCAACAGCTTTTTTTATTAGCAACAACTGATAGTCGCGTGCCGAAATGCCATGGCGGAGAACATAGTCGTCGGCTTCGTACTCGTGCACATCGCGCAGGCTGGAGGCGAAGACATAGGCCAGAGGATTCCACCACTGGAGTATCTGTACGGCGGAGAGCAGGAGCAGGTCCCATGAGTGGAGAGAGCGGATGTGTCCTGTTTCGTGCAGGAGAATTTCACGACCGTTCTCGTGGAAGTCGCGCTCGGAAATCACCACATGGTTCATCCAGCTGAAGGGAGATACCTCGCCGGCGTGACAATGTATGTCGATGCCCTCTTCTACCTCGTGCCAAAGATTACCACGTCTGACAATATAGTTCATGCGCATAATCTGCATAATACGCCACAGGAGCATGGCCATAGCCACGAAACAGAAGAGTACCGATACGACATGGAACCATGAAACCTGAACGGGAACATGCTGGGCTTGTACGCTGAATTCGGGTAAAAGGTGGTATCCTTCCACGGGTATGCCCACCTGCACCATCTGCTCTTTGGCTGCCTGCACCACAGGTTGCTTGTCCAAGGACAGGAAGTGGACATCCAGCATGGGAAGCATCACGGAGAAAAGGAGTATGAGTAGGAGCACTGCCCTGTTCAGGCGGAAGAAACTCTCCTTCCTGAGAATAAGCATGTACGGCACATAGAGCAACGTCAACACAAAAGCCGAACGTATGGAATAAAGAAATATTGCTTCTATCATGAAATAAGGTTTTCAGAGTTTTTTGTATAATCGGAGAAGTCAGAGAATTCGAAGTAGTAAGATTTGACTAATTGACAAACATTACTCTTCCCTCTCCACCGAGGCGAGAAGTTCCTGGATCTCCTCTGGAGTAAGGTTCTCTTCGCGTATAAAATAGCTGAACATGGACTTCAAACTGCCTCCAAAGAAGTCCTTCTTCACACCTTGCATAGTTCGGCGCGTATACTCTGCACGCGACACCAGAGGTTCGAACAAGTGAGTCTTGCCCTCGCCCTTGTTTTTGGAGTATGTCAAATACCCCTTCTCGTAGAGTACCTTCAAGTAGGTTGCCACGGTGGTGTAGGCAAGTTTAGGTTCTGGCCACTCGTTGACCAAATCCCATGCACAGGCAGGGCGGTCAAGGTCCCAAAGAATTTTCATAACCTGGAACTCCAATCTGGTAAGCGTGTTCTCCTTGTGTCTCATATCATTAATAGCGTTTTAGTGTGTTTGCAAGGGCAAAGTACGGGAAAGACAACGAATATCGCAATACACAGATATCGTATTTTTGCGAGAAAGGGGCTATTTTAACGTTTATTCGTAGTTATTGGAGCGCATTTGGGCAAGTGGGGCATGAAGAAGTCCGTCAAAGGACAAATAAACTTAAAAATTAATTGAACATTAGACCTTTTACATCAAAATGTAGTATCTTTGCGCCGTTGAATCTATATTACTAACCAAATATAATTAATCAAGATTATGAAGAAATTAATGTATCTTGCCATTCCTGCCCTGCTGCTGGCCAGCTGTGGTCCCAAGGAGTATGCTATCCAGGGCAAGACAACAGGAGAGTATGAAGGCAAGTTGGCTCTGTTGCAGAACAAAGAGGGCGAAACAGTGGATTCCTGCGTAGTTGCAGACAGCGCATTTGCTTTTGCCGGTTTGGTAGCCGACCAGAGTGCATACGTGATCAGCGTGGAGAAGACAAAGGTGCCCGTAATGGTACAGAACGGTGCAACGATCACCGCAGACCTGACCCAGGCTCCCGCAGAGGTGAGCGACAACGGCGGCTTGAACGACCAGCTGAACGCCATCATGCAGACTGTATCCGAGGCAAGCAAGGCTCTTAACGAGAAAGCAGAGAAACTTATGGCCGAGGGTATCGCCTACCCCCAGGTGCGCGACTCTATCCAGGGCGACATCGAGGCTTTGTACGACATCTACCGCAATGGAATCAGCGAGAACAAGGAGAACCTCGTGGGTGCACGCATCCTGGGTATGGTAGTACGCGAGTTCTATAACGACCTGGCTGAGCTTGACTCTGTTATTGCCGAGGTGAAGTATGCCACCGAGATTAAGGCCGTAAACGACCTGCACACTTTCCTGGAGGTTGCAGAGAAGACCAAGGAAGGCAAGATGTTTGTTGACTTCAGCGGCCTTGACCTGGAGGGCAATGAATCAAAGCTCTCTGACTATGTGGGCAAGGGCAAGTATGTGCTCGCCGACTTCTGGGCTTCATGGTGCGGTCCCTGCAAGCGCGAGATTCCCAACCTCATCGAGTTGCAGAAGCAGTTCGGCGGCGAGAAGTTCGTGGTACTGGGCGTGAACGTATGGGATCAGGAAGATAAGTTCAAGGAAGCCTTGAAGGAAGAGGGTATCACCTATCCTCAGATCTACGTTCCCCGCGACGGCAAGGTCAATGCCACCGAGCTCTACGGCATTCAGGGCATTCCACAGATTATGCTCTTCGGCCCCGATGGTACCATCGTGAAGCGTAACCTTCGCGGCGAGGAGATGAAGGCATTCGTTGCTGATCAGTTGAAGTAAGGCAAAATCCCTGCATTACACACATACACATAGAAGAGGGCATTGCGTGATTGCGATGCCCTCTTCTTGTTCCCATAAACCGGTTATTCCCTTTATTATGCACGAAGTTCCCTGACCAAGCAGTTCCCTCAGAATGAATAAAAATATTGGGAAAAACTGATTTTACATGTTACAAAAGCAATACCTTTGCGTTATATCAGTAGAGACAGGGCAATAACAGCCATACATACAATCACGTCCAACAAAGAAACATGAGTCAGGCACAGCATACAAAACCTACCGGAGAAGAAAAGCAGGATAGCCAAGAGCATCCCCTGCTTTTGGCCTTTGGCAGAATGCAGAATATGCTCCTTGACACAGCACGTCGCATACTGCATAGCCACGAAGATGCCGAAGATGCCCTACAAGAAGCATTCGTAAGGCTATGGTCAAGATCGGCGAGAATCAAAGATGAAGAAGATGCATCGGCCATGCTTTACGTGACGACCAGAAACATCAGCATAAGTTCCCTGAGGAAACGGAACACCAACAGGAATATGGAAACAGGGCAAACGCAAGAAAACATCGACCCATCCCATGAAGAAGAACTGGAAAGAGAGGAAACCTTCTGTCGTATTGAAGAAATAGTAAAACAGAAACTGACGCCATTGCAACAAAACATCCTGAGGATGAGAGAATATGAGGAGCAGAGTTACGAAGAAATAGCCAAGTTGTTGGATATGCAACCTCCTGCCGTAAGGATGCAACTATCAAGAGCACGCAAGACCATTCGTGAATGTTATAAACAACTTCAACATGAATAACACCTACCACACATACGAGGCCGAGTATTGGGACAGACTCATAGAACGGTACTACAACGCAGAGACAACTGAGGAGGAGGAAAGAAGCCTGAAGCACTTCCTTACCTCAAAAGAAGGCTACGACAGCCGTTACGATGAGATAAAGGCTGTCATGGGATTTATTGCAACGGGCAAAAGACAACATTGCACCACCAAAGATACAGAAAAAGGCATTGGCCGGCAAAGATACCTCTACACCAAAATAGCCGGAATGGCGGCATGCGCGACGATGGCATACTTTCTCATCGGGCACACTTTGCTATCATCACGCCCGACGGAATATCCGGACGTATGCATTGCCTATGCCGATGGCAAACATATCACAGACCGAAACGAAGTACTGTCGCTGATGAAAAAGTCAATGCAAAGCGTCACCGTAACCGAAGAAAACGAAAAACACATGGAAGAGCAATTACACAACATGTTCAACACCCTTTCCGAATAACAGATATGGCACAAAGAGTAATATTATTGGCATTGTGGCTACAGATATCGCCAATGCTGCTTGCACAGACTGATTTGAAAATAAACGAACTGTTCGACATGGAACTAAAAGGTGCTACAAAAGTACATCTAAGCGGAGCAAGCATAGAAACCTACCATCTCAGCCTATTCAAAAGCCTTACCGTCCAAACATCAGACAAGACAAGCCTAATGATTGAGGCAAGAATAGAAAAAGATGTCAAGGATGCATTCTGCCACGAATCAAACCACACAAATGGTCGTCTATACTATGGACTCTACCAACTTTCTTCTACCAAGAAAGGCATCAACCGCTATATTTTCTACCGTAACAATGCACTGAGAAAAGGAAATGACAACAACATTACCTTAATCTACATGGAAGGTAGGGCCGACATAAAACAGCTACGCAAAACTTTTACCAAGCATTAGACAACACATAATATAAATATCAAACACGAATAGACAATGAAACTGAAAAATCTCTTACTTTGCCTTCTCTGCACCGTAAATTTCGTGACTACGTATGCCCAAGACAGAGCAAACAGCTGGAGCTTCTCCGTACTCACTGACGACATCCAACTGAAAAAAACACAGCACAAATCCAAGTCCGAGAACTTTCTGAATATCGGTGGTCTGGGGTTGGGCTTTGTAAACGGTCTGAACACACCTCAAGACATGAATGTGAGTATGGGTTCTTCAATGGAGATCTTCTTCAACCTCTTCTCTTGTGGACGCAAATACAACCATGGGCGTCACAAATTAGGTATCGGCATGGGATTCAACTGGAAGAACTACAGAATGACAGGATACACCCGTTTTGTAAAGGATGGTGCTGGCATTTCCCTGTCGCCCTATCCTGACAATGCCAATATCGACTTCTCGCGCCTGAAGATATTCAGTATCACATTCCCATTGGAATACAAATATAAATTCCATAAGGACTTTGCTATAAGTGCGGCTGCCATACTGAACTGGAATGCATACGGAAGCCTGAAGACGAAATACGAACTTGACAACAGGAAAATAGAGGAATGCAGCGAACAGATAAAGCATCGCCCCGTAAGCATAGACCTGCGCATGGGTCTGCACTGGAAGTCACTGGGAGCGTATGTGAAATACAGTCCCTGCAACGTTATACACTGCGAATACGGTCCACAGTTCAACGGATTGTCGGCGGGTGTAATGATTGGACTGTAGCTAAACGGGGACAATAGCAGACCCACAAGACCAATACCAGACAAAAACGACAAATCGGGGCGTGCCTGTTCACCAGTGCACACCCCGATTTTATATTACCTTGGCAGAATTCCTATCCCAGCAGTTCTTTCACCTTGGCGGAAATGTCCTTGCCATCGGCACGGCCTGCCAGACGTTTGCTGGCAACGCCCATCACCTTGCCCATTTCCTTGGCGCTGGTGGCGCCAACCTCGGCAATGATAGTGCGGAGTTCTGCCTCCAATTCCTCGGGAGTGAGTGCCTTGGGCAGATATGCCTCGAGGGCGAGGACCTGTCCCATATCCTCTTCTGCCAAGTCGGGACGGTTCTGCTCCACATAGAGCTGGGCTGTGTCCTTGCCCTGCTTCACCAACTTGGAAAGAATCTTCAGCGCCTGCTCGTCGGAGAGTTCGGCATCGGCACCGGGGGCGGTGAGAGCCTCCAGGAAATACTTCTTGGCATTGCGCAATGCCATCAGGCGAACCTTGTCCTTGGCCTTCATGGCCACGACTATGTCTTTGCTAATCTGTTCAAACAACATAATGTTATTGTGGTTTTGATTTATTAAATTTCTATTCCTCACACAAAAGTAGCGTTTTTGAGCGAACCGACCAAACGATTAAGGCAAAATCTTCCTATATGTCAGCGTCTGCACCATGCCTCGGCAGGCAAGATAGGAAAGGAAGGCTATCCACAGACCATGGTTGCCATAGAGGGGGATGAGGAGGAAATAGCCGGCAAGGAAAAGAACCATGCTGATGGCCATGGACAGGAGCATGAGGCGCGGGGAGGTTGCACCAATGTAGACTCCGTCCCACAGGAAGGACGCCACGCCACACAGAGGAAGAAGCAGAGTCCAATGCCGGTAACGGGATACAGCTTCCAGAACTTGCACATCGTCTGTGAGAAACGACATGAACCAATCGCCTCCCAAAGCATACAATGCCACAAAGAACAATGCCACTACCCCACCCCATTGGAAGAGCCTTCGTACCACGGAACGGCAGACTTCGCTATTGACAGCACCTATGGCCTTGCCCACAAGCGCCTCGCCGGCATAGGCAAAACCATCCATAAAGTAGCTGAAGATGGTGAACATCTGCATGAGCAGCGTATTGACCGCCAGTTCCACACTGCCCTGCGCTGCTCCAGCGGCAATGAACATGAAGTGCACAACTATCAGGCAAAGGGTGCGCAGGAACAAGGAAAAGTTCTGGCGGTTGCTTGTGCTACGGGGAGCAAGTGCCTGGCGCAAGAGGCGGCCGAACGGAGGCATACAGAAAGACTCTCTCCTCCATAACCTCCCATAATATTTCATGCAAAGGACAAGGGCAAAAGCGAACGCAACCCATTGCGCCAACAAGGTTCCCAATGCAACACCCTCTATGCGCATGCCCAGCACATAGACAAAGACTATGCTGCAGAAAATGTTCAGCAGGTTCTGCACTATGGCAACAATCATGGGGAAGCGTGAGTTCTGCATGCCGATATACCATCCGTTCATGGCAAAAAGGCCAAGAGCTGGTAAGGCTCCCCATATACATATATTAAAATAGGTACGCGCGAGCGTTGCCACCTCTGCCTCTGGCGCTATGTACCATAAAGCGCCTTCACGCACAAATGGAGAAAGTGCCATTAGCAGCAAAGCAAGAACAAGGGCAAGGAGGAGGCTACGCACGAGCAATAGTACCACTCCGTCTAAATCCTTGCGCCCCCAAGCCTGGGCGGTTTCGCCTCCGGTTCCCATCCTGAGGAAACCAAACATCCAATAGATAACATTGAAAAGCATGCCTCCCACGGCAATGGCACCAACATAGTATGATGCTGGCAGGGAGGAGGCTGTGGCACTAGCGGCAGAACCTCCCATATGGCCTGTAACGGCAACATCTACCAATCCCAACAGAGGAACGGTAATGTTGCTGACAATACTGGGCAATGCTATGCCAAAGATGCGCCTGTCCAGATTAGAGAACATCGGAAGAAGCAAAGAGTTTATCCTCCAATTCCGGACATGACGAAATCAGGCGTCCGTTCTGGACCAAAACAGAGTCTACCTTGGCCTTGACACATAACTTGTTGTCACTTGCACGGTAGATTTCCTGATAGAAGACAATGCGTATGCCTTCCTTCTTGACATCCAGTTTGCATACATACTCGTCGCGGCTGCGCAGCGGAGTCTTGAACTCCATGTTGAGACGTGCCACCACGGCATCGATGCCATCCTCGTGCATCTGCGCAAAACTGATACCACGCTCAAGGAGGAACTCATGACGGGCATGTTCGAGATAGTGCTGATAGTTGGCATTGTTGACAATGCCCTGAAGGTCGCATTCGTAGTCGCGAACCTTAAGCTTTATTTCGTGAATCATATTGGGGAACGGTTAGGGGGAAGGTGAAAGGTGAAAGGTGAAAGGTGGAAGGTTAAAGGGTTAAAGGTGAGCGAACATCGTTATCGTCTTTCTTATCGTTTTCCGTTTTCACCTTTCACCTTTCAGTTTTCAGTTTAAAAAAGCGCCTTGTCAAAGTTATTACACCTTGGCAAAGCGCTTATTTATCATAGTCTAATAGTAACTGCTAAAAATCATCAAAGTCGAGACGAGCCTTGCGGTTGGCCAGAGTGCGCTCGTAGTCCTCGCGAGAACCTACCACGATCTTCTCGTAGTCGCGCATACCGGTACCGGCAGGAATCAGGTGACCGCAGATTACGTTCTCCTTCATACCCTCGAGGTAGTCGCTCTTGCCGTTGATGGCAGCCTCGTTGAGCACCTTGGTTGTCTCCTGGAAGGATGCGGCACTCATGAACGAGCTTGTAGCCAAAGAAGCACGGGTGATACCCTGCAGGATCTGGGTAGATGTGGCGGGCATTGCATCGCGAACCTCCACGATCTTCTTGTCCTGACGCTTCAGCAGAGAGTTCTCGTCGCGCAGACGGCGTGCGGTAACAATCTGGCCGGCGTGCATTGTCTCGCTGTCGCCAGCATTGACAACCACCTTCTTGCCCCAGATGCGGTCGTTCTCCTCTGCGAAGTCGAGCTTGTCCACAACCTGAGTCTCCAGGAAGCGGGTGTCGCCAGGTTCTACAATCTGAACCTTGCGCATCATCTGGCGTACGATAACCTCGAAGTGCTTGTCGTTGATCTTTACACCCTGCAGACGGTAAACGTCCTGAATCTCGTTAACGATGTACTCCTGAACGGCGGTGGGACCCTTGATGGCCAGAATGTCGGCAGGAGTGATGGCACCGTCAGACAGAGGAGTACCGGCACGAACGTTGTCGTTATCCTGTACCAGAATCTGCTTTGAGATGGGCACGAGGTACTTGCGAACGTCACCAACCTTAGAGGTGATGGTGATCTCGCGGTTACCACGCTTCAGACGGCCCATGGTAACGACACCGTCGATTTCTGCCACAACAGCAGGGTTACTGGGGTTACGTGCCTCAAACAGCTCGGTTACACGAGGCAGACCACCGGTAATATCGCCGCCACCACCTACTACACGAGGTATCTTGACAAGGATTTCACCCACACGGGCATCGGCACCGTCCACAATGGCGATATGGCCACCGATGGGGAAGTTATAGGTACGCAAGATATCACCGTTCTCGTCCAAAATGTGGCAAGCGGGAATCTTGTTGCGGTCCTTAGACTCAATGATGATGTACTCGCTCTGCTTTGTAGCCTCGTCGGTCTCCACGCGGTATGTCACGTTCTCGATAACGTCCTCGAACTTAACCTTACCGGCGCTCTCAGTTACGATAACTGAGTTGAAGGGGTCCCACTGGGCAATGATGTCGCCCTTCTGGACAATATCGCCTTCCTGTTTGAAGAGAATACTGCCATAGGGAACGTCCTGGCTGAGCAGAACAATACCGGTCTTGGGCTCTACGAAACGAACCTCGGCCAGACGGCTGACTACTACCTGAATGGTGCCGTTGTCGTTCTGTGCCTCTACGGTACGGAGTTCCTCAAATTCCAGACGAGCCTCGTACTTGGCCTTAATCTGTGCATTGGCAACGGCATTACCTGCCACACCACCGGCGTGGAAAGTACGCAGAGTCAACTGTGTACCAGGCTCACCGATAGACTGGGCTGCAATAACACCCACAGCCTCGCCCTTGTGTACCATGCGGCTTGATGCCAGGTTGCGTCCGTAACACTTCATACAAACGCCCTTGCGGCTCTCACAGGTCAGCACTGAACGTATCTCAACCATCTCGATGGGGCTATCCTCAATCTCCTTGGCCTTGGCCTCAGTAATCTCATCGCCAGCTGCAACGATCATCTTGCCTGTTGTGGGATGGATCACATCATGTACGCTGACACGACCCAGGATACGGTCGTAGAGAGAGCTGACAACCTCGTCACCATTCTTCAGTGCTGTACACTCAAGACCACGCAATGTACCGCAATCCTCCTCAGTGATGATAACGTCGTGAGAAACGTCAACAAGACGACGTGTCAGGTAACCTGCGTCGGCAGTCTTCAGAGCGGTATCGGCAAGACCCTTACGGGCACCGTGGGTAGAGATGAAGTACTCCAGCACGCTCATACCTTCCTTAAAGTTAGAAAGAATGGGGTTCTCAATGGTCAAGGGTTCAGCACCTGCCTTCTGGGGCTTTGCCATCAGACCACGCATACCAGACAACTGGCTGATCTGACCGGCGCTACCACGAGCACCAGAGTCGAGCATCATGTACACGGCATTGAAACCTTCTTCGGCCTCGGCCATGGTCTTCATCAGAATCTTGGAGAGGTCGTTGTTAACCTTGGTCCAGGTTTCGATAACCTGATTGTAACGATCCTTGTCGGTGATGAAACCCATACCATAGTCCATGGTGATACGCTCAATCTCATCGTTACCACGCTGAACGAGTTCTGCCTTCTCCTCAGGAACGATAATATCGCCCAAGTTGAATGACAGGCCACCTTCATATGCCATCTTGTAACCAAGATTCTTGATACCGTCAAGGAACTCACAGGCGCGAGCTACACCGACGCTCTTGATAACCTTGGTAATCAAGCCACGCAAGGTCTTCTTGGCAATGACATCGTTGAAGTAACCAATCTCGGCTGGGATGATCTCATTGGCGATAAGGCGACCAACAGAGGTCTCTACCTGACGCTTGCCCAAAGTACCATCCTCAAGCAGGTCATCAACGATAACCTTGATGGGTGCATGAATCTCCACACGGTTCTGGTTGTAGGCAATGATTGCCTCCTCAGGGGCATAGAAACTCATACCAGCGCCCTTAGCACCGGGACGGAGCTTGGTAATATAATACAGACCCAGTACCATATCCTGTGAAGGAACGGTGATAGGCTCACCATTGGCAGGGTTCAAGATATTGTGACTCTGGAGCATCAGAAGCTGAGCCTCCAGGATTGCCTCATTGGACAGGGGCAGGTGAACGGCCATCTGGTCACCGTCAAAGTCGGCATTGAACGCAGTACATGCCAGGGGATGCAACTGGATAGCCTTACCCTCAATCATCTTGGGCTGGAATGCCTGGATACCCAGACGGTGCAGTGTTGGTGCACGGTTCAGAAGCACAGGATGACCCTTCATCACGTTCTCAAGGATATCCCAGATAACGGGATCCTTACGGTCAACAATCTTCTTGGCGCTCTTTACGGTCTTAACGATACCGCGCTCAATAAGCTTGCGGATGATGAATGGCTTGTACAGTTCGGCTGCCATAAGTTTGGGCAGACCGCACTCACCCATCTTCAACTCGGGACCTACAACGATAACCGAACGTGCAGAATAGTCAACGCGCTTACCCAACAGGTTCTGACGGAAACGGCCCTGCTTACCCTTCAGCGAGTCGCTGAGTGACTTGAGGGGACGGTTGCTCTCAGACTTGACGGCACTGGCACGGCGGCTATTGTCGAACAGACTGTCGACAGCCTCCTGGAGCATACGCTTTTCGTTACGCAGAATAACCTCGGGAGCCTTGATTTCCAGCAGACGCTTCAGACGGTTGTTGCGGATGATAACACGACGGTAGAGGTCGTTCAGGTCGCTGGTTGCGAAACGGCCGCCATCCAGGGGTACCAGAGGACGCAACTCAGGTGGGATAACGGGCAGAATACGCAGAATCATCCACTCGGGCTTGTTGATTTCGCGGCTTGCACGGAAGCTCTCAACAACCTGCAGACGCTTCAGTGCCTCGTTCTTACGCTGCTGGGCACCCTCTGTGTTTGCACTGTCACGCAATTCGTAGCTGAGCTTGTCCAGGTCTACGCGCTGCAACAGGTCGAGGATAGCCTCGGCACCCATCTTGGCAACGAACTTATTGGGATCAGTGTCGTCAAGATACTGATTGTCGCGAGGCAGACGGTCAACCAAAGAGATATATTCCTCTTCACTGAGCAAATCACCTTCACGGGCAACACCATCCTGGATACCACGCTCATCCTTGTCGTCACGGGGAGCAAGTATACCGGGCTGGATAACAACATAACGCTCATAGTAGATGATGCTGTCCAGCTTCTTTGTAGGCATACCCAGGAGGTAACCGATCTTGTTGGGCAGAGAACGGAAATACCAGATGTGTGCTACGGGCACGACAAGCTGGATATGACCGCTTCTCTCGCGGCGAACCTTCTTTTCAGTAACCTCTACACCACAACGGTCGCAGACAATACCCTTGTAGCGGATACGCTTGTACTTGCCGCAATGGCACTCATAGTCCTTGGTGGGACCAAAGATGCGCTCGCAGAACAAACCGTCACGCTCGGGCTTATAGGTACGATAGTTGATGGTTTCGGGTTTGAGCACCTCGCCATAAGAGTTTTCGAGAATCTCCTCGGGGGATGCCAGTCCTATGGTTATCTTGGTGAAGTTGTTCTTCACCTTGGTTTCTTTCTTGAAAGCCATATCTTGTTTCTCTCTTTTTTAGTCCAACGTAATTCTCAAACCCAAACCGCGCAATTCGTGCAACAGTACGTTCAAAGATTCAGGTATACCAGCGTTAGGCATAGCATCGCCCTTGACAATAGCCTCGTAAGCCTTGCTTCTGCCGGTAACGTCATCACTCTTGATTGTCAGGATTTCCTGGAGAACATGGCTGGCACCGAATGCCTCGATTGCCCAAACCTCCATCTCACCGAAACGCTGACCACCGAATTGTGCCTTACCACCAAGGGGCTGCTGGGTAATCAGGCTGTAAGGACCAATGCTACGTGCGTGCATCTTGTCCTCAACCATATGACCGAGTTTCAGCATGTAGGCAACACCTACGGTAGCCAACTGGTCGAATGGTTCACCTGTAGCACCGTCGTACAACTGGGTAGAGCAGTAACGGGGCAAACCTGCCTTGTCGGTCCACTCATTGAGGTCCTCAAGGTGAGCACCGTCGAAGATGGGAGTAGCAAACTTTACACCAAGTTTCTTACCTGCGGCACCAAGTACGGTCTCGAAAATCTGACCGATATTCATACGGCTGGGCACACCCAGGGGGTTCAACACGATATCTACGGGAGTACCGTCGGCCAAGAAAGGCATATCCTCCTGACGTACAACTTTGGACACGATACCCTTGTTACCATGGCGGCCTGCCATCTTGTCGCCGACACCGATCTTGCGCTTCTTGGCAATGTAGACCTTGGCCATCTGGATGATACCGCTGGGCAGTTCGTCGCCCACAGTAATAGCAATCTTAGCACGCTTGATCTCAGCATCGAGAACCTTGTACTTCTTCAGGAAGTTTATGACAAGAGTCTTGATCAACTCGTTGGTATGTTCGTCATCGGTCCAACCACTCAACTGTACAGCGGTGTAGTCGAAGGTCTCCAATACAGGAGCTGTAATTTCTGCACCTGCAGGAATCAATTCTGCACCCATATAGTCCTTGACACCGGCACTCAACTTTCCTGCGGTAAGCTCAAGCAGCTTATCAATAAGTATGGCCTTAAGGTCTGCAACTTTGCATTCAAACTCCTCGTCAATAGCAGCGATGCGCTTCTTGTCCTCAAGCTTGGCAGAACGGGTCTTGATGGCCTTGGAGAACAGCTTCTTGTCAATGACAACACCCTTAAGAGAGGGACTTGCCTTCAGAGAAGCATCCTTAACATCACCTGCCTTGTCACCGAAGATAGCACGGAGCAGTTTCTCCTCGGGACTGGGATCGCTCTCACCCTTAGGAGTGATCTTACCAATCATGATATCACCGGGAACCACGTTGGCACCGATACGGATAATACCATTCTCGTCCAGATCCTTTGTTGCCTCTTCACTGACATTGGGGATATCGCTTGTCAGTTCCTCCATACCACGCTTGGTCTCGCGAACCTCAAGACTGAACTCCTCAACGTGCACACTGGTCAGGATATCTTCACGTACAACACGCTCGTTCAGCACGATGGCATCCTCATAGTTGTAGCCCTTCCAAGGCATGTAAGCAACAAGCAGGTTCTTGCCAAGTGCCAATTCACCTGCCTCGGTAGAGTAACCTTCTGTCAGGATATCACCAGCCTTAACACGCTGCCCTTTCTCACAGATAGGACGGAGGTCGATGGTCATATTCTGGTTGGTACGACGGAACTTGGGAATACGGTATTCCTTCATCGCAGGCTCGAAGCTTACGAAATCCTCTTCCTCTGTACGGTCGTAGAGAATACGGATCGTTGTAGCATCAACATAATCCACAACACCCTCGCCCTCGGCTGTAATCATTGTGCGGCTGTCCTCACATACCTGCTTCTCAATGCCGGTACCTACAATAGGAGCCTCGGTACGGAGCAGGGGAACTGCCTGGCGCATCATGTTACTGCCCATCAATGCACGGTGAGCATCGTCATGCTCCAGGAAGGGAATCAGACCAGCAGCGATAGAAGCAATCTGCTGAGGAGCAACGTCCATCAGATTCACCTGTGTGGGAGGAACAACTGGGTAGTCATCGTCGCAACGGCACTTAACCACCTTACGGATAAATGTACCATCCTCGCGCAAGGGAGCATTACCCTGACCGATAACCAGTTTCTCCTCTTCCTCTGCGCTATAATATCTGATACCGTCAGAAGAAAGATCAACCACACCATTCTCTACCTTTCTGTATGGAGTCTCAATGAAACCAAGGTCGTTTATCTTTGCATATACACAAAGACTGCTGATCAGACCAATGTTTGGACCTTCAGGAGACTCGATAGGACAAAGACGGCCATAGTGTGTGAAATGTACGTCACGAACCTCGAAACCGGCACGCTCACGAGAGAGACCGCCAGGACCAAGGGCAGAAAGACGACGCTTATGTGTTACCTCCGCCAAGGGGTTGGTCTGGTCCATGAACTGGCTCAGAGCATTTGTTCCGAAGAAGGTATTGATAACACCGGAGATTGTCTTCGCGTGGATAAGTTCTGTGGGACTGAACACCTCATTGTCGCGTACATTCATGCGTTCGCGAATGGTACGGCTCATGCGGGCAAGACCGATTGAGAACTGGTTTGCCAGCTGTTCACCTACAGTACGCACACGACGATTGCTCAAATGGTCAATATCATCAACATTAGCCTTGCTGTTGATCAGTTCAATCAGATACTTGATAATCTCGATGATATCCTCCTTGGTGAGCACACGTACATCGTTATCGGTAGAGAGGTTCAGCTTCTTGTTGATACGATAGCGGCCCACTTCACCCAGGTCATAACGCTTGTCGGAGAAGAACAGGTTGAATATAACCTCCTTTGCACTTGCATCATCAACTGGATCTGCATTACGCAACTGACGATATATATAAGTGATAGCTTCCTTCTCGCTGTTTGAAGTATCCTTCTGAAGAGTATTGAAAATAATGCTATAGTCGCTACCCTGGTTCTCTGTCTTATGGAGAAGGATTGTGCTTTCACCACTCTCAAGAATCTGAGCGATGTTCTCCTCTGTCAACTCGCTCTCACGGTCGAGGAGAATCTCATTACGTTCAATGCTAACTACATCGCCTGTGTCCTCATCAACAAAGTCCTCCACCCAACTCTTCAAGACACGAGCAGCCAGTTTCTGGCCCAAATGTGCCTTAAGGTTATCGGCAGAAACCTTCACCTCTTCTGCAAGGTCAAAGATCTCCAGAATGTCACGGTCGTTTTCAAAACCGATAGCACGCAAAAGGGTTGTTACAGGCAACTTCTTCTTACGGTCAATGTAAGCATACATTACATTCTGGATGTCGGTAGCAAATTCTATCCAGCTGCCCTTGAAAGGAATAATACGGGCAGAATACAACTGAGTGCCATTGCTATGCACACTGCTACCAAAAAAGACACCGGGAGAACGATGCAGCTGGCTTACCACAACACGTTCGGCACCATTTATAATAAAGGTGCCATTGTTGGTCATGTATGGAATTGGACCAAGGAAGACGTCTTCAATAACTGTATCGAAATCCTCGTGATCAGGATCAGTACAGTAAAGTTTCAACTTGGCCTTCAGGGGTACGCTGTAAGTCAGACCACGCTCAAGGCACTCTTCGATAGAATATTTTGGTGGATCAATATAATAGTCCAGGAACTCAAGAACGAAATTGTTTCGAGTATCAGCAATGGGGAAATTCTCGCTGAAAACCTTATACAGACCATCGTTCTTGCGAAGTTCTGGGGGAGTATCCAACTGGAGGAAGTCCTTAAAAGACTTCAACTGCACATCAAGGAAATCCGGATAAGCATAAGGAGCCTTGACGGTAGCAAAATTTACTCTGTTGTTAATAATATTAGACATCTAATTGGTCTTTTATGATGACTTTGGATTGTATAGACACAAAAAGGTAAAGAACCCTCTACCAGAGGATCCTTTACCGTGATTCCTTATTCAGGAAGTTCTGATTACTTCAGCTCGATCTTAGCACCAGCCTCCTCGAGGGTCTTCTTCAGAGCCTCAGCGTCAGCCTTGGGCATGCCTTCCTTCAGAGTGCTGGGAGCACCGTCAACCATCTCCTTAGCCTCCTTCAGACCAAGACCACAAGCCTCCTTAACGGCCTTAACAACCTGGAGCTTAGCAGCACCTGCGTCAACGAGAACTACGTCGAAATCAGTCTTCTCCTCAGCTGCAGCCTCACCAGCACCAGCAGCAGGAGCAGCAACTGCAACTGCAGCAGCAGCGGGCTCAATACCATACTCATCCTTCAGGATAGTTGCCAACTCATTAACTTCCTTAACTGTCAAGTTTACCAACTCTTCAGCGATAGCTTTCAAATCTGCCATTTTCTTATTTTTTTATTGATTAGTTTGTTACTTTTGTTAATTATTATGCGGCTGTTCCGTATATTATTCGGGACGCTCGCCCAGTGTCTTGAGGACACCGTGGATTGTGTTCTGACCACTCTGCAGTGCAGAAAGAACGTTCTTTGCAGGAGACTGCAACAGAGCAACGATGTCTGCGATAACCTCGTTCTTACTCTTGATTGAACAGAGAGCATCCAGCTGCTCTGCACCTACGTAGATACCCTCTTCAGCATAAGCTGCCTTCAAAGCGGGCTTCTCTACCTTCTTACCCTTGAGCTCCTTGATCATCTTGGCGGGAGCATTTGCAACCTCAGTGAAGAGAACTGCAGTTGTACCAACCAAAACAGGATTCAAAGCTTCGAAATCAATCTCGCTTGCCTCGAGAGCCTTCTGGAGCAATGTGTTCTTAACAACAACCATCTTCAGGTTGTTCTTGAAACACATACGACGCAGAGTGCTTGTCTGACCTGCATTCATACCCTCAACATCAACGATGTAGAAGTGAGGATACTGCTTCAGCATTTCGCCGAGCTGTGCTATAATTAAGCCTTTATCTTCCTTTCTCATGATGAATTACTTTTTTAGATTTCTTCGGTGGTTCTGGGATCAACCTTGATACCACGGCTCATTGTACTTGAAAGATAAACACTCTTAACATATGTACCCTTAGCGGCAGTGGGCTTGAGCTTCATGATGGTTGCCATGAATTCCTTAGCGTTCTCAGCAATCATCTCAGGGGTGAAGCTCACCTTACCGATTGAAGCATGAACAATACCAGTCTTGTCAACCTTAAAGTCAATCTTACCCTGCTTTACCTCACGGACAGCCTTAGCAACGTCCATGGTAACAGTACCGCTCTTGGGGTTGGGCATCAGACCGCGAGGACCCAGGACACGACCCAGAGCACCAATCTTACCCATGATAGCGGGCATTGTGATGATAACATCAATATCAGTCCAACCACCCTTAATCTTCTCGATATATTCATCAAGACCTACATAATCAGCACCTGCTTCCTTAGCAGCAGCTTCCTGATCAGGAGTACAGAGACAAAGTACACGAGTTACCTTACCTGTACCATTAGGCAGAGATACTACGCCACGTACCATCTGGTTAGCCTTACGGGGATCTACACCCAGACGAACGTCGATATCAACAGAAGCGTCAAACTTGGTAGTTGTAATTTCCTTAACCAAGGCAGAAGCCTCCTTCAGTGAATATGCCTTCCCTGCTTCAATCTTCTCTGCTACCAACTTCTGGTTTTTTGTCAGTTTACTCATTGTTAATTGAAGTTTTAAAATTATTTACCAGGGAATTCACCCTTCACAGCAATACCCATACTTCTGGCAGTACCAGCAACCAATGTCATTGCAGCCTCAACAGTGAAACAGTTAAGGTCAGGCATTTTGTCTTCAGCGATAGTACGAACCTGATCCCATGTGATCTCAGCGACCTTCTTACGGTTAGGCTCTGCAGAACCACTCTTTACCTTAGCCACCTCCATCAGCTGAACTGCTACGGGAGGAGTCTTAACAACGAAGTCATAAGACTTATCGTTATAATAGGTGATAACAACAGGAAGTACCTTACCGGCCTTGTCTTGAGTGCGGGCGTTGAAAGCCTTGCAGAAATCCATGATATTGATACCCTTAGAACCCAGGGCAGGACCTACTGGAGGTGAAGGATTTGCTGCGCCGCCTTTAATCTGCAATTTGATAAATCCAGCAACTTCTTTAGCCATTTTCTTATTCTCTTTAATTAATTAATTTAGTGAGTCGTCTTTGAATACCATCCTTCACGTAACTGAAGGAAAACCTGCTCATAGGTTTGTATCCTACAACTTCTCAACTTGCATAAAACCAAGTTCTAAAGGAGTCTTACGTCCAAAGATCTTGACCATAACCTTCAGCTTCTTCTTATCGTTATTGATTTCCTCAATAACAGCATCAAATCCGCTGAAAGGACCATCGGTTACCTTAACACTCTCTCCAATCTCGAAGGGAATCATTACATCCTCTGGGACATCCTGAATCTCATCTACCGTACCAAGCATGTGATTTACCTCTGCCTGAGACATAGGCATGGGCTTGGATTCATTTTTTGTTGCAGAGAGAAAACCGAGAACGTTAGGAACATTTCGCAGTTGTGATTGAGTTTCGCCTATCAGCGCAGCCTCTACAAAGACATAACCGCTGAAACGGCATTTCTCCTTAACAACACGTTTGCCATTACGAACCGTCACTACCTTCTCTGTAGGAATAAGTACCTGTGAGACATTTGAAGCGAAATCCCTATGCTGGGAAATCATTGCGTCAATGTACTCCTTGACCTTGCCTTCCTTGCCACTGATGGCACGCATAACATACCATCTCTTTTCAATTTCAGCCATTCCTAACAGTTTAAAGATTAGTGCAGAAAATCATAAACGAACTCCATTCCAGCCTGGAACACAGAGTCCATAGCAAATACAACCAGCGCGATGCAGAGGGAAGCAATTAAAACAACAACAGCGCTACCTGTAAGTTCCTTACGCGAAGGCCAAGTGGTCTTATGCACAAGTTCTTCGTATGAATTCTTGCAATAATTTATTATGCTATGCATTTTCTTTTATTTTTTGGCACGGGAAGAGAGGCTCGAACTCCCGACACCTGGTTTTGGAGACCAGTGCTCTACCAACTGAGCTATTCCCGTAGATAGAGTCCCACCATTACTGGCAGGACTCTTTGTCTTATATTATAGACTTGTATTAGTCGAGGATCTCGGTAATCTGACCAGAACCTACGGTGCGACCACCCTCACGGATAGCGAAACGCAGACCTACGTTCAGAGCAACTGCATAAATCAACTCAACATTGAT
This sequence comes from Bacteroidaceae bacterium, assembly GCA_045645965.1. Taxonomy (GTDB): domain Bacteria; phylum Bacteroidota; class Bacteroidia; order Bacteroidales; family Bacteroidaceae; genus Physcousia. Next base: position 49,301 of record JAZRJU010000025.1, read on the forward strand.
CTCTACGTTGTCACCGGGCATTACCATCTCGATACCCTCGGGCAGGTGAATCTCACCGGTACAGTCCATAGTACGCAGATAGAACTGAGGACGATACTTGTTACCGAAGGGAGTATGACGACCACCCTCTTCCTTCTTCAATACGTAGATAGAAGCCTTGAAGCTCTTGTGGGGCTTGATTACACCGGGGTGTGTAATAACCATACCACGCTTGATCTCCTGCTTGTCGATACCACGGAGCAACAGACCTACGTTGTCACCAGCCTCACCCTGATCCAACAGCTTGCGGAACATCTCAACACCAGTGATAACTGACTTCTTGTCCTCACCCAGACCCAGGATCTGAACTTCGTCACCTACCTTTACAACACCAGTCTCAATACGACCAGTAGCAACGGTACCACGACCAGTAATAGAGAACACGTCCTCAACGGGCATCAAGAAGGGCTTATCAACAGCACGCTCGGGCTCCTGAATCCAGGTGTCACAAGCTTCCATCAGCTCCATTACCTTATCCTCCCACTGAGCAACACCATTCAGAGCACCCAGAGCAGAACCACGGATAATAGGAGTATCCTCCTCGAACTCATACTGAGCGAGCAGCTCACCCATTTCCATCTCAACGAGCTCCAGCATCTCCTCGTCCTCAACCATGTCACACTTATTCAGGAACACAACCAGACGGGGAACGTTTACCTGACGAGCCAACAGGATGTGCTCACGAGTCTGAGGCATAGGACCATCAGTAGCAGCACAAACGATGATAGCACCGTCCATCTGAGCAGCACCAGTTACCATGTTCTTTACATAGTCGGCGTGACCAGGGCAGTCAACGTGAGCATAGTGACGATTTGCAGTCTCATACTCAACGTGAGAGGTATTAATGGTAATACCACGCTCCTTCTCCTCGGGAGCATTGTCGATCTGGTCGAAGCTCTTCTTCTCAGAAAGACCCTTGTTTGCCAATACAGTTGTAATAGCGGCAGTCAGAGTAGTCTTACCGTGGTCAACGTGACCGATAGTACCAATGTTTACATGGGGTTTGGTACGTTCAAATTTTTCTTTTGCCATAGCGGTAGTTAATATTTATTTGTTTTAATCTGTATTCTAAAAAGAGCTGCTTCCGAGAGTTGAACTCGGGACCTCATCCTTACCAAGGATGCGCTCTACCACTGAGCTAAAGCAGCAACATTCCCTCTTCTCTTTGAGCGGAAGACGGGGCTCAAACCCGCGACCCCCAGCTTGGAAGGCTAGTGCTCTATCGACTGAGCTACTTCCGCATACCTTATTATATATACGTCTCAAAAGAGGGTGGGTAGTGATGGATTCGAACCACCGAAGGCGTAAGCCAGCAGATTTACAGTCTGCCCCATTTGGCCACTCTGGTAACTACCCGTATGCCTATTTGCGGATGCAAAATTAGGCATATTTTTTGAAACCGCCAAAACTTTTGCAAGTTTTTAGCGTATTATTCATTTATTTTTATGCTTTTCTATCTGGCGCTCCAGAATTTCGCACGTTTTATCTACTGCTTCTTCGAAAGTGTCGCATGTCTCGGTAGCAAACAAACTCTTGCCCGGAACATCCAGCTTGATATCCACCTGCTTATTCATGGCAGTCTCAGGCTTTACGACCTTTAATGACACCTCTACCTTTCCTATTTCGCTTTCGAAGCGTCCCAGTTTCCCAACTTTCTTCTCAATGAAGTCTTGAAGTCTCTCGTTCACATCAAAGTGAATCGCCTTGATTCTAATGTCCATAAAATCCTCCTTTTCTTTTAAGCTCTGGGATGAGCCTGGTTATACAATTTCTTCAGCTCTTCAAAAGTCGTATGCGTATATATGGCAGTAGTCTTAAGACTTTCATGCCCCAACAACTCTTTCACAGACTGGAGATCAGCAGAATTATTAAGCAGAGAGGTTGCAAAGCTATGCCGCAACACATGCGGGCTTCGCTTAGACTGCATGGTCACCTTACCCAAGGAATCCCGGACCAGAACACGAAGTTTTCCGTAACTGATTCTTTTGCCAGAACGTTCACTCAAAAACAGAGCTTCTTCATCAGCCCCGTTTTCCAGAACCTGGGCACGCACACGAAGATAATCCTCTATGCACGTCTTCAACTCGGGCAACATAGGTATCCTCCTTTGCTTATTGCGTTTTCCAAGTACCGTAATCAACAAATTGCCCAAATCAACGTCATATACGTTAAGTCCCAGCAATTCCGAAGCACGCATTCCTGTCGCATAAAGCATGGAGACCACCGTCCTGCTCAGCACGCCTTCGTATGTATCCGGGAAAGAAACTTCAGCCAACAGACTGCTCATTTCTTTTTCTCCCACAAAATACGGAAGGGGCTTTTGTTTTTTCGGTGCAATCACACTGTAGGAAGGATCCACATCCATCATCCCACGCTTCAGCAAGAAACGATAGAACGAACGGACTGCGCTTAGATTCCTGCATACAGTAGCCACCGAAAGACCGGCTTCTACTAAAGAAACGACCCACGAACGAACATCATCGGATGTAACCGCTGCCCACGAGAAGTCATTCTCCAAGGATTTGCAATATAACCCAAACTCTTTCAGGCTACTGCTATATGAGATAATCGTACGCTCACTGTAAGCACGCTCATACCTCAAATAAGCAAAGAAATCCTCTAACCAAGCATCCATTTATATTCCTCTTATGCTTTTTCTGAGGATAAAGATAGACATTTTTTCGGCAACTTCAAAGGGGATGCCTCAAAAATTAAACTTCTTTAATACTTTTCCGAGGATTAGTCCTCTACGCGCTGAAGCTGCTGTACATAGATAGCACGCTCCATCTTCAGACGGTTCTTAACAGAGGGCTTGTCAAACTGCTGACGAGCACGGAGCTCCTTAACTACACCAGTCTTCTCAAACTTACGCTTGAACTTCTTCAACGCGCGCTCAATGTTCTCACCTTCTTTTACAGGTACTACAATCATTGTTTTGTAATTAATTAAATTAGTTAATGTTATGCAAAAACCCATTTTGCGGCGCAAAGGTACGACCTTTTTATGAAGTGGCAAAGGATTTTCATAAAAATAATCAAAAATTGAGGTCGTACCATATGGCACGACCTCAAGCCTATATATTATATATAAGGTGTATCCCTGTATTAGCAGATTACAGGTTGGGATTCTCCTTAGTCCAGTCCTCAACTGCGGGAATGATACCAAGAGCGATGATCTCGTCACGCATCTTGCCAAGATGTTCAACAGAAGAAGCCAAAGCAGCCATCTCCTCTGCTGTACCCTCAGGAGCAACGTAGTGAACGCCGTCTGCATCAATTACAGTGGGCATAGCCATCATAACATTCTTATAGCCCAGCTCCTCGCTGTTTACATAGCAACCCGCAGGCAGAGTGTAAGGTTCGCCACCCATAGCAGCCTCAATCATCTTGATAGCGCAGTAAGAGGGGCTCTGGAATGAGCTGCGGCCACGAAGTTTGATGATGTTTGAACCACCCTGAACAGTGTTGTGCTTGATTTCTGCCCAACGCTCCTCTGAAAGACCCATTTCTGCCAAAGGCTTGCCATCGATCTTAACCTGAGATGCGAACACAGCCATCTGTTCACCGTGACCACCATAAGTCTTGGCACCGGTAACCTTGTCCTGCTGAACACCGAACTCCTTAGCCAAAGCCTGCTGCAGACGTGTAGAATCGAGAGCAGCCAGAGAGGTGAGTTGGTTGGGCTTCAAGCCAGAGTGGATCAAAGCAGTAAGAGCAGTTACGTCAGCGGGGTTGAAGATAACCACAACGTGCTTAACATCGGGGCAGTACTTCTTGATGAAGTCACCGAACTCGGCAGCAATCTGGCAGTTACCCTTCAGCAGATCCTCACGGGTCATACCCTCCTTACGGGGAGCGCCACCTGAAGACACGATATACTTGGCACCGGTAAATGCCTCCTCGGGATTGGTAGTCCAAGTGATGTTAGCACCGGGGAAACCGCAATGAGCCATTTCGTCGGCAACACCATGAACACCGGGTTCGAAAATATCATACAAGCAGATATTGGGAGTCAGACCCAGCATCAAAGCGCTCTGTACCATGTTAGAACCGATCATACCGCCGGCACCAACAATAAGAAGTTTCTCGTCAGTCAAAAAAGCCATAATTCTTAATATTTAGTGTTTGATTAAAATTTATTCCGAACAAAGATAATGTTTTTTCAAATACGAAGCAAAGCAAACGTATATTTTTTACCTCATGCCACCATGTTTTGACACTTAAATCTTACAAATAAAACTATATAGCGAGCGTTGCCTTCTCCAACCAGGCTTTTTCCCGCTCGTTGGCAAGAAGTGGCATGAGCACCTCCTTTACTCTTTCATGATAATTATTCAACCAACGGCGTTCGTCGCAGGTCAGCATTTCTGCAGCCACCAGTTTCCTATCGTAAGGACATAAGGTCAGCGGTTCAAATTTAAGGAAGCGCCCAAAATCTGTTTCCTGCGCCGCTACGCACAACAGGCAATTCTCTATACGCACTCCAAACTTGCCCTTAACATATATTCCAGGCTCATCAGTTATCACATGTCCTTCCCGGATAGGTTTGACTGTATCCTTCCGATAGTTCTTCCTTATCTGCGCTGGTCCCTCGTGTACACCAAGCACATGCCCCACTCCATGACCTGTGCCATGACCGAAGTCATATCCTTCACGCCACATAGCGGCTCTGGCTGCAGTATCCAACTGCAATCCCGTTGTTCCCTCTGGGAAATGCATGGCTTGCAGTTGCAGGTGCCCTTTAAGCACAAGCGTGTACACCCGCCTTTCCTCCTCAGTTGGTTCTCCCACAGATATGGTTCGTGTTATATCCGTAGTGCCACAGTCGTAATGCGCGCCACTATCCAGCAAAAGCAAGCCGTTGGGCGCAATCGCAGCATCACTTTCCTCCGTTGCCTCATAATGCACTATTGCCCCATGCTCGCCAAAACCGGCAATGGTCTCAAAGCTCAAAGACACGAAACCTTCCTGCTCAGCACGAAGGGATGTCAGTTCCCTGTCAACCCACATTTCCGATATGGGTCTGTTCTCAGCAAGTGCGTCATCCATTCGTGCCATGAAGCGCACCATTGCTACTCCATCACGGATGTGCGCCTTCTTGAATCCATCCTGCTCAACACTGTTCTTTATGCACTTCCACTCAGCAATGGGAGTTTCCGAACAGTATTCCACCAGACCCTCATCATAGTCCTCTACTGCTATGCCCAATGCATGCAGATAATTTACTATATCGGCAACCTGCTCCTTATTTACATAAAGGACATGCTTGCCATCAGCACCTACATACAGGAAAGAGATTACAAACGGATTATAGGCAATATCATTGCCACGTATATTCAGCAGCCATGCTATTTCCGCCAAGTCAGACACATAGATGCCAGGACAGCCGTTAGTCTGCAGGTAATCCACCAGACGCTGTATTTTATCCTTGGCAGACTGACCAGCCAGCTCATCCTTCATGACCCACGCCTTAGTGCATGGCAGCGGCGGCCGGTCTGTCCAAATCTCATCAAACGGAGCATTATAGCTCCACATGACATTCTCGCAGTGCCCCTTGAGCCATTCGTCTGTATCCGTATCCACGCCATCTTTCATCAGGCGGAACTCGGTTCCAGCCAACTGCTCCTCCGCCTGAATCCAATATCTTGAATCAGTCCACAGCAAAGCCTCATCGCGAGTAACCACCGCCGTACCGGCACTGCCGGTAAAGCCAGTAAGCCACTTTCGGCATTGCCAGTGCTCTGCCAGATATTCAGAACCATGCGGATCATCCGTTGGGACGACCAGAGCATCCAAACCTTCCTGAGCCATCCACTCGCGTATGGCACGGAGCTTATCCTCTGTAGACATATTCGTCGCTCGTTGTTACATTCTGTGTATTCATTGGATCGGCATCTGCCTCCCTATACCAGTCACTGTACTCTATATAGTGTCGGGCATAGGTCTTGTTCAGTGTCTGCGCCTGTTCTGCATCCACTTTCTTCACAAACTTGGCAGGAACTCCTGCCCACAGTTCGCCATCACCTATGACGGTATTGCTCAGAACCAGAGCACCTGCGGCAACAATAGCCCCACGGCCCACAACAGCATGGTCCAGCACCGTGGCTCCCATACCTACCAAAGCTCCGTCCTTTATCTCACAACCGTGCAAGGTTACGGAGTGCCCGATGGTAACATCATCGCCCAATATGCATGGAGCCTTGCCATTAAGAGTGTGCAGGCATGAATTGTCCTGAATGTTGGTTCTGTTTCCTATCTTTATAAAATGGACATCACCTCTCACCACCGCATTGAACCACACAGTGCAGTCATCGCCCATCTCCACATCACCGGCTATAACAGCGCCTTCCGAGAAATAGCAGTGCTTGCCAAATCTGGGAGCAGGCATACCCTTCAGAGTCTTTATAATTGCCATGTTTGTTGCTCTATACTGGATTAGCCCAAGGTTTCAACAGCAAAAGCCATTCTGCGCAAAGTTTCTTCCTTGCCCAGGAATGCTGCCAGTTCGTACATATCAGGACCCTGACCTTCGCCTACCAGGCACACACGCCATGCGTTCCAGGGTTTTACGCCGCTCTGCTCCACCCATGGGTCGCAGACTGCCTTCATGCCTTCCTGGGTCCAGTCCTCTACTGTCTCCAGCACAGAGGCAAACTGTTTCATCTCCTCGGCAGTCGTCTCCTTCCAGTTCTTCTTGACAAACTTGTCTTCTTTATCGAAAGCAACAGGAGCTACGAAGAAGAACTTGGTCAGCGGCCACAGGTCGGAAGCAAAACTGATATTGCGCTTCTTCTTGTTGCCCTGAGCGTCTACATACTCGATAACCTTCATCTTCATCATGCGCACCACCTCGGCCATCTGCTCATCAGTAGCCTCAACACCTTCGGCAGCCAGCACTTCACCGAACTCGGGTGCCCACTCGATATCATCACGGCGTATCATATACTGATGATTGAACCATGCTGCCTTCACGAAGTCAAACTTGGCACCGTTCTTAGAACACTTGCTCAGGTCGAATAGCTTGACAAGCTCATCAAGGGAGAACAACTCAGAACCCTCCTCACCAGGATTCCAACCAAGCAGAGCCAGGAAGTTGATCACTGCCTCGGGCAGATAGCCCTTCTCTCTATAGCCGCTGCTCACCTCACCGCTCTTGGGATCGTGCCATTCCAAGGGGAACACGGGGAAGCCCAACTTGTCGCCATCACGCTTGGACAGTTTGCCGTTGCCCACAGGCTTCAGCAACAGAGACAGATGCGCGAAGCGAGGCATAGTATCCTGCCAGCCGAAAGCACGGTACAGCAGCACGTGCAAGGGAGCGCTTGGCAGCCACTCCTCGCCACGGATTACGTGTGTCACCTCCATCAGATGGTCGTCCACAATGTTTGCCAGATGGTATGTTGGCAGGTCGTCAGCACTCTTATACAGCACCTTGTCGTCCAGTATGCTTGAATTTATGACCACATCGCCACGTATAATGTCATCCACATGAACATCCTCTCCTGGTTCTATCAGGAAACGCACCACATAGGGGTGACCGCTCTCTATCAGCGCATCCACCTCCTCCTTGGGCATAGTCAGCGAGTTGCGCATCATGCCACGGGTCTTGGCATCGTACTGGAAGTTCTCTATCTCGGCACGCTTTGCATCCAGTTCCTCTGGTGTATCGAAAGCGATGTATGCCTTGCCGGCATCCAGCAGCACCTTCACATACTCGCGATAGATGTCCCTGCGCTCGCTCTGACGATAAGGGCCATGCTCGCCGCCGAAACCGACACCTTCATCAAACTTTATGCCGAGCCAGTTGAAGGACTCCACAATATACTCCTCCGCTCCGGGTACAAAGCGACCGGAATCCGTATCTTCTATACGGAAAATGAAATCGCCGCCATGCTGGCGTGCAAACAGATAATTATATAGTGCAGTACGCACACCGCCGATATGCAAAGGTCCTGTCGGACTGGGTGCAAAACGCACTCTAACTCTTCTTTCTGCCATTACATTATTATATTATAGTTATTATTGCCACAAAAATACAACTTTTTTTTCATTTCACATGGTATTTTTTTGTAATTTAGCGGTCGCAAAATAGAATTAGGACATGAGCAGATATAACCATAGAAACAAATGGACACGACGCGACTACATCAGCCGTTGCCTGTCAATTATCGTTGTAATAGCAATCTTTGTTCTCTTCATGCCACGCGAGAGCGTCCGCACCTTTCATTACCATGAAGGAGGCATCTGGGACTATGCCACACTGATAGCGAAGGACAGTTTCCCTATATTCAAGAGCGAAGAGCGACTCGAACATGAAAGGGACAGTGTCATACGCTATTACGAACCGTATTTCCAATGCAACATAAATACGGCAGACAGTGCCATCATGGCCTGGCACAATACTTTCCAGAAGGAATTAAAGAACACCATTCCCGATTACTACGAAAACTACATCACCAGCAGACTGATGGAGTTTTACGACCATGGAATCGTAGCAGGAAGCGAATACGATCTTATCAGTGATCCCCGTATCAGCTCCATTCGTATAATTACAGGAAACAGGTCCACCATACGCTCCACTTCCGACATTCATTCCCCAAAGACTGCATATGAAACTCTGCTCAGCAGTGCAGACACCACCAAATACCAGCGTTCTCATCTGATACAGTGCAAGCTCAACCGTTTCCTGTCTGCAAACCTGCACTATGATGCGGAAAAGAGCGAGCAGCAGATGAAAGACGTTGAAAGCCTTATCACACCATACCTCGGACAGGTTATTGTGGGACAGAAAATCATTGACCGTGGAGAAATAATCGATGCCAACACCTTCCGTATACTGGAAAGTATGCACCATCATCTTGACGAGCGGGAGAAATCGTCTACGGAGATCATACTTAACCTCAGCGGCCAGCTCATATACAGCTGCATCATTGTCATCCTGTTCTTCATGTATTTCCAGCAGTTCCGCAATGATTATCTGGGTTCTTCACGGGTGATGCTCCTCACCTGCACACTTTTCCTTGTCTTTCCTCTCATCACATATGCAATCGTAGTGCACAGCGACATCAGTCCCTATATGCTGCCGTATTGCATTACGCCCATATTCATCCGAATCTTCATGGACAGCCGCACTGCATTCATCGCACATCTCATGACCTTGCTCATGTGTGTACCTGCAGTGTCCCAACCTGCAGAGTTCCTCACCATACAGGCTCTTGCCGGCCTCACCGCCATCATCAGTCTGCAGCAGCTCAATGAACGTTCAGAACTGTTCAGGGCCATTCTAATCGTACTTGCTGTTTCTGTATTGTCATACATCAGCATACAGCTTATCAACAGACGCGTGCTGTTCATAGAGGACGTCAACTACACCGATCTCATCAGCATAGCCATAAGTTGTCTGCTAATGATGATTGCATACTTGCTGCTTATACCCATCGAGCGCATCTTCGGTTTCACCAGCAATGTCACCCTCATAGAGCTGTCAAATGCCAACAGCCCCATTCTCAGACGCATGTCGGAGGAAGCACCAGGCACATTCCAGCACAGCATGCAGGTTGCCAACCTTGCTGCAGCTGTAGCTGAAAGGTTGGGAGCCAAGAACCAGCTTGTCCGCACAGGCGCACTGTACCACGATATTGGCAAGATACGTCATGCAGCCTTCTATACCGAGAACCAGCGTGGCATCAATCCGCACGACCGGCTTACCGACGTACAGTCTGCCCAGATTATCATAAGCCATGTGCGCGAAGGCCTGGCACTTGCCGAAAAGCACAAATTGCCTCAAGTCATCAAGGACTTCATCACCACGCACCACGGCAACAGTATCACACGCTACTTCTACATCCAGGCACAAAACAAATGCCCAGACATAGAGATAGATCCAAGCATTTTCACCTACCCTGGTCCTGAGCCTACAACCATGGAGCAGGCTATCCTGATGATGTGTGATGCCGTGGAGGCTGCAAGCAGAAGTCTAAAGGATATTACCGAAGAAAGCATCTCCGAACTTGTCAACAAGATAGTGGACGGTCAATTGTCTGAGGGGCATTTCAAGAATGCTCCCATCACCTTCCAGGATATAGAAAATGCCAAGCAGGTTCTGAAGTCAAAGCTACAGACCATATACCATACGCGCATCCAGTACCCGGAACTAAAGAAGTAAAAGGAGAAAGGAGAAAGGAGAAAGGAGAAAGGAGAAAGGGAGAAAGGAGAAAGATGGAGGATGTTATCCACCCCCTCCGCTTCGCTCGTCGCCCCTGTCTCAGGGGGCAAAGAGGGTCTTCAGAAGAAGCACTGGATGTGCTTCTGTGCCCTCTGAGGGGAGCAATTTCCATTGCGACGTTGGGCGGTTTGCTGGCGCGGTGTTGGTTTTCCGTTTTCACCTTTCCCTTTTCACCTTTCCTTTTCCGTTCCCTCAGTCCACGTCGTAATACATGATGGCAGCCTTGTATTCTGGTTTCGCCACAAGGTACTTCTGTATTTCCAGCATGCGCTTTCTTGCCTCTGCCATATTGGCTCCGATCTCCAGTTTCAGGCACACCTTTCTTATGCACATGGTCTGTACGCGCGCCACAGGTGGCATATCGGGTCCCAATACCCTATGTCCGAATACCTGTCTCAGCAATCTTGCCATTTCCTCGGCAAGATGCTCCAGCACTCGCTCGTCCTTATGCTTCATGTAAACGTAGATCAACCGGCAGTGCGGTGGATAGTTAAAGAGGCGCCTCTCCTCCATCTGCGTCCGGTACATATCTTCAAAATCTCCCCTCACAACCTGCTGTACCGTTGGCTGGCTGGCATCGTGAACCTGGAGGATCACGCGTCCCGGACGCACCGCCCCGTCATTCGAGGCACTGCTTCTGCCAGCCCTGCCTGCTACCTGTGTCATCATCTGGTAGGCCCTTTCATAACTGCGGAAATCCGGCTGGTTCAGCATTGTGCTTGCGTTCAATATGCCCACCACAGTCACTTTCCTGAAATCCAGTCCCTTCGTCACCATCTGTGTGCCTATCAGTATGTCTGTCTCACCACGCTGAAAGCCACGTATTATGGCCTCATAGGCACTGCGGCTTCTTGTACTGTCCAGATCCATACGTGCCACCCTGGCATCTGGAAAGATATTCTGCAGTACGTCCTCTATCCTCTCCGTGCCATACCCCTTGCTGCTCAGGTTGTCTGCATCGCACTGGGGACATCTTTGAGGAATGGGGAATGACGTTCCGCAGTAATGGCATACCAGCTGGTTGTTGCGCTTATGGTGCGTCAGGCTAACGTCGCAATGCGGACACTGCGGTGTCCATCCGCAGACCTTGCACTCCACCACCGGAGCGAACCCTCTCCTATTCTGGAACAGGATTATCTGTTCCCTGCGCTCCAGGGCTTCCCTCATCTCCCTGAGCAAGCGGGGGGAGAAAGGTCCGTTCATCAACTTCTTGCGTTTCAGTTCGGCAATGTCCACCACTTCTATCTCTGGCATACTCACGTTGCCGAACCTTGTTGTAAGGGGAACATACCCGTACTTTCCTGAAACCGCATTGCTATATGTCTCCAGCGATGGTGTTGCCGTACCCAGGAGTGTCTTTGCCCCCATCATCTTCGCCATCATCAAGGCAACGCTTCTTGCATGGTATCTCGGTGCCGGTTCCGCTTGCTTGAAACTGGACTCATGCTCCTCATCTATTATCACCAGACCGAGATTATGGAAAGGCAGAAGCACACTGCTTCTCACACCCACCATTATGTCATACGGATGGTCAGAAACCTGTTTTCTGTAGACCTCCACACGTTCTGCGTCGGTATATCTGCTATGATAGACACCCAGCCTGTCGCCGAAAACACGGCGCAGCCTGTCTGTCAACTGGCTTGTCAGCACTATTTCCGGCAATATATACAGCACCTGCTTTCCCTGTGCCAGCGCTTCGGAAATCAGGTGAATGTATATCTCTGTCTTTCCGCTCGACGTTACTCCGTGCAGAAGGCATATATCCGTCTTTTGCCATTCCCGGCAGATACTGTCCTTAGCCCTCTGCTGTGCCGTAGACAAAGGTTGCAGGACAAGTTCCACGGGGATAGTTCCCACAGGTATCCTGTCCACAGTCTTCTCATACTCCTCCAGAATACCTCTTTCGCATACAGCCTTGAGGATTGCTGGCGAGCATCCGGTTGCCTTCAGCAATTCCTCCCTTGTCATTTCGCGCAGCACGTTCGGGTTCCCCAGCGTCAGCCCGGCATTCACCCCAGCCAGTTCTATGTATTTCATCAGCAGGAACTGCTGCTTGTGTGCAGCCTTCATTGCCGCCAGGGTGGAATTCAGTTTGAATGCGTTGAAATACTCCTGCGTCAGCCGCACATACTCCACAGTGTGTGGGCGATATCGCACCACACCATCCTTTTCCTTCAGTCCCGATGGGATGGCAGCCTTATACACTTCGCCCAGAGTACACATATAGTACTCCGCCACCCACTGCCACAGCCTCAGCTGATTCGGCAGCAGCATCCTGTCCTCGTCCAAAACAGCCAGTATCTCCTTGGTCTTGTAACCAGGTTGCTCGTCATGCACCCTTGTCACCAGGGCAGCATACTGCTTCTTTTGCCCGAAGGGTACGTTCACACGGCAACCCACCTGAACCATTTGGCTCAAGTGGGCTGGTACCTGATATGTAAACACTCCCTCCAAGGGAAGGGGGACTATGCAGTCTGCATACATAGTTTTTATTAGAAGAAGTATGCCAGGCGCACCTTCACGGTCTTCTGATTGAAGTTGGATATAAATTCTTGTACTCCAGATTGGAATGTCAATTCACCGGTATCACTGATAGGAATTGTGTATGTCACACCCACCTGCAAACGGCGGAACAGCTCTACACCGCCACCTACGTTCCATCCCCATGTAGAACGGGAGAAGTTTTCCAGGTTGTCGCCATAAAGAGCATCAAGTGTGGAGTTTGAACTCAGGCAGTAGTTGAACTGTGGACCGGTTGCCACATATACAGCGATGGCCTTTATACCGAAGGAGTAACGGAAATTCACGGGAATCTCGAGATAGGAAAGGTTCTTGCTTCGTACCTCCTTGTCCAGAATATCATGGAACTCAGCACCGTTAAGGTTGTACAGTACAGCAGCATCAGCGCCGAAACCTAACAGGGGCACCTTGAACTTGGCCTTACCACCAACGAAGAAACCCAGACGGTTGCTGCTCTCGAAGTCTGCCATGGAGAAACTCAGGCTGTTGAAGTTCATACCTGCCTCAACACCCCATGTAATAGCCTTGACATCCTGTGCTGATACATTGACTGCCATCAACACTGCAAATAATGAAAGTAAAAGTTTTTTCATAAGCGTTATTTATTAAAGTTATTTTTTGATAATGTTTATCTTCTCTGTCTGCGCACACTCACGCGTGGTGAACTACTGCTGCTGCTCTGCTTAGGAGCCTTAACAGATGAGGAACTGCTGCTGGAAGACCTGCGGCTGCTCGCCGACTTCTTCTTTGCCTTGGGACCTTCCTTAGCCAGACGGATGCTGTCCTCACGGGCTGCCTTGATGCTGTCCTCCTTGGTCATGTGTCCCCACACGCCTTCCTCGAAGTCATAGATTTCCTTTTCTATTCTCTTCTGCTCCTTGAGCATGGCAGAATCTGTCTTGCAGTAGTTTGCAAGTGCCTTGCCCTGCATGTTGTTGGTCTTGTATATCTTGCCGTCATACTTGTTCATGGTAAAGTAGTCGTCGGCAGTCATGTTGGTAACATTGTTCACATTGCTCGCCATAATTGGCAGACGGCTCAGCCATGGGGCTATCTCGTCATACTTAAGCCAGAACAGTGGATAAGGTGTGGCATCACCACCAAAGTCATCGCCGCCACGCATCAGTATGGGGCAGATTGCCACCACCTTGGTGGAAAATGTTCCGGTTCTCTGGTCCAGATACACACTTTCCTTTATATAGTATCTTGTCACTTCGGCAGAAGGTACGTCATTATTCTCCACGTTGACCTTGCCGTCCTTCTCCTCGTAATAGATGCTGTATCGGTCCAGCACTTCGCGCACCTCCATCCTGTCCTTCTTGTCAAAGCTCTCCACACCGTCCAGATTGTATTTATAGGCATCTATCCTGCCCGAAAGCATCAGACGGAAAACGTAGGTAAACAGGTTCACCTGCCTGCCCATCGGTTCCACTGGATAATACAACGGAGCATTGGCGTCCTTGGTCAGGTCCAGGGTACGGTAAACGTCACGTCGCCACGCCACGTCCTCGGGCATGGACTGCTTCACGGGGAACATCAGTGCCGCTCTGTCAACACTCTGTCCCTCAGCCTTTACAGTCTTGGCTGCAGCCCTCTGCACCACGGCATTGCTGTTTGTTGTACGGCGCTTAGCCGGTTGTGCCAATACGCAAGTGGCAAAACCTGCCATTGCCAGTATCAGAAACATTCGTTTCATATATTCTTCTGTTCTTAAGTTCTTATCCATCAGTTCACAATCACCTCCAAGGCTCCGTTCAGAGTTCTCTCTATGCCGTCAGGTCCCTGCGCCTTTATGTTTGTTATGAAGAAACGTTTGCCTCTGGACAAACTGCGCATCATGTTCTTCTGCCGGTCGCTGAAGTCTGTTCCGGCACTTACCTCTGGAACGGCATTGCCCATGTTGTCGAAGAATACCGTTTCAAAACCCTTCACCTTGAAAGGTATGTTCAGCAGACCGTCGTCTATGGCTGCTCCTATACCCGTAGCAGCCATCAGGTTCTGCTTGCTTATCTTGCCTCCCTTGAAGTGTGTGTCGCCGGCAGGGATGTAGGCGGTGGGATCGGGCAACTTGCGCACTCTGTAGCTGAACTTGCCCATCACCTGGCTTCTTCCTTCCATACGTGCAGAAACGGTAAACTCGGCCGTGCCTCCCACATTGGTTGGGACGGCAATGTACTTGCCCGGTGCTGTCTGCTTCAGCGTACCGCCCGTCATGCTCAGGCTTACCTGATTAGTAGGCACGCCTGGCACACTCACACTCATGGGGTTGTTGTATCCGGCATAAAGCACGTTCATGATGTCCGCGCTCACCGTTGCACTTGGAGCCACCACCGTGTACTGCTGTTCGAAGTCGCGCTTCACAGTATTTCCTGAACCATCCTGGGTTTCCATATAGCCTTTCAGGGTAAAGTCACCGGTTCTTGTGCATACCGTTTCGTACAGTCCGTCCTCGTTGCCGATTGCCTTTCCATCGATGTAGATTGCCGGATGGCGTGTAGTGTCCACTGCAGCCATGATAATCTGTGCCGAGAACTTTCCTCCCTGCACCACAGTGCGGCTGCTTGGTATAACAAAGGCATTCAGCCTGTTCACCCTTATGTCCTTTACGTCTATGTTTGTAACAAGGTCGTTCAGGACCTGTCCTTCGGCATACCGGATGTCGTTCTGCAGTTTGGTCAGCAAGGTCACGGCAGCTGCCGTTGGCATGGACTCAAACATGTACTCCTGCCAGTTCTTGCCCATCAGCTTTGCCTTGGTGGGCACATTGGTGTTCAGGCTGCTCTCTATCAGTTCGCGCTGCACTTCATCGGTAATCATACCCACTATGCGTCCGCGATAATCCTCTATTGCCTCACGCAGCTCCTCTCCTCTTCCAATGGCTGGTGCAAGCATCACCTGTGTGGCAGCCTCCAGGTCCTCCTTCTTCTGTATATTGCGCACATCGCCGTCCTTGCCGTCAGTCTTTACTACAATTGCAGTTTTCAGGTCCTCCAGCAGCACATACAGGGAGTCGGTCATTCCGCGCACGGTCTGTGCCTTGTCATACCAAACCTTCACCTTGGCAGGATTTGCACTGTACTGCTGGTCAAATCTCTTGTATATTTCATCGTTCACCCGTGCCGTGTTCTCTGTGCTCAGGGTCAGTTTATCGTCTACCATCTCAAAACCCTTCAGCACGTCGCTGCTGACATTCAGCGCCAACATGGCCATCAGCACAACGTACATCAGATTTATCATCTTCTGACGGGGCGATATCTTCTTCTTAACTATCTTTCCCATGATATCCTTCTATGTGGGGTTGCACAGAAAACTACTTCTCTTCTGCGGGAGCCTGAGGCATGCCTGCCATACCCATATTCACGGTCAGCGCCTGAATCATTCGTGCATACACTCTGTTCAGTTCCTCTATCTGGGCAGCCATCTTGCGTGTCTGCTCGTCTATCTGTTCTATGGTGCTCACCTGCTTGCTGACATTGCGCAACTGCAGTTCGTACACGGTGGCAATACCCGTCAGGGTGCGGTTCAGGTTCTCCATCTCCTCGCTGTCTGTACTCATGCGCGCAGTCTGGTCCTTCACTCTGGACAGTACCTCTGTCAGTTCCTTCAGTTCCTCGGCATAGTTCTTCACTGCCTCTTCAATGGCAGTGGGGTCTGTTGCCTTTATCTGGCTGGGATCGGCAGAGAGCGAACCGCCCTTCAGTTGCGACAGCACCAGCTGTGCCTCAGCGGCAGCCTGTCCGGCACTTGCCAGATTCGCGGCAGCAGCACTCAGGGCAGCGCCATGGGCGATAGCCTCTGGGTCAAGTCCCGCAACAGGTGCACCGGTTATTACCACAGGAGCAGCATTGGCAACATTGCCAACCACGGGAGCCTCGCCGGCAACCGTCACAGTATTTTGTGGCAACACCACCTGCTGCACATTGGCAGCGCCTGTGCTGGTCTCTTCCGACTTTTCTGTTACTCTTTCAAAACCGGACAGAACGAACACCAGCACCTCAGTGCCCATACCCAGGAACAGCATCACATTGGCACCGGGCAGGTGTGTCAACTTGAACAATGTACCAAGAATGACAATGGCTGCACCCCAACTGTAGGCATACTGCATGAATGTCTGTCCTGCCATTGTGTCCATCCACTTCTGAATCTTATATATGATAAACATGATATTCTTTGTTTTAGGTTAATATAGTATTATGTTTCCCCTTATATATATAAATAAGGTGTAGTCACTTTCTCGGCCTTGCATTGTCCACCACCATGCTTCTCACGCAACGGAAGCCTACGAAACTGCGTGGCTGGTTCTGGTATTCATAGCTGCGCCATGCCGAGCGGATCATACTTTCGGGGTCCTTCCACGAACCGCCTCGCACCGACTTCTTCTTCAAGCGGTATGGGTCTTCCAGCGCAGCATTGTACTTCAGTTCGGGGTTCATGTCGCTCATGGCCTCCACACCGGCTTCTGTATATACGGTACTGGTCCATTCTGCCACATTGCCCGCCATATCGTACAGTCCGCTGCTGTTTGCGCTGAATATGCCGCACTGCGAGGTTATCAGACTGCCGTCCTTGGTATAGTTTCCACGGTCGGGCTTGAAGTTGGCATAGAAACATCCCTTGTCGCTCTTCACCTCCTTGGTCTGCCAGGGGAAGGCATTGCCTTCCTTGCCACGGGCGGCATACTCCCACTCCACCTCGGTGGGAAGGCGGAAGCGTTGCAGGTGTTTAGCGTATGCACCCATGCCCACATTCATCATCTCCGTACGCCATGCACAGAAGGCATTGGCCTGTTCCCAATCCACTCCCACTACCGGGTAGTCGTCATAGGCAGAGTGCGAGAAGTACAGTTTCATGTACCTTTCATTGTCGGCATTATCAAAGTCGTTCACCCAGCATGTGGTGTCGGGGTACACGTTCACGATATATGTATTCAGGAAATCCCATGGTCCGCTCAAGGGACGAGTTATTGTCTGGCGCACGATTTTGCCATCGTCGTCTATCCATGCCGTATCCTTGGATATCATCACCACCTCATTTTCGTCCACCTGATTGTCGGTATTCAAGTCCCTCTGTCTGGGATCGAGACGGTACTTGCGCTTTGCTGCCATGGCATAGTCATAGATTTCATAACGATAGTTCATCTGACTTGCATCAAGCATCCTTGTGCCATCTATGGGATGTGTTATGTACACACTTTCTATAGCACGCAACTCATCCTCTGTTGCCCTGCGCTCCGAGGGTATTGGCTTGTTCCAGTTCAGATGTGGCGCTACGGGCTCGCCATAGCGGTCCTCTTCAATTTTGTAGGTTTCATCGCCGCCGTATGCAGGATCTGCCAGTCGCTCACGGATTATACTGTCTCTAACCCAATACACAAACTGTCTGTACTTGGCATTGCTCACCTCGTACTGGTCCATCCAGAAACCGTCCACACTGATGTCACGACGTGGGAAGGCAGATCCCCACAGGGTATCATTCTCCTCCAGTCCTATCTTCAAGCTGCCTCTGTTCACTGCAACCATGCCAAAAGGTGCGGTCTCACCGGCAGAAGCACCTCTCACTCCCACCAGTTCGCTACCATTTGCCATGGCATTGCTCTTAGTACCCATACAAGCAACAAATGTCATGCCCGTAACCACAAGCACAACTGTCACCATCAGGGATTTCATGTTCTTTGTCATATATCGTTATATTCTGTTTTCTTTGTATCAATGTTAGTACTGAACAGACGTATGTTTCAGTTTATAATTTCTGCTTTCTCCTTTCTCCTTTCTCCTTTCTCCTTTGACTCCGTCGAGCCTGCTCCCGCTCGGCAATTGAAGCAAACTTCATTGCTCTCGCTTACTCGCAGCCTTCACCTTTGACTTTAGCCCCTTCGGGCGTCGACCTTCGGTTCCGTTTTCCGATTTCCGATTTCCGTTTTCCGTTCGTCAAAGCCATCTCACCGACTGGTGCCTGTTCTTTCCTTTCTTTGTCAGGTTCAGTTCCATCTTGTATCCGATACTTATCTCATGCGTACCGTTCTGCACGGCAATGCCTCCGGTGTACATCTCGTAACTATACCCTATGTCCACACCATGAAAGGTCAATCCCAGCAGGAGAGCCACACTTATGGTTGGACTGAAGTTCACACCTGCATACATTTTGCCCTTTTCACCGTCGTAACAGAGTCTCCCAGACACATCCGCTCTCCATCCCTGCAGGTCAGTCCGGAACATTGCGTCTGTACGCAGCGAGAACTCCGGTTGGCGGAACTTCAACCTGTGGCCGCCCATGGCATAGATGGCAGGAGCAGTCTTTATCTGGAACTGCTTGTCCTCGCCCATGGACACAGCCGGCGACATCAGGTGCATCACCGATACTCCGGCATACCACACATCCTTGCGCTCGTATCTGAGTCCGAGGTCCATGTCAAATCCTGTTCCGTTCACGTCCGATGTGGGTACGTATTCGTCAGAACTTCCTTCACCCAAGTCTACATCTGCACCATTAAAGGAATTTGCCAACAATGCCAGCTTCACGCCTATGCTCAGAATGTTCTTCTTGCCGAATGGATGATGGTAGGCATATTGCAGCCACATCCTTTTTATGGAAAAAAGGCCGATTTTATCGTTCAGAAAACCTGCTCCCATACCATGCCTCTCAGCCTTTGGCAGGAAAAACATGGGCAAATCGCCCTGTATGAGCATGGTCTGTCCGGCATCTTCAAAACCGAGCATTTCCATTCTGTATGCAGCACGCACATCCAGTTGTCCTGCCCGTCCTGCCGCTGCAGGATTATAGAAACTTTGATAGTTCCAGTAGTTGGTAAAGGCTACATCGTCCTGTGCCTCTGCACCCATCACGGGCAGCATCATCGACAATATCAGTAATAGCCTCTTCATCATTCTCATAACGTAACCTACAGCAAAAATATTGCATTAGATTTGCAAATATACATATTTTATTTGAAATAAATAGAAAAATGCCAGCAGACACGCCAACTTTTCAAGAAGGACCGAGGTTGGCACGCCCTAATGACAGCACCGCCGAACCGCTATCAGCCGTTCGGCTAACCGCTATCGGTCGTTCATCGAACCGCTACCAGCCGTTCGATGAACCGCTGATAGCGGTAAACATCACCACCATTAAGTGCATATTTACGCCTCTGCGAGCGTAAAAGCAGAGACAAAAAAAGACAATGCTTCATCTGCAAGAGCATGTGTCACATTGTCTTGTATACTAAATAAGCGTTTGCTACCTATAGCCAAACGAAGGGGGCTACCTATCAATACTCTTCCTCATCCCACAAAAAGTCCTCTTTCTGTGGATAATCTGGCCAGATGTCTTCGATGGTTTCATACACTTCACCTTCGTCTTCTATCTCCTCAAGGTTTTCAATCACCTCCAGGGGAGCACCACTACGCACAGCATAGTCAATCAACTCTTCCCTGGTTGCAGGCCAGGGTGCATCCTCCAGTTTGGAGGCAAGTTCCAATGTCCAATACATATTCTATTCTTATTTTTATAATAACTAATTTCCATGGCATTCCGCCTTTCTGGCGACAAAGATAGTATTATTATACAAACTACCTACGCTTTTGCCAAAGAATTTCATCTTTTCCTGCCAAAAAGTTCTCGTGCAAGGCAAGGACAAAGAGGAAGTCGCTCAATCTGTTCACATATTGGAGAACTTCTACCGGCACCTGAGCCTCCTGCGCAAGTGCCAATATCCTGCGTTCTGCCCTACGGCAAACAGCACGGCACACCTGTGCCCTTGCCGCAGACTCCACGCCACCTGGGAGAACAAAACCGCGCCAACCCGGCAAGGCAGCATTCCACTCATCCATCTGCCTCTCCAGAGACTCTACATCTTCTGGCAACACACTCTGCACCATCTTTGTCGCCGAATCCTCCTCCGTAGCAAGCACTGCACCCATACAGAAAAGCACGTTTTGAACGGCAATTATGCTATTTCTTGCCGTTTCATCGGTTAAAACCGAAAGCAACAAGCCAAGGTTACTATTAAGTTCATCCACTGTGCCATACGCTTCCAGACGGGCGCAATCCTTTCTCACCCTTGTTCCTCCTACCAGAGATGTTTCTCCTCCGTCACCTGTCTTTGTGTATATCTTTGCCATAGTAAAATTATTATATTTCATCGCACCAGCCACTCTCCCCCTGAGACAGGAGAGAGTACCCCAAAGGGGGGGAGGGGGTGGATAAAGTTTCCCTTTTAACCTCTTATTAAGCTATGCAAGTACGTTCTATTACGTTCCCACCGCGCCAGCCGTCGTGACGAAGTCTGCGACAGATTCTGCGGATTCTAATTGCGTTTATCTTATATTTGACTTGTATTCAATTACATTTTCTGTGAATTCTGCGGGTTCTGTGTGAGATAATTTTATTCCTCGCGCTGCGTCTTCTTCTCACACCGAATTGATTTTAGCCCCTTGACTTCAGCCCCTTCGGGCGTCTACCTTTGGTTCGGGCGTCTACCTTCGGTTATTATTCACCTTTGGTTCATCAAGCTAAAGCAGTCGTCTCCGCTCATCAAGCTACGCAAGTCCGTTCGTTACAATCCACCCCCTCCGTCGCTATGCTCCTCGTCCCCCTGTCTCAGGGGGCAAAGAGGGTCTTCAGAAGAAGCACTGGATGTGCTTCTGTGCCCTCTGAGGGGAGCAATTTCCATTGCGACGTTGGGCGGTTTGCTGACGCGGTGATAGATTTCAGTTTTCAGTTTGTAACTAACTCTCCCCCTGAGACAGGGTGGCAAAGAAGGTCTTCAGAAGAAGCAGTAAATCTGCTTCTGTACCTTCTGAGGGTCGTACTCTCCAGTACGACGTGCGGACAACCACGGAGTGGGGAGGGGGGGATAAACCTCTCATTTCTCATTTCTCATTTCTCCTTTCTCCTTTCTCATTTCTCATTTCCTTCCTCCTCACCAATTTATCTTATAATGCTGTTTATTTAGTTCCTTGCGTGCAAAGGCTATACCCACGTCGTAAAGGTCGAAGGTCACTGTCACCCTGGCATCATCCTTCACCCTGTTCCAGAACTTCTGGCATTTGTCTATGTTCTTCACCAATAACATCGTCCCTTCACCCACATGTTGCATCGCCTCCTCATCGTCACCTGACAGAAAAACCATATCTGCCTTGTCCGTACTACCGGGAGCAAGCTTTTTCATTGTCCTGCTTCCGTACTTGCAGGCATCCCATAGTGCCTGATCCAGCCCATTGCAGTAGAACGTCCTGGGCTCATGATAATTAGCCAGACGGAACGCCAAATGCCGCAAGCTTCTCACCCTGCCTCTTTCCCACCATTTCAAGTTGCGGTCCATCTCCTCGTAGGCATAGTACTTCTCCTTATTGTACAGCACATTAGTCACAAGGTCGAAGGCAAACGGAGAATGAACTCCGTAACCCTTTCGCTTGCGAATGCGCGAGAGCCATACTATGGGACTTTGAAACAGCATCATAACACACACAAAGTTACAAAAAAGGAAGAAAACAGAGAAAGAATTCGTGCAATATTAAACTCATATTTATAAAATATGTGTTCTTTCAAAGAAAAAATGTTTCAAAAGCAAGAAGATTTTATTTAATTTCCATATCTTTACACCGCGGAAGGTGTGAAATGCGCCAAAAACAGAGCTGAACATGACAGGCGAAAAATGTCTGCAAACGCATACACCTTATATATATTATATAGAGAGACTAAAAAACTATTTTATTTATTAACCTATTTATTAACCAAAAACAACAAACATTTATGAAAAAGATTACATCTTTTCTCGTGATGGCAGTGTTGGGTTGTGCCAGTGCCTTTGCACAGGCTACAGAGTATGCCAATAAGTTGATTACTATTGGCACTGCTCAGGCCGAAATGGTTCCTGGTCAGTGGTACTTCCTGCACTCTCCCCGTAACCCAAACGCTAGCGCTGAGGCTTTTGCTGAGGTTGGAGGTTCTATCCAGTCTGCTGGTGGCTTTGTCACTGACATGGGCGTTGGCACAGGTATTAAGCTGACTGCTACATCTGTTATCGACGAGGTTACAAACCCCGAAGGCGTTAACGCAAACAACTACATGGCAAGTATCGTTCGCTTCGTTGAAGTAGAGGGCGAAGAGGGTGCTTACAACATCCAGTTCGGTACAGGTAGCTGGGTTGGTCATCACGATGGTGGCAATGGTACAAACATTGGCTCTATCAACCACAACAACTATGTTGCAGGTAACGCTGGTAAGTACAACTTCTATCTCGTAACCATCGGCGGAGAGCCTAATGCTGTTGGTCGTTTCGCTTGGAACAAGTTTGATATGGCTAACCGCCTCGACAACAATGGTGCTGGTGGCACTGTTGTATTCTGGGCAGATGGCGAGACCACTGGTGAGAGCGAAGGTTACACAACTGACGACGAAATTATGGGTAACAAGATCTGGCAGATCTACGACATCGTTGAAGTTGGCGAAGTTGACATGTATGAAGATGCCCTCCAGGCTCTTAATGATGACTACACAGCTATCACAAGCCAGAGCGATGGTAACATCATCGAGAGCTTGACTAATGGCGAGAACGTAGGCAACAAGCCCGGCAACTACCGCCCCGAGGACGTAGAGGCATTCCTTGCTCTCCACGCACAGGTTGAGGCTTTGATGGAGACTTGGGAGTTTGAAGGCGCTGAGGCTGTTCAGGCTCAGTTCCCCACTGCTGAAGACTTGAAGAAGTTTAACGATGATTACGTTGCTGCTTGGAACCACATGATTGAGAACAAGGTGCCTCTGGCAATGACTGGCATTGAGCCCGGTTACTACACCTTCAACAGCTGTCTGTTCTGGTACACCAACAAGAGCGACAGCGTATTCTACACTCAGGAAGAGGCAGACTCTATCAACAATGCTTTGGTTGAAGAGGGTTATACCGAAGAGGACAGCATGTTCGTAGCAGCAGGTGGCTTTAAGGAAATGGTATCTTCTCAGGTTGCTGCTCCCAAGAAGTCTCTCTACTCAGCAAGCGCAATGGGTAGCGACGGCAACATGGCTGACTGGGCTGCATGGGGCACTCAGGAACCCAATGCAGCATTCCTGTGGAAGGTTGAGGCTGTTGAGGGCAAGCCCACAGAATTCCGTATGATCAACATGTGGAACGGCAAGACCCACATCAGCATCGGTCAGAGCTCTAACTCTCGTCTGGAGCTGAACGACACTGCTACCGTTTGCTTCGACTGGAGAAACGACAAGGAAGCTGTGAAGTATGCTGACGCAGAGGGCAACGAGGTTAACGACACCGTTGTTTCTTTCAACATCCGTAGCTCTAAGCAGGCTGAGAATGCCTACAACTACATGCACTGCGGTGGCCACTCTGGTGGTGCTGGCACAGGCAGCTGGATCGTAGGTTGGTCTGACGGTGGTGCTACACGTTGGTACATGACTCCCATTGACGAGGCTACCGCTAACCAGTGGATCGCTGACGCTGAGAAGCCCAAGAAGCTGACTGCTATGATAACTAAGGCAGACAGCATCATTGCTGCTTTCCCCGCACAGTTGGATATTGCTAAGGATATTGAGACCACTATCTTCGAGAACGACTCTGTTGTTGTAACTGCTGATCAGTTCTACAGCCAGTACACTACAGAGGATGCTCAGACTATCCCCGAGGGTCAGACTGTTTACGACTTCATGCTTGATGGCAAGCAGAGCACATACTGGCACTCCGCATGGGAGGCTGGTGCTGTTGGCCAGAAGGTTCACTACCTCCAGGTTAACGCTGCTGAGGCTCTGGAAGGTCTGTATGCTGTTAAGCTGCAGCGTCGTCCCGTATCTGGTGACCATATCACTCAGCTCATTGTTAAGGGTTACACTGAGGCTCCCACAGACGAGACCACCTTCGAGGAGGGTACTGAACTGGGTGTTCTGGACTTCCCCTTGAGCGCAAACGACGAGACCCTGACATCTAAGGTATTCGACGCAACCGGTATGAACTACCTGCGTTTCTACTCTACTACTACTCAGGCTGCTTCTTCTGGTGGCGGTGCTAACCGTGGTTACTGGCACGCTTCTGCATTCAACGTGTTCAAGGCAAGCGCTACCCCCCGCTACGAGACCACTCAGTATGTAGTTCGCAAGGCTGAGGCTGACGCTCTCTCTGCTGCTATCGCTGCATGGGAGGAGAAGGGCTTCGCTGAGGACAGCCTTGAACTGCTCGAGGACGAGACCTTCGCTGCTGCTTACAACGCACTGGTTGCTGCTGCTGAGGCTTGGGGTGCTGTTTACGTAGATCCCGCTGCTCTGCGCGCTGCTATCGCTGCTGCTCCCGCCGACGAATTGTTCGTAACCGGTAACAACCCCGGCCAGTGGAAGGAAGGCGTAGTTACTCCTAAGGCTACTGTTGAGGCTGCAGAGGCTTACAACGCTTCTGGTGCTTACACTCCTGCCAAGTCTGAGGAACACCTTGCTGCTATTGCTAAGGCTGAGGCTGACGTTTGGGCTGCTGCTAATCCCGTTGAGACTGGCAAGTGGTACCGCATCAAGTTCCCCACAGAGGCAGACTATGACAAGTATGGTTGGGACAAGACCGGTGCTAAGGAAGTTGAAAACGAAAATGCTGGCGAAGTTGTTTCTGAGGCATTGTTCGGCAAGATCATCGCTCCTGGTATGTCTGTTCAGGAATATGCAACATACCAGAACGAGGAAGGTGAGGAAGTTGAGGTTCTCACATACGATGTTGAAACAACAGACTACTTCTACGAGGGCAACAGCCTGTTCTTCTTCGACGCAGAAGAGGTTGAGTTCGAGGAAGGTGAGGATCTGTTCCAGTTCATCCAGGCTACCGACTCTACCTATATGCTCCAGAACAAGGCTACTGGTCTGTTCGTACGCAGCGGTTATCCCGCAAGCTTGAGCGCTATCCCCAGCTACTTCTCAACTAAGGCTATCGGTGCTGGTGCAAGCATTATCGCTCAGACAAGCGTTCTTGGCACTGCTGACGCTGGCTACGCTTACCTGCACGCACAGCGCGCTGACAACCGTCTGACCACTTGGAGCTCTACTAACCTTGCTTCTAACTCAATGTTGGTAATCGAGGAGGTTGAGGCTGTTTCTGAGGCTCCCGCTACTGCTTACAAGCAGAACTTGTGGCCTGGTAAGGTTTACACCTACACAATGCCTGTTGACGTTACCGTTGGCGAGGGTGCTAAAGCTTATGGTGCACAGCTGAACGTAACTGAGGAGGATACCACTATCGTTCTTCAGGCTATCGCTGAGCAGCCCATTAAGGCTGGTACTCCTTTCATCATGATCGCTGACATGGAAGGTGACTATGTTTCTACTGCTGACGCTCTTGCTGCTATCAAGGAAGAGATTAAGGCTGAACTTGATGTTGAAGAGTTGACTGGCAACGACAATCTCGATGCACAGCTCCGTCTTGAGGAAATGTATGCTGAGGTTGCTATGGATCACGGCATGAAGGTTGACACTCTCGTAAGCGAGCTGTTGAGCCTGCGTGGTACAATGAAGGAGGTAACCGTTGAGGCTGGTAAGGCTATCGTTGCTAAGGAGAATGGCTTTGCTCACACCTTGGTTAACACCAACGTTGCTGCATACGGTGCTTACATCACTTGCGACTTCGACGCTGAGAGCGCAGACGTTCTGGCTGGTCTGGAGATCAAGATCGAAGGTGAGATTGAGAGCGGTATCAACGAGGTACTGAACAAGGTTGCTCAGTCTGGCAAGATCTACAACGCTGCTGGTCAGCTCGTAGGTAAGGGTAACATCAACACTGTAAACAACCTGCCCGCCGGCATCTACGTTGTAAACGGTGTTAAGGTTATCAAGAAGTAATAACTGACAATAAGGTTTATACCTTATTCCATATCAAGCGCCCTGCCTCCCCGGCAGGGCGCTTTTTGTTTAGCATGTGCGAAATGTCACACCCTTGAATATAGTAATGACCTCATATTGTCTCTTGGGAGGGCATTCTCATGTACTCAGAACGGAGATTAGACAGCAAAACAATAATAATTACTAAAAGTTCGCAAAAAAAAAAAAAAAAAATATCTATTACAAATATAATCAGTACCTTTACAGCGAATTATACACTTAAACAAACCAAAAACATGCCTATGAACAAGAAAATTCTACTTTCCCTGATGGGATTTTTCGTATGCTTCCTTGCGTTGGCACAGGCACCAGCAAAGGGTAAGTATTACCGTATCGTAAATGCACGATACAACAGCGTGATGAAGGAAAACTGGGGCTACCAGACGGTAACATGTACCGGTATGGACAAGGAAGACTTCGCCCAGATATGGCAGTACACCACCACCGGAGCACTGCAGAACGTCTACACCGGCAGATACCTGCAGGACCAGCCCGCCACATCAAACACATTCAAGACTGGCGCAAATGCCCAGACCGTACAGTTTACCGTTTTCAGCGACAAGCATGTGGGCATAAACACAAACGGCAACCAGCTGCACTGCGATGCAGCACAGAACGTGGTTAGATGGCAAGACGAAGCCAACGAGGCCAACCACTGGACAGTGCAGGCAGTAAGCCTTACCGCTGAAGAGGTTCAGGCTGCACGTGACGAGTTCAACACATTGTCTGCACTGAAGAACAATGCCGGTCAGTACAGCGAGGCACTGAAGAACTTCTTCGCCAACGAAATCTGTACAGAACTGAAGGCTGAATATGCAGCAAAAAGCGACGACGAACTGAAGGCTGCCATGGCAGAGGCAGGTCTGCCCACCATGCTGCAGGACATCGCTGTGAAGATCAAGAACCAGTGGTGGAACGACACAGAGAAGAGCGCTTATGCAGATAAGAACCAGTATGCCAAGGACTTCCGTGTAGCAACATTCAAGCCCTACTCCGATGCCAACAACTGGCGCGACAAGATGAACACCTATGCTCCCAGTTTCATGGGCAACCCCACAGGTATCTATGCAAAGAACAAGGATGTGATCCATGTTTTCGTGGGCAATGACATACCCGAGGGCGCAACACTGTACCTGACTCCCATCCGCAACCACGGACGTATAGGCTCACGTACAGAGGGTACAGAGCTGAAAAAGGGCTACAACGCAGTTATCACTACCACCGACAGCGTGGTTTACTATGTGAACTATGTAGTAAACACCATCCCCACAAGCAATGTTAACGCACACACCAAGACAATTGCCAAGATTAGCGACTTCCCCAATCTGGACATCCACATCGAGGGCGGCCAGTGCGTAGGCTACTACCAGAAGCCTGCTGAGAACAGCGCTGAAGAAGATGCCAAGTACCAGTACCTAATACAGAATGCAAATGCAGGCATGTACTTCATGGTAAAGGGCGAAACCTCTCTTTTCTACTTTAAGAAGTATACCTACACCCAGCATTTCGCAAAGACCATTTGGAACAGCATCAACTGGTTCGACCGTCTGCACTTCTGGGAGTTTGCCATCATCGGTGTTTTGGATGATGTGGCCAACGGAAAATGCGAAAACGGCACCGAGAACTCCAAGGCTGCATATCCCCTGAACATCAAGGGCGGTGATGCCTTCTATCCCACATACTGCAACAACCCCACCATGGCAATGGAAGGTCCAAATGGACAGAACCCTCATGCTACCACATTCTATACCAGCTATCCCGGTCCCGGCAGTTGCGAGAGTTCGTTCAATGCCGAGCGTGAGAACTTCGACAACTGGTGTGCAGGCCACGAGCACGGACATCAGATCCAGGGTGCTTACAACCTGGAATCATGCTCAGAGTCTTCCGTTAACCTACCCTCAAACATCATCACCTACCTGAGCGGTTTCCGTCTGGGACGCGGCTGGAGCTTTGCTCAGAACTATGAATATGTGGCAGAAAACAAGGTATTCGGTCTCCGCGACATCAGCATCACCATGCGCATGTACTACAACCTGTTCCTCTACTACCACATCGGTGGCAAGAAGAAGGACTTCTACCCAACTTTCGTAAAGAGTCTGCGTGAGGATCCTATGAATTTCTCAAGAGATGGCGTACAGTACTCACATCCCGAGTGGGGTGCACCCAGCGGAGGTCATCACCGTGCTGTCAACACATGGATTAAGTTCTACAAGAAAGCCTGTGAGGCTGCTCAGGAAGACCTGACAGAATATTTCCGTCTATGGGGTTTCTTCGTTCCCTGCGACAAGGAATATTTCGGTGACTATACCAGCTACGCAGTATCACTGACACAGAAGGAAATAGACGATGCAATTGCCGAGGTTAAGGCAAAGGGCTATCCCGAGAACTTGCAGATTATGTTCGTAGAAGACCGTCAGATTCCACGCGAACGTACCGACATCTGGGCAAGCCAAGCCACCGGCACAAGAAAGTTCAAGCCCACAAACTGGGAAGAATGGTACACTGAAGAACAATTAAAAGCAGAGTATGGCGACGTAGGCGACATCCTTACCTATATTGACGGCAGTGCAAACACCAGCGAGTACACATATATCCAGAGCGGTAACAAGATTACCTTGAAGGGTAAGGGCGGTGTAGGCTTCATTGTTTACGACAAGGACGGTAACAACAAATACATGAGCAACTACCTCCAGTTCGAGATTCCCACTGATGTGGCTGCCAATGGTTTCGTTATCAAGGCCATCAATGCCGATGGCACAAGCAGCACCGTGGAAAATGCTGCAGATTCTGCTACCGACGAAGAGAAGTTGGCTATCCTGAATACAGCCCTAAATGCTGCCAAGGAGTTCACTAAGCTGGAAGATGCTACTGGCAAGAAGGTTGGTTTCTACAAGAGCGAAGACATGGCTACATTGAAGGGATTGGTTGAAGATGCAAATGCTGCAATCAAGAATAGCGATATTGACAACTACATGCCCTTAGCCAATGCCATTAACAACGAGATTCTGAGATTGCAGACCTCTGGCCTGCAAATTAAGATTACACCATATGGCTTGTATAACATCGTTTGCTTCCGCAAGGCTAATGATGGTACTACTCGCTATCTGACAACAAACACCAGCTCAGGCGAAATGTCAACCACTACATCTGGCAATAAAAACACAGAACGCTGGGCATTTGTTCCCACAGGTGAAGAAGGTGCTAACAGATACTACATCCAGAGCCGTGCAAATGAAGGTATGTTAGGAGTAGCATACAACGAGAAGGGTAAGATTGACAGAACAGTCCTGACAGAGGCCAGCGAGGAGGCAGCATGCTTCTTCCATATCCAGCCCATCGGCGAAGGTAAGTTCTGCATCCGTCCCAAGGACGAGACAAACCTGAACATGCACAACCAGGGTTACACTACCGTTTGGGGTGAAGCTGACGAGGGTTCTCAGTGGTACATCCAGCTCAACGAGGAATTTGATGAGGTCACAGAGGACAAAATCAACGAACTGATTACATACACCGAAGACCTGATCAATGATGTTTGTGACTACAGCATCGAACAGGAGAAGTATGCTTTGCAGACCACTGATGCGTCACAGCCTGCATACCTTTCTACAAACCAGCCTGATGCAAACAAGACATCAAACAAGCTGGAGAAGGCTATTGACGGCAATAATAATACATTCTTTGCAAGTAGCAACAGCAACAGCGCAACAGAAACTCACCACCTGAAGGTTGACCTCGGCAAGGGCAAGAACAGCAAGAGCATCCAGTTCATGCTATATGGCAACAGCGCACAGAGATATGCTACAGCTCTTGTAATCTATGGTAGCCAGAATGGTAGCAGCTGGAAAAAGATCACTGAGATCAACAATATGAAAGTTGGTTACAACAGTGACATCATCAAGCCTACAACTGCATTCCGCTACTGGAAGTTTGATGTTACTGCAACAGATGGTAAAGTGACCGATAATGGAAATTACCCCTGGTTCACTGTTAAGGAATTTGAGTTGTACCAGGCAACTGAGGTAATCACCATGAAGGAAGGTTTCGAGGATTTGTCAAAGAGTCTGATAACTAACTGTAAGAACAACATCGCTGGTGCAGAAGAAGCATTGGGTGCTAGTTTCAAGACTCCTCTCAGCCTGTATAATGCATGGACCAAGTTGAATGCTTCATATACAAACCTCTATAATAAGGCATCAAAAATAGATCCCACAGTTGACATCAACAGTGTAGAGGCAGAAGGCAACGGCAATGCTACTATCTACGACCTCTCTGGCCGCAAGGTGAACAATGCCAACGCTAAAGGCATCTTCATCATCAACGGCAAAAAGGTTGTGAAGTAGTGAGAGCAGAAACAAAGCTTGCTTTGATTATGCCGAACGTAAACAACGTAAACGAAGTTAAGGTTGTGAAATAACAACTCACTAAAGGTAGGTCCTATAAATTGAACTACTTAAAATACATTTAGGCGGTGTGCTCAATACGGGCACACCGCTTTTTTGTGAACACAAGCCTAAGTTCCTGCCTTATCCTCCGCCTCACTCTTTAAATCCCAATCGGAAAACTTATTTCACGCAAAGAACACAGAGAGCGCAAAAGGAATATTTTCTTAACAAGTCACCAATATTTCATATTCTCATTTTTTTTTATTATCTTTGCCGTGATTATGAAGCAAAAGAATACAACAAAGATAGCCAATGTTGCACAAAAAGCAACAAAAGAGAGGAAACCTCTGCTGCTGCCAATATTGCCCATACTGTTCGTGCTGACATACCTGTGGGCTGCATGGTACTTTGGAGACGTCCTGCGTATGGCACGCGAACGCAGTTTCTGGGTGGCAAGCACAGAACAGATGGAATTCCTGCTGAGCCAGCAGTTCGGTGGACTCTGGTACATCGGCAGAATGCTGATGACCCTGTTCCGCTACCCCTGGATAGGTGCACTGCTCCCCGCAACAATGATAACATGGGGTACATGGTGCATTGGCTACGGCATGCGACTGACACCCAACTGGCGCTGGATACAATATCTGCCTGCTGGTGCATACTTGCTGTGGATGGCTTACGAAGGCGTGAACATCTTCTTCGAAAACGAATCTGGACAGATACTGGGCATTCCCTTCTGTGCAACAATAATCCTGACTATATGGGCAATTATGATAGCCAGCTTCTCCAGAAAGAAGTCTCCGGCAATAATCTCTGTTCCTAAGGACGAGAAAGAATGGCAGAACTGGCTGCAGCTGCTGATGGTGGTGCTGATGTTTGGCACACATGTGGCAGTGGACAAGATTTGCCGCCCATACACCAGAGTAATTGCAAGCATGAACGTGAGCATGCTGAACAGCGACTGGCAGAGCATGATGGAGACTGCACGTGAAAACGCAGAACTGTCGTACCGCCCCATTGCTGCTAACTATGCCATAGCACTGGTTAACACCAACCAGATTTGCGAACGCCTTTACGACATACGCATGGACTATGATGCCATGTACTTCCACAACCGCAGTTACGATGGCCTGGCACAGGAACTGTCACTTTACCAGGAGGACTGCGACTACTATGCCGGTTTCATACAGACCTGCATACACCATGCCATGGAACGTGTAACAATGATTGGTCCTAACATACATTCTCTGGAACTGCTGACAAAATGTGCCTTGATGACCGGAGAGTGGGAGGTGGCACGCAAATATCTGCGCATCCTGGAAGACGTCCCCTTTGAGGCAGAGTTCGTAGAGAAATATAGCGCCTATGTGGGAAAACCCGAGAGCGTAAATGCTGACAAGGAGATGGCGTTCATAAGACAATTGGAACCCATCAACGACTCCTTTGAAAACGAATACCAACAACCTACTTTCTTAGGATATAATGCTGCACTGACCGAAGGAAGGAGCAGGAACGCGCTGATGAACTCGCTGGCAGTGTGCATGTACTCCAAGGCAATGCCTGCCTTCATGATGCGTACGGAACCTCTGCAAGGGACACGCACACCAGAGAACGTGGCAGATGCACTTTGCCTAATGACCAGCAAGGACAAGACCATAACACAGCGTTTCCCCGGACTGGAACTCAGACAACAGAGACTGGCTAACAAACTGGGCGAGATGAAGCCATACATGAAGGACCGCCCTGCATATGCTCGCGAACTCTTCCCAAGATACAAGGGATACTACCCGTATTATTACTTCTTCGGCAACCTGAAACAAACACGCAAGTCAGCAAAGAGCGAAGGTTCAAGCACAGCAGGAGTGAATTAAAACGGAACCAAAGGTCGACGCCCTAAGGGGCTGAAGTCAAGGGGCTAAAGTCAATTCGGTGTGAGAAAAATAATCAGCGCGAGTAATAAAAATATATCACACAGAATTCACAGAATACACAGAGAACTTAAGCAAATACAAGACTGATCTGAAATAAAAACAATTTGAATCCACAGAATCTGTCGCAGACTTCGTCACGACAACGCCAAAACATACTCGCAACATTACACAAACACAACCTATAAATGAAACATATACCTTATATAATATTTATAGCACTCACTATCGGATTGCTGATATCCTGTGGGGAGAAGAAATACGATGTTCCCACTACCTTTGAGCAGGTGCAGGAGCAGGCCAACATCTACCCAGACTATAAGGACATTGTAGTACCGGAAAACATTGCACCGCTTAATTTCATGGTTGATGGTGCCGAGGGCATGGTTGCAACCCTGCAAGGAAACGGCATTACGCTTACTGCTTCCGGCACAGACCGCATAGACATGGACTCCACCGAATGGAGAAACCTGCTGAAAGGGAACATGGGCAAAGAAATCACCGTAACCGTATATACACAAAAAGATGGCAAATGGAGCAAGTTCCTCCCCCACTCCATCAAGGTGGCAGAGACTATAGACCCCTATCTGTCCTACCGTCTGATAGAACCTGGGTATGAACTGTACCGCCAGTTGGGCATATACCAGCGCTGCCTGGAAAACTTCACACAGAAAGCCATCTACGAGAACAACAGAACCTACAAGGACAAGGAAAACCATTGCATAAACTGTCACAACTTCCAGAACTACAGCACCGACCGCATGCTGTTCCACGTGCGTGCAAACCATGGTGGTACAATAATGATAGAGGGCGCCAATGCCAGAAAGATACAGATTAAGAACCCTAACATCCTGGCAGCTGGTGTATATCCCTCATGGCATCCTACAAAGAACCTTGTGTGCTTCTCTACAAACAAGACAGGACAGACCTTCCACATGTATCATCAGGAGAAGATAGAGGTGGTGGACACAGACAGCGACCTGCTGCTGTATGATGCAGAGAAGAACGAGGTGAAGAATCTGCTGAGCACGGAATACTTTGAAACCTTCCCTTGCTGGACACCAAAGGGCGACCGTCTGTACTTCTGTGCTGCTTACATACCTCCTGTGGTGGGACTGCCCGACAGTCTGCGTGCGGAAATAATAACAAAGAACTACGACAAAATACACTACAACCTGATGTGCATGGACTATGACGAGAAGACGGACAGTTTCGGCACGCCTAAGGTTGTCGTTGACGCTGCTGCCGCTGGCAGAAGCATAACCTTCCCTCGTGTCAGTCCCGACGGACGCTATGTGCTCTATGCCGAGGGCGACTACGGCCAGTTCCATATCTGGCACAAGAGCAGCGACCTGTGGGTTAAGGATCTGCAGAACGACACATGCTATGCTCTAACCGAAGCAAACAGCAATGACGTGGACTCGTACCACACATGGAGCAGCAACGGACGCTGGATCGTGTTCTCTACACGACGCATGGACGGTAACTACACACGACCCTTTATTGCCTACTTCGACAAGCAGGGCAAGGCACACAAGGCTTTCTGCCTGCCACAGCAAGATCCAGAGCATAACATCATGCTGATGAAGAGCTACAATGTGCCCGAACTGAGCAAGAATGCCGTACAGGTATCTGAGCAGACTCTGCGCGACATAATATACCACACTGACGGCGACACCGCCACATACGTTGGCGAACCAAGGACCGATGCCATTACAGGAGCAACGATGAGAACTGAAAGGTGAAAGGTGAAAACGGAAAACTGCCACCAGAACTGAGAACTGAAAACAGAAACTAAATACTAATAACCCAAAATATTAACCCTATAAATTATTACAACTATGCGAGTAATTATCGAACCTAATTACACTGAGTTGAGCCGTTGGGCTGCTGAGTATGTCGCTGCACGCATCAACGCTGCTAACCCCACCCCCGAGAAGCCCTTCAAGCTGGGTTGCCCCACCGGTGGTTCTCCTCTGGGTCTGTACAAAAACCTGATTGAGATGTACAAGGCTGGCAAGGTAAGCTTTGAGAACGTAGTTACCTTCAACATGGACGAGTATGTTGGTCTGCCCGAGGAGCATCCCGAGAGCTACCACAGCTTCATGTGGAACAACTTCTTCAGCCACATCAACATCAAGAAGGAGAATGTGCATATCCTGAACGGCAACGCAGAGGACCTGGAGGCTGAATGCGCTGCATACGAGGCTGCTATCGAGGCTGCTGGTGGTATCGACCTGTTCATGGGCGGTATCGGTCCCGACGGTCACCTGGCCTTCAACGAGCCCTTCTCTTCACTGACAAGCCGCACTCGTATCAAGAGCCTGACCACTGACACCATCATCGCTAACAGCCGTTTCTTCGACAACGACGTGAACAAGGTGCCCAAGACAGCTCTGACAGTAGGTATCGGTACCGTTATGGATGCCAAGGAGGTTCTGATCGTTTGTAATGGCCACAACAAGGCTCGTGCTCTGCAGCACGCTATCGAGGCTGGTGTAAGCCAGGAGTGGACCATTTCTGCCCTGCAGATGCACCCCCACGCAATCATCGTTTGCGACGAGGCTGCTACCGCCGAGCTGAAGCACGGTACCTACCTGTACTTCAAGGACATAGAAAAGGACAATCTGTAATAAGACCCAAGACCCACCCTATCCCTCCCTACAGGGAGGGAACTAACAAAACAGAGGCAGTGCGTGGCACTGCCTCTGTTATTGTATTAAAACGGAAAACTTATATCCACCCCCTCCCCCTTCGGGTACTCTCCCTGTCTCAGGGAGAGAGTGGCTGGCGCGATGAATACAACAACAAGAAGGCATGGAGTATATGCTCCATGCCTTCTTGTTGCATTATATGTATTCTCCTATAGGGAGGGTTTACTTCACATAGTTCCAAATCTTCAAGTCCTTGACTGTGCTCTTGAAGTCACCAGCCTTGCGCAGGGGGAAGACAAGGGTGCGCTGGTAGAAGAGTTTGGCACCGTCGGTATTGTACATCTCGATGTTCTTCATGTTGGGATCGGAGATGTAATTGGCCTTGTTGCTCTCGTTGATGGTGTAGAGCATCTTGACGCCAAGTTCCTCATGCTGCTTGCCGTTGACGAGCAGGCGGGTCATCTTGTTATTGCCCTGAATGGTGATCTCAACGGTCTGACCTACGGGAACTCTGTAGTTGAAGGTGTTCAGATAACCATCGCGCTCGAAGCCAAGCTTGCCCTCCTTGGGGTCAGCAAGATAGAAGTTGGTGTGTTTAGAACTGAAGAGCTTGGTACCCTTCTGCTCCTTGGCACCAGTCACCTTGAACGAAACGGTGTAGTCGTAACCGATTTCCTCATAGGGAAGTGTAGCACCAGCCTTTACGTCAGCGATTTCAGCAACGAGCGACTGCTTCTTCTCGCCCAGACGGCCCAACCAGTTCACACCGGGAGCCTCGCTCAGGTCCCAACGCTTTGCATCCCACTCGACATAGGGCAGAGAGGTCTTGCTTGCCGACCAGCACTTGACAGCAATAGTCTGCAGGGCAGGGAATGTGCGATGATGCACGTCGTAGGTAGAGATACCATTGCCATGATGGTCGTTCCATACGGCAAACATACCGCCGAGAATGTCGGGGTCGTTCTCCTCGAACTGCACGCCACCAATGTTGGCAGGAGTCCAGTTGTTATAGAGGTACTGGCAGTTCAGGTAGTCGTAGTAGTAACCTGCCGCAGGAACGATATATACAAGACCATCGGGGATAGACACAAGCTTGTAGCCCTGCTCCTTCATGTCCTTGGGCTGAGCATAGGGATTGTGCCAGATGTTCATGATAACGTTCTCGCTCTTAACGGGAGTTTCGCCCTTTGCGTGAGTCAGAGCACCCCATACCATAGCCTGCTTGCCGAAGCTCTCGATGAAGCGGATATAGTGGTCGGTGAACTCGCGGAACTTCTCCACAACCTTCTTGTCGCGATTGCTGTACTCATCGGTACCGATGTTCACGCGCTTGCCACGGAATACAGGATTATCGCCCTCGAGGTATTCACGGAACACGCTATCGATGAAGGGATAGGTCTCGGGGTGGAACATGTCCAGATGGTCCATGCCGTACTCCTTGCTGCCCAACTGGGGCTTGTAGTGCACGAATGCAAGGCTGTGTGCAGGAACGTCGATTTCGGGAATTACCTCCACGTAGTTGTTCTCGCCCAGGATCTGCAGGTCAATGAACTCCTGCTTGGTGTAGTGACCGTCCTTAGAAGTCAGACCAGGATGCAGTGTGCTCTCCAGACGGAAGCCAGAGGGAGTCTTGTCCCAGTCGTTGCCGAAGAACTGACGGAAACCATTATCGTTGAGGTGAACCTGAAGTGCGTTCATCTTGTAGTACGCCATCACCTTCACCAGGTCGTTCAGGTAGTCGATGGGCATGAACTTACGGCCAACATCGACCATAAAACCGCGCAACTCGTACACAGGCACGTCCACTGTCTCACCCTTGGGGAGAGCGGCGTTCTGCTCAGACAACTGCAACAATGTACGTGTAGCCCAGAAAGCACCCTGAGTGGTGGCGGCGGTAACGGTTACGTACTTGTCAATGTTCATGCGGTAACCTTCCTTGCCCAATGCCTTGTCGTTCTTCTTCAATACAAAAAGAATGTCACCAGCCTTGGGACTGCCACTCTTGACGGTAAGAGCCTTGCCAAACATTGCCTCATAGTCGGCAGCGAAAGCCTTGGCTACACGCATCAGTTCCTTGTTGCCGCCCTTTACGCAAACCACACCAGAGAGTGCAACCTCGCCCTCGGCACCGGTCCATGACTGCAACTCAGGAATTACAAAAGGCTTGGGGTTGACGTCGGCATACGCCATACCGGACGCAAGCATCATGCATGCACAGATGAGCCAACGCCCTACTCGCTTTAAGTTTTTCTTCATAATAATGTTTTTAGATTAGTAATATATATCAGCAATTTACGCACAAAGATAAGAATTTATTTCCATTCTTGCAAATAAAGAGCCGTCGCTCGACGAACGACGGCTCCTATATAATAAGGTATAGACCTTAGTTTACTGGAAATGGGGTTAGAACAAGGTGTTCTCGATAATCTTACCCATCTGCCATACGCAGCGAACGTTGAGTTCGTTGTCCAGGATGAGGATATCGGCATCCTTGCCACGAGACAAAGAACCCTTGCGGTCGTAAACTCCCATAATGTGGGCGGGAGTCTCGCTGACCATGCGGCAAGCGTCCTCCAGAGGAATCTCTGCTTGCTGAACTGCGGTACGGATAAGACGGTCCATAGTGGCAACAGAACCTGCCAGAGCAGAACGGTCGGCAAGCTTGCAGACACCGTCCTCGATGATTACACGGGGGTCGAATGCCTGAGCGTCATCACCAGCAGCAGCAACAGCAAGAGCATCGGTGATAAGAGCCATACGCTCCACACCCTTAATCTTGTAGCACATACGCATGATGGTGGGAGGAACGTGGATACCATCGGCTACTACCTCCACGGTCATGTCGTCCATCAGATAAACGCTCTCCACGGTA
The DNA here is from genome assembly GCA_045645965.1 of Bacteroidaceae bacterium. Taxonomy (GTDB): domain Bacteria; phylum Bacteroidota; class Bacteroidia; order Bacteroidales; family Bacteroidaceae; genus Physcousia. Next base: position 87,774 of record JAZRJU010000025.1, read on the forward strand.
CCCTCGTACTTGTACTCACCCTTGTTGTGGAAACCGGGCATGGCATTGTAGAAATGGGTAACGTGAGTGAAACCAGCCTCGAAAGCAGCCTTCACGTCCTTGTATTCTGCAGCGGTGTGTGCAATAGAGGGAAGGATACCCTTCTCGGCACAGTACTTACCAAACTGAAGAGCGCCGGGCATCTCGGGAGCAGCATCCCAACGGGCCAAGCAACGGCTGTTCTCTACAATGGGGATGTACTCATTGGGATCGGGATTCTTAATGCACTCGGGCACCTGGGCACCTGCCTTGCTGGGGTTCAGGTAATGACCCTCGAGATGCAGACCCAGGATGGGGCTGTTTGGCTCTGCCATCAGCTTGTCGCAGGTGGCAACTGCCTTCTCGATCATGGGAATGGTGCTGGAACTGAGGGTGGGATAGATACTGGTGGTACCATACTTGGCATGAGCGGCACATGCTACGCGGAATGCCTCTTCCTCGCCTTCCTGGAAGTCGCGACCACCACCACCGTGGATGTGCATCTCGATACCACCAGGAACAACATACATGCCCTTGGCATCAATGACATTGGCTCCGATAATGGCCAGGTCACAGTTGGTAACCTCAAGAATCTTGTTATCTCTAAGGATGACGCTACCATCCTTCAGCCAACCCTGGGGGGTAAGGATGCGTGCGTTGATAATCTGTGTTAACATAGTCTTACGTATTTATTGTTTATATGAAAACAGCCCGGGGAGTCCCGGGCTGTCAGCCACGGGACACTATCCCGCTATCTCTAGTTATTACTTTACCATTGAATAGACAACATCCATAATGTCCTTACCCAACTGGTCGGCAGCCTCCATGGTGCTTGCCTCGGAGTAGACACGGATGATAGGTTCGGTGTTGGACTTGCGCAGGTGTACCCACTTGTCGGGGAAGTCGATCTTCACGCCATCGATATCGTTAACCTCCTGGTCCTTGTACAGTTCCTTAACCTTCTCCAGGATAGAATCCACATCGGTACCTGCGGTGAGGTCAATACGGTTCTTGGCAATCTGGTAGGGAGGATATGTAGCACGCAGTTCGCTGGTCTTCATGCCCTTCTTGGCAAGATAGGTCAGGATGAGAGCGATACCTACGAGAGCGTCGCGGCCGCTGTGAGCAGCAGGATAGATGACACCGCCATTGCCCTCACCGCCGATAACGGCGTTAACCTCGCGCATCTTGGTAACAACGTTTACCTCGCCTACGGCAGCAGCGCTGTACTGGCAGCCTGCGTACTTGTTGGTAACATCACGCAGAGCACGGGTAGAGCTCAGGTTGCTAACGGTATTACCGGGAGTGTGCTGCAGGATATAGTCGGCAACGGTAACGAGAGTGTACTCCTCGCCATACATGGTGCCGTCCTCGCAGAAGAGAGCCAGACGGTCCACGTCGGGGTCAACAACGAATGCAATATCGTGCTCGCCCTTCTGCATGAGTTCCTTGATTTCAACAAGGTTCTTCTCCAGAGGTTCGGGGTTGTGCTGGAAGTCACCTGTAGGCTCTGTGAACAGACCGGTAACCTTCTCCACGCCGAGCTGCTCGAGCAACTTGGGCAGAATGATACCACCAACGCTATTCACTGCATCGAAAGCAACCTTGAAGTGTGCATTGCGTACTGCCTCAACGTCAACGAGGTCGAGATTCAGAACCATGTCTATGTGCTTCTGGTCGTAAGAGTCGTCCTCGGTGTACTTGCCCAGGTGATCCACATCAGCATACTCGAAATCCTCAGCCTCTGCAATGCGGAGAACCTCTTCGCCCTGCTCCTTGTTGAAGAACTCGCCCTTCTCGTTCAGAAGCTTCAAGGCATTCCACATACGGGGGTTGTGACTGGCAGTAAGGATGATACCGCCATCGGCACCTTCCATGGTAACAGCAACCTCAGTGGTAGGAGTGCTGGCCAAACCGATGTTCACAACATCAAAGCCCATGCCCATCAGTGTACCGCAAACTACGTTCTTTACCATCTCGCCTGAGATACGTGCATCACGACCAACTACAATCTTGTTGGAACCAACGGGAGAGGTCTTGCGGATAACGGTTGCGTAAGCGCTAACGAACTTGACGATGTCAAGGGGATTGAGGGTATCGCCAGCCTTGCCGCCGATGGTACCACGAATACCAGAAATGGATTTAATCAGTGTCATAGGTATTGTTAGTTTTTTAGGTTTATGTTGATTTTTTCCATACAAATATACACATTTTTATTTACATGCTATCCTTCATGTTCCGTATTTCTTACAATTATACCCACTATTTATTAGTATTTTTAGGTTAATGTCTTTGCGCTGTACCATATTTTATGTACCTTTACACAAATTTTAATTGCCCTAACTGCGGAATTAGACACACGAAACATGAAGGTTATAGACCTTATAAACGACAATAACAGCAAACCTTTCTCCTTTGAGGTGCTGCCGCCCTTGAAAGGCAACGGCACTGCACAGTTGTTCAATACCATAGACCGTCTGAAAGCCTTTGAACCAAGATACATAAACATTACCACACACCGGAGCGAGTTTGTGTACAAGGACCTGGGGAATGGCCTGATGCAGAGGCAGAGGGTGAGAAGACGCCCCGGCACCATAGCAATTGCAGCCGCCATACAGCAGAGATACGGCATACCGGTGGTTCCGCATATTGTGTGTAGCGGACATACCAGGGAAGACCTGGAATACATGCTGCTGGACCTGCAGTTTCTGGGCATCAGCGACCTGCTTGTGCTGAGAGGAGACAAGGCCAAGGAAGACCACATGTTCCAGCCCACAGGCGACGGTCCATCGCATGCCATAGAACTGATAGAACAGATAAACGAGTTCAACAGCGGACGATTCTTTGACGGAACAGAGATAAAGTGCCCTGGCGAACACTTCCGATATGGCGTGGCATGCTATCCGGAGAAGCATGAGGAGGCTGCCAATATGGAAAGCGACATGGCAGTGCTGAAAAGAAAGGTGGAACTGGGTGCCGAATATGCAGTGACACAGCTGTTCTACGACAACGACAAATACTTTGCCTTTGTGGAACGCGCCAGGCAGGAAGGCATAGAAATCCCCATCATACCCGGCATCAAGCCTCTGGCAAAACTGAACCAGCTGAGCATAGTGCCTAAGATATTCCATTGCGACCTGCCGGAAGCGCTTTACCGCGAAGCAGTCAAGTGCAAAAGCGACGAGGAGATAAAGCAGGTGGGCATAGAATGGGCGGTGGAACAATGCCGCGAACTGCTAAAAAAGGGAGCACCCAACCTACATTTCTACACCGTGAGTGCTGTGGACAGCATTTGCGAAATAGCAAAAAGAATATATTGAACTTCGATAACATCATAGGCCAGGCCGAAGTAAAGGCCAGACTGGCAGAGATGCTGAGCACAGGCAAAATACCGCATGCCCTGATGTTCTGCGGTCCCAAGGGGAACGGCAAGTTGCCCTTGGCGCTGGCATTTGCCAAGATGCTATTGTGCAAGGACAGCACAGACGAGGCGATGCTCAAGGATTGGGCACACCCGGACCTTCACTTCTCTCTGCCCGTATACAAGAAGAAGGCAACTGACCATCCCGTATCAGACGACTTCCTTCCAGAATGGAGAGAACTCCTGTCCAAGAAACTATACTTTGACGTGGAAGACTGGCTCTACGCCATAAAGGCAGAGAATCACCAGATAATGCACTATGTGGGCGAGAGCGATGCACTCCAGCAGAAACTGCAACTGAAGGCCAGCAGGGGAGGCAGAAGAGTAGTGCTGATGTGGATGCCAGAAAGGATGATGCCACAGACTGCCAACAAACTGCTGAAACTGATAGAGGAACCTCCAACGGAAACATACATACTGATGGTGAGCGAAGATCCGGAAAAGGTTCTGGGCACCATACAAAGCCGCACACAGAGGCTGCACATCCCGCCACTGACTGAAGCGGATATTGCACAGGCACTGGCAGAAGAACACAACCTGCCAGAAGAAAAGGCAAGTACAATAGCGCATGTGGTACAGGGAAGCTACACTGCGGCTCTGAAGCGAATGGAGACAGAGAACGAGGAGAAGATGTTCTTTGACCTGTTTGTACAGCTTATGCGACTGAGCTACATGAGACGCATCAAGGATATGAGGGCATGGAGCGAGCAGGTGAGCGAGATGGGACGAGAAAGCCAGAAAAGACTGCTCGAATACTGCCAGCGCCTGATAAGAGAGAATTTCATGTACAACTTCAAAAACGCAGAACTTGTATATGAAACCACGGAGGAGGCTGCCTTCAGCACCAACTTTGCACGTTTCGTGAACGAAAAGAACGTCATACCAATCATGGAAGAACTGTCACTGTGCCAGCGCGACATAGCACAGAACGTAAACCCGAAGATGGTCTTCTTTGACTTTGCATTAAAAATGATAGTACTACTAATACAATAAATGGAACATAAATATATTTCAGGAGGTGGACGAGGTCTGTGCAGCAAGGGGTGGCACACCAACCACTACACACAGTTGAACGTGTGCGACTACATGGCCGACATCCCCAATAATACAGAGGTGACCGACATTGTGGAGGTTCAGTTCAAGAACACCCGCAAGGGGTATTACCACAACTCCAACGAACTGGAGCTGAAGAAAGGCGACATTGTGGCAGTGGAGGGCAATCCCGGACATGACATAGGCATAGTGACGCTGACAGGAACACTGGCTGCCTTGCAGGCAAAGAAGGCCAATCTGAAAAGCGAGGAAGAGATAAAGCGCGTGTACCGCCTGGCAAAAGAGGGCGACATGGAAAAGTACGAGCAGGCGAAAGCACGCGAACACCAGACCATGATAGAGTCGCGCCAGATTGCCAAGGACTTGGGACTGGAGATGAAGATAGGCGACGTGGAATACCAGGGCGACGGCAACAAGGCCATCTTCTACTACATTGCCGACGGACGTGTGGACTTCCGCCAGCTCATCAAGGTTCTGGCAGAGGTGTTCCACGTGAGGATAGAGATGAAGCAGATTGGCGCCCGACAGGAGGCAGGACGAATAGGCGGTTTCGGTCCCTGTGGCAGGGAACTGTGCTGTTCCACATGGATGAAGAACTTCACCAGCGTGGGTACTGCTGCCGCACGTTTCCAGAACCTGTCGCTCAACCCGCAAAAACTGGCTGGCCAGTGTGCCAAGCTCAAGTGCTGCATGAACTATGAAGTGGACCAGTACATGGAAGCAGGACGCAAACTGCCCCACAGGGATATCGTGCTCAGCACACAGGAGGGCGAATGGTTCTTCTTCAAGGCCGACATCCTGGCAGGACTGGTGTCCTACTCCACCGACAAGCATTTTGCAGCCAACATCACCACCATTACTGCCGAACGGGCAATGGACATCATAGCCCAGAACAAGAGAGGCGAAAACCCTGTTGCTCTTGCCAAGGATGCCAACAAGGAGAAGATACGCCCCGTTGACCTTGCCACTCAGGAGGACCTGAGCCGCTTTGATGCCCAGCTGGCAAGCAAGAAAAAGAAGAAAAAGAAGAAGAACAAGCGCAATGACGAGCAGAAGAACCTTGCCAAAGACAGTAGCCAAAGCAATACTGACAATACTCCCAGTGCTGACGAGTAGTTGCATTGGCAACACTCTGCAACACCAGTTCGTACATATCGGCAAGGATGGATGGTACAGGAACGATACCGCCACCTTTGACCTGCCTGCCGCAACCTTTGAAGGACGGCATGCCGTTGACACAGAAATACGAACAGTATGCCCCTTTCAATACCAAAGACTATACGTCGTCCGCGAACTGACGTTGCAAGCTCCGCTAATGGCATACAAGGACACAATATGCATAGAAACAGCAGGCAGTCCATCAACCAATGATGAGAGGGGAGTTACGCTAAGATGCTACAATCACAGCGACTCGACATTGCTCCTGAAGGAAGGGCAGAAAGGCCAGATGAAGATATATCACATCATGTCGCGCGAAGTGCTGCCGCACATCACAGACATAGGAATAAAAGTGAGGACCATCCGATGATGGTCCTCACTTTGTTATTTTCCTCCTTAGTGCTGCAGTCTGTTGCGTGCGGCATCAATTCTGAGGAATACGAAGAGCAGAATGGTGAAGCCCCAGAGGGATGAACCGCCATAGCTGAAGAAGGGCAAAGGAATACCGATGACGGGGGTGAGCCCCAGCACCATGCCCACATTGATGAACACGTGGAACAGGAAGATGCTTAGCACACAATACCCGAAGATGCGGCCAAACCGGAGTGGCTGCCGCTCTGCAAGGTGCATCAACCTGAGGATAAAGACAAGGAAAAGGACCAGCACCAAAGCACTGCCCACAAAACCCTGCTCCTCGCCTATGGTACAGAAGATGAAGTCGGTGTCCTGCTCGGGCACATACTTCAGTTTGGTCTGTGTGCCATTAAGGAAACCCTTGCCTTTAAGTCCGCCCGAACCTATGGCTATCTTGGCCTGAATGACATTGTATCCTGCTCCCTTGGGATCATCCTCAAGTCCAAGGAGAACACGGATACGTGTCTGTTGGTGGGGTTGCAGGACATCGTTGAGAACATAGTTCACCGAATAGAAGAAACCTGTGCTTCCTATAGCAAAAAGAGCTATGAGGGCATACGACCACAACTGCTTGCGAACGGCAAGAACAAAAAGGTAGGAAACAGTTGCTGCCAACACTATCCACAAAACCCACGAGGCATTGAATGGAATGAGGTACTTGGCATACAGGACTGCCAGGATGTATGCTCCCATACCAAAGAGCAGAACCTGAAGGAACGGCTTGCGCAAGGATGTATATACCCACATCATGCAGGACGAAAATATGTGTATGGCAGCCAGGACAAGAAACTCGCCTGTACTGATCTGCGGTATCTCCCACAAGGGCACTTCGGCATAACGCACACCCACCACAAAGTAGAATACCGCCGCAGCACCGGCAAAAAGGATGCTGCCTGCCATTCCTTCGCGGTAGAACATCAAGAAGAACGCCAGGTATACCAGAGCTGAGCCAGTCTCCTTCTGCATGATGATAAGCCCCATGGGCAGAAGCACAAGGACTGAACAGATGATGAGGTCGCGCCAACGGGAAAGGTCCAGACTGAAGGAACTTATCACTTTGGCAACACACAGAGCCGTAGCAAACTTGGCAAACTCTGCCGGCTGGATACTGAAACTGCCTATCTTGATCCACGACAAACTGCCCTTGATGTCGTGAGCCAGCATGGGCGTAACAAACAACAGTACAAGAAATGCTATATATATAATATAGGAAAGGCTCTCCACCAAACGGTCGTCAACACACAGTATCAAGCCGCCAAGCATCAGCGAGGTAACAATCCACACCATCTGCATGCCGCTACGGGAAGAGAAGTCGAGCAGCTGTGACCCTTGTTCGAAATCATAACTGGCGCCGCATACACTCATCCACCCCATGGCAACAAGCGCCACGAAGATGAACAACGTGAACCAGTCTAAATTGCGGAGTATGCTCTGTTCCTTATTTCTCTTGCTTGATGAAGCCATCGTCGAACTGTATTAGGTGTCTTTCTTCAAATGTCTTTGCTTTCTCTTCACTCTCTGGCGACAAGTCGCCTGTAAGGTACTGTTCCATCATCAGGGCGCCTATCGGCACACCGAACGTGGCTCCCCATATGCCGTTCTCCACATACACGCAGATGGCTATCTTGGGGTCGTCCATAGGTGCAAAGCCCATAAACGCCGAATGGTCCTGGCCGTGCGGGTTCTGTGCGGTACCAGTCTTACCACAGACTTCATACAGAGGAGAGTTGGCTCCGCGGCACGTTCCTGCAAGCACCGCCTGGCGCATACCCTCAACAACGTAATTATAATTAGAGGGAGATGCCATGGTGTAGCGCCGCTTAGTGTAGAGCGAGTCCAGTTCCTCGTCCTGAATGTCCTTCACCACATGCGGAGTGATAAACCAACCGCGGTTGGCAATAGTTGCGCCAAGGTTGGCAATCTGCAATGGGGTGGCATTCACCTCACCCTGGCCTATGGAAATGGAGATAACGGTGAGACCGTTCCACGACCCGCGATAAGCCTTGTCGTAATATGGCGCATTGGGTATCATGCCACGCTTTTCACCAGGGAGATCCACACCCAGCGTGTAACCGAAGCCCATGGAAACCATATAGTCCTTCCATCTTGTCATGGCATCCTGTACGGTGCCATACTTCTGACGGTTGGAGAACATCTGGAAGAGTCCCCAGCAATAATAGCTGTTGCACGAGGTAGCCAAAGACGGAACAAGGGGTATGGGGGCACCATGAGCATGGCATCCTACGGTAAGGCCCCTGAAGCGGAATCCCATGCTGCAGGGGAAGAGGGTTTGCGGCGTTATGATACCCTCCTGCAGAAACGTGAGTGCCTGCGTGGTCTTGAATGTAGAACCGGGAGGATACTGTCCCATGATGGCACGGTTGAGCAAAGGCTTGTGCTGGTTGCGCGAGAGCAAATTGTTGTTTACACCACGCTGGCGTCCTACCATCATCCTGGGGTCATAGGTGGGACTGCTGACCATGCACAGAATCTCACCGGTTGAGGGTTCTATTGCCACAATGCCTCCCTTCTTGCCGGTCATGAGACGCTCGCCCAAGGCCTGCAGTTCAACGTCCAGCGACAGGGTGAGGTTCTTGCCCGGAACAGGCGGCTGGTCGAACTTGCCGTCCTGATAGCGTCCCTTGATTCTGCCACGCGAGTCGCGCAGGAGGATTTCCATTCCCTTCTCGCCTCGCAACTGTTCCTCGTACTGGCGCTCTATTCCCAGTTTGCCTATGTAGTCGCCGCTACGGTAGTAGTCGTCGCGCTCTATGTCCTTCGGACCCACTTCACCCACATCGCCCAGGACATGAGCGGCATAGGGATAGGAATACTGACGGATACTGCGCTTCTGTATGTAGAAACCGGGATAACTGAAAAGCTTCTCGCGGAAGGTACTGAACTCCTCTGCCGAAAGCTGGCTCATGAACAATTGCTGGGTATAGCGGCTATAGCCGGGATTGCGGCGCGGATCACGGATTTCATCCATACGGCGCTTATACCACTCCGGCGTTATACCAAGAGTATTGCACAGGTCCACAGTGTCTACACCCACCTGTTCCTTCATCACCACCATGATATCGTAGGCAGGCTGGTTGAATACGAGCAGTTTGCCGTTTCGGTCGGTGATGGCACCACGTGCCGGAAAAAGTATGTGCTTGAGAAAAGCATTGCTGTCTGCGTTCTTCTTGAAATCCTCGCTAAGCAATTGCAAGGTGAAGAGGCGCAGAATATAGGTAAAGATTATGACGCAGGCAATGCCAGCCAGCACAAACCTGCGCTTGTCAAGTTCGTATTTCTTCTTCTCCTTTGCCATGAGACTACTTCCTTTTTGAAGAGAACAACATTTCTATGGACAAGGCCAAGAGCATGGAAAGGGCATAACTGCCCAGGAAACGCAACAACAGGTCCATGGCATTGAAGAAGGAGAATGCCTCGAGCAGGAAATACATCAGGTGATGCACAAGCATCAATATAGCCATGTATGAGATATAGCCATACCTGCCCAGCAGGTTCATGTCGGGCACGGCATTCTCCACGGCATCCTTTGGCACCATGGCATGCATGAGAGGATACTGAACAAAAGCTGTTGCGGTCAATGCGCCCGTTGCCACACCGGGGGTATTACTGAAGGCATCAAGCACAAGCCCAGAGAAGAATGCCAGCAGCATGTTGCCTATACGGCCGGCATCCAGGGGAGTACGCAACAATACCATAACACCCAGCAGGGGTACGGCATAATTCCACAGGATTATGTGATTGAACACAAAAACCTGAAGAAGGATGACCAGGAACACAAAACCCAGTCTATGGAATAATGTCTGAATCATGGTCGTTGAGAACTACTGCCACATCACGTACGTTGGCCAGGTCGGACGACAGCTGGACGATAAGCTGATAACTGAGTCCGTCCCTGCTGTCGCGAATCTGCAAGACCCGCCCAACGAATATACCTGGAGGGAAAACATTACTGAAACCGCTTGTCTCCACGGCATCACCCACCTTGAAGTTGGCATGTCGCGGCACATCGTCCAACGTGGCAGTCAGCACGTTGCCCCCCTGCCAGTGCAGGTAACCAAAATAGTTGTTGCCCCTGAGACGGCATGAAATGCTCGACTTGCTGTTCAGCACAGACATGACAAGGGCATAGTGGTCAGTAACCTGCGACACTATACCCACGACACCCGTTCCGCACACCACACCCATCTTGGGTTCCACGCCATCCTTGCGACCCTTGTTTATAGTCAGATAGTTGTCGCGCATGGTAATGCTGTTGTACACCACACGGGCTGGCAAGGTGGGATGCGCCTGAAGTCTGGAGGCCAGGGCACGTTCCGTGTAAGTGCTGTCGTGCTTCAGCCTGGCAAGTTCGTTGCGGAGCACTTCCAATTCGCTCTCCAGCTGCAAATTCCTTTCTGAGAGTTCACGGTTTCTCTCGCCAAGAGTAAGGTAATCCAAGGCGCCCTGCTGCCATTCCTGAACCATGCCCACAACATGGTTGGCTCCAGAGAACCACACGCTTCCCTGATAGGAGTTGAAGGACACCAGCAATGCAAGGCTGATACACTCCAAAAGGAGCAGTACCAACCAATGCGAATATTTCCGTATCCACTCTAAGATGCCTTGCATATGTTGTAAGCCTCATCCACGTAAACGATGGATGAGGCCTTTTCTTTCATTACATCAGGAATGAGAACTCTCTAATGTGCTTCAATGCGACACCTGTTCCCTTTGCCACACAATGCAAGGGGTCTTCTGCCACATGGAAGGGAATATTGATCTTGTCTGTCAGACGACGCGCAAGTCCCTTGAGCAAGGCACCGCCACCAGTCAGGTAGATACCGTTGTGCACGATATCGGCATAAAGTTCTGGTGGAGTCTCCTCCAAAGCCTGCAGGATAGCGGCCTCAATCTTTGCCACAGTCTTCTCCAGACAGCGGGCTATCTCCTGATAACACACAGGCACCTCCATGGGGAGAGCCGTGATACGGTTGGGACCATGCACGATGTAGTCCTCAGGAGCTTCCTCGCCGAGGTCGGTAAGGGCAGCGCCCACATTTATCTTGATTCGCTCGGCCATGCGCTCGCTGACCTTCACGTTGTGCTGGCGCGACATGTACTCCTGGATGTCATAAGTGAGGTCGTCACCGGCAGTGCGCAGACTCTTGTCCGCTACGATACCGCCAAGACTGATAACAGCAATCTCGGTGCTACCGCCACCAATGTCAACAATCATGTTGCCTTCGGGAGCAAGGACATCCAGACCGATACCTATGGCAGCCGCCATGGGCTCGTAGATCAGATACACCTCTCGTCCGCCGGCATGCTCGGCACTGTCGCGCACGGCGCGCAGCTCAACTTCGGTAGAACCGCTGGGCACACTGATAACCATCTTCAGCGAGGGGGTGAAAAGGTGGGTGCCGGTGTGTATCTTCTTGATAAGACCACGCATCATCTGTTCGCAGGCATTGAAGTCTGCGATAACACCGTCGCGCAAGGGGCGGATAGTGCGGATGTCGGGGTTGGTCTTTTCGTACATCATCTTGGCACGCTCGCCCACGGCTATCATCTTCTCCGTGCGGCGGTCCAAGGCCACTACACTGGGTTCGTCCACCAAAACCTTGCCATCACTGATGATGATGGTATTGGCGGTTCCCAAGTCCATGGCTATTTCCTTGGTAAAACTAAAGAATCCCATTTATATTCTTCGTGTGCTGATGATGCTTACTTTACAAAATACTCATGAATGGCAGTATCGTAGTGGCTGCTTACGCCGAAAGCCTGGGCAGCAAACCACTTGCGGTCCTCGATGTCGCTCTCGCCGCCCTTCTTCTGGAGCAGGTCCAACAGGGGCTGGTACTCAGCCTTGCTGGGAACGATGATAACGTCGTTGAAGTTCTTTGCACCGGCACGGATCAGGCTGATGCCGCCTATGTCGATCTTCTCGATGATGTCTGCCTCGCTTGCACCGCTTGCCACGGTCTGCTCAAAGGGATAGAGGTCAACGATAACCAGGTCTATCTCGGGAATCTCGTACTGTTCCATCTGCTGACGGTCGCCCTCCAGGTCGCGACGGCCCAGGATACCTCCGAACACCTTGGGATGCAGGGTCTTCACACGACCGCCCAGGATGCTGGGATATGTAGTTACGTCCTCAACCTTCACGCAGGGAATGCCAAGACTCTCGATGAAAGTCTGTGTACCGCCGGTGCTCAAGAGTTCCACGCCCTGAGCGTGCAAAGTGCGGAGAATCTCGTCGAGACCATCCTTGTGGAATACGCTAACCAAAGCGCGCTTGATCTTCTTTGTCTGTGCCATTTTGATATTTATTTTATTGTTATTTTCCTTTATATTAAAGATGTGTGCAAAGATACATCTTTTTTGTCAAATTATGGTCAAGTGTACACTTTTATTTATATCTTTGCATCAACAATAACCAATAAAGACAGAAATGAAGAAGTACTTGACACTGCTTATTGCCATGTTTGCCCTTGCCGGCACACTGGCACAGGCACAGATTGTGAAAAAGGAAGGTGCCTTCCGATGCGGAGGATGGAACGATGATTTCCGCCAGTTGCGCGACCTGCAATGGAACATGGAGGAACTGGACCTGAGCGAGGCCTACTGCGACAGCATCAGACAGAACGCGCTGCATTCGCGCCACAAGCTGAAGAAGCTCATCCTTCCCAACAAGCTCCGCATCATCGGCAGCCAGGCGTTCTTTGCCTGCGATGGGATAGAGAACCTCACCATACCTGCCGGTACGGAGAGAATTGAAAGCCGCGCCTTTGGCAACTGCACAGGCCTGAAGACCCTCACCGTGCTGGCCACCACCCCACCCCAGTTGGCCGAGGATGCTTTCAGCGGAGTGGACATGAGCAGCATTGAGATAATCGTGCCCAAGGGCACAAAGAGTGCATACAAGAAGGCGCCACATTGGAGCAGATTCTTCAAAAAGGAGAAGACCGTAATGGAGCAGTGCCCCACGGAATATGCCATCATACCCGTGCCCAACAGCATCGCTTACGACCACTCCTACGCTCTAAGTACCAAAGACTTGGGAGAAATCATCGCACCTGCTTCGCTGGCCAACGAGCAAGAGCACTTGAAGAAGGTACTCAGCGATAGGCTTGGCATCAAGAACTTCAAGAAGAGCAAGCGCCCCATAACCCTTGCCATAGATAGCAGCATCGGCGGCAAAGAGGCTTACAGACTCACAGTTGGCGAGAAGGGAATAAGCATAACAGGCTCTGATGCCATAGGCGTATTCTACGGCATCATGACCCTCGACCAGATGCTCATCCCTGAACAGGAGAACGGCAGACTGGCATACCTCACCGGTGTCAGCATAGAGGACAGCCCACGCACCAAGATGCGCGAACTGATGGTAGACCCCTGCCGCATATTCATCCCCTTCGAGGACCTGAAGGGCATGGTCATGGAGATGGCCAGATACAAGATGAATGCCCTGCACCTGCACCTTACCGACGACCAGGCTTGGCGTATAGAGATAAAGAAATACCCCCGTCTGACAGAAAAAGGCACCTTCCGTGTGGGCATGGACGACATGCAGATGCCCATCAGCGGTTTCTACACCCAGGAGCAGATGAAGGAACTGGTTGCCTTTGCCGCCAAGTACCATGTGGAGATAATCCCCGAGATAGAAATGCCTGGCCACCAGGTAGCAGCCATACATTGCTATCCCGAACTGACCTGCGGAGCCGTGCAGTTGCCCATACGCACCACCTGCGGTGTATCCGACAACCTGCTCTGCCCCAGCAACGAGTTTACCTATGAATTTCTGGAGAACGTATTCACGGAACTCTCCACCGTCTTCACCTCCAAGTACGTTCACCTTGGCGGCGACGAGGCAGGCAAGCCTCCCCTGGAATGCTGGTCGGGCTGCGAGAGCTGCCAGGCTCTGCTTAAGGACATCATGGCAGCCCCCGGCATCAAGCCCCAGCCTGGTTCCAGAAACGACAACTGGAGATTGCAGAAATACATGTTCGACCGTGTTATCGACTTTCTGCACAAGAAGTTGGACAAGACACCTATGTTCTGGTACGAGACCGACTTCCATGAGATACAGCCCGGTTGTGTTGTCTTTGCATGGCGCCACGGACTTACCGCAACCGCCATCGATGCGGCCATCCGTTGCAACGCCAACATCATGCTTTGCCCTGGCGAGCATTGCTATCTTGACTACCCTGCAGCCAGAGGCGACATGCCTGAGGTGAACTGGGGCATGCCCACGACATCACTGGAGCAGACCTACAAACTTGACCCAGCATGGGGATACGACCAGAACTTCGAGAACAACAACCTCTTCGGTGTTGCCGGAACCCTCTGGAGCGAGTGCATCAACTCCACCGAGCGCCTCTACTACATGGCGTTCCCTCGTGGCCTTGCCCTCAGCGAGGCAGGCTGGAGCTTGCAGAAGAACCGCAGCTACAACGGTTTCCTGAAACGCCTCGAGCGCATTAGCCGCGACATGCACCGCCGTGGCATCTGCACAGCAAATCCATAAGGTCAATACACCAGCATACAGCAAAGGTCTCTACACCCAATGTAGAGACCTTTGTCATATCAATGGATTTACTATCATTCCGAGTATTCCGAGCACTCAGAAAACAGAAAACCCAGCATAATGAAAAAAGGAAACTCGTTTGAGTTTCCTTTTCCATGTAGCGGGAATGGGACTTGAACCCATGACCTTCGGATTATGAATCCGACGCTCTAACCAGCTGAGCTATCCCGCCATTACCACTCCAACGCGTGGAGGTCTTGCTGATTTGCGAGTGCAAAGGTATGACAATTATTTGAAACCTCCAAGAAGTTTTGCGCTTTTTTATCACAAAAATGCAAATAAGTGACTCCGAAGACCCTTTTTAGGCCCATTTTTCATATCTTTGCGTGGTTAATCGTGTGCGCGCATGAGATATATTAAAAAGATAGACATCTACATTCTGAAGAACTTCCTGCTGCTTTTTGCCGGAACATTCTTCATTTGCCTGTTTATCTTCATCATGCAGTTCATCTGGCAGTACATCAACGACCTGGTGGGCAAGGGACTCAGTTGGGACGTGCTGATAGAGTTCTTCTTCTACGCAAGCCTGACACTTGTGCCCATGTCCTTGCCTTTGGCGGTGTTGCTGGCATCGCTGATAAGCTTCGGCAACATGGGCGAGAAACTGGAACTTCTGTCAATGAAGGCGGCTGGCATACCGCTGATCAGAATACTAAGTCCAATTTTCATCGTATCCGCACTGATTTGCGTGGCAAGTTTCTTCTTCCAGGACATGGTGCAACCCAAGGCCACCAGACAATTGGCAACACTGCTATGGAGCATGCGACAGAAATCGCCCGAACTGGACATCCCCGAAGGTATCTTCTACAGCGAAATTCCCGGATACAGCATATTCGTGCAGAGGAAGGACATGGAAACAGGCATGCTTCATGGCGTGATGATATACAGCACCCAGGGAGGATACGACAAGATGGAGATAGTGCTGGCCGACTCTGCCAGACTGCAGGGCACTGAAGACCAGAAGCACCTGAAACTTACCCTCTTCGGAGGTGAGAGGTTCAGGAACATGGATTCGCAGACGGGCAACATGCTCAAGGCCAGCATACCCTACATGCGCGAAACCTTCCACACGGAGGTGGACATGATTCCGTTCGACGCCAGTTTCAACATGATGGACGCCAACCTCTTCAACGGCGACGCAAAGACCAAGGAATTTACAAAGATACTTAGTGGCATCGACTCGCTGAACATAGTCAGCGACAGTATCGGGCGCCACTACCTCAAGATAGCAAAGGGCCAGTACCTGAAGGGAGCCTTCCCGAAGGACACACAAGATTCAGCCGTCCTGATGACAAGGGCACAGGAGCAGGAACCTCTGGACAGCACCTACATGCACCTGAACCCCACCCAAAGGAAGACGGCAATAAAGAGCGCCCTCGCCAACGCGCAGAGCACACAGGCCGAGTTTGAGTTCCGTAGCATGACTACAGGAAGCACCAACTCCACCCTGCGCCGCCACCACATGGAGGCCAGAAAGAAATTCACACACAGTCTGGCGTGCCTCATCTTCTTCTTCATAGGCGCACCATTGGGAGCCATCATCCGAAAGGGCGGCCTGGGCGTGCCCGTGGTGGTGAGCGTAATAGTATTCATCTTCTACTACATAATCAATGCCGCTGGCGAGAAAATGGCAAAGAGCGGCGAATGGGCAGTATGGTTCGGCATCTGGCTGAGCACCATGGTACTGACACCCATAGGCCTGTTCCTCATAAACAGAGCCAATAAGGACAGCGTGGTGTTCAACATAGAAGGCTACCAGAACTTCTTCAAGCGCCTGCTGGGCATACGCACCAAGCGCAAACTGAACAAGAAGGAAATCATCATACACGTACCCGACTACCCCCAGCTGATCCTGGACATTGAGGCACTGGCGGAAGATTGTAGGCAGTACAGCAACAGGAAACGGCTTCTGAACATACCCTCCTACTACGCCATCTTCTTCAGGTTCCACGAGGACCATGTGGTGCGCGAACTGAAGGAGAGGGTGGAAAAACTCGTAGAACAGCTGCACAACAGCAGGGACATCGCCATAATAGGCGCACTGAACGAGATGCCCATTCTCTACACCGAGGCACACACGCGCCCGTTCAACACCAGGCGCAAGAACATGATAGCCGGAATCTGCCTGCCAGTGGGCATATTATTGTGGCTCAGGATATGGCGATTCAGACTCAGGCTGTACCAAGACATAAGCCAGATACAGAAACTGGGACAATTCATAACAGAAAGGATAAACAAACAAATATATGGACAAGGAAATCAAGCTTAGCACCATTGAAGATGCCTTAACAGACTTCAAAGAAGGCAAATTCGTGATAGTCGTAGACGATGAGGACCGCGAGAACGAAGGCGACTTCATCACCGCGGCAGAACTCATTACCGAGGACAAGGTGAACTTCATGCTGAAGAACGGACGCGGTGTACTCTGCGCTCCTATCACCATGAGCCGTGCCGAGGAACTGGAACTGGAGCGTCAGGTGCAGACAAACACCAGCATGCTGGGCACTCCGTTCACGGTCACCGTGGACCTCTTGGACGGTTGCACCACCGGTGTGAGCACACACGACCGTGCCGCCACCATCCGCGCCTTGGCCGACCCCACCAGAAAACCCACCGATTTCGGTCGCCCAGGACACATCAACCCCCTCTATGCCCAGGACCGTGGCGTACTGAAGAGAGCCGGACACACCGAGGCGGCCATCGATCTGGCACGCCTTTGCGGCCTGCAACCTGCCGCGGCACTCATTGAAATTCTCAACGAGGACGGCACCATGGCACGCATGCCCCAACTGAAGGAGGTGGCACGCGAGCATGGATTGAAGATAATCACCATCAAGGACCTCATCGCCTACCGCCTGAAGCAGGAAAGTCTGGTGGAGAAGGGCGTAGAGGCTGACCTGCCCACCGAATACGGCCACTTCCGCATCATTCCCTTCCGCCAGAAGAGCAACGGCCTGGAGCATATCGCCATCTTCAAGGGCGAATGGACTCCCGAAGACCCCGTACTGGTGCGCATGCATTCCAGCTGCATGACCGGCGACATCTTTGCCAGCAAGCGTTGCGATTGCGGAGAGCAGTTGCACCAGGCCATGCAGATGATCGACAAGGAGGGCAAGGGCGTTATCGTGTACCTGCAACAGGAAGGCCGCGGCATAGGTTTGATGAACAAGATTGCCGCCTACAAACTTCAGGAGCAGGGCGACGACACCGTGGAGGCCAACCTGCATCTGGGCTTCAAGGCCGACGAGCGCGACTATGGCGTTGGCGCACAGATCCTTCGCGAGTTGGGCATCGGTAAGATCCGCCTCATCAGCAACAACCCAGTGAAGCGCGTGGGGCTGGAAGGCTATGGTCTGGACATCGTAGAGAACGTGCCCGTTGTCATCACCCCCAACGAATTCAACCGCCGCTATCTGGAGACGAAGAAACTCCGCATGGGACATAAACTTTGAGAAACGGTGAGCGAATGAGCGGTGAGCGATTAACGTTGACTTGCGGAGCTTGATGGGCTAGCGACTGCTTTAGCTTGATGAGCGCAGGCGAATAATAACGTTGAACGAATTTGACAAACAGCATGAAACGAAAGTAGGGACGCTGCAGCGTCCGAACAAAAACAGAACACATGCGGACGCAGCGTCCCTACCCTAAACCCTAAACTCTAAACCCCAAACCCTAAACTCCAAACCCTAAACTCTAAACCCTAAACTCTAAACACAAACATCACACAATATGAACAACATTCTTTCCGACAGACTTGGACGTCTGTCAACAAGCGCAACTCTGGCCATGAGCCAGAAGAGCAGCGAGCTGAAGGCACAGGGCATCGACATCATCAACATGAGCGTTGGCGAACCCGACTTCAACACCCCCGACCACATCAAGGCAGCAGGCATCAAGGCTATTGAGGACAACTGGAGCCGCTATAGCCCCGTGCCCGGCTACCCCGAACTGAAGAAAGCCATCGTGGAGAAATTACAGAGAGAGAACGGCCTGGAATACAAGCCCAGCCAGATTCTGTGCTCCAATGGTGCCAAGCAGAGCGTCTGCAACGTCATCATGGCTCTGGCAGGTGCTGGCGACGAGGTTATCATACCCGCTCCCTATTGGGTAAGCTACCCCGACATGGTGCTTCTGGCCGATGCCACTCCCGTGTTCATTCCCTCCACCATCGAGCAGGACTTCAAGATCACTCCCGAACAACTGGAGGCTGCCATCACCGAGAAGACCCGCGCACTGATACTGTGCTCTCCCAGCAACCCCACAGGTTCCGTATATACACGTGAGGAACTGGAGGGTCTGAAGGACGTGCTCCTTCGTCACGAGAACGTCATCGTCATTGCCGACGAGATCTACGAGCACATCAACTACGTGGGCGAGCATGCCTCTATGGCACAGTTCCCCGAAATCAAGGACCGTGTGGTAATCATCAACGGTGTTTCCAAGGCATATGCCATGACCGGTTGGCGTATAGGCTTCATCGCTGCCCCCGAATGGATTGTGAAGGGTTGCAACAAATTGCAGGGACAGTACACCAGCGGACCTTGCTCCATCAGCCAGAAGGCAGCCGAGGTGGCCTTCTCCGGCGACCAGCAGTGCGTAGAGGATATGCGCGTGGCTTTCGAACGCCGCCGCGACCTCATCGTGAAACTTGCCAAGGACATCCCCGGCCTGGAGGTGAACAATCCTCAGGGTGCCTTCTACCTGTTCCCCAAGTGCAGCAGTTTCTATGGCAAGAAGTATGGCGAGCAGACCATCAACAACAGCGATGACCTGGCCATGTACCTCCTGGAGGTTGGTCACGTAGCCACCGTGGGCGGTGCTTCATTCGGTTCTCCCGAGTGTTTCCGCATGTCATACGCCACCAGCGATGAGAACATCATCGAGGCTCTGAAGCGCATCAAGGAGGCTCTGGCTCTGCTGAAGTAATTCTGTATATATACATTATATATTATATAGGGTAGGTCTCCCGGCCTACCCTACCCATACAGAAACAGAAAATCCCTTGCTTCTTACGGCAAGGGATTTTTGTTCCTCTTCTAAGGACTTTACTCTTTCTTACAGAGTGATTGCGCCAGAGGGGCATGCATCAGCACAGGTACCACACTCTGTGCACTCATCGGGGTTGATAGAGTACTTCTCGCCCTCAGAGATTGCACCTACGGGACACTCATCGATACATGTGCCGCAAGCAACACAATCGTCGTTAATTACGTAAGCCATAATTGTTGTTTTTAAATTAGTATATACTATTGTATTCTGTCAGATGTGGGACGAAACCCAACCTTGATTGCACTGCAAAGATAATTATTTTTGATGATATGAGCCGATATTGGCAATAAAAATGTTAGTCTTTATCATTAAAAACGATTATTTGTACAATAAAACGCCCACCGCCAGTGTTATTATGTATATGAAACGAACTATCGCCATACTGATTCTCATATCAACATGTCTGTGTACCTTTGCACAGAAGGAGACGATAATGAACAAGCCCTTCATAGACAACCGCCGTCTGCACTGGGGGTTCTTCTTCGGCATGAACTTCATGGACATGGAACTGGAGAACAACGGTCATATAGACCCTGCCACCGGCGAGCAGTGGTTTGCCGATGTCAGCAAGTACGAACCTGGCTTCAGCGTGGGCGTACTGGGTTCGTTGCGTTTGAACAAATACATGGAACTGCGCCTCACACCCACCATGCATTTCGGGCAGAAGTTCATAAAGATGCACGACAACGTCTCCCTGAGAGACACCTCGCAGAACATGCGCACCAATTACATCTCAGTACCACTCTCCGTAAAGTTCGCCGCACCACGCTACAACAACTTCCGCCCCTACTTCACTATGGGCCTTGCTCCCACCTTCTGCCTCAACAACCACAACCAAGAAGCCTTCAAGGCAAAAACCTTTGACTGCTATCTGGAGTTGGGCATGGGATGCGACATATACCTGCCCTACTTCAAGCTCATTCCAGAATTGAAATTCTGCTTCGGCCTGGCAGACATCATTAGCAAGAAACGCGACGACCTGCTGGACAAATCCATGATGAAATTCACCAACAGCATAGCCGGAAGTTCCTCCAATATGATAGTCCTGTCGCTCTATTTCGAGTAGCCAGAACACCCTCTATGCGAGGCCAACAAGAGAAAAACAGGCATTTCTCGTCATTTTTATTCCCATATCTTAGTCAGTTTCAACAAAAAGCCGTATCTTTGCACCCGCTTTACCATAGGTCGCTGGCGGGGAGAAGTGTGACCCGTTATGCCTATGAGTGATGACAACACAACCTATTAAAAAGTCATAAAAGAAATGGCAGATTTAATTAAGATTGCAGAAGAAGCATTTGCTACTGGCAAGCAGCACCCCTCATTCAAGGCTGGTGACACCGTAACCGTAGCTTACAAGATTGTCGAGGGCAACAAGGAGCGTATCCAGCTGTACCGCGGTGTAGTTATCAAGATCGCTGGTCACGGCGACAAGAAGCGCTTCACCGTTCGCAAGATGTCTGGTACCGTTGGTGTAGAGCGTATCTTCCCCATCGAGTCTCCCAACATCGACAGCATCGTAGTCAACAAGATTGGTAAGGTTCGTCGCGCTAAGTTGTACTACCTGCGCAACCTCACCGGTAAGAAGGCTCGCATCGCTGAGAAGCGCGTTGCTAACAAGGAGGCTTAATTCTCCTTTTTACACAAGCAAAAGAAACGTACGGCAGCAATGTCGTACGTTTTCTCTTTTTTGTAAAGGTTGAATCTTTGCACCACGTTGAAAGTTGACAACAAATGCATACGTATTTTCTGCGTAACTATATCTAAAATATGCAACTTACGCAGACTATCGCATCAGCAACACAGTAATTGCATCTCAAATAAGGGGTCCCCTTATTCAGTCAAAGCGATTGAAGCTACAAAAGCACCACTCTGACTAGATCATGTTACCACGGTGCTCTGCATTTGCAGAATTCAGGTAAAAATCCTATATTTGCATGTCATTTCCATTATATGCCCCTATGAAGAACAAGACTTCTGCTTTTTTGCTGATATACATAATAATTACTGCGTTAGTTAGCACTACTTCATGCCATCGTTCTGAGCACACAGAGCAGCAACTGTTTATGATGGACACGCTGTCGGATGAAAATCCTGACACCGTTCTCACCATGCTGGAGAGTATGGATTTCAACGCCATGAGCAAGTCTGAGCGCATGCATGCTGAACTTCTCAGAGGCAAAGCCATGAACAAGGCTTATGTTAACTTCACCACGGATTCCGTTATGCTTGAGGTCGTTGACTGGTACGAACGCCATGGCAATGCCAACCAAAAGATGCTTGCATACTATGTATTGGGCTGTGCTTATCGCGATTTGGAGGATGCGCTTTCGGCACTGAAATATCTGAACTTGGCTGCAGATGCCGTTGAAGAAAACGACGAGGATTGCGACCTACACACCCTAATGCGTGTCTACAGCCAGATGGGAGGATTGTATCAGCGTGTCGCTGCGTTTGAGAACGATAGGATAGCAAATTCTCACGCTGAACGATTAGCGTGGCAGATTGGCGATACTTTATCGACACTTCGTTTAAGGTGGGCACGGGCTTGTAGTCTATTTGAGGAAAAGAAACAATTGCAAGCAATTATGATTCTGGACAGTATAGATGCATTCATTCAGGATAATAAATTACAAGAATCGCCAATTCTCATTTATCCGATGAAAACTGATTACTATCTTGAAATTAAGGACATCAAAAGAGCAGAAGCATTATTACGTGAATACGAACATAAAACAGGTATTCTTACAGAAAGTATAGATGCCATTGTTTATGACATTGCTCACTTTCATCGCAAAGGACAATATTACAACCTTGTTCAAAATCCCGACTCAGCTATACAGATGTTCA
>JAZRJU010000026.1:0-98838 GCA_045645965.1 Bacteroidaceae bacterium
ACGCCGAAGGGTATTATATATAATGTACACAACAGGATGTACTCTACTAAGCAGGTACAAACTATGCATACGGGTATAATACACCCAGCATGGACGCTTCGTTGCGATATCTTCTGTTAGGATCAAAGTTGCGAAGTTTGACGACAAGAAGATAACGTCCGAAAACGTCCTTTCTGCTCCTTGACGAGACTCCTTGCAGGAACAAGTCCTACGGCGAGCGACACTATCGGAGCGTAATCCAATAAGATCTTGACCCATCCACCCATAAAGGACTGGCTAAGTCATGGCAAAGATACGGAAAAATATTATATATTGACAGATTTTAACAAAAAATGTATATTCCAGAACGGTTAATAGTAACCCCTCCGAACAGATAGTAGCGGTTCAGCGAACGGCTGATAGCGGTTCAATGAACGGCTGATAGCGGTGCGGCGAACGGCTGGTAGCGGTAAAATGAACAGATAGTGGCAGTGTGCAGAATGGATAGTATCAAAAAGAGGACATGCGACGGCATGCCCTCTTTTTTGCGTTTATATACAATAGTTTAGTTCACGTAATGAATCAGTCCATAGGAGAGAACTGGTCTGCGCCCACATCACAAAGGGGGCAGAAGAAGTCTTCGGGAAGATCCTCAAAAGCGGTGCCTGGAGCAATGTTCTGCTCGGGTACTCCCACCTCGGGGTCATACTCCCAACCGCATACGTCGCAAATATATTTCTTCATAATGATGTTGTCTTTTTTTGTGATTGTTGTAAAAATTAATAGTTATCAATGTGAATCTCGAAGTAAGCCTGAGGATGTGCACAGGTTGGGCACATTTCAGGAGCTTTCTCGCCTACTACGATGTGACCACAGTTGCGGCACTCCCAAACCTTCACGTCACTCTTGGCAAATACCTCCTGAAGCTCAACGTTCTTGAGCAGAGCACGATAACGCTCCTCGTGGCGCTTCTCAATAGCCGCTACCAGACGGAACTTCATAGCCAGAGCCTTGAAACCCTCTTCCTCGGCAGTCTTTGCAAAACCCTCGTACATATCCGTCCACTCGTAGTTCTCACCCTCGGCTGCGTGCAACAGGTTCTGTGCGGTGTCGCCAATGCCTTCCAGCTCCTTGAACCAAAGTTTTGCGTGCTCCTTCTCGTTATCTGCTGTCTTCTGGAAAATCTCTGCAATCTGCTCAAAACCTTCCTTCTTAGCCTTAGAAGCGAAATATGTATACTTGTTTCTTGCCTGTGATTCACCAGCAAATGCCTCCATGAGGTTCTTCTCTGTCTGTGTTCCTGCGTACTTTGACATAATCTTTAATATTTTAAGGTTAATAATTAGTTACCAATTCTTGCACTACTTCTTTGTAGTCATTACAAAGGTATGGAGTTTTATAATCACTTACAAGTATTTTCTAAAAAATTATTTGTATTTTTGCATCAATTTAAAACTGAAAACATTTTTTAAGTAAATAGGTACCCAATATACATTATACATATATATATAGCAACGACCAAACCTCCACAGAAACAAATGAAAGAGAAGATTGGGTGGAGAAGATTTTAGGGTTTTGAATCCGTAAGAACCTACAAAGAATGCGCTACGTTATACAACTGTTCATAATAATATGCTTCTCCTTCCTTGGAGAGATTCTGCACAAGGTGCTGCCATTCCCCATACCGGCCAGCATATACGGCATAGTGCTTTTATTCCTGGCACTGGAACTGAAGATTTTGAAGGTTGCTCAAATACGTGAGGTGAGTACAACGCTGATAATCTCCATGCCAGTGATGTTCGTACCACCAGCAGTGGGACTGATAAGTTCGTGGGAAAATATCAAGGACAATTGGGCAGAGTACCTGCTTATCACGTTTGCCAGTACCTTCGTGGTTATGGCCATAGCCGGATGGACCACGCAATGGATTATCCTCTGGAGGAGAAACAAAAGAAAACAGGAGAAAGGAGACAATTGATATGGAAGCGATGGTGCATGACTTTCTGGCAGAGTCGGTATATATGGGGGTAATTCTCACCCTGGGCACATACTGCATAGGTATATGGTTGAGGAAGAGAACGGGTTGGACGCTGATGAATCCGCTGCTTGTGTCCATACTTCTCTCGATTGCCTTCCTTTCGTTCACAGGCACTACGTATGAAAGTTATTCCAATGGTGCCGAAGTGATCAGTTATCTGCTCACTCCTGCTACTGTATGTCTGGCCGTGCCTCTATATGAACAATTGGAACACCTCAGGCGCAACTACCATGCAGTTGCCCTGGGCATAACGGCAGGAGTACTGGCAAGCATGACCAGCATATTGGGTATGGTGCTGCTTCTGGACATGGACCACGAGGCATACGTTACACTTCTGCCCAAATCCATTACCACTGCCATAGGTATGGGCGTGTCCGAGGAACTGGGAGGTAACGTGCCGGTGACAATACTTGTGATAGTGATTACCGGCATAACAGGAAACATCTTCGCAGAGAAGTTCCTTAGGCTAATAAAAGTAAAGGAACCGATAGCCAAGGGTATAGCTATCGGTTCGGCTTCGCACGTAATAGGAACGTCCAAGGCAATGGAAATGGGACAGACGGAAGGTGCGATGAGTTCGCTGGCCATCGTCACCAGCGGTGTGCTGACTGTAATCGTTGCATCGGCATTTGCCGGACTGGTGTAATGAAAACGGAACAGACCCTCCCCCCTGCCCCTCCCTCTATTGAGGGGAGTAGTTACAACCAACAATGAAACCCTACCTGCAGGGACAAGGTAAACGGAAAACTTAACGAACGGAAATCGGAAATCGGAAAACGGAAAACGGAACCGAAGGTCGACGCCCGAAGGGACTGAAGTCAAATCGGAAAACTAATTCGTTAAACTTTCACCGCTCACCCGCTCACCGCTCATCCGCTCACCGTTAAACGTTCAACGCTCATCCACTCCACCTTTCTTCTCGAAAAAATACTTCCACAATGGGGCTGCCATGAGGGCCTGAAGAATCTCCCCACGCTGAAGCATACCGAAAACTTCGTCCTGGGACATAAGATGGCACGTTAGTTCCTCTGTGTCGTCAAGGTGCTGGTCGGCCACACGCTCCACTCCGACGGCAAGAAATGTGTAAGCCAGGTTGGTGTGGTTGGAGGGATTCGCACAGATGGTCATGTACTGGCTCCACTCTCCTCCCCCGAAACCGGTTTCTTCAAGAAGTTCGCGCTGGGCGGCCTGCAATGGGGTTTCGCCCTGTTCCATCACACCGGCACAGAGTTCGTATTCCGTAATCCCCAGGGCATGACGGTACTGACGCACCATCACCATCTGTCCGTCGCGTGTAATGGCTATGACATTTACCCAATCGGGGAATTCCAGAACCCAATATTCAGGATTGATGCGTCCGTCGGGCAACTGCACCTTATCCATACGGGCAGTCATCCATGGACGGTGAGAAATGTAGGTACTTTCCAGTATCTTCCACTTGTCTTCTCTTTCCATAACGTTATCTCCTTTTTAGCTTCAATAAAAATGCGACTAATGTCTGCATGCAAGTATTACAGACGGCATTGCCACTGGAAGTGATCGGCAAATACATCGCCAAGAACAGGCTGCTGACGGAAAAGGCCGAAGACCGTGCTACCACTACCGCTCATGGCAGCATAAGATGCGCCGAGCATGTACAACTGGTCGCAAATTCCGCTTACCACGGGATGTGTGGGGAAGACACTTGCCTCGAAATCGTTCACCATCCTGCCTCGCCATGTCTTGACTGGTTGAGATATGATATCATTCAGAGACACCTGAGAGGGAACCGGCGTAACAGAGGCATAAGCCTCGCGGGTGGAGATGAAGTCATTAGGTTTCACCAGCACCAGCCAATAACCGTCCAAAGTGGCTGGCATGGAGAGCGATATGGACGGAGGCAAGACACTGCCTACTGGAGGCAAGGCAAAATACTGTTTCTGTACAAGGGGAACTGAAAGTCGTGTGAAAACATCGCCCTTACCCTCGGCATATACTGGTTTGTTGGCAATGAATACAGGGCAGTCCGCTCCCAGTCGTCCGACACGTGCAGCCATCTGAGCATCGGTGAGATGCAGATCGAACAACTCGTTCAGGCCCTTCATCATGAATGCAGCATCGGTACTTCCACCGCCCAGCCCAGCACCCGAGGGGATGTTCTTGGTAAGGCGTATGGCCACGGGCGGAATATCCATGTCCTCGGCACGGAGCATGTTCAGCACCCTTACCACAAGATTGTCCTGTGCAGAGCAATCCAGTTCCCGGCCGTCCATGACAAAGGAATCTTCGTGGGCAGGGGTTATCTCCAGGCAATCACACAGGGGGATGGGGAGGAAAAGTGTCTCTATGTCATGGTAGCCATCGCTACGTTTGCCCACAATGTTCAGTCCAAGATTGATCTTGCAATTAGGGTACAGTATCATTTTGTGTCTTTGTATTTGTTGTATAAAGGTTAATTCTTGTTGCGCAACATGCTGAGGAACTCCTCGTTTATCCTCGCTATCTTTTTGGGGGCCTCACGAAAGGGAGTGCTCATGTCTGTGTACAGGTCGTTGAACATCCTTAGCAATGGAGGCTGCCATGGCTGCTTATTTACATTTACCACCATGCGAATTGACTTGGGAACCAGCGATACTCGTACCTCAGCCTCGGCATCCCTGGGATCTCCATCCACATGTATTACACCTGCAGAGGCCCTGCGTATTACAAGGTCCTTGCATCGTAATGTCTTTATGCGCGAGTTCTGGGTGATAGTGCGGTTTACAAGCTGATAGGCTATCTGGGCCGACTCCAGTACTCCGAATGGTTCCATGATGGTAACATCCATCAGTCCGTCCGACATGGAAGCATGAGGGGCAATGTAGAAATCATTGCCATACTGCGAGGCATTGGCACAGGTTATGAGGAAGGCTTTGTAGGTCTGAATTTCTGATCCGGAATCCAGCACTTCTAATTCGTAGGTTTCCGGTTCGTAGGCATGACCCTCGCGAAGGGCATTCTCTATGTAGGACATGAGACCGCGCTTGCCGGACTTGTTGAACTTGTCTGAAAGGAAAGCATCAAAACCAACCCCTGCAGTACAGAAAAAGGGCAGGCCATTGATGAGACCATAATCCAAGGTGTGTATATTGCACTCGGAGATAACCTGCAAGGCTCCCTCGGGATTCATGGGAAGATAGAGGTGGCGCGCCAGACCATTTCCACTTCCACATGGAACGATGCCAAGTGCCACTTGCGAGTGAACCAGGGCGCGAGCCGTCTCGTTGACCGTACCGTCGCCCCCCACAGCCACTACTATGTAGACATTCTCCTCCACGGCCTGACGGGCTATCTCTGCCGCATGACCTGCGTATTCTGTATATTTTATGCTGACAGTAAACCTGCTCTCCGGGAAATACTCAGGAATCTTGGCTATAATCCGTTTCTTATCCTCTGTTCCCGAGATGGGATTTACAATAAACCATATCGTTCTCACTAAAGTATGTATCTTTAATTGCGGGACAAAGTTATATAAAAATACAAAGCATTCCACACTTGGGAGCACAGATATAGCAGGAATTAATGCACACATTATAAGTTTTTATGCAAGTTTATATATTTTTAAAAATATTTTTCATACCTTTGCAGATGGTAATTATATCTATTGTAGAAACAACAATATAGACAAGAATATGGGATTGTTACAAGACAAGCTGGCCAAGTACACATTGCCAGACGAGATTAAGGCAAAAGGTATTTACCCCTATTTCCGTGAGATTGAGGGCAAGCAAGGCACAGAGGTTGCTATGGGCGGCCACAATGTGCTGATGTTTGGTAGTAATGCATACACCGGTCTTACCGGAGACGACCGCGTCATAGAGGCAGGTGTAGCAGCCATGCGCCAATACGGCAGCGGTTGTGCAGGCAGCCGTTTTCTGAATGGCACACTTGACATCCACGTGGAACTGGAAAAGGAACTGGCAGAGTTCATTGGCATGGACGATGCGCTGGTATTTGCCACCGGTTTTACCGTGAACAGCGGCGTCATCCCCCAGTTGTTGGGCAAGGACGACTACATAATCTGCGACGACCGCGACCATGCTTCAATCGTTGACGGCAGAAGACTGAGTTTTGCCACCCAGTTGCGTTTCAAGCACAACGATATGGCAGACTTGGAGCGAGTGCTCAAGCGTTGCAACCCCGACAGCATAAAACTGATTGTCGTTGACGGTGTATTCTCCATGGAAGGTGACCTGTGCAAACTCCCTGAAATCGTGGAACTGAAGCACAAGTACAACGCCGCCATCATGGTGGATGAAGCTCACGGCATCGGCGTATTTGGCCGCAACGGCCGTGGTGTGTGCGACCACTTCGGTCTGACACACGAGGTGGACCTCATCATGGGTACCTTCTCCAAGAGTCTGGCCAGCATAGGTGGTTTCATTGCTGCCGACAAGACCATCATCAACTATCTGCGCCACACCGCACGTACATACATTTTCAGCGCCAGCTGCACTCCTGCCGCTACTGCATCTGCACGCGAAGCACTCCGCATCATGAAGGCAGAGCCTGAGCGTCTGGAAGCCCTGTGGGAGGTTACCCGCTATGCTCTGAAACGCTTCAAGGAGGAAGGTTTCGAAATTGGCGATACCGAGAGCCCCATCATCCCCTTGTATGTGCGCGACCTGGAAAAGACATTCATCGTTACTGCACGCGCATTTGAAGAAGGTGTGTTCATCAACCCCGTTATCCCCCCTGCATGTGCACCCACAGACACCCTGGTACGCTTTGCTCTGATGGCCAACCACACCAAGGAACAGGTTGACCGCGCAGTGGAAAAACTGAAGAAGGTGTTCTTGGAGATGGATATCATCAAGTAACAGATATACCTTAACAACATAGACACATAGACAACATAGGGGTGCCCTGCGGGACACCCCTACACTATTTCTACATATTATTGCAAGATAACTGCCAGTGCCTGCTCTTCGAATGGTAGAGCAGGCACTGGCGTTATCTGTTATTCCACACTGTAATCCTTGGAATAGCGAAGCATCTGCTCGGCATAACCCTCGGTATAGGATACGGTAACATCGGTGATATTACCCTCGGCATCCTTGACAGCTGTATATACAGGGTTGATAAAGCCCTTGTAAGGTGCAATATCCAAAGACTCATAGCGCGCAAGTATCTCCTTGTGCAAATTGTAGTCTATCTTCACACCATACGTCTCCACCAGATCGCGTGCAGCATTGAAATCACCAGTTGACTTGATACGTTGTATTTCTGCAAGCAACTGCCCAAAGAGCCCACGAAGTGCTTGATAGTCATTTATCACGATGTAGGTCTTGCCGTCACGCTTCACCATCTCTATGGCATCCTTGCCTCCCTGAGCCTGCCCCTTGCCATGCTCGTATGCCCAATAAGCTATAAGGGCACGGTTGCGCATGTGTGCCTCCTCAATCTGATCGCCCAACTTGATACGCACAATCTGTGTGAGCAGACCGTTCTGCATCTGACTGATATAGCATGCCTTGTAGGCCTCAGCATCGGGCAGAAGACCAAGTTCAACCATCTTCTCGTCGGCAAGGTAGTATAGTGCAAAGAGGTCGGCACGAGCCTCCTCGATGGTGCTGCCGTAGGCCTTAAGTGCCTCGGAATCCACACCGGGCAGAAGTTTGCCGCTGCCGTGTCCAAGACATTCGTGCAGGTCTGTATGAAGGTCGTCAGTGTAACTGCCATACTTGCGCAGGATTTCTGCCTCCACATCGCTATAAACAAACTCGTCGAGCATACCGTTGCCCTTTGAACTCTCTGCATAGGCATGAGTGAGATTGGCAATGGTTACGGATTTGCTACCGTGCTCGGCACGTACCCAGTTGCTATTGGGCAGATTGATGCCGATGGCTGTTGATGGATAGAGGTCGCCACCAAGAATAGCAGCCTTAATAACCTTGGCGGAAATACCCTTGACCTCTTCCTTCTTGAACTCGGGAGCAACGGGAGAATTGCTCTCGAACCACTGTGCATTGTCGCTTAACTGTTGAGTGCGCTTTGTAGCCTCAAGGTCCTTGAAGTTTACGATACTCTCCCATGATGCCTTCATGCCGAGTGGGTCGCCATAGGACTCTGTGAAACCGTTTACGAAGTCTACAAGAGGTTCTGTGTTCTGTACCCAGGCGATAGTGTACTGGTCGAAGGTATGCAGATCACCTGTCTCGTAGTACTTGACAAGAAGATCTATCACCTCCTGCTGCTTGGCATCCTCGGCATAGGGACGGGCAAGTTTCAGATTCTCAACAACCTTGCTGAGCGATTTACCATACTTACCATTGGTTGTCCAGCGCTCCTCATAGATAGTGCCGTCCTCGCCCTTCACAAGGGTAGAGTTCATGCCATGCATAACTGGGCGTTGCTGGTCGCCTTCGGCCTTAACTCGAGCATAGAATGCCTCGGCCTCGGCTTGGTTAACACCCTGATAGTAGTTGCTGGCGCTGGTAAGAACGAGATCGTCAAACTGTGACTGATTTACGCGCTTGGGCATAATCTCAGGATTGAAAAGCACCTCGGCAAGCTCTTCGCTGCAACCTGTTTGGGCAAAAAACCATTCTCGCGAGAAACCAGGCACGAACTTCTCGCTTCCATAGTGGTGATGTATGCCACTGCTGAACCACAGGCGCTTGAGGTACTCCTCAAAGGCCAGGAAGTCTTGACTCTGACGGTCGCCCTGATATTCCTGATAAAGTTTTTCCATCATGCGACGAATCTCAAGATTGTAGCGTCCATTCTGATCGAAGAGAATGTCGCGTCCCCAAAGAGCCGCTTCCTGCAGATGGTAGATGAAGGTTTTCTGCTTCAGACTAAGTGCATCAAAACCTTCCACATTGTAACGGAGCATCTGAATGTCGGCAAAGCGCTCGTCCAGATAATTGAAACTTTCCTCCTGATGACCAGTGGTAACTGTGCATGATGCAAACAGCACTGTAGCGGGAAGAAGTAACGACTTGATAATTTTCTTCATATATACATTATTATATTATAATGACTAAATTTCAACACGCGAATATGCCGGCTTGTCCATTGAGCAGAAGTCCTTGTCCTGATACTTGAAGCATCCCACCATTGCTATCATTGCAGCATTGTCGGTTGTGTAACCGAACTTTGGGATATAAACCTTCCATCCATACCTTCGTGCGTGATCAAGGAACGCCTCACGAAGACCTGTGTTTGCACTGACACCACCCGCAACAGCAACATGCTTGATTTTTAAATCCTTGGAAGCCTTGCGCAACTTTTTCATCAGTATATCCACTATGGTAAATTCCAGTGAAGCAGCAAGGTCCTCCTTATGCTTCTCTATGAAATCAGGGTCCTCTGCCACCCACTCTCTCAAATTATACAAAAAGGAGGTCTTAAGTCCAGAGAACGAGTAGTCGTAGTCCGCTATCTGAGGGCGTGCAAACTGGTAGGCCTTGGGGTTGCCATTGCGCGCGAGACGGTCAATGATTGGACCGCCTGGATAACCCATACCCATCACCTTGGAGCACTTGTCTATGGCCTCGCCTGCAGCATCGTCTATGGTCTTGCCTATGATTTCCATGTCGTTGTAGGCACGCACCAGAATAATCTGACTATTTCCGCCACTGACAAGCAGACACAGGAAAGGGAACGGTGGCGGGGTGTGCTCTTCGCCATCCTCGTGAACAAAATGGGCAAGCACATGACCTTGGAGATGATTAACCTCTATCATGGGGATACCAAGACTTGCAGCCAGACCTTTGGCGAAACTTACACCTACAAGCAACGAACCCATAAGTCCAGGACCTCTGGTAAAGGCAATGGCAGAAAGTTCCTCACGCTCTACCCCAGCCTTTTTCAGTGCCTGGTCCACAACGGGGACAATGTTCTGCTGATGGGCACGACTGGCCAATTCGGGCACAACACCGCCGTAGGCTTCATGCACAGCCTGCGATGCTGTCACGTTGGACAAAAGCACGCCATCCCTGATGACAGCAGCACTGGTATCGTCGCAAGACGATTCTATTCCAAGAATTATCATTTTTTCTATTGCGAAATAATCTTTTTATATTTTGTTTACTAAACACAGAGGCATTAATGAGTCAGTATCTCCACACCATTCTCGGTCATCAGATAGGTATGTTCCCATTGTGCACTGGGAAGTTCGTCGTCTGAAATAACCTCCCAGCCATATGGATCCTCATCATCTATGAACACACGCCATGTGCCCATGTTTATCATTGGTTCAATAGTAAAAGTCATACCTGGCACTAACAGCATTCCTGTTCCCTTGTGACCATAGTGTTCTACTTCGGGATCTTCGTGGAACTTGCATCCTACACCATGGCCGCAGAGGTCGCGCACCACACTGAAACCATTGGCATGAGCATGCTTCTGTATGGCATTGCCAAGGTCGCCGACAAACACGTATGGTTCGGCACACACTTTTTCACCCACCTTCAGGCATTCCCATGCCACATCCACCAAGCGCTGCTTCTGCTCTGTCGTCTTTCCAATGACAAACATACGGCTCGCATCGGCATAGTAGCCATTCAGTATGGTAGTACAATCTACATTGATTATATCACCCTCCTCCAAGATGAGATCCTCGGATGGTATGCCATGACACACCACTTCGTTCACGCTTGTACAACACGACTTGGGAAAACCTTCATAGTTGAGCGGTGCTGGGATGCCACCGTGTTTAATAGTGAAATCATGAACAATACGATTTATCTCCTCTGTAGACATGCCTTCGCGGATGCGGTTTGCCACTTCATCCAAAACTGCAGTGTTCAATGCTCCTGCACGACGAATACCCTCAATCTGTTCCTGGTTCTTTATCAAATCTCTGGTTGGACACAACTTGCCTCGGTTCTGAAAATCCAATATGCGCAAGTCCATCTCCGTAGGTGCAAGTCCTGGGATTAGTTTCCAGTTCTCCTTTATCTTGTTATTCTTTGCCACGTCTCCTTACATTATTTTCATTACGTATGCAAAGGTACGATTAAGTGAGTGAAAAAACAAAATTAAACTGATTTATTTGGTTTTTCGCTCACTTACTCGCACCTCTGACCATAGTCGAAGGTACTTTCGTTCGGAAAACCCAAAATTAAATTGATTTATTTTGGTTTTTCGCTCACTTACTCGTACCTTTGCATAGCAAAACCATATCATGCCATGAAGCAATACGAGATTCGTACACATGTGAATGTGCTTGGAATGGAGGAATTAAGCGTACAAGAACGCGAACTGGTAGAGGCCGCCAAGAAGGCCACAGAGAGCAGTTATTCCCCCTACAGCCATTTTCAGGTGGGCGCTGCTTTGCGCTTATACAGTGGAGAAATAATCGTAGGTAGCAATCAGGAGAACGCAGCTTACCCCGTGGGTAGTTGCGCAGAACGTACAGCACTCTTCTGGTGCGGAGCAAACAGGCCAGGCGAGGTAATTGCCACTATCGCCATAGCTGCACAAACGGGCGGCAACTTTACTAACGATCCGATTGCACCATGCGGAATGTGCCGACAGGCTCTACTGGAAGTGGAACACAAACAGGGGACTCACATCAGAGTACTGCTCTATGGCGAGGAAGGTACGCATTGCATAGAGAGCATTGAGGCACTGATGCCTCTGACTTTCAATGCCGAAAGTATGGAAATTTAGATTATAAGGTAATAGCGATAAGGATAACAGACATACAAGGAAAATGATTACACTAAGCAATATAGCCGTTCAATTCGGCAAGAGAGTCCTTTACAAGGACGTGAACATGAAGTTCACAAGCGGAAACATCTACGGAGTAATCGGCGCCAACGGTGCCGGCAAGTCTACTCTTCTGAAGGCCATCAGTGGCGAGTTGGAACCAACAAAGGGCACAGTGGAACTGGGTCCTGGCGAACGTCTTTCTGTACTTTCGCAGGACCATTTCCAGTATGACCAGGAAACGGTACTGAACACCGTGCTGATGGGACACACCACAATGTGGGATGTGATGAAGGAGCGCGAGGCTCTCTACAGCAAGGCGGACTTTACAGACGAGGACGGCATCCGTGTGGCAGAACTGGAGGACAAGTTTGCCGAGATGGGCGGATACACTGCCGAGAGTGACGCAGGCAGCTTGCTTTCTGGTCTTGGCATCAAGGAGGCTCTGCACCATCAGTTGATGGGCGAACTCTCAGGTAAGGAGAAGGTGCGCGTGATGCTGGCAAAGGCCCTGTTTGGCAATCCCGACAATCTGCTGCTCGACGAACCTACCAACGACCTTGACCTGGAGACTGTACAGTGGCTGGAACAGTACTTGAGCGAGTTTGAGCACACCGTGCTGGTTGTCAGCCACGACCGTCACTTCCTGGACAGCGTCTGCACACACACCGTGGACATTGACTTCGGCAAGGTTACCATGTTTGCCGGCAACTACAGTTTCTGGTACGAGTCCAGCCAGTTGGCCCTGCGCCAGGCACAGAACCAGAAGGCCAAGGCCGAGGAAAAGAAGAAGGAACTGGAGGAGTTCATACGCCGATTCAGTGCCAACGTGGCAAAGTCCAAGCAGACCACAAGCCGCAAGAAGATGCTGGAGAAACTCAACGTGGACGAAATCCGTCCCTCTACCCGTAAGTATCCTGGCATCATTTTCCAGATGGAACGCGAGCCCGGCAACCAGATTCTGGAGGTTAAGGATCTTAAGGCTACAATGGAGGACGGCACTGTGCTGTTCGACAATGTAAGCTTCAACATCGAAAAGGGCGAGAAGGTAGTATTCCTGAGCCACGACCCGCGTGCCATGACCGCACTGTTTGAAATCATCAACGGCAACCGCGAGGCACAGGCAGGCACATACAACTGGGGTGTTACCATAACCACAGCATACCTGCCCGTGGACAATACCGACTTCTTCCAGTCGGAACTGAACCTTGTGGATTGGCTCAGCCAGTTCGGCGAGGGCAACGAGGTGTACTTCAAGGGATTCCTTGGACGCATGCTCTTCTCTGGCGAGGAGGTGCTGAAGAAGGTAAATGTGCTCTCGGGTGGCGAAAAGATGCGTTGTATGATAGCACGCATGCAGTTGAAGAATGCCAACTGCCTGATTCTGGACACTCCCACCAACCATCTGGACTTGGAAAGCATACAGGCCTTCAACAATAACCTGAAGCAGTACAAGGGCAATGTGCTCTTTGCCAGCCATGACCACGAGTTCATCCAGACCGTAGCAAACCGTATCATAGAACTCACCCCCAACGGTACCATTGACAAGCTAATGGATTATGACGACTACATCGCAAACGAC
Organism: Bacteroidaceae bacterium; assembly: GCA_045645965.1. Taxonomy (GTDB): domain Bacteria; phylum Bacteroidota; class Bacteroidia; order Bacteroidales; family Bacteroidaceae; genus Physcousia. Next base: position 13,278 of record JAZRJU010000026.1, read on the forward strand.
CAAATAAAGGAACTGAAGGCGAAAATGTACGAATAATAACTGACAGAACTACACATTATATATAATATATAGTGCCTAAATGACATAAAACGTGCCAAAATTGACAATGGCACGTTTTGTGCAATAAATATGGCAGAAACATATAACATACAAAACCAACATGTCAAAAGATAAGAACGTAAATACCGAAGAACAGCTACAGGAGGAAAACGTAGTAAGCCAAGCCGAAGAAACACTGCAGACAGCAGAAGAGCAGGATAGCACAAACAAAGAAGAAAGCACAGAGAGTGCAGAAACTCCCGAAGTGGAGATTGACCCTCTGGAGGCTGCTCAGGCAGAGATTGCTGAACTGAAGAAGCAGATACTTTACAAGGTGGCAGAGTTCGACAACTACCGCAAGCGTGTCATCAAGGAAAAGGCCGACTTGATAATGAATGGCGGCGAAAAGGTGATTACAGCAATACTACCTGTAATGGACGACATGGAGCGTGCTTTGGAACAGATGCGCAAGGCAGAAGATGTACAGGCTGTAGTTGAAGGTGTTGAACTCATTCAGAAGAAGTTCATGGGTATTCTGGAGAAACAGGGCGTGAAGCCCATAGAGACCAAGGATGCCGACTTCGACGTAGAGGTTCATGAGGCCATCGCACAGTTCCCTGCACCATCCGAAGAGATGAAGAACAAGGTTGTGGACTGTACTTTGAAGGGCTACAAACTGAACGAGAAAGTAATCCGCCACGCACAGGTTGTTGTGGGTATTTAATCTCAAGGCGACAGACTCTATACAACTAACCACTTATTAAGATACAAAGAACATGGCAGAGAAGAGAGACTACTACGAGGTGCTTGGCGTACAAAAAGGCGCCTCGGAAGACGAGATAAAGAAGGCCTACAAGAAAATGGCCATCAAATACCATCCCGACCGCAATCCGGGTGACAAGGAAGCCGAGGAGAAGTTCAAGGAGGCTGCCGAGGCCTACGACGTTCTCCGCGACCCCGACAAGCGTGCACGCTACGACCAGTTCGGTCATGCAGGCATGGGTGGTGCTGGCGGTTTCGGTGGCCAGGGGTTTGACATGAACGACATCTTCTCCATGTTTGGCGATATCTTCGGTGGCCACATGGGCGGTGGCGGAGGCTTTGGCGGTTTCAGCGGTTTTGGGGGCTTCGGCGGTGGCGGCAGCCGTGGTGCACAGAAGCATCAGGGCAGCGACTTGCGCCTGAAGGTAAGACTCACACTGGAGGAGGTTGCCAAGGGTGCCACAAAGAAGTTCAAGGTAAAGAAGGACGTTACCTGTACGCATTGCCACGGTTCGGGTTCTCAGGACGGCAAGACCGAATCCTGTGCAACATGCCACGGAACCGGCTATGTTACACGCCAGGTGAACACCATGTTCGGTCGCATGCAGCAGCAGAGCGTGTGCTCTGTCTGTGGGGGCCAGGGCACAACTATCAAGAACAAGTGTTCGCACTGCTCGGGAACTGGTGTGGTCAGCGGCGAAGAGGTCGTTGAGGTACAGATACCTGCCGGAGTTCAGGATGGCATGATCCTTACCGTCCAGGGTAAGGGAAATGCCGGCCGCAACAATGGCTATGCTGGCGACATACAGGTGTACGTGGAGGTTGAACCTCATGCCGAACTGAGCCGTCGTGACAACGACCTTGTCTACAACCTGCTCCTTGACCTACCTACTGCAGTACTGGGCGGACCAGTGGAGATACCCACCATAGACGGCCGAGTGAAGATAAAGATAGAGTCCGGTACACAACCCGGCAAGACCGTACGCCTTCGTGGCAAGGGACTGCCTGCATTGCAGGGATACGGCTATGGTTATGGCGACCTTATAGTAAACATCTCCATCTACATCCCTGAAACACTGACCAAGGAAGAACACTCCGCCTTTGAGAATATGAAGGATAGCGATAGTTTCAAACCATCGCAGACAACAAAGAATTCATTCTTCCAAAAGTTCAAGAACTTATTTAGTTAAATAAATACAAAAGGTTATTTTACAGACACTTTGACTATGACATATAGCGAAGCTACAGAATACCTATTCACCTCAGCCCCGTTGTTTCAGAACATCGGGGCTGGTGCATACAAGGAGGGATTGAGCAACACCGAGGCCTTGGATGCCCACCACGGACACCCGCACACCAAGTACCTGACCATACACGTTGCCGGCACCAACGGCAAGGGCAGCACCAGCCACACGCTGGCAGCCATTCTGCAAAGTGCCGGCTACAGGGTGGGCCTGTACACCAGCCCGCATCTTGTGGACTTCCGCGAGCGCATCCGTGTGAACGGAGAGATGATACCCGAGGAAAGAGTTATTCGCTTTGTGGAAGAGGAGCGCGAGTTCTTCGAACCCCTTCACCCCTCGTTCTTTGAACTGGCCACGGCACTTGCCTTCAAGTATTTTGAAGAGGCCGGCGTGGACATTGCCGTCATAGAGACTGGTCTTGGCGGTCGCCTGGATTGCACCAACATCATACAGCCCATACTCAGCATCATCACCAACATCAGTTTTGACCATGTGCAGTTCCTGGGCAACACGCTTCCTGCCATTGCCCGGGAAAAGGCTGGCATTATCAAGCCAGGCATCCCTGTAGTCATGGGCGAAACGGGCGGCAATGCCGAAGTCAGGAAAGTGTTTGCCACGAAAGCACAGGAGACCCATTCCCCCATATGCTTTGCCGACGAGATGGAGCATCCCATCAGGGAGACCCAACTAAAAGGTTTCTGCCAGCAAAAGAACACCAACACGATACTCTGCGCCCTTGGTTTTCTAAAGGAAAGGCTTAACCTTAGCAACGAGGCCATCGACCGCGGCTTCATGAACGTGTGCGAACTCACAGGACTGATGGGCCGCTGGCAGATACTGAAAGAAAAGCCTCTGACCGTATGCGATACGGGGCACAACGTAGGAGGTTGGGAGTATCTGAGCAAACAACTGGAAGAGACACCTGGCACCCTGCACATAGTCATAGGCATGGTTGGCGACAAGGACGTAAGAAAGGTCATATCCATGCTGCCCAAGAGAGCCAAGCACTACTTCACCCAAGCCAGTGTGGCACGTGCCATGCCCGTCGGTGATTTTGCAGAAATAGCAAGGGAGTTTGGCCTCGAAGGCAAGAGTTACGACAATGTAATGCAGGCCTACAACGAGGCAAGCAGCGATGCCACACCCGAGGATACCATTTTCGTCGGCGGCAGCACCTTTGTGGTGGCCGACCTGCTGGCAAACCTGCTCTGAGCGTCCAGTTTGAGCACATAGGCAGACTTTCGCCAACTTTTTCCATTGCCAAATATTGGTGGTATTAGGATTATTTTGTATATTTGCAACGAAAGAATACACTTTAAACACTAATCCCCATGGAAAATAAGTTGATTTCCGGTCTGAAGCGAGAAGACTTTCAGGCTGTTGTGCAGGGCAAGGAAACTGACCTGTACACTTTGACCAATGCCCAAGGCATGGAGGTAAGCATTACCAATTACGGCGGTTCGCTGGTTTCCATCATGGTCCCCGACCGTGACGGCAACATGGCCAACGTAATTCAGGGTCATGACTGCATCCAAGATTGCCTAAGCAGTCCCGAGCCTTTCCTCTCTACCCTTGTGGGCAGATATGGCAACCGTATATGCCGTGGCAAGTTCACAATGAACGGCAAGGAGTACAGTCTGACCATCAATAATGGTCCCAACCACCTTCATGGCGGTCCCACCGGTTGCCATGCACGTGTATGGGATGCCGAGCAGATTAACGAGCAGGAACTGGTTCTGCGCTACACCTTTGCATACTACGAGGAAGGTTTCCCCGGCGAGGTTAGCATGACCGTGAAGTACTCGCTGACCAACGACAACGAACTGGTTATCGACTATCGCGGCACTACCAACAAGAAGACTGTAGTGAACATGACCAGCCACGGTTTCTTCTCACTCACAGGTATTGGCACTCCTACCCCATCTCAGTTGGACACAATCCTGACCATCAATGCAGATTTCTACGTGCCCATCGACGAGAACAGCATCCCCACGGGCGAAATCCGCAAGGTAGAAGGCACTCCCTTTGACTTCCGCACACCCAAACCCGTTGGCCGCGACATTGCTGCCGACGACGAGCAGATAAAGAACGGCACTGGCTACGACCACTGCTACGTTCTGAACAAGCGCGAACCCGGCGAACTAACCTTGGCAGCATCTATGGTAGAACCCTCTACAGGTCGCACCATGGAATGCTGGACCACAGAACCCGGAGTACAGTTCTATAGCGACAACTGGGCAGATGGTTACAAGGGCCAGCACGGCGCCACCTTCGGCAAGCACTCTGGTCTCTGCTTCGAGGCACAGCACTTCCCCGATTCTCCCAACCGTGCACACTTCCCCAGCACACAGTTGAAACCCGGCGAGGTTTACGTGCAGAAGACTGTCTATAAGTTCGGTACCGACAAATAAGGCAAACACAACAAAAGCCGCTCTTTCTTTCACAAGAAGAAGGGGTGGCTTTAACTGATTATATTCACTTATTTATTAATAACTTAAACAAATTAAATTAAACTAATGGCTCAAAAAACAAAACAATGGGGCGCTATTATCGTGATGATTGCGCTCTTCGCTATGATTGCCTTTGTGACCAACTTGTGCACACCCATGGCAACCATCATCAAGAACCAGGGTGAAATCTCCAACACCCTTGCACAGATTGGCAACTATGGCAACTTCTTCGCTTACCTCTTCATGGGTATACCTGCAGGTATGCTTATTGCCAAGTTCGGTTACAAGAAGACCGCTCTCATCGGTCTGGTTGTAGGTATTGTTGGTATCCTTATTCAATGGTTGAGCGGCCAGTTTGATCCTCAGGAGAATTTGGCTTTGGTATTCTCTATTTATTTGATCGGTGCATTCATCGCTGGTCTCTGCATGGCTATCCTGAACTGTGTAGTTAATCCCATGCTGAACCTGCTTGGTGGTGGTGGCAACTCTGGTAACCAGTTGATTCAGATTGGTGGTGTGTTCAACTCTTCTGCTGCCGTGGCATGCTACATTTTGATGGGTGCACTTATTGCTGACGCTTCCAAGGCTAAGATTGCTGATGCTACTCCCGCTCTGTTCATTGCTTTGGCTATCTTCGCGATTGCATTCATCGTTATCCTCTTCACCAAGATCGAAGAACCCGAGCAGGCTCCTGTTCGTGTTGACCTCATCAGTGGTGCCATGAGCCACCGTCACTTTGCACTGGGTGCCTTGGCTATCTTCCTGTACATGGGTATCGAGGTAGGTGTACCCAATGCTGTTCAGCAGATGCTGACTTCAGAACCCTACTCTATCCCTGCAGGTACCGTTGGTATGATTGTTGCTGTTTACTGGGCTATGATGCTCGTAGGCCGCTTCGTAGGTGCGTCAATCGGTTCTAAGGTAAGCGCTCGCGCCATGATTACCACAGTATCTATCGCCACTTTGGCATTGGTAATCTTCGGTATGTACGCTCCTTCTGATGTTCTCGTTAACTTCCCTGGTGTTGACTGGGGCAAGCTGGAACTCATCTGGCAGCCCGTACCCCTGGGTATCTTCTCATTCCTGTTGGTAGGTCTTTGCACTTCTGTTATGTGGGGTGCCATCTTCAACATGGCTGTTGAGGGTTTGGGCAAGTACACCGCTATTGCTTCTGGTATCTTTATGACCATGGTGTTCGGTTGTGCCGTAATGCAATTCATACAGGCAAAGGTTGCCGACCTGACCGACTACATGACCAGTTTCTGGGTTGTAGTATTCTGCGCCGCTTACCTGCTGTTCTACGCCCTGGTTGGCAGCCGCGTGACAAAGCGTTCTGAGTAATAACAAACTTAAATCCTAATATACAATTATGAGACTTACAATTGATGACGTAAGAAGTCGCTTCATCAAGCACTTCGATGGTACAACAGGCAGTGTTTACGCTTCTCCCGGCCGTATCAACTTGATTGGCGAGCACACTGACTACAACAACGGTTTCGTATTCCCCGGTGCAGTACAGCAGGGCATGATTGCTGAAATCAAGCCCAACGGCACTCGCAACGTAAATGCATATTCTATCGACCTGAAGGACAAGGTTACCTTCTCTTTGGACGATCCCGAAGGTCCCAAGGCTACCTGGGCACGCTACATCTACGGCGTATGCCGCGAGATGATGGCCCTGGGTGTTCCCGTAGAGGGTTTCAACACCGCTTTCGCTGGTGATGTGCCCCTGGGTGCAGGTATGAGTTCTTCTGCTGCCCTGGAGAGCACCTTCGCTTTCGCATGCAACGACCTGTGGGGCGACAACAAGATTGAGAAGATGGAACTGGCACGCGTTGGTCAGCGCACCGAGCACAAGTACATCGGTTGCAACTGCGGTATCATGGACCAGTTTGCCAGCGTTCACGGCAAGGCAGGCAGCCTGATGCGTCTCGACTGCCGTAGCGGCGAGTATGCATACTTCCCCTGGAATCCCGAGGGCTACAAGTTGGTATTGGTGAACAGCTGCGTTAAGCACGAGTTGGCAGGCAGTCCCTACAACGAGCGCCGTCTCTCTTGCGAGCGCGTTGCTGCCGTTATCAACAAGCACCACCCCGAGGTTGAGACCCTGCGCGATGCCAACATGGCTCTGCTGGACGAGGTTAAGGCCGAGGTTAGCGAAGAGGACTACAAGCGTGCACGCTACGTTATCGGCGAGGTAGACCGCGTACTGGCTGTCTGCGACGCTCTGGAGCGTGGCGACTATGAGACCGTAGGCCAGAAGATGTACGAGACTCACTATGGTTTGAGCCAGGAGTATGAAGTATCTTGTGAAGAGTTGGACTTCCTGAACGATATTGCCAAGGAAGAGGGTGTTACTGGTAGCCGCATCATGGGTGGCGGTTTCGGTGGCTGCACCATCAACCTGGTTGCCGACGAACTGTACGACAACTTCGTGAAGGTTGTTAAGGAGAAGTTCGCTGCCAAGTATGGCAAGGCTCCCATCGTTATCGACGTTGTTATCGGTGACGGTTCTCGCAAGCTCTGCTAAGATAAACACTTAGTCAATATAAAATTGGTCCCTTGTTTCAAGCAAGGGACCTCTTTTTTTGCACAAAAGCACAGAAAATGAGACATTATTCACATAGCATATTGCTGTTCACGGCAATTTTTACTAACTTTGCATGCAAACATAGAAGAAGCAACAACATACACATATTATGATAAAGACAATCTGCAGTTTTATCTTCCACAACCTATTGGGATGGAAATCTTATGTTAACGTGCCCTATTTTGACAAGTGCATAATATGTGTGGCGCCACACACGAGCAACTTTGATCTCTTTATTGGTAAATTGTTTTATGCTGCAGCCGGAAGAAAGGCAGGTTTTGTAATGAAAAAGGAGTGGTTCGTTGGACCTCTCGATTACATATTCCGCAACTGGATGGGCGGAATACCAGTAAACAGAGGACATGGAACGGCACTAATCACAGAACTCATTGAAATTGCCAACAACAGCGACACCTTCCGTCTGGCTCTTACTCCGGAAGGCACCCGTAAGGCAAATCCCAAATGGCATTTGGGATTCTACGTCATTGCCTCGCAAGCTAAATTGCCTATTGTCCTCATGGGTATTGACTACAAGAAGAAGGAGGTTAGAATGGAAAAATACGTCATGCCGTCTGACGACCGCAAAGCGGATTTGCGCGAAATTTATTCCTACTTTGAAGGATACCAAGGCAGACATCCCGAAAACTTCATTATTCCTAAAATTTAGGTACAAGAAGACAATTCTTTAAGACACGTCACCCCTACTATTGTAATTGCAGATACAATATTACCGCATTAGGGCACAAAAGTGTAATTTATACCTTTAAATACAAAATATTATTTGTATCTTTGCGCAAGATTATAGTATACCATATACATTAGATGGCAAATAAGTACTACGCAGACGAACCAAAATACAACGTAGCTGTGGATTGCATTATCTTCGGTTTTGAAGAGGGCAACCTGCAGGTCTTGTTCCAGCACCGTACCATAGAACCATTCAATGGCGAACTTACTCCCATGGGCGGTTTTGTTCAGGAGAACGAGACTTTAGACGAGGCTGCATACAGAGTACTGACTGAAAGGACGGGAATAAAGGATTTGTTCCTGGAACAATTGGAAGCATTTGGTGACATTAACCGAGATCCCGGTGGTCGCGTTATCAGCATAGCCTACTATGCATTGCTGAACAAAGCGCATTACAACAAGAACCTGTTGGAAAAATTCAACTGCAAGTGGGTAAATGTAAACAGTCTGCCTGTGCTTCACTTCGACCACATGAAGATGATGAAGAAGGCCATCAACAGACTTCAGGACAAGATAAGCTACACCCCCATTGCCCTGAAACTCCTGCCCGAGGAATTTACCATGACTCACATCCAGAAACTCTATGAAGCCATTCTTAACGAGGAACTGGACAAGCGCAATTTCCGCAAGAGAGTCAGCGATATGCCATATTTCGTCAAGACTGGCAAGATAGATAAGAGCGGAAGCAAGAGAGGTGCAGCAATATACAGTTTTGACTACACAAAATACCAGGAACTGAAAGACTATCACCTGTAAAGGCAAACAAGCACAACACATATCCCGAAATAATTTATCATACAACATACTATGCATTCCATTGAAACTCTGAACAAGGCTGCAGACAACATCCGCATACTATCTGCAGCAATGGTAGAGAAAGCCAAGAGCGGACATCCCGGAGGTGCTATGGGCGGTGCAGATTTCATTTCTGTACTTTATAGCGAGTACCTGAACTACGACCCCGAGAATCCTCTGTGGGAAGGTCGCGACCGTTTCTTCCTGGATCCCGGTCACATGTCTCCCATGCTGTACGCACAGCTCACAATGACCGGTCACTTCACTATGGACGAACTGAAGCAGTTGCGCCAGTGGGGCTCCCCCACCCCCGGTCATCCCGAACTCAACTATGCCCGCGGCATTGAGAATAGTTCTGGTCCTTTAGGTCAGGGTCACACCTATGCCGTTGGTGCTGCTATTGCAGCCAAGTGCCTTTATGCACGCACCGGCAACCCCACCTTCCAGAAGGAGACCATCTACGCATACATTTCCGACGGTGGCATTCAGGAGGAAATCTCTCAGGGTGCAGCACGTATTGCCGGCACACTGGGATTGGACAATCTCGTAATGTTCTATGATGCAAACGACATCCAGCTCTCCACCGAGACCAGCGTGGTAACCAACGAGGATACCGCTGCCAAGTACCGTGCCCTGGGTTGGGAAGTGTTCAGCATTGATGGAAACAACGTAACAGAGATTCGCCAGGCTCTTGATGCAGCAAAGAAAGTCTGCGGCAAGCCCACCCTCATCATTGGCCATTGCGTCATGGGCAAGGGTGCCCTGAAGGCAGACGGTTCAAGTTACGAGCGCAACTGTGGCACACACGGTGCCCCCCTGGGTGGCGATGCATACCGCAATACCATCAAGAATTTGGGTGGCGACCCCGACAATGCATTCATCATTTGGGATGAAGTGCAGGAAATCTTCAACACTCGTCGTGAAGAACTAAAGGCCATCTGTGCCGAGCGTCATGCCGAAGAAAGTGCTTGGGCTACAGCAAATCCCGAGAAGGCACAGCAGCAGGCCGACTGGTTTGCAGGTCGTCTGCCCGAAATACCCTGGGACAGCATCCAGCAGAAGCAGGGCGAACCCACCCGTAACGCTTCAAGCGCATGTCTCAGCCTTCTGGCAAAGACCGTGCCCAACATGATAGTATCCAGTGCCGACCTCTGCAACTCCGACAAGACAGACGGTTTCATCAAGGGCGGCGCAACTGTTATAACACGCGACAATTTTGCCGGTGGTTTCCTTCAGGCCGGTGTAGCAGAACTCACCATGGCATGCGTATGCATCGGCATCACCCTGCATGGCGGTATGCTGGCAGCATGTGGCACATTCTTTGTGTTCTCCGACTATATGAAGCCCGCCATCCGCATGGCAGCACTGATGGAATTGCCTGTCAAGTTCATCTGGAGCCACGATGCATTCCGCGTAGGTGAGGACGGTCCCACACACGAGCCCGTTGAGCAGGAAGCACAGATTCGCCTGATGGAGAAGATGAAGAACCACTCCGGTCGCAATTCCATGCTTGTTCTGCGCCCTGCAGACTGCAATGCAACAACCGTATGCTGGGCAATGGCAATGGAAAACATGACCAGTCCCACGGCTCTCATCCTTTCACGCCAGAACATCGATCCCCTCCCAGAAGGTACTCCCTATGAGTGCTGCCGCAAGGGTGCATATATCAGTGCTGAGAGTGACGAGAACCCCGATATCATCTTCGTGGGCAATGGTTCCGAGGTTAGCACACTCATAGCAGGTGCACGCCTCATCCGTCAGGAAGGTTACAAGGTGCGCGTCATCAGCGCTCCATCTGAAGGCCTCTTCCGCAACCAGCCCATAGAATACCAGCGCGAACTCTTCCCCATTGGCAGCAAGGTATTCGGTCTCAGTGCCGGTCTGCCCGTCAACCTGGAGGGATTCCTCGTTGGTGCACACCCCAGCAGCAAAGTCTTCGGTCTTGAAAGCTTTGGTTTCTCTGCCCCCTACAAGGTGCTGGACGAGAAGTTGGGCTACACTGCTGAAAACGTCTACAATCAGGCAAAGAGCATTCTGCTTGCAGAATAATACATTTTAAAGAAAAAAGGCTACCGCCACACACATGGCAAGGTAGCCTCTTTCTTTTTTTACACCAGACTATTATATTAATAAGGTATAACAAACAAAAACATATCCCACAACATGGAAACAAAGATTGTTGGTCTTGCATCCGACCATGCAGCATTCCCACTGAAGGAATTTGTAAAGCAATATCTCGAAGAAAAGGGTATTCCCTATAAGGACTACGGAACACACAGCGAGGAAAGTTGCAACTACGCCACCTTCGGACATCTTTTGGCCGAGGGAGTTGAGAATGGTGAAGTATATCCCGGTATTGCCATGTGCGGTTCTGGCGAAGGTATCTCCATGACTCTGAACAAGCACCAGGGTGTGCGTGCAGGTCTATGTTGGATGCCCGAGATTGCCCACCTCATCCGTCAGCACAACGATGCCAACGTGCTCGTAATGCCCGGCCGCTTCATCGACAACGACACAGCACGTGCCATCATGGACGAATTCTTCCAGACTCCCTTCGAGGGCGGTCGTCACATGCAGCGCATTGCCGACATTCCCCTGAAGTAAAGAATCCCCAACTACGCTCACTTGCATGACAGTAAAGAGGTTCTTGATTTCTGTAATAACGATTGTGCTCTCCTTGACCGCATGGTCTCAGGGGAGCACAAACCGTGCCTATTGGGCATACATCGACAAATACAAGGACCTTGCCATGGAGCAGCAACAGAAATATGCAATACCAGCCAGCATCACCCTGGCACAGGGTCTGTTGGAAAGCGGAGCAGGTCGAAGCCGTCTTGCTACAGAAGCCAACAACCACTTCGGCATCAAGACTCCAGGCGGTTGGACCGGTCCCTACATTCGTGTTGACGACGACAGACCGAATGAGAAATTCCGCAAATACCGCACAGTCAGGGAAAGTTACGAAGACCACTCACAATTCCTACTAAAGCCACGCTACCAACGGCTTTTCACATACAAGACCACTGACTACAAAGCATGGGCCAAGGGGTTGAAGGCATGCGGATACGCCACCAGTCCCACCTATGCACAAAGTCTCATCCGCATCATTGAGATGTACTCCCTGCACCAGTTTGACACGCGCAAACCTGGCAAATACACCATGGGAGATGACGTTTCGGAGTATAATGCAAGGGGCAAGAAGGGCGCCATTTCACGTCACTACCTGAAACGTCTGTCACGCAACAAGGTGAAGGCAAAGAAGATACCTGCCTTCTTCCGCACTCATGCCGTGTACCACAACAACGACAATTATTTCATTGTCGTACAGGCCAACGACGACCTTGCCACCATCAGCCAGGCTACAGGCATCAGAATAAAGGAGTTACTGAAGTTTAACGATTTGGACAACAACTACACCCTTACCGTTGGCGACATCCTTTATCTGAGAAAGAAGAAGTCAAAGGCCTCTAAGGAATACAAAGACAATCCACATATCGTACAGCCAGGACAGAGTATGTACGACATAGCCCAAATGTATGGAATACGCCTGAAGAAGCTATACAAAATCAACAAGCTTAAGCCACGCAAATACCAGATAGAGGTTGGCGACACCATCAGGTTGAGGTAACACCACCCTATTTTTACCGGAGCAGATTTGTCGTATTGTTCAGAGTTTCTCGCCGAAACACAAGTCGCCACAATCGCCCAGTCCAGGCACTATGTATGACAGACTATTCAGTTCCGGATCTATCACCGCACACCACAAGGTGACATCATCTGAAGGGAAGCAATCCTTCAAATACGCCACACCCTGTTCCGAGGCTACCACGGCAACTATATGAAGGCATTCAGGCTTGCCATTGTTCAGGTAAGCTTTGTATGCCGCCTCAAAACTCTTTCCTGTCGCCAGCATTGGGTCTACAAGCATGAATGTGCACCCATCCAATGGCGGACAAGCCAGATAGTCCAGCTGAATAGCAATTTCATTTCCATCTTCCTTTCTGTAGGCAGCAACAAATCCCGCATCGGCCTCATCAAAAATCTGCATGAACCCTTCATGCAATGCAAGACCAGCTCTCAGGACAGTGCCAATGACAATTCTGTCGTCGCAGGTAGAGACCGTACACTCCGACAGGGGAGTGAGTATAGTCTTAGGAGAATATTGCAGCGTCTTGCTTATCTCGTATGCCATCAGCATACCTATTTTCTTGAGATTGCCACGGAACATGCCCCTGTTCCCTTGAACAGTGATGTTGCGCATCTGGGCCACATAATTGGAAATGACGCTGTTTGTCTCCGACAGATTAATAACTTTCATGACTTTTATGGTCTTGTTTGGGTTATACTACAAATTTGTTCACCAGGCTTATGACATACTCAGCCTCCTCTTTGGTCATCAGAGGCGATATGGGCAAAGAGAGCTCTTCTTCATGTATCCTCTGCGTCAATGGCAACGGACCATGTGGAAGGTCCATTAGCGCTTTTTGCTTGTGCGGAGCAATGGGATAGTGTATCAGGGTCTGCACACCGTTTTCTTTCAGATATTTCTGCAAGGAATCGCGCTCGGAACAACGTATGGGAAATACATGCCATACACATTCTTCATCTTCCCGAGGCCACACAGGCAAGGTTATCATCGGATTCTTGATGCCATCTATGTACAGACGTGCCATCTCCCTGCGGTGAGCATTATCCTGGTCCAACCGTGGCAGTTTCACCCTCAAGGCAGCAGCCTGCACCTCATCTGTCCTGCTGTTAATACCCTCGTATTCATTCACATACTTCACGCTGCTCCCGTAATTGGCCATCGAGCGCACCACACTGGCCAGTTCGTCATCATCCGTTACCACACAGCCAGCATCGCCCAGCGCACCAAGGTTCTTGCCAGGATAGAAACTGAATCCGGCAGCATCGCCCAAATGCCCTGCTCTCCTGCCCTTCCACATGGCGCCATGAGCCTGTGCAGCATCTTCCAATAAGAGCAAAGACTTTTCCTTGGCCAGAAGCTGCAGGTTCTCTATATCGCTACACACGCGTCCATAAAGGTGAACTGCCATTATGGCCCTTGTCCTTTCGGTTATGGCTTTGGCACATTCCGAGGCATGTATGTTGTAGTCCTTCAGTTTGGGTTCCACCAACACCGGTGTCAGTCCAGCCTCTCTTATGGCAAGAATACTTGCAATGTATGTATTGGCCGGAACAATGACCTCGTCTCCGTCCTTCCAGTGCTTCAAGAGTTTATATGCACGTAATATTAATGTCAGCGCATCCAGTCCGTTGGCACACAATATGGCATGCGAGGTCCCTAAGTATTTGCTCCATTCGTCTTCAAACGCCCTGTTCTCTTCTCCAAGCAGATACCATCCGCTATGCAAGGCATGCATTACGGCCCGGGACAAGTCCGGTTCGAAACTCTCGTTTATTGCCTTCAGGTCCAAAAACTTCACATTACGCACCCTTTCATCCTTCTCCGCTGAAGAAGACATTTTTTGCAGATTCGTACGCTTCAGTTCCACTCTATACGAATCGTAACATACAGCACGTCCACCGAACCCCTCCTTCTGGAATATCAGTCCTTCATTCAGGTACTGTCCACCGCTCTCCGTACTTATACCAAAGTCTATGTATTCCTTGTCTTTGTACTTCTCTCCGCACAGATGCTTGAGCAGCAAATCCAGGGCACCGAACTTCCTGCCCTCTGCTGCCGAGGCAATATACTGGACATGTGCCACCGTATCTGTCTCAAAAACAACAATACCAGCAACTATCCTCCTGTCCGTATTCCTCACAACGAACACCTTTATGTGCATGGGGAAACGATGCATCAGCAAAATCATCTCCTCCAGCGAGTGAACAGGTTTTGTCTGGTGGTATTCCATCAGAACACCTTCAAGCACCTGCCAGTATTCGGCAAGTCCGCTTTCATCCCCGTCCTTGATTCGTTCTATATAGAATCCCTGCTCCAAAGCCTTCTTTGCCTGCCTTATCCTCAATGTGCGCATGTTCAGCGGGTTGGACACACTAACCACCGTTGCCACACCTCTGCTTTCCAATTGTGCACCTGCCCGGAACAAGGCATACAGATCTTCCTGGCTTGGCACCCTACTATATATATAAGGTATAGGTTTATACACTACAGCCTTAGCTCCCAGATATCCCTCATAGTACATCAGTATCTTCTGCATTATCCTAATTACCTCGGCCTGCGTTATGCTTGCCTTGGTTATCAGACCGCCATAAGTCAACCCCTGATGCGAATACACCGTTTTCTCTTCCTCTCTCCAATTGGCAGGAAACAATGCTATCAGGCTCTCATAATTTTCTTCTGCATCAGTAACCTCGTCATTATATACCAGCAGAGAACAGTCAAAGAACCTGTCTGCATGATAATCCATGAAGTTTCTGTCAAGAAGAAAAGTCCCCTGCTTGCTCTCATCCACAAAGCGGTTCCATGCCTCTCTTTTGTTTATACTATAGGGCAGTATTGTCATATCTGTGCGAATATGCTATATTTGGGGACTAATGCAGTTCCGAATCACGCGTACCATATATCGTCATGTACTCGTCATAGTCCCTAATGTATCCTTCCATTGAATATTCCTCGCTGGCTCCCACCACAACAACCGTATCCTTGGCAAAATCTTCAAGAGAACACCACACTCCTTCCGGAATGATTACGGCATTCTGAGGGGAATCAAGCAAGAAAGTACGGTTTTCATGTCCATTGCTGATGACCAGGCGAAAACTTCCCTTTACACAACACACTATCTCCTTGCATGTCGTATGTGCATGTCCGCCACGTTTCGCATGCTCTGGCACATCAGTTATCCAGAACATACGCTTGATAGGGAATGGAAAATCCTTCATTTCCTCGGCAAAGGTAAGCAGACCTCTACTGTCTCTTACCGAACGAAAATGAACCTCAAGATTATCTAAAGGGATGCTTTTTTCCTCTTTCATGAGCCTAATTTGCTACTTTCTTAGGACAAAGTTACAAAAATTTCCCCACAATCCTTGCATGAATGAAAAAAAAGCTATACCTTTGCATCGCAATTGAGAGGAAAGCCGCCAAGAGAGGCGCTACAAAAGACCTCTGAATACAATAGGAAGCATCCAAGTTTGGAAGTGTGGGTGAGTGGCTGAAACCACCAGTTTGCTAAACTGACGTACGGGTTACCGTACCGGGGGTTCGAATCCCCCCGCTTCCGCAAAGGTCTTAAGACAATCAATTGCAAATGGCGATTTCGTCTAGGGGTTAGGACACATGCCTCTCACGCATGGAACACGGGTTCGATTCCCGTAGTCGCTACAATCCAGTCGGAGGAAAACAGATTGTTTTCCTCCGACTTTCGTTTTATGGCCACCCTACCCCTACCCCGTAATCATACAACAAAAGGCATAGAACACTACTCTAAAGCGATTCTATGCCTTGTTCTTATAATTATTTATTGCCCTTCAACCCTTACGCTTGCGTTTCCACCACAGATAGTAGCCGGTCAGTGGAAGGGTGCCGCCTATGAAGGCTGCTACAAAATAAAGGGTCTGGGTTACCACACCTCCCCAGGTGCCAGTATGAAGCGCCATTACCAGGCGACGTGTTTCGGCATCTGTGCCGTCGCTCCCCAAAAGCGTGTAGAACGCCTCACGATACGAGGGGAACGACCACGTGAGACCCGTCAATGCCATCAGCAACAGGAGGAAGAAGGTCCAGAAACCAAGACTTACATGAACATCGAGCAGGAACCTGCGCCAACCTTTGAAGAACTTCACCTGCAAACGGTTCATGAGCACCTTGCCATTGCGAGGCCACCAGATGAACATGCCTGATATGAGGGTGAATACAAATGCCACGGTGCTTATGCCAACGATTATCTTTCCGGGGCTTTTCTCACCCTTCTTGGCAGGAGGATTCAGCAACCAGCGGTGCAATTGCATCACCTTGCGGAAAAAGGGCAGGCGCTTCCTCTTGGGTTTCTCCACCTTATGCAATTCCTTCTGCCGGTTTTCTGGTACGTCATGACTTGTACCTACCGTGAGCGGTGAACCTTGGGTGGTGTGCGGTGAATTTTGTGCATGCGTGACGGGTACCTCGTTGTAGAAATCGGGATAGAGCATGCGTGTTACGGGTTTCTCTATCACGAGCAGGGCTCCCGTCAGGCATATTATGCTGATTACTATGCCAAAAGGCATGGCCAGCCATAGGTGTATCTTGCGAAATGTCTTCATTGCCTTCTTCATTACATTAGTTTGCCACGAGTTTGCCGATGGCATCTATCTTCGTCACGTCCGTGCCGAGTGCCTTGGTGGCAAGGACAACGTTGGATGAGGCACTTGGATCAATTCTGTATACGGAGGCATAATCGTCGGTGGTAGTAAGGGCAATATAGGTATATCCTCCTTCCACATGAACCTGAGTGCCAAAACTGCTTATCTTCTCCGTAGCAGGCATGCCTTCCACCCACTTTAGTGTCTTCGCCTCGCTATTGAACACGGCCAGGCGGTTGGCGGTAAAGCCCTTTTCTGTTAGTGGACGGTCGTACATGAGCAGAAGGAAATCATTGCCCCCCATATACCACGAGCGCTGGAAGGAGATGCCTCCGCTCAATTCCTCTATGTTGCAATAGTATGTATCGAAGTCGTCCTTCCCGGCAGGGATACGCACCACACCGGCAGGCAGGGAGGTGCGCTGACGCTCGTCAGCCATTGTCTTGGCATAACTGGGAGAGAATACATAGATATCGCCCTCCTTGTCCTTCCATATCATCTGGTAGTATTGCGACTTATGGCGTCCGCATGCATAACTGATGCGGTCGGTGCGCAGGAGTTTCTTTTCAGCAAGGCTCTCGTCGGTGAAGATTGCCACATGGCACTCGTCGGGATATTGTGTCCACTGGAGTTCACCCTTCTTGTAACTGCTGCTATTCGAACCTCCGTCCTCGGTCTTCACCAGGTCTTCATATCCGGGACGTATCCACTTTCCACCTTCCTGTGCTGCACCGTACTGGCTCAATCCCATGGGTATGGCAGCAGACACTATCCTACCCTCCCGTTCCTCTATGCCGGCAAGGGTTACAAACTCGCCATTGCCCAGGAAGTTCTCCGCAAGGTACTGCTCCCCGGAAGTATCATTGGTACGCATTGTCTCCTGCTCCACATCCAGATAGGACAAGAGGAAGGTCTTAGGCAAGTAACCGTTGGCATCCGCCTTGTCCGAAGGTCCGTCGCCCGTTGAGGCGGTGATTATGCTCTTGCCATGGATACCGTAGGTGGTGTATCGCTTCATGGAATACTCTCCCGAGCGTGCCTTCAGTTCACCGTTGGAAGTGCGCACATAGGAGCGTGTCGTGGCAGCATTTCCCTGGTTGTAGGTCAGCGCATAGAGGTATCTGTTGCCATAAAACACCCATTGCGATGCACCGTCGTTTATCAATCCGTTGCCCTTTGCCGAAACCATACCTTCGTTTAGTGAAGGTGCCGTGAGCAGCACATTGGTCGTGTTGCCAGATGCCGTCACGGAACCTGCCACCACGTATTCTCCCATAGCGGCACCTGCACCGTTTCCACCCTCTGGAGTTGGCTCTTCGCTCGCACATGAAACGAGCATCGCACTGGTCACAAACGTAAGTACAAAAACAGATAACAAATTCTTTTTCATTTCTTTATATGTATTAAATTAAACTTATATTCTAATTAGTACCTTGCCAAAGAATGCACGTCCGGGCTTCTGCAAGCGGAAGTTGTCGTAGAGCAAGGCATTGGTCAGGTTGCGGCACTCGAACGAGAGGTTGTACCTGCCCTCCTTCATGGCATAGGTCAGCACTATGTTGTGCGAGAACTGCATGGGCACAAGGTATTCCGACTTGCCGCTACCTATGTGGTTTGAGTAATAGGAGAAACTATGCACATACATGTTCTCGTACTGAAGCGTTAGCGCGTTGCCCCTGGCCAGACAGTTGTTCCACGTCAGTGCTATGTCGGCATCGGCAAAGAGATACGGCTGGTTGGGCATCCTCTCGCCATAGGAGATGTTCGGCATGGTAGTACCCAAAGCCGTGGGCATGTTGTCCCTCACGTCGTTGTAGGTGAGATTGCCACCCAGGCTCAGCCATCTGGAATAGCCGTATCGTGCCGACAGGTTCCATCCCATCAGCCTCACCTTGCCGTAGTTGGTGTATGCGGCCGCCTGCTTGCCTCCGCTCAGGTCCACCACATTGCGCTGTATGTAGTCGCTCATATCCCTGAATACAAAGCCACCTTCGAGCAACAGGTTGTGCTTCCTGCGTGCAAGCGTGTAGGAAAGATTCACATTAAGGTTGTGGCTCTTCTCAGGACGTATGTCCACGCTTCCCATCTCCAGGTCCTCGTCGCCAAACATCTCCTCGATGCTGGGCAGACGGCTGGCCTTTTCGTACGACACCTTTGCCTGCAAGCCCTTCAAAGGAAACCACGTGGCGGCTATGCCATAGCCAAGATTATCAAGTCCTCTGGCATATTCCACATAACTGGTGGCGTTGGCATCCGTGGCCATTGGGCCCGACACACTCTGGTGGTACCACTTGGCAAAGGCCACCATGTTCCATTTCTCGGAGGGGAACACACGGTATTGCGCTCCCAGTATGTTCTTCATCGTGTGCTTGCCTATGGCCTCCTCGGTCATGTCTCCGGCAAGGAGCGAAGCATTGCGCCGCCAGAAGGCGTTCAGCGTATTGTTCAGCGTAATGCTATGTATGCGCCAGAAGCGGTAGTTGAGGTTCAGCACTGTATTGAAGTTGCTGTTTATGGCCTGACTATGCTGACGGCTCTGCTCGCCGGGCGAGTTAAGTTTCTGCTTCTCGCCACGCCAGTTGTACTTGTATTGGGCGGTATCGATGTTGGTGGTAACATTGTGGTTGTAGTTTGCCGTGGCCATAATGTCCAGTCCCATCCCGAAGGCACTTCGCTTCACATATTCCACTCCCGGCATCAGGCTATGACTCTTGCGATGCTTCTCGCCATATACGATGTCCTGCCTTACACCCGTCTGCATGTCCTTGTAGTTTTGCGAATAGGTCATGTTGAACATCAGGCGGTCTGCCCACTCCTTGTCCTTGAAGCCGAAGCGTGCCACCAGCGCCTCGTTATGGTACATGTCGTGAAACCTCTTCACCCATTCGGGCTTGTCCCTGTCTATGCGTCCCGTTTCGAAGTCCTCCACGGGAGCCAGCACCATGTAGTCGTTGTCGGAATAGTTCTGGAAGGCGGTAAATTCCCATGTCATGCCTCCTCGCAGGTTCTGCCCCAGGTTCACACTTGTCCTGTGCGTGTTGAAGGAACCGTAGGAGTACGAGGCATCCAGCCAGAAGGGTTTCCTGTTCTTGTTCGTCACCACGTTTATCACTCCGCCTATGGCATCGGTGCCGAAGCCCACGGGCACCACACCCTTGTATATCTCTATGCGCTCGGCAAAGTTCACGGGTATGTTGTTCAGGCCGAAGGATGAACCCACTCCCTCCTGTGGCACACCGTCCACAAAGACCTTCACGTGCCTGCCCGAAAAACCGTCCAGCAGCACCTGAATGTCCGAACCCGTACCGCCCGTTTCCCTCACTCTCACTCCGGGAGCCTTGCCCAGCACATCGCTCAGCGACTTGGCACCTGTGGCCTTGCCCTTGGTGTCTATACCTATTACATTATAGGGTTGTCGCCTTGTCCTTGCCACGGCATCGGTGTTCACCACCACCTCCTGCATCTGGGTCGTCTTCTCTTTCTCCAGGGCGGGAATTGTGTCGTGCGCCATGGCCGTGGTTGCCCATGCCAGCATGATTGCCAAACCCAAAAGTTTTACGTTTTCCATTTTAACCTTTCCGTTCGTTAAGTTTTCCGGGTGCAAAGGTATGGCGATTCCAGAAATCCCACAATCGCCAAATTTGGGTAAATTGCATAGGCCTCATGGCACACGTTCAATACCGAAATTCAAGGAAAGAGAGGGCGTGGAAAGGACACTGACGATAGAAATATGCAAAATAATTAACGGGAGATGTAATAAAACACCATCCCCAAACGTCTAAAGTGTAGAACAAGAGAACGGAAGAAACAAACAATCATGAACCAAGAACAAGAATTTTCGGAGTTCGTGCACCGGCACAAGTCCACCATATACACCGTGTGCTATATGTTTTCCAAGGACAACGACGAGGTGCAGGACCTGTTTCAGGACATACTCACCAACCTGTGGACAGGTTTCGACTCGTTCCGCGGAGAGGCACAGCAAAAGTCCTGGGTGTGGCGCGTGGCATTGAACACATGCATTTCTGTGGAGAGAAAAAAGAAGAAACGGCCAGGGGCGGCTCAATTGTCCATGGACATAGACCTATACGCTGATGACGACAACGACATCCTCCAGGTGCAGGCTCTGCACAAGCGCATCAACTCCCTGGGACTCGTTGACCGTGCCATCATACTGCTTTGGCTGGAGGACATGAGTTACGAGGAGATTGGCGCCATTATGGGCATAACCGCCAGTAACGTCGGAGTGAAACTCTTCCGCATAAAGGAGCGCCTGAAGCAGATGAAGGACAAGTAACACAAACTATCCCCTATTATTACCAACATTACCAAGATAAAGCACACATACGTTATGAAAGATATTGAATTAGAAGAAATGCGTGCCCAGATAAACCTTCTGAAGGAGATGCTGGACAAACAGAGCATCGTCAACAAGCACCTACTGCAACAATCCATGAAAACAAAGGTGAACCAGATACACCGCCAAGGCTGGAAGGGCGTGGCATGCGGCATTGTTGCCATTGTCCTCAACACCATGCTCTATTTCGTAGATGCTCTCAGCCTTCCGGTATTTATTATTACCATACTGTTTATGCTTTTCGCTATCCTTGGCACCTGGTATTCCCATAAACCACTAAACGAGAAGGACCTGCTGGGGAATGACATCCACACTACCGCCAACGCCTTTTCCCTGGTGAAGAAACGCTACAAGTTCTGGATGCATTATATCACCCCCGTTTCAATCATCCTATGGTTGCCTTTGTACTGCCGCGACTATGTCAATTCTTTGGGCTTGCCCCAGGAGGCGGCCAAGTATACTATCATGGCACTGCTCATCTCTGCCTGCATAGGCGCACTAATAGGCTATCTCTGGCACCGCAAGGTAGTGAACACTTGCGACGAGGCGGTGAGGCAACTGGAGGAAGATTAGACCAGTGCCTTTTTTATCCGTCCACTGGGATGCTCTTGAACGATAATTTTGTTCTGCGACAAAAAGTTGCAGGGACTAATGCGTTATTTCGCACATTTGTCGTAAAGATTTCGAAATAATCCATATCTTTGCATCAAACAGAACTAAATTATCATGAAAGAGACAAAAGACAACATTGCTTCTTCGGCATCATTTGCCAACATTGCTTCTTCGGCCTCATTTGCCGATACCAAGCCTCATTATGAACTCTTGGACGGCCTTCGTGGTGCTGCCGCACTGATGGTGGTGTGGTACCATGTGTTCGAAGGCTTTGCCTTTGCCCAGGGCACGGGCATAGAGACCTTTAATCACGGACACCTGGGTGTGGACTTCTTCTTCATGCTCTCGGGCTTCGTCATCAGCTATGCCTACGACGACCGTTGGCAGGCTCCCGCCGGCAAACGTCTCACGCTTGGCAACTTCTTCAAGCGCCGACTCATCCGTCTCCATCCCATGCTTATCATCGGTGCTCTCATAGGTATGACCACCTTCCTCATTCAGGGCGGTGTGCGCTGGGATGGCACAGAGACTCCCATTCTGTGGGTCATGGTGGCTCTGCTCATGGGCATGCTGCTCCTTCCTGCCTATCCCGGTGCCGGATATGACGTGCGTGGCAATGGCGAGATGTATTCTCTGAACGGCCCCAGCTGGTCGCTCTTCTTCGAATACCTTGGCAACATCATGTATGCCCTCTTCATCCGTCGTCTGCCCAACAAGGCTCTTGCATGCCTGGTGGCCATAAGCGGTGCCTTGTGGGCATGGTTTGCCATTGGCAATGTGTCAGGCTACGACATGCTTGGTGTGGGATGGACACTGGACGGCTACAACTTCCTCGGAGGTCTGCTCCGCATGACCTTCCCCTTCACTCTGGGCATGCTCATTGCACGCAAATTCAAGCCCGTCCGCGTGCCTGGCATATTCTGGATTTCCATAGCCGTATTGTTTGCCCTGTTCTCCGTGCCTTACATCCCTGCCGACCTATGTTCCTGCGCCGAGGGCATCAGCCTGAACAGCACCTACGAACTCGCGTGCATCGTCCTTGTCTTCCCCCTCATCGTATGGCTTGCAGCATCGGGCAATATGGCAGGCAAGGTATCACACAAGGTGTGCAAGTTCCTAGGCGACCTCTCCTACCCCCTCTACATCGTGCACTATCCCGTTATGTACCTGTTCTATTCATGGCTTATTGAGAACAAGTTCTACACCCTTGGCGAGACATGGTCCGTGGTGATTCTCGTCTTTGCCGTAAACATCACACTTGCCTACACTTGTCTGAAACTATGGGACGAGCCCGTACGCCGTTGGCTCACAAAACGCTTTATAAAATAAATGCTGATATGAAAATCCACTATACACGATCTGCCTTCCATCCTCGGCCTTATCGAGGAAGGAAGGCAGAAAATGATTTCCGAGGGCAACACCACACAATGGACCAACGGTCATCCCTCGCTCCAGCAGATTGAGCACGACATTGCCCACGGTGTCAGTTACATGGTTACGGACGGCGAGCGCCCCGTTGCCACCTTTGCATTGATAGAAGGTCCCGACCCCACGTATGCCAAAATCTACGAAGGCCAGTGGCTCAACTCCCTTCCCTACTATGTCATCCACCGTGTTGCTTCCGCACCAGATGTTCATGGCATCATGCGCCAGGTTCTGGAGTACGCCTTCAGCCTGACCGACACCATCCGCATAGACACGCACCAGGACAACCGCACCATGCGTGCCCTCCTGCAGAAATACGGTTTCGCCTATTGCGGCATCATCCTCCTGGAGAACGGCGACCCTCGCCTGGCATATCAGAACGGTGAGCGGCGAGAGGTTAGCGGTGAACGGTGAGAGGTGAGAGGTGAGATGGGAGCGACTATGTTTTCAGTTTTTAGATGACTAAAGTTTCTTCAGCAACTCGGTGCAGCCTTCAAGGCAATCGCGCCATGTGGCGTCGAAGTTACCCGTGTACCATGGGTCGGCAACATCGCCGGGGCGCGAGGTGTAATCCAGGAGCAGGCTTATCTTCCCCTCGGGGTCTCCGCCAAAGAAGCGGTGCATGTTGCGCAGGTTGCTGGAATCCATACCTATGATAAGGTCGTAGTACGCGTAATCCTTCATCGTTATCTGGCGTGCCGTCTTTCCCTTGCAACTGATACCATGCTCGGCCAGTTTTCTTTGTGCTGGCGGATAGACGGGATTGCCCAGTTCCTCCGTACTGGTTGCCGCCGAGGCTATCTCGAACTCCCCTGCCCTGCCAGCCTCTTCCACCAGACGCTTCATCACAAACTCTGCCATCGGGCTTCGGCATATATTGCCCAGGCATACGAAAAGTATTTTCTTCATATTTCCTTTCATTATATATTAGTGGGAACAAAGATACTATTTCCCGTCCTAATATCTGTGGCAAAGGGATGCTGACAGGGCAACATTCCGTCCTTTCTGCCAATATTTCCCTTTGCCTTGCCTTTATTCGGCAATTATTTTGTAACTTTACGCATGTAAACCATAATTATACCGTACACATGATAACAGGCGAGATAAAGAACCGCATAGACTCCATCTGGGATACCTTCTGGACGGGAGGCATAACAAATTCCATCACCATACTGGAGCAGATGACCTACCTCTTCTTCATGAAGATGCTGGACGATGCCCAGCGTACCAAAGAGGCCAATGCCAATGCCTGGGGCGTGGAGGTGAAGGACCCCACCTTCCGGCAGGGCACATGGCACAACCCCGAAACGGACCGCGACGTGCCCTACGACTCCCTGCGCTGGAGCGTGTTCCGCAACATGGAGGCCGAGGCCATGTACCGCACCATCAGCAAGGACGTGTTCATCTTCATCAAGACTCTGGGCGAGGGACGCGAAAGCGCCTATAGCCGTTTCATGGCAAACGCCACCTTCCTAATACAGAGTCCCCGCACCCTCACCAAGATAGTGGAGGGCATCAATGCCCTGGACATGAACAACCGCGACACCATGGGCGATGTCTACGAGTATGTCCTGGGCAAGATGGCTGCCTCGGGCAACAACGGCCAGTTCCGCACTCCGCGCCACATCATACGCATGATGGTGGAACTCATGCGCCCCACCATCAAGGACACCATCTGCGACCCTGCCATGGGTTCGGCCGGCTTCATCGTGGAGGCCGCCAAGTACATCCAGCAGCACTACAAGGGCGACCTGCTCAAGCGCGAGAACTCCGAACACTACAAGAGCGGCATGCTTCACGGCTTCGACACCGACGCCACCATGCTCCGCATAGGTGCCATGAACCTCATGCTCCACGGTGTGGACAATCCCGACATTGCCTATCGCGACAGCCTCTCTACGGACAACACCGACGAGAACCGCTACACCCTCTGCCTTGCCAACCCACCCTTCACGGGCAGCCTGGACAACGAGGCGGTGAGCAAGTCCCTGCTTGCCATCACCAAGACCAAGAAGACGGAACTCCTCTTTCTGGCTCTCTTCGTGCGCATGTTGCAGACCGGTGGCCGTTGTGCCAGCATCGTGCCCGACGGCGTGCTCTTTGGCAATAGCACCGGACACAAGTCCATACGCAAGGAACTCATAGACAACCACCGCCTGGAGGCCGTCATCTCCATGCCCTCGGGCGTGTTCCTGCCCTACTCTGGCGTTAGCACTGCCATCCTCATCTTCACCAAGACCAATGCCGGAGGCACCGACCATGTCTGGTTCTACGACATGAAGGCCGACGGCTACTCCCTCGACCAGAAGCGCAACGAGGTCAGCGAGAACGACATCCCCGACCTCATAGCCCGTTTCCACAACCTCCCTGCCGAGGCCAATCGCACCCGCAAGGATCAGTCCTTCCTTGTCCCCGTGGAGGAGATACGCGAAAAGGGCTACGACCTCTCCATCAACAAGTACAAGGAAGTTGAGCGCGAACAAGTCGTCTACGATGCCCCCGAAGTGATAATAGGCCGCATCACCGCACTGGAAGAGGAGATACTTAGCGCCATGGAGGAGTTGAAGAAGATGATGAAGAATGAGGAATTATGGAAATGAATAACGAAATACTTATATATCAGACCGAGGACGGGCAGACGCAAGTCGATGTCCGCATGGAGAACGACACCGTGTGGCTCACACAGGCACAGATGGCATGCCTTTTTGATAAAGACCAATCAGTGATTGCGCGCCATATTGCTAATGTTTTTAAAGAAGGAGAATTAGAGAAGGATAGTAATATGCAAATTTTGCATAATACTCTTTCCAAGTATAAGCCAACGGCAATCTACAACCTTGATGTCATCATCTCCGTAGGCTATCGAGTAAAGAGCCAGCGTGGCGTAAAGTTCCGCCAATGGGCAAACCGCATCCTCAAGGAATACCTCACCAAAGGGTATGCCGTGAACGACCGCTTGCGTCGCGACCAGTTGGGCGAGTTGCGCCAGTTGGTGCAGGTGGTGGGGCGCACCCTGCAGAACCAGGATATCACCCAGACGGCCGACGGACAGGTTCTCTTTGATGTGGTGGTCGACTACACCTATGCATCGTGAGGCGATGGGCAACGCATCGTGAGGCGATGGGCTTGACAATACGAGGACAGAGGCTTGACAATACGAGGACAAGAGTTACACTATACGTAAGGTTAGAAACGTGAGTGGTGATAGAAGTATAAGTTTAAACTAACGGTCAACATTAAACGCAAATAATAATATTTTTATGAGCATAGAACTATTTATATCCATAGTAGGTACTATCATTGCAATTATTGCTTTTTGGGTACCATACAGAAATAGCAAGCAATGTATTCGCAAACGCATTGAGAAAAAGGAGCATCAATTGAATAAACTTAACAATCAACTATTCATTCAAGATAGAGACAATAAGTATAGGTTTTCAAGAACAACACCTTTACACTTGAAGATTAAAAAGTTAGAATCAGAGATTGAGGAACTACGCAAAGATTTATAGCTATATATGAAGCACGGTTGGGAAATAAAGGAATTTGGGGAATGCTTTATTCATATAAAGAACGGAGCCAACATCAAGCAAGAACGAGGTGCTGGTGGTATTCCTATTACTAGAATAGAAACCTTGTCTGGAGGAACATTCAACAGGGACAGGCTTGGTTATGCTAACCTAGATAATGCAGACAGATACCAATCATATATAATGGAATCTGGCGATTTACTATTATCACACATTAATAGCAAATCATATATTGGACGTACTGTTGTATATATAAAAGAAGGTAATGAGACCATTATACACGGAATGAACCTTCTAAGGATAAAGGTTAATCCTCGAATAATCACTCCTTTCTTTACATATTATTATTCACTAACTGACAAATTTAAAAACCAAATTGCCAATAGAAGAAAAGATGCGGTCAATCAGTCAAGCATATCAATTTCTGAACTTAAAACAATCCTAATCCCCGTCCCCCCTCTCCCCGTTCAAGAGCAGATTGTATCCGAGTTAGATTTGCTGAGTGGTATTATTGAAAAGAAGCGCGAGCAACTGAAAGAACTCGATGCACTGGCACAATCTATATTCTATGATATGTTTGGAGACCCCATAACTAATGAAAAGGGATGGGAGGTGAAGAAGTTGGGAGAGGTGTGCGAAAGCGTATCTTATGGAACAAGTAATTCTTCATCTGAAAATGGGGTATATAAATATTTACGAATGAATAATATAACTTATTCAGGACAGATAGATATAACTGACATTAAATATATTGATATCTCTGAGGAAGAATATGAAAAGTATGTAGTACGTAAAGGCGACATTCTTTTTAATCGGACTAACTCAAAAGATTTAGTTGGCAAAACTGCCTTATTTGATTTTGAAGAGGAAATGATTATTGCTGGATATATAATTCGAGTAAGAGTTAATCAAGACTCAATTATACCTACTTTTGTCGTCAAATGGCTTAATACGCCTTTTATGAAATCCTATTTTAAGAATATATGCAAAGGTGCTGTAAACCAATCTAACATAAATTCCAAGGAACTAAAAAGTATTTCTATCCCCATCCCTCCCCTCCCCCTCCAGCACCAATTTGCCTCCAAGATAGAAGCCATAGAGCGCCAGAAGGAACTGATAAAGCAATCTATAAGCGAAGCCGAAACCCTGTTCAATGCAAGGATGCAACACTACTTTGGTTAATTAGTAATGAGTAGTTAGTAATGAGTAATTGTCTATGCGAAATTTTGACTACATAAAGGACCTGGGCCTGACCGACCTGCACCGCCTTTGCTCGGCATGCGAGGAGAACCAAGTCAGCAATCCCGACATCAGTGCCATCAGCGCAAGAAGGGCGTTGGAATACCTGGTGAGGGCTCTGTACAGGATGAAGAACATAGAGGTGAGCGAACGCACCTCGCTCTTCGAACTGGTGGACGGCATGCCCTTCAGGGAGTTCATTGGCGACGACCGCACCATGATGGCGGTGCACTATGTGCGCAAGGTGGGCAACATTGCCGCACATACCGGCAACACCGGCAAGCGCGAATCGTTCTTCTGCCTGCTGAACCTCTACAACGTGGTGGGTGCCATACTCCAGAAGTTGCGTGTGGTCAGAGAGGTGCGCCCGTTCGACAAGACCCTGGTGCCCAATTCCGTTGAACGCTCGTTCATAACTACATCCCCGAGCGTGCAACCCTCTACGGATGCACTGGTGCAATCCTCGGACACCCATGCCGTGAACGACACCACACCCGTGGCACAGGTAGCATGCGACATTTCCGAGGCAGAGACACGCAGGATGTACATAGACCTGATGCTTCGCGAGGCAGGGTGGCAGGTATTGTCCACGGAAGGTGCCGTGGAACCGCTGAAGGCTTGCATAGAGGTGGAACTCAGGGGCATGCCCAATGCTCACGACACGGGCCGTGCCGACTATGTGCTCTTCGGAGGCGACGGCAAGCCTCTGGCCGTGGTGGAGGCAAAGCGCACATCCGCTTCTCCCACCAAGGGCAAGCACCAGGCAGAACTATATGCCGATTGCCTGGAACGCCAGTATGGCACAAGGCCGGTGATATACTACACCAACGGATTTGAGACCTACATGATAGACGGCCTGGGCTATCCTCCCCGCCGCCTGTATGCCTTCCACACCGCCGCCGACCTGGAATGGATTATCCAGCAACGCAAGCGCAAGGACATAACGGACTTCAGCGTGAAGCCGCACATCACCGACCGCGACTATCAGAAGATGGCCATCAAGGCGGTGTGCGAGCACCTGAACGGAATGCACCGCAGGGCCCTGCTGGTGATGGCAACGGGTACGGGAAAGACTCGTGTGTCCATATCGCTGGTGGACGTGCTCATGCGCAACGGCTGGGTGAAGAACGTGCTGTTCCTGGCCGACCGCACCAGCCTGGTGAACCAGGCGCACAAGAACTTTGTGAAACTCCTGCCCCACACCACCACCTGCGTGCTGAGCGACAATGCCTCGGCCGGGGAGCGCGACATGCAGGCACGCATCATGTTCTCCACCTACCAGACGATGATAAACTGCATAGACACGGACGAGAAGACCTTCTCCGTGGGACGCTTCGACCTGATAATAGTGGACGAGGCGCACCGCTCCATCTTTGGCAAGTACGGGGCCATATTCCACTACTTCGATGCCATGCTGGTGGGACTTACCGCCACTCCGCGCGACCAGGTGGACAGAAGCACCTACGATGTATTCGAGATGGAGCATGGCGTGCCCAACTATGCCTACGAACTGGAGGATGCCGTAGCGGAGGGTTACCTGGTAAACTACAAGGGACTGAAGCGCGGCTCGATGATATTGAAGGAGGGAATAAAGTACAACAGCCTCTCAGCCAAGGAAAGGGAGCAACTGGAGGAAGTCTGGCAATACGAACAGGCGGTGAAGGCTCTGGAGGAGCCTGCCCTGGGCATGGTGGCGGAAGAGGGCGCTGAATACGGCCAGCCGCGATATGTACGCGACATAAACAGCAACGAGATATTCAACTACATCTACAACAAGGACACCGTGGATGCCGTGCTACAGGACCTGATGCAGAACGGCATCAAGGTGCAGTATGGCGAGCGCATAGGAAAGACAATAATCTTTGCCTACAACCACAGGCATGCGGAAATGATAGTGGAGCGCTTCTACAGGCTGTATCCCGAATACGGGCCCGACTTCTGTGTGCTGATAGACAACTACGTGACCTATGCCCAGGACCTGATAAACCGCTTCGAGGTGAGGGATGCCGACCCGCAGATAGCCGTGTCGGTGGATATGCTGGATACGGGCATTGACGTGCCGGACATAGTGAACCTGGTGTTCTTCAAGACGGTGAAGAGCCGCATAAAGTACGAGCAGATGAAGGGGCGTGGCACACGCCTGTCGCCCGACCTCTTCGGCGAGGGAAAGGACAAGGAGGGCTTCTACATCTTTGACTGGTGCAGGAACCTGGAGTTCTTCGAGGACAAGAACAACGGCGAAAGTGCCGCCACGACGATGTCGCTGACGGAACGTCTCTTTGGCCTGCGTGCCGAGATTGCCTTCCACCTGCAACACCAGCAATACCAGGAGGACGAGTTTGCACGGGGCCTGCACGACGAACTGAAGGCAATGCTGAAGAAGCAGGTGACGACATTGTCGGACACGCACATTTCGGTGCGCACACGATGGGAGCAGGTGAGCCGCTTCAAGACGGATGAGGCTTGGCTTTCGCTCTCGCAGGTGGATGTGCAGACACTGAAGACGGACATCGCCCCCCTGCTGCCCAAGAACACCGCCGAGGTGACGGCAAAGATGTTTGATGCCATAATGCTATGCATACAACTGGGACTCGTGGACGAGGAGTACAATGCAAGCAGCAAGATAGAAAAGGTGCGCACACTGGCCGGCACGCTGGTGGAGACCAAGGCTACCCTGCCCCAGGTGCAGAGCAGGATGGGCACGCTGAAGGAGGTGCTCTCAACAACGGCATGGGAAAATGCCTCGCTTCGCTGGCTGGAGAAGGTGCGCAAGGACCTGCGCGAACTGATGCAGTTCCTGCGCGAGGGCAAGGGCCGCTGGTTTGTGGTGGACATAAAGGATGTGATTACCGACGAGGGCGAGACAACAGGTGTGTCTCCGCGCATCACATACAAGCAGCGCGTGCTGGACTTCCTGGCAGAAAACAGAGACTTGCCCGTGCTCAGGAAAATACAGAACCTGCAACAACTCACCACACACGACATAGACGAACTGGAGCGTATCCTGTGGGTGGAACTGGGCAACAGGGAGGATTACGACAAGTTCACCCTGGGCAAGCCCTATGGCGACAATGTGGCGGCCTTCATTCGCACCATGGTGGGCGTGGACATGAAGGAGGCGCTGGTGTGCTTCAGCCAGTACCTGTCGGACAATACGCTGAACAGCGAGCAGGAGGATTTCCTGAAGAGCATCATCACCTACGTGTGTGCCAACGGGGACATAACCAAGGACATAGTGGTGAACAGTGCCCCCTTTGATGAGCGACTGATAGTCTTCCAGCCCTACATGATACCCCTGGGCAAGTACATAGACAACATACACTCGGTAATCAATCCGCAGGAGTATGCATGATGCGATTGGGAGAACTTTGCGATTAAGCGAGAGCAGAGGCAAGTCTACCTTGATTATGCCGAGCGTGAGCAAAGTCAAGACCGCAAAGCGGGATTAAAGGAGAAAGTAAAACGCCAATACAACGAAAGATTATGATAAGTAAAATAGGATGTGCCATGGTTTCAATGCTGTTGTGGACAATGAGCGCAACGGCCGGTACAGAGGAGAAAAGGGTTTATGTCATAGACAAGGACGTGACCTACCAAGTGATAGACAACTTCAGCGCTTCGGATGCATGGAGATGCGACTTCATAGGCAAATACTGGCCGGAGGAGAAGAAGGAGCGGATAGCCGACCTGCTGTTCAAGCGTGAGTTCGACGAAAAGGGCAATCCCGTGGGCATGGCTCTCACCAACTGGCGCGTGAACATAGGTGCGGGCAGTTACGAGAACCGTGAGACAAAGGGTGTGGACAATAGTTGGAACAGGACGGAATGCTTCCTTTCTGCCAACGGCAAATGGGACTTCACAAAACAGGCAGGACAACGATGGTTCATGGAGGCTGCCAGACGGAGGGGGATGAACAACTTCCTGTTCTTCACGAACTCTGCTCCATACTTCATGACAAGGAGCGGAGCCACGGTGGCGGCAGACAGCAAGTGCGTGAACCTGAGAGAGGACAAGTTTGACGACTTTGCCCGCTTCCTGGTAACCTGTGCCAAGCATTTCCGCAAGAAGGGCTATGGGGTGAACTACATCAGTCCTCTGAACGAACCCAACGGCGAGTGGCATTCAAACTCGTTCCAGGAGGGTACATTCGCCACAAAGGCCGACATCTTCCGCATGGTGAAGGAACTGGACAAGGCCATAGAGGATGAGAAACTGAACACCAAGATCATCATCCCCGAGATAGGCGAAATGAAGTACCTCTTTGAGATAGACAATAACGAGCGGGTGCCGGACGACATTATACATTCCATGTTCTACGAGAATGGCAAATACAGTGTGCTGGACATGAAGAACCTGTACAACTGTGTGGCGGCACACGACTATTGGACGGCATACCCGGCAGAACTGCTGGCGGACATGCGCAACAGGGTGCACGAGGCTATCTCTAAGAACGGGCACGATACCAAATTCTGGGCTTCGGAATACTGCATACTGGAGAAGAACGAGGAGATAACCATGCCTTCGTCTCCCACAAAGAGCATCAACCTGGGCCTCTACACGGCACGCATAATACACAACGACCTGGTACTTGCCAATGCCTCGGCATGGCAATGGTGGACGGCAGTATCACTGGGCGAGGACGTGCCCATACAGCTATTGCCCATGAAGGACTCGAAGCAGGAGACGGTAAAATACGACGGCATCATCTCCCCCACTAAGATGTTCTGGACAACGGCAAACTACAGTTTCTTCGTCCGCCCAGGAATGAAGCGCATAGACGTGAAGCCCGTGGGACAGAAGGTTTCCGATGTGGAAGCCGCAACATCTCTGATGGTGTCCTCGTTTACCGACGGCAAGGAGGTGGTGAGCGTAATAATCAACTATACGGAACAGGATGCTCCCCTGGAACTACGACTGGACGAGTGCCGAAAGGGCAAGGTGTATGTAACCTCCATAGACAAGAACCTGGAGTTCACTGGAGAACACGACCTGAACACCCTCTCCATACCAGCACGCTCGGTAGTAACGGTGGTGGCAGACCTTAAAGCAAAGAAATAAAATATTCTACAATTCCTCCAGCAAGAGCATTGACATGAAACCAAGAAGCAGGGCATAGGTGGCTTGCTTCTGATAGCCGTGGGCATGAGTTTCGGGTATCATCTCGTCGGAGGTGACGTAGAGCATGGCTCCACCGGCAAAGCCCAGCATGACGGGAAGCAAGGTGGCAGACATGGCACCCAGGCCATAGCCTACAAGAACTCCCACAACCTCGAGCAGTCCTATAGAAAGGGATATCATAAAGGTACGCGCATGAGACACACCAGCCAATAGCAAGGGGGCAATGATTACCATGCCCTCGGGAATGTTGTGGAAGGCTATGCCAAGGGTTACTGCC
Organism: Bacteroidaceae bacterium; assembly: GCA_045645965.1. Lineage (GTDB taxonomy): Bacteria > Bacteroidota > Bacteroidia > Bacteroidales > Bacteroidaceae > Physcousia. The sequence continues at coordinate 46,728 of JAZRJU010000026.1, forward strand.
CACGATGTTACCTCGTCGCCGTTCATGCTCACACCAGCCGCAATGCCCTCGGGAAACTTGTGTATGGCTATGGCCATGACGAAGAGCATGATGCGGTTCAGCGATGCATTGTTGCGGTGCTCCTCGGTGTCCAGACCTGTGATGGTGTGCATGTGCGGCGTAACAAGGTCAATGACATTGAGGAAGAAAGCCCCAGCCATCACACCTATTACTATTCCCCACCAAGGCATACCCTCGCCCGAAGCCTCGAAGGCAGGCACTATCAGTCCTATGGTAGATGCCGCCAGCATTATGCCGGCACAATAGCCCAGTACGGTATCATTCCACTTGTGTGGGAGTTCCTTTATAAAGAAGCCGAGAACGGAACCCAACATGGTGGCTCCGCAAAGCCCGGCTGCGCTAATCAGTAATTGTTGCATAGTGTTTTGTTTTTTCTTAGAGGACTGGAGAGGATGAGAGAGGACCTGAGAGGACTGGAGAGGAGGAAGCCTTTATGGTTTAGTATCTTGAGTCCTATTGAGTCCTATTGTTTCCTATTGCATCCTATTGCATCCTATTGAGTCCTATTGAGTCCTCTTGCATCCTCTTCCTTCCTATTCCTTCCTCTCCTCTTCCTTCTTCCTTGCCAGTTCGGCCTCGAGTTCCTTTATTCTCTCTGCCTGGCGCTGGATGGTGGCTTCCATCTCGCGCATTTTGCGGTCCTGCTCTGCACGGTAGCCGGTGCGCACGCGGTACATGCGCTCCTTCATGCCCCCCTCCTTGCGGAAGCGGTCGTCCAGGGTAGCAAGGTAGCCGTTCATCATCACATCTATCTGGCAACACATGGTGTAGCCTATGTTGGCCATTTCCTCGCTGGTCCACCTGGCGAAGTAAGGTTCATAGTCCTTGAGCCTATTGTGCGCTTTTGTAAAGTCGTGCATCTTCGCATAGCGAGGGTGATGCTTGTCCCACAAGGCAAGTTTACGCGAGAGCAGATAGTCCTTGAAGTCCTCCCTCAGTTCGTGAATGCTGGAGCGTGCCACATTGAGCAGCTGTAATTCCATCTGTGTGGAGGTTTTGCCATCCTCCGACCCCTCGATGATGTTCTGCTTGCCCGAGCGAGCCGCCTGCACCATCTGGTCCACCGTGCGGTCGCCGTGCTTGGGCAGGAAACGGTCACAGAAGACGAAGGTCATCTGGTACAATGCCTCCGACTTCTGATAGAAGCGCAACTCTTTCCAGTTCGCCCCCTCGAGCAATACTCTCTCTATATCGTCCGGTTCGTTCATTCAACACAAAGGTACGCTTTTCCAGCCGATCTACCAAATAAATTGATGAAATACGAAGGTATGCCCCCGAGAGCAGCATGCCATACATCCAGCGTTTTTCCCCTAAACAGAGAGGACTTTCCTCCATACTATTCTGCTTTTCCCCTCTGATTGCATGCTGAGATAAATGTATCTTTGCAACAGAAGAAAGACAAAACAACCTAAAAACATAAGATGGAGGACAAGGATATGAAAAGAAGAAATCTACTCAAGAACATCTGCATGATGATGGTGGCTATGCTTGGCCTGAGTTCGTGCGGAATGGTAATCGGTTGGGAAGAGGATATGGACGTGAAGCAATCCATAAAGTTTGCCGGACAATGGACGGGCGACTTTGGCATGTACTACACCTACCGCCACCACGGACGCCTGTACACCTTCGACTCCTACGACACTGACATAGTCTTCTACCCCGAGCACGATGGTGCAACATGGGGCTACGGCAAGCAGGTGGACTACTACGAGCACGGTCCCTACTCGCACATCTATAACCGTTTCAATTGGGAAATACGCAACGGCATAGTCTATCTCCAGTACCATAGCGACCCAAGTCTGGATTGTGCCATCTACGACTACAGGATGACCTCAGACCGCTTTCAGGGGCGCTTCGGTAGCAGCAACGACAAGTTCTACCTGACAAAGATTGCCGACTACTACGACTGGACGGTATATATGGATTACTATTACTACTACCCCAATAGCAACTGGTACTGGTCACCCAGATACGCCATGGAAAACGGACTTGCAGAGCTTGATGAGCAAAAGCGAATAAAGGTGAAAACGGAAAACGAAGAACTAAACGAAGACGATAACGGAAACCAATGGGAACCCGAATTAAACGAAACGGACGGAATCGTGTCCTATGGGAAGAGAATGTGATGATGATAGATTCTTGTAGCAGAAAGACTCTATAACCATAAAAACACACATAAAACACTAACAAATATACAGACAAGACATGACAACACTGATGATATGTACCCTGGTGCTGATATCCTGCATCAAAGGCAAGGAGGTGAAGCACCTTCTGGGCAGACTGAAGAACGTGAACTGGCACGACAAGATAAACGCCCTGATACAAAGACTATATCCCTGGGCCTTGAAGGCAGGAAGAAGAAGTGCACGTCCCATTCTGCAATTCTACTATGTGCTGGCCGACGAGAAGACCTCCACTCTGGATCGTGCCCTCATCTATGCCGCCATAGCATACACCATCCTGCCCATGGACCTCGTGCCAAGCGTGGTGTACAAACTCCTTGGCATCGTGGACGACGGCATGGCTGTGCTCTTTGTCTACAAAAAGGTAAAGAAAAACATCACACCCGAAATCAGTGCCAAGGTAGAATCAACCCTGAACGAATGGTTCGGGATGGAGTACGAGGTTATATAGCCCCCTACCCGCTCAACGCTCAACGCTCAACGTTCAACATTCACCGCTCAACGCTCAACGTTCAACGTTCAACATTCAACGTTATTTGCCTGCGCTCATCGAGCTAAAGCAAGTCAAGGTTCAGCGGGGATTTCCTTTATGAGCAGCTGTTCCAGTTCGGCACGGGTGCCGTGAAAGACGTTGCAATCCACTGGGCCACGGATGCCGGATAGTTTGCCGCAATCGGTGTGTTGCCAGAAGTGCCACTTGATGCTCTTGGCGGGTTGGGAGACATAGTAGTGCGCCATCCAGAAGGGGTATTCGTCGAAGCGCTTGTCGGTGAGTATGTCACGGCGGAAGCGATAGCTGCTATAGATGATGGGCTTCACGCCATAGTGCTTCTCCACCACCTTGAGCCACTCAAGCGCCATACTCTGTATCTGCTTCTTGTTCTTGCCCGAGGCCAGCCATTTGCGCTCGTCCTCGATGTCGAGCACCGGAGGCAAGTCGCCCTCTTCAAGGTGTGCCTGACGAAGGAAGAACTCAGCCTGCCTCTTGGCAGAAACATCTGGAGTAAGAAAATGGTAAGCGCCTCTAATCAAGCCGTTTCTGCGTGCTTGATAGAAGTTTTCATTAAAGTAGTCGTCCATCAAGGAGACACCCTCCGTAGCCTTGATGATGACGAAGGAAACGGGGTCGTTGCCCATGTTGGCGTTACGGAGTCGTTCCCAGTCGATTTTCTCCTGATAGTGACTCACGTCTATGCCACGTACGGTGTATTCCGCAGGATATGTTGTCTCGCCATAAATGGCCTTCCACTGGAAACTATAGGGGTCCACGAAGAAATGGAATAGCACGAAGCAGTACAACGCCACCACTCCCACTCCACCAACGACAAATCCCCATAGGGGGATGCTTCGCAAGAGGCGAAGAAGAGAAAACCCACCGGTCTTCTTCCCCTTCTTGCGGGGAGAAGTCCGGCGGGCGGATGTATTTGTCTTCCTTTGCTGAGGCATCAGGATTTACTTAGCCTGCTCCAAAGCAAGAGTCTTTGTGCACTGGTCACAAACCTCTGTGGGACCCCAGTACTGGATAGGACCGGGATATACGTAAGCGGTCTGCTTTGCCCACTCCTCGCGGTGAACGGCGAAGAACTTGAAGGGAGCACCCTCGAGCTCAACGAGAGCCTTGCGGATAACGGGCTTGTTGGCACCGTTGCGGCGCTCGATGTTCATCATCATAGTGATGGGCACACCACCTGCAATCCACTCGGCAGCAGGAGCTGTTGTGTTCTTGATAACGCTCATGTAACCAGTCTTGCCGTTAGCAATCAGGCGGCTTGCATTGTAGCCGAGGCTGTAGCAGTAGTCGGCATCGTAGTTAGAGGGAGCAGCGCAACGGCCTTCGTAGCCGAAGAAGTGGTGCTGAGCGCTGAACTTGCCGGTGTACTTGCCTTCCTTCTTCCATGCAGCGAGCTTGCCCTCAACCATGCGGCTGAGCAACTTCTCGGTCTCGATGAGAGAAACCTGCACGTTGCCGTGGGGGTCGCGATCGAGGCAGAGCTGACGAGCAACGTCGGCGGGAAGAGACTCCAGGATAGCCAGGTTCTCGGGAGCGATGTTGCCCTTAACGAAAGCTATCTGCTCCTCGGCACCAGCGAACTCGCGAGACTCGCCAGTAGCGGGATCGGTGAGAACCTCGTTCAGCTGCTGGATGAGCTTCTTGATAGCGGGGATGAACTCGATCAGGCCCTCGGGGATGAGAACGGTACCGAAGTTGTTGCCATCAGCGGCACGGTCGGCAACGATCTGAGCGATGTAGGTAACTACGTCGTCCAGAGACATCTCCTTCTGCTCTACTTCCTCAGAAACGAGACATACGTTGGGCTGAGTCTCCAAAGCACACTCCAGTGCGATGTGAGAAGCGCTACGGCCCATGAGCTTGATGAAGTGCCAGTACTTGCGGGCACTGTTACAGTCGCGCTGGATGTTGCCGATGAGCTCAGAGTAGGTCTTACAAGCGGTATCGAAACCGAAAGAGGTCTCAATCTGCTCGTTCTTCAGGTCGCCGTCGATGGTCTTGGGGCAACCGATAACCTGTACGCCATACTGCTTGGCAGCATAGTACTCGGCCAGGACGCAAGCGTTGGTGTTAGAGTCGTCGCCACCGATGATAACCAGAGCCTTGATGCCCAGTTCCTTCAGGATTTCATAACCTGCCTCGAACTGGCTCTCCTTCTCGAGCTTGGTACGACCAGAACCGATGATGTCGAAACCGCCAGTGTTGCGATACTCGTCGATGAGCTCGTCGGTGAACTCAACGTACTTGTGGTCAACCAGACCGCCAGGACCCATGAGGAAGCCGTAGAGCTTGCTGTCCTTGTTCAGAGACTTCACACCATCGTAAAGACCGCTGATAACGTTGTGACCGCCAGGAGCCTGACCGCCAGAGAGGATGATACCCACGTTGATGGCGGTGTTGTTCTCGCTCTCGGCAGAAACAAACTCCACTACGGGCATACCATAGGTATTGGGGAAGAGAGCCTTGATCTCCTCCTGGTTGCCTACACTCTGGGTAGCAGCGCCTTCCTGGGCCTTTACAGCACCCTGGAGGGCCTTGGGCAGCTTAGGCTGGTAAGCTGCTCTTGCAATCTGCAATGCACTTTTTTCCATTTGTCTAAGAATTTATTTAATGTTGTTACACAATATTTGCTTGTCAAAGGTACAAATATTTTTAATATCCTCGTACCTCTGCCGGCAAAAGTGGGAAAAAAAAGAACTATTTTGCCGCAAAATGAGGTCTGCTGCTTGTATATATACAAATAAATGTGTACCTTAGCAACTGAAAAGTGCATAGCAAACAAAACAAACACATATAAACCAACACCACTATCACAACTATGAAAAGACGTGAACTGAAAAAGAGCATCAACAATCTCTGTGGCGAACTTTTTGCCGAGTGCATAGCGCTTAACTACTACGAGAACGTGGACAAGGACCGCGTGGCAAGTGTGATGGAAAGCATACTGATGATGCAGGCCGACATAGTCAGCCGCATATCACATGTGCAGCCCGGCGCTGGCAAGACTTTCTTCAAGAAGCTCCGCGAGGACCTGATTACCCGCACCGAGGAAATCATCGACGACATACAGGCACTGGCGTAAGGAAACGGAAAGGTGAAAACGGAAAACGGAAAACTCTGGGGTGGCTGGGGAGTCCGAGTAATCTGAGGACTCCGAATACTCCGAATACTCTGAGTAATCCGAGGACTCCGAGAACCTTTCCGTTTTCCGTTTTCACTTTTCCGTTCGTAAAGCACTATGAACATCTGCCATAGAATACTCTTCGGCTGGATGGGTTTCTCGGAAGAGGTTACCGAAAACTTCCCCAAGAAATACATCATAGCCCTGGCTCCGCACACAAGCAACTGGGACTTTGTGGTGGGCATGCTCTATTGCCATGCCAAGGGGTTCCAATGCAATTTCCTGATGAAGAAGGAGTGGTTCTTCTGGCCATTGGGACCGGTGATGCGAAGGCTGGGCGGCATACCCGTGTACCGGAACAGGCATCAGGGCATGACGGACATAGCCGCACAGAAGGCCATGGAGATGGACACCTTCCGCCTGTGCATCACACCAGAAGGCACACGCAAGCCCACAACCGAATGGAAGAAGGGCTTCTACTACATTGCCCTGAAGGCCAACCTGCCCATCCTGCTGTACGGACTCGACTATGAGCACAGAAAGGTGAGGTGCACGCGCACCTTCATGCCCACAGGCAATGTGGAAAGGGACATGGACGAGATAAAGGCCTACTACAAAGACATGAAGGGACGACATCCCGAGAAATTCAAAATCTGATGCAAAGACTGATAATCTGATGCAAAGACTGATAATATACATATTCGTTGCCCTCATGGCAACAATGGCATCTGCCCAATCCCCCAAAACAGTAAAGAGACGGTTGGGCAGTTATTTTGCAACCTACGAAAACCCTGCCTACTCCTGCAAGGACAAGGCCAAGGTGGAGCACCTCTACATACGCACCAGGCAGAAGGAGGTGGAAATCGTGGTGAGCGAAATCTTCCTGGGCCAGCCCTTCACCAACGAACTCGTGGCCGCCATCTATCAGGACGTGAAGGCATACCTGCCAGCGCCGTACAACAAGTGGAGGGTGGTAATCAGCGTGAACGGATACCCCATAGAACAGCTCGTGCCTGCCGCCACACTGCCCGAACACGACCCGCTCAGATATTGGAATACAGTCAGTCATAACGACAATCCGTGGACCTCCGTGCTCAGCCGCCCCTACTCCATCCCCAACGGTCTGGAGGGCAGGCACATGGCCATCTGGGCAAGCCACGGCAGATACTACGACCTGAAGACCGACCAGTGGCGATGGCAGCGCCCAGGGCTCTTCAGCACATGCGAGGACATACTGACGCAGACCTTCGTGGTGCCCTTCCTCATGCCCATGCTGGAAAACGCCGGAGCCGTGGTGTACTCGCCACGCGAGCGCGACACACAGGTGAACGAGGTGATTGTGGACAACGACCGCCCGTCCATTGGCGGCATCTACCGCGAGGACAACGGCCTCCTGCCATGGGTGGACTGCGGCACGGGATTTGCACACTGGCGCGAGTTCTACCGCGACATGCAGAACCCCTTCGAGGAGGGTACGGCACGCGTGGCAGATGCCCAGACGGAGAACTCCAAGACCTCCACCATAGCCTGGATACCCAACATTCCGGAGGACGGCGAGTATGCCGTGTACGTCTCCTACAAAACCCTGCCCACCAGTGTGCCCGATGCCGTCTACAACATACGCCATCAGGGCATGGAGACACAGGTCCGCGTGAACCAGCGCATGGGCGGAGGCACATGGGTGTATCTTGGCACCTATGCCTTCAGCAAGGGACAGAGCATGGACGGATGCGTCTTGCTCACAAACCACAGCCAGCACCGCGGACACATTACCGCCGATGCTGTGCGTTTTGGCGGCGGCATGGGCAATATAGAGCGCGGCAAGGCTGGCGAGGAGTACCAGAAGATAAGCGGCCTGCCACGCTATCTGGAGGGTTCCAGATACTACATGCAATGGGCAGGTGCACCGTATAGCGTGTACAGCAGCAAGGAGGGCACCAACGACTATGCCGACGACATCAATGCCCGCAGCTACGGACTGAACCATGTGGCGCGCGGTTCGGCCTTCATGCCCTGCGACACCATGCCTGGCCTGAACGTGCCCTTGGAACTTGCCATGGGCGTGCACACCGATGCCGGTCTGCGCGACAACATGGAGATTATTGGCACTCTGGGCGTCTACACCACACAGTTCTACGACAAGCAGCTGGCCACGGGCATGTCGCGCCTCGTAAGCCGCGACTTTGCCGATGCCATGCTGGCCCGCATACACAAGGACATGACCTTCCACCTGGGTGGATGGAACAGGCGCTCGCTCTTCGACCGCAACTACTCCGAGAGCCGCGAACCGCAGATACCCTCAATGATTCTGGAACTGCTCTCGCACCAGAACTATGCCGACATGCTGGTGGCGCACGACCCCTACTGCAAGTTCCTCATCTCCCGTGCCATCTACAAGACCATACTGGAATACAACGCACAGATTCACCAGAGAAAGGCTCCCACGGTGCAGCCTTTGCCCGTGCAGAACGTCTCTGCCGTGGCCAATGTGCAGGAAAAGCACATAACCCTGTCGTGGAACCCTCAGGAAGACCCGCTCGAACCCACAGCCACACCCACGTCCTACATTATCTATATTAAGCAGAACGACAAGGGGTGGGACAACGGCACGGTGGTAAATGCCAACAAGGTGAACATCGCCGCCGTACCCGGTGTGCTGTACCGCTTCCGCATAGCGGCCCTGAACGATGGCGGCAGCAGCCTGAAAAGCGAGGAGGTGTGCGCACGTGTGCCATTCAACAAGAACGCCCACCAGGTGATGATAGTGAACGGATTTGAACGCGTTGCCGCTGCCCAGGCCGTGGATTGCGACACACTGAGGGGCTTCGACATGAAACAGGACCCCGGCGTGGCATACATCAGCAACACCAGCATCTACGACCTCAACGGCATGCCCATAGCCGGCAACACCTTCGACTACCCCGCCATGCATGCACACGACCTGCTGCTCATCGATGAGGAGCAGACGGCACGGCGCGACATAGCCATATCATCGTGCATGGTGTCCGCCATACCGCATACCGACCTCTCGCCCTACCGCATGGTGGACCTCATCCTTGGTGCACAGCGTTTCGACGGATACTCGCACCGCGCCTACCAGACCTTCCCCGAATACCTCCAGGCATCCCTCACGGCATACACCGCACAGGGCGGCAGCCTGCTCGTCAGCGGAGCCTATGTGGGCGAGGACCTGAGAACAGCCGAGCAGAGGGATTTTGCCTACAAGACACTGAAGTACGTACACGTGGACAATATCCAGACGGACAGCATGCTTGTAAAGGGTATGGGCACAGAATTCTCCATTGCCTCCCTGCCCAACCCCCACATCTACTACACCACCCGTGTCAATGCCATCCAGCCCACGGAAGGTGCCTTTGCCACACTGCTGTTCAACGAGACCCACACCTCCTTCCGCACCGAAACCGTCATCGGCGAGGACGGCACCGAGATAGTGAACCAGATACCGCAGATTACCACCAAGCAGGCATCCGGAGCCGTAGCATATCAGGGCGACGACTACCAGGCGCTGACCTTCGGCTTCCCCCTGGAGATGATAGAAGACAAGGAGATAAGGCGAGCCATCATCAACGCCTCGTACCAGTTCCTGTGCACGGACAGGTAAAAAAGATACAGCAAACGGTGAACGGAACCCAATCCGCTCACCGTTCTTTTTTTGTTGCAGCCTCGTTAAATCATTGAAAACAAGCTTTTCAAATCTTGGAAAAATGTTATTTTTGTACCATTATCGACTTGGAAAAGTGTAATAAAACCGAAATATTTACATTGGAAAAGTGTATTTTATTTACCATTTATGCTTTTGTTTAAAAGAGCGCAGACTTTTTATTTCCCTTCCGTATTCCACGCTGGCGCTGAAGGGATCGAAAATTTCGTTACGACTAAGCGATAAAGCGAAGCGCTATTAGCAGTCCAATTTGTCGCTATCAGCCGTTCATTTAACCGCTATCAGCCGTTCGATTAACCGCTATCAGCCGTTCTATTAACCGCTATCAGCCGTTCGGCGAACCGCTGATAGCGGCTCGGCAAGGGTATAATCCCACTCGCCGTTACCGCCGATATCTACAAAGTTGTCATCACCATTACTTGCGGTCAAAATGTGACCTTTTATCTCACGCAAAGGACGCAGAATGCCAATGCAAACTACGCTATCGCTGGAGTTGTCGCTGACTACGCGCGACAGAGAACGCAAATGGACAACAGAAACGGAAAAGTGAAATTTCAACTTCATCTTCTACCTTTCTCATTTCTCATTCCATCTTTCTCCTTTCTCATTTAACTTTAATCCACCCCCTCCGCTTCGCTCTTTACCCAGCGTCGCAATAGGAATTGCGACCCTCAGAGGGTACAGAATGACATCAAGTCATTCTTCTAAAGACCCTCTTCGCCCGCCTGTCTCAGGGGGACAGTCAGTTACTACTGCTAAACGCAAATCACCCTTAGCACAAAACACAACATCCGCAGACACTTGCCATCACTGGGGGAGCCTGCGGATTGTGCTATCATTAAAGTCGCATCTGTGCCATCGGTGGCCAATCACGTTCATCGTTAAACACATTCATCAAAGTTCCTTCCCTTTCTCTTGCATTTTCTGTATTTATTCTATACCTTTGTATGCTAAAATCAGTAAAGAAACATTTCTTATATGTACAGAATTATTTGCAACATGAAGGGCAGCCGCACCATGGCTATCACTGACGAGCATCTGGAGACGATAGACAAATACTATCTCTTCAACAACCTGCTGGATAGCAACGGCATTGTGGACGAGATGATTCTGGAGAAACTGCAACTGAACGTGCGTGCCCTGCTGGAGCGCACTGGCGGTGCTCCGGAACTTGTGAACCTGGCACACGACGTGGTGTTCCACGAGAACATGAAGGCCCTGGGCCTGCACCAGCTGATACTTCTGTACCTGGATTGGCAAAAGGATAAGATAGCAGCAAATGTACCAGTTGAGTGATTGGTTGCCCACAACGCGCAAGGAGATGGACCTTCGCGGATGGGACCGTGCCGATGTGATACTGTTCTCGGGCGATGCCTATGTGGACCACCCCTCGTTTGGCGCGGCGGTGGTGGGCAGACTGCTGGAGGCGGAAGGGTTGCGCGTGTGCATAGTGCCGCAGCCCGACTGGCATGGCGACTTGCGCGACTTCAAGCGCCTGGGCCGTCCGCGCCTGTTCTTTGGCATCAGTCCCGGGTGCATGGATTCCATGGTGAACAAATACACCGCTGCCCGCCGATTGAGAAGCGAGGATGCCTATTCGCCTGACGGAAGGCACAACATGCGCCCCGAATACCCCACCATCGTGTACACGCAATGCCTCAGGCAAATCTATCCCGACGTGCCCGTGGTGCTGGGCGGCATAGAGGCCTCGCTGCGCCGTGTGGCACACTACGACTACTGGCAGGAGCGCATACGTCCGTCGATACTCGTGGACTCGGGTGCCGACATGATAACCTACGGCATGGGCGACAAGGTGAACCTGGAACTGGTGCGCATACTGGAGTCGTTCCTGGACACCTACGACGAGACGCTGGAGTACGACCCCGTGACTGGCGAGACGCTGATGACACGCAAGGCCTTCCGCAAGGCGGTGGTGGAGCAGATGGCATTGCCGCAAACCGTGGTGACGGCCAAGGAGGTGGAACCCCAGGAGGGAGACATCGTGCTTCACTCCTACGAGGATTGCCTGCGCACGCCACGCCTGCATGCCGAGAACTTCCGCCACGTGGAGGAGGAGAGCAACAAGGTGCATGCCTCGCGCCTGATACAGCGTACGGGCAAGGAATATGTGGTGGTGAACCCGCCCTACCCTCCTCTCTCCACAGAGGAACTGGACCATAGTTTCGACCTGCCCTACACACGTCTGCCTCATCCGAAATACAACGGCAAGCGCATACCGGCCTTTGACATGATAAAGTTCTCGGTGAACATGCACCGCGGATGCTTTGGCGGATGTGCCTTCTGCACCATATCGGCGCATCAGGGCAAGTTCATCATGAGCCGCTCGAAGGAGAGCATACTGCGCGAGGTGGAGCAGATAACCAAGATGCCTGACTTCCGTGGCAACCTGAGCGACCTGGGAGGACCAAGCGCCAACATGTACATGATGCAGGGCAAGAACCCGAAGGCATGCCAGGCGTGCGTGCGGCCTTCGTGCATACACCCCAAGGTGTGCCCCAACCTGAACGGCGACCACCGCCCGCTGCTGGACATATACCGTGCCGTGGATGCTATGCCGGGCATAAAGCATTCCTACATAGGCAGCGGAGTGAGATACGACATGCTCCTGCACGACTGGAAGGACGAGCATCTGAAACGTGCCGCAGAGGAGTACACGCGCGAACTGATAAAGCATCACGTGTCGGGCAGGCTGAAGGTGGCTCCGGAACACACCGAGGACCACGTGCTGGACATCATGCGCAAACCCTCGTTTGCACTGTTCCACCGATTCAAGAGCATCTTCGACCGTGTGAACCGCGAGGCAGGATTGAGACAACAGATAATCCCCTACTTCATCTCCTCGCATCCCGGATGCACCATACACGACATGGAGAACCTGGCCAGGGAGACAAGGAGCATGGGACTGGACACCGACCAGGTGCAGGACTTTACGCCCACACCGCTCACCGTGGCAACAACAATCTTTGCCACCGGTTACCATCCCTACACCATGGAGCAGGTCTTCTGCGTGCACGATGCAGAGGAGAAGAAACGGCAGAAGTCCTTCTTCTTCGAAAGAAAGCAAGGAAAAGCGAAAAACGGGAAGGGCGGCCCCACCCCCTTACCCCCTACACAAGGGAGGGGAGCATAATGCTCAGAAAATCTAACTTGTATGATGTAACCACTCCCTCCCATAGAGAGGAGGGCTGGGGAGGGGTCTGGAACCGCGCTAAAAAAAAGAACAGAAACACACATTATTAATATATATACACACACTACTATGGAATGGTTTGAATGTAAAGTACAATACGACAAGACACAGGAAAACGGACTTATCAAGTCTACCAAGGAGGCATATCTGGTGGATGCCCTCAGTTTCACCGAGGCAGAGGAAACCATCACTAAGGAGATGGAGCCATACATGAGCGGCGAGTTCGTGGTGAGCGACATAAAGCGCGCACGCATAGCAGAACTCTTCGAGAACGAGGACCTGAATGCCGACCGCTGGTACCGAGTGAAGGTGGGATTCATCTCGTTTGACGAAAAGACCGAGAAGGAGAAGATTATCACCCAGACCGACCTTGTCCAGGCCACCGACCTGAAGAATGCCATAGAGACCCTGGAGAAGTGCATGCAGGGCACACTGGGCGACTACAAGATTATCAGCGTGGCGGAGACTCCCCTGATGGACGTGTTCCTTCACAAGGTGGAGGAGTGATTGTAAACGGTGAGCGGTGAGCGGTGAGCAGTAGGGACGCTGCGTGCAGCGTCCGCATAGTTTTCCGATTTATTATTCACCTTTGGTTCATCAAGCTGAAGCAAGTCCGATTTTCACTTTCCGTTCTTCAGGCTCGGGGTGCTGTGATTCTCCGCTCACCGCTCATCCGCTCACCGTTGAAGAATACCTTTCCGTTCGTAATTGAGCGGAACCTGCTAAACCAACAAAATAAAAGAGAAAATGGTTTCTGAAAGAATAAAGGCAATACTCGGCACCTTGCCGCAAGGGGTGCAGCTGTGTGCCGTGAGCAAGTACCATCCTGCCGAGATGATACAGGAGGCATACGATGCCGGACAACGTATCTTCGGCGAAAGCCACGTGCAGGAACTCAGGCAGAAACAGCCCGTACTGCCACAGGACATAGAATGGCACTTCATAGGGCACCTGCAGACAAACAAGGTAAAGTACATAGCGCCATACATAAGCCTGATTCATGCCGTGGACAGCCCGAAACTGCTTCAGGAAATAAACCGCCAGGCACTGAAATGCGGACGTGTCATCCCCTGCCTGCTACAGCTGCATGTGGCACAGGAGGAAACCAAGTTTGGCTTCACACCGCAGGAATGCCTGGAATACCTGCGCACAGGAGAGTACCGTAGTCTTGAGGGCATCAGCATAGCTGGCATCATGTGCATGGCCACAAATACCGACGACGAGGAGCGCATCCGACAGGACTTTGCCACGGCCAACGACTTCTTCCAGCAATGCCAGAAGGAATTTCCCGACCTGGCATCATCGATGCAGTTCCGCTCATGGGGAATGAGCGACGATTTTCAGCTCGCAATTGAGCAGGGAAGCAACATCGTACGCATAGGAAGCAGCATATTTGGGCACAGAAACTATTAAAATGTGCAAAAAGTTGTTCTATATGCCCTTTTTCTTGCACAAAAATTTGCGGGATGTGCAAAATAAGCGTACCTTTGTAGGCGAAAATTAAAATAAAAGTAATTTAAACCCAACACAAACTATGAGGACCTTACCTGTAAGTTTCAATGAGGCTATTGAACAGAGCGTCAAGAAGTATTGGAACCGCAATGCATTGTCAGACTATGGAGAGATAACCTTCCAGTATAAGGATGCTGCACGAATTATAGCGAAACTTCATATCTTGTTTGAAGAAACAGGTATAAAGAAGGGTGACAAAATTGCTCTTTGCGGCAGCAACTCGTCACGCTGGGGTATGGCTTTCATTGCAACTATCACCTATGGTGCAGTTGCCGTGCCCATACTTCCCGATTTCCACCCCGAACAGATTCACCAGATTACCAACCACTCTGAGGCGCGCCTGCTTTTTGCCGCCGACAAGATCTGGAAGAAGATAAATGCCGAGGAAATGCCCAACCTGATTGGTATCCTCGGTACCGAGGACTATCAGGTGCTCTATGCAAGAGAGGCAGAACTACAGGAGACACGCAACAGTCTCAACAAACTGTACGGCGAGAAGTATCCCGACAGTTTCCGACCCGAACACGTTTCATACCACAGAGACGAACGCGAGGAACTGTGTATGATAAACTACACCTCCGGCACTACCAGCAACTCTAAGGGTGTGATGATTCCCTATCGCGCCATACACAGCAATGTGCAGTTTGGCTTTGAGAAGCTGGGACACGAGCTCAAGCCTGGCGAAAACATGCTCTCTATGCTGCCCATGGCACACATGTATGGTCTGGCATTCGAGTTCCTCTATGAGTTTGTTGGTGGCGTGCAAGTGCACTTCCTCACCAAGATGCCAACTCCTGCCGTACTTCTCAAGGCATTTGCCGATGTCAAGCCCAAGATTATCGTTTGCGTTCCCCTTATCCTGGAGAAGATTGTGCGCAAGGCCATTCTTCCCAAGGTAAAGGACCCCAAGATCAGTGTTCTGCTCAAGATGCCAGTGATAGGCAACAAGATAAAGCAGAAGATCTGCAAGGGCTTGCAGGATGCACTCGGAGGCAACTTCTATCAGGCCATCATCGGCGGTGCTGCCATCAATGCCGAGATTGAGGCTCTGCTGAAGGATATCGGTTTCAACTATTGCGTGGGCTATGGTGCAACAGAATGCGCCCCCATTCTGGCATACGAGGACTGGACAAAGTTCAAGAAGGGTTCTTGCGGTAAGGCTGCACCTCGCATGACCCTAAAGATTGATAGCCCCGACCCACAGAACATCCCTGGTGAGATTCTTGCCAAGGGCGATAATGTGATGCTTGGCTACTATAAGAATGAGGAAGCTACAGAAACCACCCTCATCGATGGTTGGTATCATACTGGTGACTTGGGCATCATCGATGCCGAGGGTAATGTCTTCATCAAGGGTCGTAGCAAGAACATGCTCCTTGGTGCCAATGGACAGAACATTTATCCCGAGGAGATTGAGGACAAGCTGAACAGTCTGCCCATGGTTCAGGAGTGCGTAGTCATCCAGAAGGGCGAGAAACTTTATGCTCTCATATACCCCGACATGGATACTGCAAAGGCTCAGAACCTCAGCGAGGAAGACCTGAAAACCATCATGGAGGAGAACCGCAAGGAACTTAACACACAGATTCCTGCCTACGAGCAGATTTGCGGTGTCAAGATCATGGACAAGGAATTCGAGAAGACTCCCAAGCGCTCTATCAAGCGTTTCCTCTACAAGGACGAGGAGATCTAAAGAGCGGTGAGCGGTGAGCGGTGAACGTTTAACGGTGAGCGGATGAGCGGATGAGCGGATGAGCGGTGCTTACGGGTGTAACTGACTGTCCCCCTGAGACAGGTGGGACGAGCGAAGCGGAGGGGGTGGATAGTTTTCCTGTTAATCTGGCTTCGCGGTCTTGAACCTGCTCACACTCGGCATAATCAAATTGAACTTTACTTCTGCTCTCGTTTACTCGCAGATTTCAGTTCTCCGTTTTCACATTTCACATTTCCGTTTTAAAAGACAATGACAAACTCATTAAATAAAATCATAGAAGATAGTCTCCGAAAGCATTGGAGCCTGTCCTCTATGTCTGATTACGGACAGTGCACCTTCCAATACAGCGACGTGGCGGAAGAGATTGCCAAATTGCACATTGTCTTTGCCGAAAGCGGCATAGAAAAGGGCGACAAGGTGGCTATCTGCAGCCGTAACATGAGCCGTTGGGGCATAGCATTCCTGGCTACCATCACCTATGGTGCCGTGGCTGTACCCATACTGCACGAGTTCCACCCCGAACAGGTGCACCACATTGTCAATCATAGCGAATCAAGAATTCTTTTCGTTGGCGACCTCGTGTGGAAGAAACTCTCTGCCGAGGAGATGCCCAATCTGGAAGGCATAATACAGTTGAACGACTGGACACTGCTCGATGCCAAGAACAAGAAGCTGAAGCACACGGTAGAGAATCTCAACAAGTGCTTTGGCGAGAAGTATCCTGCGAGCTTTGGAAAGAAAGACCTTTGCTATCACGAAGACCAGGCAGAGGAACTTGCCATCATAAACTACACTTCTGGCACCACATCCAACTCCAAGGGCGTGATGATTCCCTATCGTGCCATTACGGGCAACATAGCATGTGCCAACGAACTCATAGGCAACAACGCCAAGCCTGGCGACACGCTGCTGTCCATGCTCCCCTTGGCGCACACATTGGGCATGTCGTTCGAGTTCCTATTCGAGTTTGTCTTTGGCATACATGTCTACTTCCTGCCCAAAATGCCCACACCCAGCATTCTGCTGAAGGCCCTGGCCGACATCCGTCCCATTGCGCTCGTGTGCGTGCCCATGATTCTGGAAAAGGTGGTTCGCAAGGCAGTGATGCAGAAAATCAGCGACCCGAAGATAAAGCTCCTGCTCAAGACTCCCATCGTTGGAAGAAAGATAAAGCAGAAGATTTGCCAGGGAATACGCAATGCCTTCGGCGGCAACTTCTATGAGGTGGTTGTTGGCGGAGCGGCCTTGAACCAGGAGGTGGAAAGCTTGCTGCACGACATAGGTTTCAACTTCACCGTAGGCTACGGCGCCACGGAATGTGCACCGCTCATCTCTGTAGAGGACTGGAAGAGTTTCATCCCTGGCAGTTGCGGCAAGGTGGTAAAGCGCATGGAGGTGAAGATAGACAGCCGCAACCCATACGACATACCTGGCGAGATACTGGTTCGCGGACAGAACGTGATGCTGGGATACTACAAGAACCCAGAGGCCACGGCCGAGACACTTCGCGACGGATGGTATCACACTGGCGACCTCGGCATCATTGACCGCCATGGCAACCTATACATCAAGGGGCGTATCAAGAACATGCTGCTCTCTGCCAACGGACAGAACATCTATCCCGAGGAGATTGAGGACAAGCTCAACAACCTGCCCTACGTCCAGGAATGCATCGTGGTGCAAAGGGATGCAAAACTATATGGTCTTGTATATCCCGACCCCGACCTGATAAAAAAGAACAATACCTCCCCCAGGGAGTTAGAGGAAATAATGGAGGAGAACAGAAAAATCCTCAACACTCAGATACCTGCCTACGAACAGGTGGCTGGTATCATACTTCAAGAGGAAGAATTTGAAAAGACGCCTAAGCGTTCTATCAAAAGATTCCTGTACTCTTAGTCATCGGGACTAAGAAAATCATGCCCTGTTGGTGACTCGTTTTCGCCAACAGGGTATGGTGGGTAAAATAGGAGCATGCCAAAGCAATGCAACGCTCACACGACAAAAAGACTGAAAAACAGAATATTACTTACACACATCGAATGAAACATATACGCAATTTCTGCATTATAGCCCACATCGACCATGGTAAGAGCACCCTGGCCGACCGACTATTGGAAATAACCGAAACCATCAAGGCAACACACGGCCAGATGCTCGACGACATGGACCTGGAACAGGAGCGCGGCATCACCATCAAGAGCCATGCCATACAGATGGAATACGACTATGTGAGAAGTGCCGGTGAGAGTCCTCTGCCCGTTAGCGACGACATTGAGGACGGACGCTACACACTGAACCTCATCGACACTCCGGGACACGTGGACTTCAGTTACGAGGTTTCCCGTTCCATTGCTGCATGCGAGGGTGCATTGCTCGTTGTGGATGCCACTCAGGGCGTGCAGGCACAGACAATCAGCAACCTTTACATGGCCATCGACAATGACCTTGAGATTATTCCCGTAATCAACAAGTGCGACATGCCCAATGCCATGCCCGAGGAGGTGGAGGACGAGATTATAGAACTGCTGGGCTGCAAGCGCGAGGAAATTCTCCGTGCCAGCGGCAAGACCGGCGAGGGTGTGCCAGAAATTCTCCGTGCCGTGGTGGAACGTGTCCCCCACCCCGAGGGAAATGAAGACGCTCCTCTGCAGGCTCTTATCTTCGATAGCGTGTTCAACTCCTTCCGTGGCATCATAGCATATTTCAAGATAGTAAACGGCAGCATCAAGTCGGGCGACCTGGTAAAGTTCATGAACACCGACCGCGAGTACAAGGCCGACGAGATAGGTGTGCTCAAGATGGACATGTCGCCTCGCAAGGAATTGCATTGCGGCGACGTAGGCTATATCGTGTCGGGCATCAAGACGGCCACCGAGGTGAAGGTGGGCGATACCATCACCACCACCCTCAACCCTGCCAAGGAAGCCATTGCTGGTTTCGAGGAGGTTAAGCCCATGGTGTTTGCCGGTCTTTACCCCATCGAGACAGAGGACTTCGAGAACCTTCGCGCTTCGCTCGAGAAACTTCAGCTGAACGATGCCTCACTGACCTTCACTCCTGAGAGTTCCGTGGCTCTGGGCTTTGGCTTCCGTTGCGGTTTCCTGGGTCTGCTTCACATGGAAATCGTACAGGAACGTCTGGACCGCGAGTTCAACATGGACGTAATTACCACCGTGCCCAACGTTAGCTACAAGGTCTACGACAAGCATGGCGAAATGCGCGAGGTGCACAACCCTGCCGGCATGCCCGAGGTAACGCTGATTGACCGCATTGAGGAGCCCTACATCCATGCTACCGTCATCACCCGTACGGACTACATAGGCAACATCATGACGCTCTGCCTGGGCAAGCGTGGCGAACTTCTTAAGCAAGACTACATTTCCGGCAACCGTGTGGAAATACAGTATGCCATGCCCTTGGGCGAGATAGTGATTGACTTCTACGACAAACTGAAGTCCATCTCCAAGGGTTATGCTTCATTCGATTACCACCAGTCGGGCTTCCGTCCCTCAAAACTTGTCAAGCTGGACATCCTGCTCAACGGCGAACCCGTGGATGCACTGAGCACACTCACCCACTTTGACAATGCCGAGACCTTCGGCCGACGCATGTGCGAGAAACTCAAGGAACTCCTGCCTCGCCAGCAATACGATATTGCCATCCAGGCAGCCATCGGAGCAAAGATCATTGCACGCGAAACCGTAAAGCAGTTGCGCAAGGACGTGCTTGCCAAGTGCTATGGCGGTGACGTGAGCCGTAAGCGCAAACTTCTGGAGAAACAGAAGAAGGGTAAGAAGCGCATGAAGCAGATTGGCAATGTGCAGGTGCCTCAGAAGGCCTTCCTTGCCGTACTGAAACTTGACTAACACACCTATAACACCATGAACCACAGAAGAGACGTTGCAAGAGAGATTGCACGCAGATATTGCCGACTGGAACCGGAAAGCATCGAGGTTCTTGCAGACCTGCTTGTTCCCATGAAGTTCCATCGTGGAGAAATTGTCCTTGACGAAGGAGAGGAATGTACATGCATGTACTACGTGGAACGAGGCATGGTACGACAGTATTATTTCAAGAACAAGAAAGACGTTACCGAACACTTCTCCTTCGAGGGACGTATCGTCATGTGCATCGAGTCGCTCCTTAAGCATGTGCCCAGCCAGATTATCATTGAGGCACTGGAGACGACCCACCTTTATGCCTTGCCACGCAAAAGGCTGCTCGATGCCATAGAAACGTGTCCGGAACTGGGTATCCTCTACCGCAAGGTATTGGAGCATGCCCTTATCTCATCCCAGCACCATGCCGATTCCCAGCGCTTCGAGAATGCACACGAGCGCTACGAGCGGCTGCTGAAAGAGAAACCAGAGATTGTTCTGCGAGCACCCATGATACATGTTGCCTCGTTTCTGCAAATGACACCTGAAACCCTCTCACGCGTCCGTGCACAGCATGAAAGGGAGGAGAAGTAGTCAAGGACAGGAAGACTGGCAACAAATGAATTAGACAACTAATCCTTATGAACAGAGTATCCTTCGAAAGCGATTACAACAACGGAACATTACCCGAAATACTGGCACGGCTCGTTGCCGAAAACAATGCCAAGACCTCGGGCTATGGTTCAGACCCATACACAGAAAGCGCCAAGGCAAAGATACGTCAGGCAATAGGTATGCCGGAAGCGGAGGTTTACTTCCTCATTGGTGGCACACAAACCAACCAGACCGTCATTGATGCCCTGCTTCTGGGATGCGAAGGTGTTATAGCAGCAGAATCTGCACATATCAACGTGCACGAATCTGGTGCCATAGAAGCCTATGGCCACAAGGTGCTTGTTATTCCTTCTGAAGGCAGCAAACTCACGGCAGAGGGTATAGACCAGTACATGTCCGCCTTCCTTGCCGACGAGACTTATCCGCACATGGTTCTGCCACGCATGGTTTACATTACCATGCCTACGGAACTGGGCATGCTCTACACACGCAAGGAAATTGAGGACATATTGTCTGTATGCCGCCGATATGACCTTCTGCTCTATGCCGACGGAGCACGTCTGGGCTATGGTCTCACATCTTCACAATCCGACGTTACCCTCCCATGGCTTGCCCAGCATGTAGATGCCTTCTACATCGGCGGCACCAAGGTTGGCGCCATGTTCGGTGAGGCGGTGGTGTTCACCAACACCAGGGCACCTCGAGCCTTCTTCACCACAATCAAGCGCCATGGAGCACTTCTTGCTAAGGGACGCATGCTCGGCCTTCAGTTCGACACACTCTTTACCGACGACCTGTATTTCCGCGTGGCACACCATGCCAATGAAATGGCAGAACGTCTGCGCGACATCTTCATCAAGCACGGTAAAAAGATGGGAGTAGACTCTCCCACCAACCAGCAGTTTGTGATACTTACCCCACAGGAAAAAGAGCAACTTATGAAGTCCATCGCCTTTGAGGTGTGGTCTCCCCTGCCCGATGGCAACATCCTGTGCCGCTTCGTCACCAGTTGGGCAACAACAGAAGAAGACCTGCAAGCACTGGACAAATCCCTTGCTCTGCTATAACACAAAAGGTTCAGCTCCCCTCCTCCATTCAAGGGCTGAACCTTTTTCTTTAATAAGTTATGCAAATAAAAAAGAGACAGACTTTGATGTCTATCTCTTCGTTTTGTAGCGACTACGGGAATCGAACCCGTGTTCCATGCGTGAGAGGCATGTGTCCTAACCCCTAGACGAAATCGCCATTTCTTTTGTTTTGCGGTGCAAAGGTATGACTTTTTCTTAAAACCTCCAAACTTTAAGGCAAAAATCTGCTTGCAGATGGGCAAAAAAGCATAAAACGGGCATCCCTTCCCCCTGTTGTGTAGAGGAAAGGGATGAATATTCAAGGGAAACATTGCATTCGCAGACAATGCTCAGAAGGAACAGAAGGGCAGGAATCACACCACACCTTGTGCCATCATGGCACGTGCCACCTTCATGAAGCCCGCCACATTGGCTCCGCGGACATAGTTGATGGTGCCATCCTCGCGCTCGCCATACTTCACGCACTGGGTGTGTATGCTGTGCATGATTTCGTGCAACCGCTTGTCCACATCCTCGGCACTCCACACGATGTGTCCGGCATTCTGGCTCATCTCAAGGCAACTGGTTGCCACACCACCGGCATTTACTGCCTTGCCGGGTGCATAGAGGGTCTTCAGTTCCAGGAAGTGGTCGATGGCCTCGGGGGTACAACCCATATTGGAGATTTCTCCCACACAAAGCACACCATTGTCGGTAAGAGCCTTGGCATCCTCGCCATTCAACTCGTTCTGTGTGGCGCAGGGCAGGGCTATGTCCACCTTCTGCTCCCACGGGCGACGGCCGGGGAAGAACGTTGCAGAGGGGAATTGCTCGGCATAGGGCTGAACTATGTCGTTGCCGCTGGCACGGAGTTCAAGCATATAGTCTATCTTCTCGCCACTGATGCCGTCGGGATCGTAAACGTATCCGTCGGGACCGCTGATGGTCACCACCTTGGCGCCCATCTGTGTGGCCTTGGTGGCAGCACCCCATGCAACATTGCCGAAGCCGCTTATTGCCACGGTCTTGCCCTCGATGCTATGACCTGCACGCTGGAGCATCTCGCTTACGAAGTAAAGTCCACCGAAACCAGTTGCCTCGGGGCGAACGAGAGAGCCTCCGTAATCCAGACCCTTGCCAGTGAGGACACCACTGAAATCGCGTGTCAGGCGCTTGTACTGACCGAAAAGGTAACCTATCTCGCGTGCTCCCACTCCGATGTCGCCAGCTGGGATGTCTATCTCAGGACCTATATGGCGGAAGAGTTCGCTCATGAAGGACTGGCAGAAACGCATTATCTCGCCGTCGCTCTTGCCACGGGGAGAGAAGTCGCTTCCTCCCTTGCCACCGCCCATGGGCAGAGTGGTGAGTGCATTCTTGAAGGTCTGCTCAAAGCCCAGGAACTTCAGGATACTGAGGTTCACGCTGGCATGGAAACGAAGGCCGCCCTTATAGGGACCTATGGCGCTGTTGTACTGGACACGGTAGCCGAGATTGACCTGCACCTTGCCCTGGTCGTCCACCCATGGAACGCGGAAAGTGATGATGCGCTCTGGCTCTACAAGCCTTTCGAGCAGGGATGTACGTTCCCATTCGGGATGCTGGTTATAAACATCTTCAATACTTACAAGCACTTCACGTACTGCCTGGAGATACTCTCTCTCTCCTGGATGCTTGGCCTCAAGAGAGGTCATGAATTTTTCAATGTTCAGCATGGTGAATGTTTTTATTAAGGTGTAACATTACTTATTATCTGGCAACGCCGAAACGTTTCAATACAAAGGAAGGGGAACAGCGGAAGTATACTCCGAAACTGAACGGAGTGCGGAACTCCCCTGGGATGGTGTATGCCTCTGGATGGTCATTGTCTGCAGGCAGAGCAAGGGAACCAGTCTTGCAGAGATAGGCCTTGAGGTGGGCGCCTATGGTGTAGGCCTGTGCAAAGGTGCGTGAATATTCTATGCCTATGAGTGCCGTGTTCATGCTGCTGAACCGTCCTCCGGCATACTTGGTACTGAGCGTGCCAAAGTATTGGCTGCCGTAAAGCGAGCAGAAGTCCTTGGCCGAGAAGAAGCCTGCCGTAACGCGGAGGTCGCGCATAAAGTCCACACTGGCCTTTGCCCAGAGGGCAGGGCCGCTATTGAAAGGCCACAGACTGCCACTCTGCTGAAAGCAATACATTGCCATAGCCTCTGCCTGGATGCCAGTAACAATGCGGTTGGCAGGTGCCTGATACTCGTAGGCCAATCCCAAGGCTCCGTTGGCTATGGTCTGCACACCAAGACCGGAATTGTCCTGTTCTCCTCCCCTATGCTGGATAAGCAGTTGGATGGGGATGCCGAGGCTGTGCGTCTTGCCCTCCTGCATCTTGCGTTTCCACACATTGATATTCTGCGTCCACCCTACGGCAAATGCCTCCTGATGGTTGGATTCCTCAAAGATATAGCTCTGCCAGTTCATCCACAGGTCGGAATGCCAGCGCTTGGTGTCCACTATCATCTGGAAACCCATTTCGGGATCGTCCGTCAGAATGAGTTCGGGGTTGTACATTGGCTCTACGAATCCGTGCGTAGCACCTCCGTAGATATGTCCTACGGCCAGAGTGATAGCCTTGAAACGAGCCGTGGCACGGAAAAAGGGCAGAAGATGTGCTCCCGGCTGATACTGGTCGCCCTTCCATTTTGCTATATCATGAAAGACATAACAAGGATACTTGTTGGCACCGGAATATATGGTGGCATGAAGTCCGAGTTCCAGTTTTATCTCGTCAATGGGAGTGTAGGTGAGCCGTGGCTGAAGGCGCACACCAGGCAGGGAATAGCCTCGCTGGACATTGCCGTCAAACTCATTGTCCTTGAAGAAAGCCAATGCCTCCAGTTCTATGCCCAGGGTCTTCGTCTTGGCCGAATCCACACGATATGGCTGGTATCCCATACGGCGTGCCATATCGGCATTATCCTGCAATGTAGACCATATACTGCCATTGTCCTGTGCATAGGCAAACATGGCACTCTTTATGATTAAAAAGAGGACTAAAAGCCTTCTCATAGTAATGATTTATGCGTCTTTGACACTGCTAATTTACAAAGAAAAGAGGAATCAGGCAAAGTTTCATGCATTTATTTTGCATTATGCACACTTAATCCTATCTTTGCATAGAGAAAAATACAAGCATGGAGATTCACTTTGCCCCTTTGCAGGGATACACGGATTTTGAATACAGAAGGATTCATGCACGACATTGCGGTGGTGTGCAGACATATTATTCTCCCTTTATCAGATGGGAGAAGGGAGGCATACGCGACAAGGACATCAAGGATATCCTTCCTGAGAATAACGAGGGATTGCACCTGATACCGCAAATCATCTGTTCGGACACGGACGAGTTCAACCGCCTGGCGGATGCTGTGCAGGAGCATGGCTACGAGGAGATGGACCTGAACATGGGCTGTCCTGCCCCCATGCAGACAAAACTGATGCGCGGAAGCGGCATACTGCCCCACCCCATGCGCCTGCAGGCTCTGCTCAGGGAGATGGAACGACGCCCAGAGGTTCGCTTCTCTGCAAAGATGCGCCTTGGCCTTGAAAGCAAGGAGGAATGGAGGGAACTGGCAGGCATGCTCAATTCGTCCTGCCTCCAGCACCTTACCATACACCCTCGCATAGGCAAGCAGATGTACAAGGGCGAGGTGGACATGGAGACTTTCCACAAGGTGTACGATGCCCTGCGCATACCTATTATATATAATGGAGATATCACCGGCATGGAGCAGATTGCCTCCCTGTCCGAAAGGTTCCCAAATCTTCATGGCATAATGATGGGCAGAGGCCTCCTGGCACGCCCCACCCTGGCACGGGAATGCATACAAGGCAAGGAGATGCACACCCAAGAACGCATGGACATACTGATGCAGATGCACCAGGACATGCTCGACTATTGCACACGCAAGTACAAGGCGGATTCGCAAATACTCCTGCATATACATGCCTTCTGGGAGTTTCAGGAGAGCCAGCTGGAGCGCAAGACATGGAAAAAGATAATGAAGGCCGGCAACATGAAGAACTATCTGGAGGCAATAAGGAAAATATCGTTTTCCGACCTTACATAGCCATACAGCAACAAATCAATTCAATAAATAACACACAGACATGAAAAAGACTATCCTCATCCTTTTCCTTGCCCTTGCATCCATCGGCATGAACGCACAGACGGCACTTCCCAAGGTGTACAACGAGAACATAGACCCTATCAAGCAGATAGAACAAACCGTGAGCAAGGCTTCCGGGAGCAAGAAGAACATCATAGTGCAACTGGGAGGCAACTGGTGCATCTGGTGCCTGAGGTTTGCCGACTTCATCACCAAGGATGCCGACATCAAGGCCTGCATCGACACTAACTATGAGTACATCCACGTAAACATCCCACGCCGTGGCACACCTCAGTACGAAGCCGCCGCACCCTTGCAGAAACGCCTGAACAATGCCGGCCGTTTCGGTTATCCTGTGCTGGTGGTGCTCAGCCCCTCGGGCAAGGTTCTGCACATACAGGACAGCAGTTTCCTGGAATCTGGCAACTCTTATGACCAGGCCAAGGTGCTCCGCTTCCTGAAAAACTGGACACCTGAGGCTGTAAAGTGAGTATAGCAGCACCTGTCATCAACCAATAACATACACTACTAATGAGCAATTACAATAAAGAGGAAAAGCACTCTGTGCCAGGCAGTTTCACCACAATAGAGAAATGTATAACCAGATATTTAGGCGTAGTCATCTTGCTTGCATTCCTAACGTATCTTCTAACCATAATCCTGCCTCCTGTGACAGACTGGGCAAGAAGCAGGATCTATGGCTATGACTACTACGACGATGCAAGTCTGGCCTTTGCTATTGTCTTTTTAGTTCTTTCTTTGATACCACTCTATTTCATCATCCGAAGCATTTTTGTTGACATCAAGGGAGAACTGAAATACGATGACACCTCCCTGCTGTACGAAGGCTACAGTTTTGATTTCTTTCCCCAAAAGACCAATGTACACCTTC
This sequence comes from Bacteroidaceae bacterium, assembly GCA_045645965.1. Taxonomy (GTDB): domain Bacteria; phylum Bacteroidota; class Bacteroidia; order Bacteroidales; family Bacteroidaceae; genus Physcousia. The sequence continues at coordinate 73,328 of JAZRJU010000026.1, forward strand.
AGTTTGCAGATATTGCGTCTGCCAAAATATTTACAGAAAAAATTGGCAGGTCTACTCGCGAAAAAATGATTATAAAAAAGACAGATGGAACTAAATTGGAACTGAACATATGCCCATACGACATAAACCGTATTATAAACATTATGCAAAGCCAACTTAAATCCCAGTACAAAGCCAACCCGATTCCCAGTCCACAAAAATACAGCATCAGCATATACAACTACAAGACGTTCCTTGCCGGCTATCTTAACCTGGATGTCTCCATAAACGACACGACCTTACACAAGCGTGATGCAGAAATCAACGCCGATGTCAAGACCGGCGACATGCTGGCCATAAAACACGGATCTCGTATACACATTCTCCGTCTGACCGACCCTTCGCTCACGGAATACTATATTGATGACTTAGGCAACGACTTTAACCTCATCATCAAGAAAACACCAACAAAGGACAATAGCACGAAATAAAATCCGCCAAAACCGGCATAAACCCAAATCCGTCATTAGCGTTATGGTGTTCCGCTCAACTGAGGGATGAAACGAGGATGAACGAACGAAAAACGGACTGTAGACTGTAGACACTGTAGACATCCCCCTTCGGAGGTGCATACAAAAAAATAAAGATGGCATCACATTGCGTGGTGCCATCTTGTTTTAGGTACTGCAGTTAACCATCCAGCAGTCTTGCAAGTTCGGGGATGTCTCCTCGTACCTCCCAGTACTGCATTATTTTCAGTGTCAACCACAAGCATCCGAACCCGACTATCTTGGAAAGCATCAGGGCTATGAACCAGCTTTCAGTATCGGGCAATGGTTCTGCAAAAATGCAGAATAGACTCTTCAGCAAAAGCAATAGCAGGATGTAGTATCTCCAGTTAAATAGTATTTTCATAGTATGCGGTTTATAGTTCTCCAAGGTACTTTATGATTACAGCCATCTGCCCAGGAGGGAAATACCGCCTGCGCTCATCGTAACCCAAGCGCTTTAGTTCTTCCAGAAGTTCTGGCGTATTGTGTATCTCCTCGCGAAACCTGCGAACAGCAGTAGAGCGAGAAAAGTCGGGGTAGTATCGCATGGCCGCCTTCCAGAATTGCATGCCTCTTGTTTTGTTCATAGAATAAATGGGGTTAAGGGTTAATGTGGCAAAGCCACGGTTAATTGCGACTACGTCGCAGGTTAAAGGTTAATGGTGAGAGGTGAGCGGATGAGCGGTTAGTTTTCCGTTTTCCGATTTCACTTTTCCGTTTATCTAAGCCTCTTTGCCGACACATGTATCCAATGTGTGTTTCCTTTTCTTTCCCAGATGAGTTCATCCACGGCGGGCAGGGTCTTCAGGAAAGCCAGATACTCCAGCCCTTTCTCCACCGATGGCAGATATATGTCTGCCGCCTCGCCTCGCATGTGCTGGGAATTGGATGCTCCACCTACGGCGCTGTTCAGTTCGGGGCAACGGTAGCCGCTATTTATGCGGATGGGGCCGAACCTGTCGCGCAAGGGTTGCAATACCATGTGGCACAGGTATGCCAGGTTCAACACTTGCTCCACGCTGGAGCATTCGTTATCTATGCCAAGTCTTTTGGCGGTGTCCGAGCGAGTGAACTCGCTCAGACGGAAGTTATTGGATAGTTGCATTATGCTGATTCTTTTAGTGAACCGAATTTCTTTTTATAGAACTCTGTCTTCTCGTAGCACTCCATATCCTTCTGGTCCTGAAGCATCTCCTCACCATGCAGTTTGATGTAGCCTCTGGCTTTCCATGCGGATAGCAGTTTAGTAATCTTTTTGTTAGAGATTTCTTGATTACCGCTTAGACTCTTAAGTTCACCACGGGCAAACACATCTGGCAACATGTCCAGCATGTTCATGGGGCCTCTGCGCCTAATGATGTTTATTGCGCTGTCCGCCTGCTCTATTTCTCTGCCAAAGAAGCGCATCTTGCACCAGAGGTCGTACTGGAGGCTCCAGCGAATGAAGTTCTCCACCGTCTTGTCCCACTTGCCACCGCTTGCCACGAAGAGCACCATGGCTTTCAGGTAGGCAATCACATTGGCACGGTATGACAGGTTTTCGTACACACGGCTTTGCGACAGGCGGGAGAAATCTGCGCATTCCTCAACGAGCCGCTTTGCCAGCGTGCGAGCCTTGGGGCAATCTATAAGGCCACGTGCCTTGTTAAGGTTCTCTATGTAGGGTCGCAACTCCTCGTCGAAGGAGGCGTCGTACACGCCATAGATGGGCATTTCAGCACCAATCTCCCGCTCGGGTATTGTACAGAAGTTTATGCGGCTGATGGGACCGTCGGTCAGCACCTGACTGAAATACCTTCTGCCCTTGCCTATGGTGGTGGAGGCGTTCCAGTTGAAGCGTATGCTCACCTTTTCGGTCACGCTTCCCGTGCCTATGCGGGTCTGTCCATACGCATTCTGCGGGTCGAACGCCAAGCACATTATCTGGAACTGCGCCTTGCCTCTGCCCGAGCCCTTCAGGGCATCGAACTGGTCTATCTCGTTCATCTTCGTGTAAAGGAAACGCTCTCCAGCATCCGCCAGGCGCTGAACGAAGGCAGCGTTCGTCATGTCGGGGTCAACCTCTTGGATGACCAAGCCTTCGGGTCTCTGGCGCTTGTCCTTGTTAGCACCCTTGCTCTGCACTTCCTTCTTCCACTCCTGTTCGCGTCGGAGGCTTTCTGCATCCCTTAATCGGATGTCTGCCATGATGCGGTTTATGGGTTCGCTGATGCAGTTCTTTCCTGCACCTGTGCCTGCCATCAGCACGTTCATCAAGGTTGCCTCGTGCTCCACGTTGTCTATGTAGCGGAACCTTGTCTGCCACAGGTGTGTTGCCAGTGCAGGGAACACGGCGTGCGCCACGGCAGGCTTGTAGATGTCGGGAGTTTTGCTTATCAAGAGCCTTATGAGCGGAGGCAGTATGCGTGGCATCTGCGGTGGCATGTCGGGGTCTTCATCTTGGCTATCCAGTTCGCCATGACGTTCACGGCAGATTTCAAGTACACGTTGCATGAGTCTGGACATCCGTGGAGTCTGGTTGCGGTTGCATGCGCTCCGTATGGTAGCCATCCACTTTTCCCGATTCTCGCCATAGGTGGGGAGTACCTGCGCTATCCACTCGGGGTCATCGTTGCACACATAGCGCAGGTGGCATGCCATGGTGAAGATGAAGTTGTTGCGCGAACCATGGGTGGGGATGCCGCCCATTTGTTCCTCCAGAACTTCAACAAGGTCTGGATAAGGGAGGGTGTATGCGTCCTCGTCGTGCTTCGCTTCCACAGTTTTATCTTCGTTTTCAGTGACTACGGGAGAAGGGCTATCTGCAGAAGCAGGGACTAAATATGAGCGCTCAGCGAATAACTCGGCCAAATTCATGTACAGGACGTACTCTCTTGGCACCACGAACGAACTCCTCGCATAGTCCTTCACGCACTCGTCGTACTTGGTGTCTCCCAGTTGCTCCGCCATCCACCTCTGTGCCTCGGCAAGGCCTTTGCCTTCGGGGATGATGAAGATGAGGCGCAGACCCTCAGTGCTTGGTGTTATGTGCGCCATCACGATGCCCAACTCTTCCTTGCGTGGCTCTATATCCCGCCAACGGCCTTCGGGGTCGGGAATGTGGTCAAGGTCGTACATGCTCAGTCCCGATGGCACGGCATCGGCATTGAGCCGTCGGCCGTTCTTGAAGGTGGCGTGCGGTGTGAGGATGGGCAGTTGTTTCTTCAGTCTGCCCTTCAGTTCCTCAAATTCTTCGGTGGTTAACTCGCCTCGTTGCTTCTGCTCCAAGGCATCCTTTATCTCGGCACACACACGGCCCACATGGAGCGAGTCAAGTGCCTCATTTAGCAGTTCAGGAGTGCATATCTGCACCTCTCTGCTCTTTACGCTTTTGCTTATTCCGAAACTCATTGTATTTTATGTTTAGAGTTTATTGTCTCACAATATTTATTTATATTTCACACAGAAAAATAATTCATATCCGTGTGATATATTTTCTCTATTCTCCAATAGTTAAGCGTTCCACAAAATGGCTTGCCACGGCGCTTTCATACACGATCACATCGCTGGGGCGGATGTTCCTTTCTTCCAGGTTGATGTTCAGCGTCAGGCGCACCGACTCCTCGTTCATCGACACACGGCCGTGAGGCAGTTTGCGGTACTCACGCTTTGGATGGTTTCGGGTTCTGTTGTGCACATTGAAATTTCCCTCTCTGGGCGATACCAGAGCGATACTGCCCTGCACACGGGTGTTTCCTTTCAAGAGTGATGCATATACCGCATCGGAGATTTGTACTTTGATTGTCATAACACGATTTGTATTTGTGAGAGAAGCATTTGGGAAGGTGGCCACCTTTTATACTCGCGAGTTTCCCTCACTTTTCATCTCGGGTTATTGAATGAATTCTATGGTATTTTAGTGTTTTGCAGAAACAATTTCTCCCACTGTGATGTCCTGATACCATTGGCCGTTGTACTCGTGAGCCTGGAAGCGGAGCGATGCGAACACCAAATCGCCAGCATACCACTTGCACGTGGCGCTATTGCCGAAGAGTGCGCACACATACATGTTCTCAAACTTGCCGCCAAGTTCCTGCAGAACTATCTGGCATTTGCTCACTTGGCCTCCCTCGGCCTTCTGACTGGGAATCTGCTGTGGTTCGCCCTGGTGAATGACTCTGAATAATGTTTTCATAGATGTTTAAGCAATGTTTTTATGATTCAACAATTGGTAAATAAACTCTCTCCCCCGTTCTGTCCACACCAGTCGGCTGGAGGTGTGAAGTGTGCCGAACATGTCGGGATATGCCGTGATGCGGTTCTGCGCCAGCCCCATGCGGGCATAGTGAGCATAGAGCATGTACTGACCGCTCTGTCCGTACTGTATGCCACGCTGGCACAGGAGGCGGTTCAGTTCTATGGCCGTCATGCCCATGCCCTTGGCCAGTTGTGTGGTGGTGAAGCAGGAGACGGCATCCAGCACCTTGTCCGCATACTCAGCCTTGGGGCGCAGCAGTGCCAGTTCCTCGTCCCTGCGCAGGAGCGTGGCGTGCATTATCTGCAAGGCACGTGCCATAATCACCTCGTCCGGCTCGTCTGCCCTTGCCACCATGTATCCGCCCTGCTTGCGGATGGAGGGAAGCACCTCCGAAGTGACCCATTTGCGAAATGCTTTGGCACCTGGCTTTCTACTTTCAAGGATGGTGTCATAAAGTCCGTCCTCGTTAACGAAGGTTGCCTGTTGGGTTCTTCCCAAGCTATCGACGATGGGGTACTTTGAAAGTACATCATCCTCCAATCGCTGTACTACCTTCTGAGTACGTAAATCTAACACCTCGCACACATCTTTCAGGCAAAACAGAGGTTCGCCCTTCTCGTCCCTCATGGTTCGGATGTTGCCGAAGTCTGGGTTTTGGAAAATTTGAATCTTTTCGCTCATAATATATATAATGTTTATACTGGCTCTCCTTCATGGCCAGTGTGTTAATTGTTTGTTACTGATTATATGTGCTGTATTGTATGGTTGTGTCAGTATGTCAAAGAACGGTGCCGGCAACCCTTTGTTTGGTTTCGACATTGCAAAGGTACGGCAAGAAAAAGCCGGATGGAAGTGAATTCCAACCGGCGTAAAGTTTTTGAAAGTTTCCCGTAAAGAACTGTCCGTTTTTGCCCCTCGCCGTAAAGTTTTTGGGAAAATCCGTAAAGTTTTTGAAAGTTTTTCGGGAGTTTTGTGAATAAATGGTATCTTTGCATGTAACCAAACGCAATAACATCTCCCTACATCTCCAATGCCATGGAGGTGACTGGGCAGAAAGAGGTATTTAATGTTTTAATTGGTATAAATTATGTCTGAACCTAAAATTAAACTTAACAGAAAGAATGATATGGATTTGTTAATTAAAACATATCCCAATATCAGTGATGATGAACTTCTTAAAGGAGGTTGTTATATTCTTAAAATGAAAAATGGTACTGTGATTAGTTTTGATTGTAGAATAGGCCTTCCATATAAAAGTTGGAAATTAAGAGGTAAAGGGTTAGAAATAAATACCAAATTGACACATCATAACTCTAAAGTTGCTACTCGACATATAGTAAGAGCTCGTTCTGGTATAATCCATAATGAAATTCAAACACTATATTTAATAAGTGCAGATGAATTAGAGTCGTTTCATACATTATCACTTTCTTATGAGAAAACTCTTCATGAAATTTTAAAAGGTTTTTCCTCCATAAAAGCAATAGAATCCGAAAACCGTTATTTTTGTACTCCTGATTTGGATGTTATAGTCAATGTAAAACCGAATGGATATGAGTTGAATCCAACATGGTGTAAAGCTTCAGCAGTTTATAATGCAGAAGAAGAACTATCTTTAATTAGTCCTCATTCTACAGGTTTTACTTGGTGGTATTATCCTGGGAGAATGTATTTTTCACGAGTTAAATGGATTGAAATATCTAAAACAGACTATAATATAGCAAAGAAATTTATATTAGATAAAGAGCAAGAAATCTATAATATGATTAATACTATGGTCGATGAAGTAATAATAATGTAAACTGGAAAAATATAATGAGCAATTTAATAGATATATACACAAAATCACTGACCCCTAAAATCTTCGGTCGTATGGAAATAAACATAGAAACCGACCTGAAAGAAATTTTCCGCCAACTCGAAACCTCGGGCATGAACCCACGCCTGTGCACCATACCCGTGCCCTGCTATAGCGGAGGTGTGCATGCCGGCACACCGGCAGAACCAGGCGACATCAACGTAGAGGAGCACATGTTCTTGACCAACGACGTTGTCATGGCAGAGCGCACCTACATAGTGGACGTAGTGGGCGATTCAATGTCTGACGTGGACATCATGCCCGGCGACAAACTTCTGGTCAAGCACATAGATGACCCCTCTATCATCAACGACAGCGATATCGTAGTAGCATGGGTAGCAGGTAGAAACACAGTAAAGGCTTTCATGCGCGATGAGCAGCACAAAGCGTGGCTTGTGCCACGCAATCCTAAATACGCCCCTTTCCGTATCACCGAGGACATGCGCATAATGGGACTGGTAAAGCGGTGTATTAAGTCTGTTGCTCCGTCTCCCTATGCCGACTTGGCCAGCATACTAAAGAAAGTCCAGCAGGAACCAGAACTACTCCCTCCTTCGCAAAAAACCATTGCCAAAGCCATAGTCCACATCAGCGACTCCGTAGCCAACGGACGACAGTGGTTTGCCGTCTACCGTGCCTTGGCAGATACGGAAGCCATCCGCGACAATGACTTCACCACCTTTGTCAACCTCGTTGCCGACCTGCTCCCCGATCATCCCAGTCTGCCCGTCGTATCGGAAATGCGACGCATGAACGTGCAGAGTTTTCGCAACCCCCTGCACCTCTGGAAGCACTACGATGCCCCCGTATCGGGCAGCATCTTCGAGAAATATGCCCGCCTGGCACAGGAAGTGAAGGAGAGGCTGGAGGGGTAACTTCCACCTGATGCCTTTCCAAAATTCATTTGCCAGCCAATGCTAAAACAAACTCACAAGAATACTCCTTTAATCTTATTTTCGTAAATTTACAGCGTGGTAGACGAAACGAATGTCAACCTTAACAAAATATTTATATTATGAGAATAAGTCTAATTGTAATACTAATCAGTCTCCTTTGTTTATCTTGTTCAAAAACAAAAGAGGAGAAAATACAGGAAATCGTTAATAACAGTATTAAAAACGATTTGTTTTTTCCCGACTCGTATGACCCAATAGAAGTTTATATCGATTCCGTGTTTGATAATATGCTATCACCTGAAAACATTGAAATGGCACATAGAATAATCAGGATTGACAATGAAATCAAAGCACTAAACGATGATATAGAATTTAAAATGGTAGTTCTTGACAATTACTATGATTCTTCGTTCTATAAACATGAAATTGCACAATCAAAAAGGAAGATACAAGAATTTGAAAACAAGCGCACCGAGAAGGAAAATCAGTTAATGCAACTATTTAATTCATTGCAAGAGCAATATTGGCAAAGAAGAGAATTTACTGGTTATTGTGCGACACAAAAATTTCGAGCCAAGAATAATGACAATCAAATTTGTATTGGCCAATATGCTGTATATATTGACACCGAAGCAACAAAAAGTATTGCGTGCTATGACCTAAGCAATGAGCAACTTGTTGCATACAATAACATTATAGAACTTATACAAAAAATAGGAAAGGACAATTTTAAACAGGAAGCCTGGAAACAAATCTACCCACATCGCCAGGCAGAATCAGAAAACTAATCCTTTAATCACATCTCGCATTTCCCAATAAGGTGAGGAAGGGCGTTTGCTCCTCCTCACCTTATATTTTCTATGACTTGCTGCTTGCTTCAATCTTCTTTAGATACTCCCTTATCAATTTATCTTTATTCTTCATTACCTTTCTCCATATCGTTTCCCTTATGTCCCTTATCCAATGCTCCTGTATGGCATCATCAATAACCTTTCCAAATATATACTCATCCTTATTAGCCGGTTCGCACAGGTTTCCATCCTCGTCATAATCAAAATCACCGATGTTATAATATAATGGAAACGCCTTATGCCTCTTGAAAAAGCCACAGAATGTTGTTTCTTTTCCTATGGTGTAATCCATGAATTTATAACCATGCCATACATATCTTTCATCTTTGTTTAACGATTCATTGGTATGGAACAGTTTGGGTCTGATGTATTCAAATAGTATCACTTGGAAGTTTTCTAAGCATTCTTTCCACTCTTTGTCAAAAATTTCATACCACGCATCCTCAAGTATAAATTGTTCTGGGGTCTTTTTCTCCCCACCATCCATGACGTTATAACCCTTTCCTGACCTTGTCGTACAGTCGTAATGTTCAATCCATCTTTTTTCTGCAGCATTAAGTTGTTCTGCCAACTTAGTCTTCTCATGTTCACCTACCTCTATAGTCTCTATTATCTCAAGTTCCGGTTCTCCGTATTTGGCAATTGCCAATTCACATACACTACTGAGTTTGGAATGTTTTGACGCATATAGATGTTCATAATGCCTTTTCTTGGGATTTAGAGTTTGTCCAATATATATTCTCCCATTAGGAAAGACATATTTGTAAATATAACCTTTCATTTCTGCTTCAATTTGTAACCTCGCAAAGATACGAAATCCCCTCCTCCCACGCAAGCATTCCGCTGTATTTATTTTCCATCCCTCTTCGTTCAACATTAAACGATAAACGTTCAAAACACCTCTCAGCGTCCACCTTTCCCGTCAAAAGTCAACGAAACCTTGAGGCGAAAGTCAACCCGTTCAGTATGGATTGGGGGGATGTGACAGGTGGCCAAAGACAGTGCCAGATAGTGTATAATGTTTAATTTCAACATCTTGGATATAACATGGGACTAATAGTGTCTACAGTCTACAGTCTACAGACCATTGTTTACGCTACGTTGGGATTGAGAAAATATGTTTATAATATATATAATATATATTTTAATATATATTATATATATTATAACGTCTAAATAGCAGTCTGTCATTTTCGGTCTGTAGACTGTAGACTGTAGACACCCTTCAATGCTGTGTAAAGATTTTTTATTAAAATATATAGCTAAGAAAACAGAGGTGCACCACCAAACGTTGAGCGTTGAATGTTTAACGTTGAGCGCCTCATACCTGCTTGTTCAACCACGCTTAATCACAGATATTCAGCGCATTTATGCACTCCTTGCAAGCAAGGGAGAACGTACAAGTACCCATACCGTTTACGTTGCCACATCGCCAGTGAGATGCTGACATATTGTCATGCGCCTGCTCGCTCATATTCAAGGCTGATTTCATGCGAGGACAGGGCCTTGACGATACGAGGATTTCCCCACCCAGCAGCGTGCAGAGAGGGATGTAAAGGTTTTTGGAGTATGGACCCCTCCCCAACCCTCCCCTGTATGGGAGGGGGTAGTTACAACCGCAAGCACCGCGCCAGCAAAACTGTCCCCCTGAGACAGGCGGGACGAGGAGCGAAGCGACGGAGGGGGTGGATGATACAAACGGACTTGAGGAGCATGATGAGCGTAGACGACTGCTTTAGCTTGATGACCAAAGGTGAATAATAAATGTGAAAACTATCCACCCCCTCCCCCCTACGGGGTACTCGCCCCTGTCTCAGGGGGAGAGTCAGTTACTACCGACTAAGTGGCCACATCGGCAGTACATTATACTCCGTCCGCGCGTCGCACAGGAGTGTGCTCCCCTCACAAGGCACAGATGGACATTTAGTCCATCCTCTAAAGACCTTGTTCGCCCATACAGGGGAGGGCTGGGGGGAGGAGTCCGTCACTCCCTCCCATAGAGGGGTAAGGAGGAGGGTCTTGGGGACAGTAAGTTACTGCTTGCTATTGCAAACAAGATGGCACCACGCAATGTGATGCCATCTTTATTTTTTGTATGCACCTCCGAAGGGGGGGGTCTACAGTGTCTACAGTCTACAGTCCGTTTTCATTCGTTCATCCTCGTTTCATCCCTCAGTTGAGCGGAACACCATAACGCTAATGACCGATTTGGGATAATCCGTCACCAGCAGACGTTATGTGAACCAAAAGTAGCAGTAACTTTTACCGCCAGCAGCCGTTAGAGGGAACGGGTACTGGCGGATAAATTGTACTGAAAGACAGTCTTTTTTCAGTCCTTCTGAAGCACCATGCCGTTGACATCCCCTATGTATTGGAGAAGTTCTTCGCGGCCCATGCGGGTTTCGCTGCTGGTGACGAAGTGCGGAGGGAGCTCTTCCCATTGCTTTGACAATTCCTTCATGTAATGGCGCACATTGCCTGCCAGATGGCCTTTGGAAACCTTGTCGCCCTTGGTGAATATGAGTGCAAAGGGGACTCCGTTCTCGCCAAGCCACTCTATGAACTCGAGGTCTATGCGCTGGGGTTCGTGGCGCACGTCAATGAGAACAAAGAGCAAGGTCATCTGCTCTCTTTCCAGGATGTATGAACTAATCATCCGCTCAAACTCCTCCTGTGCCTTCTTGCCACGCTTTGCATATCCATAACCGGGCAGGTCGACAAGATACCATGGATGGTCTTCAGCCTTGGCTGGCATCTTGCCCTCCTGTGCCTTGTTGATGAGGAAATGGTTTATAAGTATGGTCTTACCCGGAGTGGCAGAGGTTTTTGCCAGTTTGTTGTTGTCGGCAAGCATATTGATGAGAGAACTCTTGCCAACGTTACTTCTGCCAATGAAGGCATATTCCGGATACCCTGCCTGCGGACACTGTTCCACCTTGGCACTGGAGATGAGATATTCTGCTGTCTTTATAGTCATAGTTGCGCTTACCAATTATAGTTCAAACCAAGAGAAAGCCATTCCTGCATCATGATATATCCATTATCACCTTTATAAGAGGTGCTGCTGTCATCGAACTTGGGATAGACGAAGAAGGTGGCAGAGAGATATTTGTTGATGGTAAAGTTAAAGGTATTCTCCCACTCTATGTTGGTGTATTTCAGGTTACTTATCCAATACATGCGTGACCTCCAGGAGACGTTCTTGGCTATCTGCCAATAGGTATTTACCGTTATACTGGGACCAAAGTTGTGATACGCATGATGACCTTCCTGAACACCATGCTTGGTAGATAGGCTCAGGCGGTCGACATATCGCATATTGTATGAGCAAGGAGCCAGGTAGACGTTACCATTGAACTTGTTGTTCTTGGTGGCGAACTTGTAGTCAAGACCGACAGAAACAGTGAGGTTCATCGGCGAGAGGAAACTTGTCCTCAAGTCGTCCGAGTTATGTTCATACAAGGGCACTATCTGGGTATAGGCCTCCACCTGGGTTGTATAGTACAGAGTCTTGTAGGCCTTGTAGCCCAACTTTGTCCTCAGACGAAGCAGGTTGTCGGTGGGTTTCATCGAACGGCGTGTCTCCGATTCGCCTGTTGTCTGGAATCCGAGTCGTGCCTCCAGGCGGTTTTCCCATTGTATATTCTGCCTGTTATCATAGTTTGCATTCAATGTCAGCATGCACAGGAAAGAATAATTGTTATCGCCACCCCTAAACCAGTTGTCGGAGAAATAGTTCTGCGTGAACTTCAAGGAACCCTCACCTGGGAACTTCCAGAAATTGGGTTTGCGAGTAACCAACTCCACACCCTCGTTCATCTCTGTTCCCAGATCTACGGTTACCACCTTGTCGGAAAGTTTGGTATCCGTGGTCAGGCTACCGTGCACATCATCGCGCAATGTGCCAGCCTGTTCCACCTGAGAATCGGTCTGCACCACTATCTCCGGCCTGTTCACATACATACTGGCCAGTGCATCGTTAACCAGATACATGCGCACCAGGCTCCTGTCTGTGCGAATATCAGGAGTTTCGGCAGAGAACTGCTGCAACACTGACGAAGAATAGAAAGTTGGGGGCAATGACATGCGAAGGGCATATACATCCAATGGTCTCTTATATGTATTCTGCCTTATCGCCTTATTGCGCTGGTGCACCAGTTCCTCCATCTTCTTGCCATAAATATCGGCAATGGAGTCTACACTATATCTCCACACAACACTCTTGGACAGCATTGTGCTATCTTCATCTTTAATGGAAAAAGCAAGGGTTGAAATCAGGGTTAATACGGTAAAAAACAAATATCTCTGCATACTGACTATTTAAGATTGGTGCAAAGTTACAAATTTATTTTAACTTTCCTTACACATTAATAAATTAAAGATACATCTGTTTGCTTTTTAGCTTGGTTATTCGTACTCTGAGACTATGTTTCTAAGTTACTCTCGCTCGGAAAACTAAAATTAAAGTGACTTTATTTTGTATTTCGCTCGCTTATTCGTACTCTGAAACTACGTTTCTAAGTTACTCTCGCTCGGAAAAATCAAAATTCTTTTGCTTTTTCGCTCGCTTATTCGTAACTTTGCCCGCGTTTTGCATGAAAATCAAACAATAATTTATGGATAAAAACACTATTACGGGCTTTGTGCTCATTGCACTTGTGCTGATTGGATTCAGCTGGTACAGCCAGCCTTCTGCCGATGAAATCGCGCAGATGCAGGAGACCGCCCGACAGGACAGCATCCTGCAGGCACAGCAGGCAGAGGCTGTAAAAAAGGCTGAAGAGCAGAAAGCTCTGGAACTGGCCATGAAGGCGCAGGACAGCACCGCCCTTTTCTTTGAAGCACGCAATGCTCAGGGCGAGGAAGTGACCATTGGCAATGGTCTTGTGAACATCACACTGAACACCAAGGGTGGCAGCATACAGAATGCGAGCCTTACCCAGTACAAGAACCAGCAGAAGGAGGATGTACAGCTCCTGCGCAAGGGCATGAACAGCCTCAGCTATCAGTTGGTGGGAAAGGATGACAACATCGACACCCGCGACTACACCTTCCAGGCTATCAACCGTACGGACAGCACCGTTACCATGCGTCTGGGCAACGAGGCATCGCACCTCGACATCAACTACCATCTGGTGGCAAACAGTTATCTGGTGAAGATAAGCATGCAGGCCATAGGAATGGGTTCTGTTCTGCACCCCGGCACCGAGAGCATGACCATCAACTGGCAGGACGTGGCTGCCCAGCAGGAGAAGGGTTTCGACTTCGAGCAGCAATTCTCTTCACTCACATACAAGGAGAAGAATGACGATACCGACAATCTGTCTGAAGGCGGCGAAGATAGCGAAACCATGGAGAAGCCTTTGGAGTGGGTAGCTTTCAAGAACCAGTTCTTCAGCTGCGTCCTCATTGCACCTGAGCAGTTTGACAATGCGACTTTGAAGAGCAGTCCATGCCAAAAGGGTTCTGGTGACCTGAAGAAATATTCAGCACACATGAGCTGCACCTTCGACCCAAGGGGCGAGAAGTCTACCGACCTGAACCTGTACCTCGGTCCCAACGACTTCCACCTGCTGAAGGAGCACGACGACCTCATTGCATCTGGCAAGGACCTCGAACTGGAGAACCTCGTATATCTTGGTTGGCCCCTGTTCCGCATCATCAACCGTTGGTTCATCTTGCCCCTGTTTGATTTCCTTTCTGGTTTCGGCATGAACATGGGTATCGTTCTGCTTCTGCTCACTATCATAGTTAAGGCATTTGTCTACCCCACCACCAAGAAGAGCTACCTGAGCAGTGCTCGCATGCGAGTTCTCAAGCCCCAGGTGGATGCACTGAATGCCAAGTATCCCAAACCCGAGGATGCCATGAAGAAGCAGACAGAGATGATGCAGCTTTACCGCGAATACGGCGTAAGTCCCATGGGCGGCTGCTTGCCTATGCTCATTCAGATGCCCATCTGGATTGCCCTGTTCAACTTCGTTCCCAACGCCATTGCCCTGCGTGGCGAGAAGTTCCTTTGGGCTGACGACCTTTCTGCCTACGACGAACTCATCAGTTGGGATGCCGACCTGTGGCTCATTGGCGACCACCTGAGCATCTTCTGCATACTGTTCTGCGCCACCAACATCATCAACACATGGATTTCCATGCGCCAGCAGAACGCACAGATGTCCAGCGAGCAGGCACAGCAGATGAAGATGATGCAGTACATGATGTATGTCATGCCACTGATGTTCTTCTTCATGTTCAACAACTACTCAAGCGGCCTCTGCTACTACTACTTCCTCTCTGGTCTTACCAGCATCCTCATCATGTGGTTCCTGCGCAAGACCACCGACGACAAGAAACTTCTTGCCAAACTGGAGGAATACCGTGCCAAGCACAAGAACGACCCCAAGAAGACAACTGGCATGGCTGCCCGTCTGGAGGCTCTGCAGAAGCAGATGGAGGAACAGCAGAAGAACAGGAAGTAATTGCCCAACTCAAAGACAACTATCCTTATAATTAGGAATTAGAGAATCATAGGGTTTCTATGCACACTCTAATTCCTAATCTTGATTTTAACAATACATATTTATATAATAACTATGAACAAACTTTTAACCGCAAGCATTATGTCGCTTTCAATTGTGGCATGCGCTCCTCAGCAAGATTCAAATGCCGAGGGCAATCAAATTGGCCGTGTTACAGAATTTGCCGACTCATCGCACCAGTTCACCCCCGAGGTGATGTGGCAGATGGGACGCATAGGTGCCTATCACCTTTCTGCTGATGCCCAAAAGGCAGTATATGGCGTAACATATTACAGTGTTGAGCAGAACAAGAGCCGTTCCGTTATTTACGCTTCCGCGCCCAACTCTGATGCAGAACCCACACTGCTCACCACCAATGGTTCGGAGTATGCTCCTTCGTTCATTCCCGGTAGCGGCAAGATTGCTTTCCTTGCAAGCGCCAATGATGGTTCCGGCACCATGCAGCTGTGGATGATGAATGCCGACGGAACTGGCCGCCAGCAGATTTCATTCGAGGCAAACGGTGTGGATGACTACCTTTTCTCGCCATGCGGAAAGAAGGTTGTACTGGTTGAGACCGTTGCACACAAGGCAAGCGTGCAGAAGAACGACGACGACCTCAGCAAGTCCACCGGTATTGTTGCCAACGACCTCATGTACAAGCACTGGGACCACTACACCAAGTCTGCCCCCCACCCCTTCATTGCTTCGTTCGATGGCAACAAGGTTAGTGAGGGCAAGGACCTTCTCGAAGGCACTCCCTACGAAAGCCCCATGCTTCCCTTTGGCGGCACAGAGCAGTTTGCATGGAGCCCCGACGGCAAGCAATTGGCTTACACCTGCCGCAAGCTCTCTGGCATTGACTACGCCATCAGCACCGATAGCGATATCTTCCTTTATGACCTGGAGAGCGGAGAGACAAAGAACCTCTGCAAGCCCGAGGGATATGTGCGCCCTGCTTGCGACCCCACTCGCTCGCTCAAGCACCAGGCCGTGAACCAGTTCCAGGAGGATGTGAATGCAGGTTACGACCAGAATCCCCAGTTCTCGCCCGATGGAAAGTTCATTGCATGGAGCAGCATGGAGCGCGACGGATACGAGAGCGACCGCACACGCCTCTGCATCTACGAGTTTGCTACAGGCAAGAAGTCATACGTTACCGAGAGTTTTGAAAGCGGTGTAAACGAGTTTGCCTGGGCAAGCGACAACAGCACCCTGTACTTCTCTGGCGTATGGCATGGCAAGACCAACCTCTACTCTACCAACCTTTCAGGCGAGGTAAAGCAGATTACCGACGAGGTGGCCGACTACGTCCTTCTCGGTGTTCATCCCCAGGGTGAGAAACTCCTGGCCAAGCGCCACTCAATGAGCCGTGCCGACGAGGTGTTCTTCGTAAACATCAGCGACGGCAAGACTGAACAGATTACCAAGGAGAACGAACCCTTCTATGCCCACTTCCAGTTCGGTGAGGTGCGCGAGCGCTGGATAAAGACCACCGACAACAAGGACATGCTGGCTTGGGTAATCCTTCCTCCCAATTTCGACGAGACAAAGAAATACCCCACCCTGCTCTTCTGCGAGGGCGGTCCTCAGTCACCCGTTAGCCAGTTCTGGAGTTATCGTTGGAACTTCCAGGTGATGGCCTCTCAGGGATACGTTGTCATCGCTCCCAACCGCCGTGGCCTTCCCGGTTTCGGCATGGAGTGGCTGGAGCAAATCAGCGGCGACTACTCCGGTCAGTGCATGAAGGACTACCTTTCTGCCATCGACGACATAGCCAAGGAGCCTTGGGTTGATGCCGAGCGCCTTGGTGCCGTAGGTGCAAGTTTCGGCGGATATAGCGTTTACTGGCTTGCCGGCAACCACGACAAGCGTTTCAATGCCTTCATTGCCCACGACGGTATCTTCAATACCCAGCAGCAGTACATGGAAACCGAGGAACTCTGGTTCCCCAACTGGGATATGGGTCAGGCACCCTGGTACAAGGACGCTCAGGGCAAGCGTGCCAAGGTGTTCGAGACCTCTCCTCATCTGTATGTCGACCGTTGGGACACCCCCATACTCTGCATCCACGGACAGAAGGACTTCCGCATCGAGTACACCCAGGCAGAGAGCGCCTTCACCGCCGCCCGCGTGCGTGGCATACCTGCCCAGCTGCTCCTCTTCCCCGACGAGAACCACTGGGTGCTCAAGCCCCAGAACGGCATCCTCTGGCAGCGCACCTTCTTCCGCTGGCTGGACAAGTGGCTGAAGGCAGAATAATATTTTTATAGGAAATCTATTAATCTATACGTACTAGATGTTATAGAAATACTAGAAATACTAGATATACTATAAAGTCTATAAAGCCTATAAATTATAGAAACATATACCACTTAAAATCAACTAACAACTAACATAAATGACAACACAATTAAAACAAACTCTCCGCGATTCATGGGTAGCACGTTGGACGGCGCTCATCATCGTAAGCTTCACCATGATGTGGGGCTACTTCCTGACCGATGCCATGTCTCCACTGATGGACATGCTCGGCATTTCCATTGAACAGGGCGGTATGGGCTGGAGTGCCAGCGACTTCGGCAACTTCAACTGGGCCTACATGTGGTTCAATGTATTCTTCTTTGCCCTGCTCTTCGGTGGCATCATTCTGGACAAGATTGGCGTGCGTCTCACAGGTGTGGTTACCTGCCTGTTCATGGTAGCAGGTGCCGGTATCAAGTACTATGCCATCGAGTACATCCAGCCTGGTGGAGAAGCCATCTTCCTTGGCCTCAACAAGCAGGTGCTGGTAGCATGCCTTGGCTATGCACTCTTTGCCGTAGGTACCGAGAACTGCGGTATCACCGTGACAAAGGTAATCGCACGCTGGTTCCGCGGCTATGAGACAGCCCTGGCGATGGGTATCCAGGTAGCAGTTGCACGTTTGGGCACAGCCCTGGCTCTGGCCGTAAGCCCCATCCTTGCCAAGAACTTCGAGGTATCAACTCCTCTCCTCATGGCATTGGTTCTTCTTGTTATTGGTCTTTTGGCATACCTCGTGTTCTGCGTAATGGACAGCCGTCTGGACAAGCAGGAAGGCGCATTCGTTGCAGATGATGCCGACGACGAGACCTTCAAGATTGGTGACCTCACCATCATCCTCAAGAGCAAGGGATTCTGGCTGATAGCACTGCTTTGCCTCTGCTTCTACTCTGCCGTGTTCCCCTTCCTGAAGTATGCTACCTCGCTGATGATCAACAAGTACAATGTAGACCCCACCCTGGCAGGTTTCCTGCCCTCTATACTCCCCTTCGGCAACCTGCTCATGACCCCCATCTTCGGTGGTATTTATGACAAGTATGGCAAGGGCGCTACCATCATGGTTATAGGTTCAGTGCTTCTCATTATCGTGCACCTGCTCTTTGCCATGCCCATGCTCAACTACTGGTGGTTTGCAGCCCTGATCATGGTATTGCTTGGCGTAGCCTTCTCTCTGGTGCCCAGTGCCATGTGGCCCTCTGTGCCCAAGATTATCCCCTTGCGCCTTCTGGGTTCTGCCTATGCGCTCATCTTCTGGGTACAGAACATCGGTTTGGGTAGCGTGCCTCTGCTCATCGGCAATGTGCTGAGCGATTATTGCATTGTTGGCACCGTAGTACGCGACGGCAACGAGGTTATCCAGTACGACTACACCATCCCCATGCTCATCTTCGCCGTGTTCGGTGTTGTTGCTCTGGGTCTGGCCCTGTGGCTGAAGGCAGAGGATGGCAAGAAGGGCTACGGCCTGGAGAAGCCCAACATTGCAAAGTAGTATTTCTGATTAGAACAAACTCATCCTTGCATAGGAATGGACCGGACTCTCTGTGAAAGTCTGGTCCTTTTCTTTTTTATATACAAGGAAAGAGGATATATCCCCTCAAAAATGCCCTCACGAGGACGAGGGCGTGAGAATACTATATTCAAAGGCGTGAGAATACTATTGTCAAAGGTGCGACAATACTAAGGACAAATCTGTGCCCTATGGGAGGCATTGTTCCAGCACCTGGGCAAGACCGTCCTCGGCATTGGAGGGAGCAACGACATCTGCCACCTGGCGCACATCGGGGTGTGCATTGCCCATGGCTATACCAAGGGCAGCCAGACGTATCATCCCCATGTCGTTATGTCCATCGCCTGCGGTTATGAGATTCTCGTGCGACAAGCCCAGATGCTCCAGCAATCGCACAAGCGCATCGGCCTTGTCCGTACCACGAGGCACCACCTCCAGAAAATATGCCTCGCTGAGATATGCATCTGCGATGCCATACAGACGTGCTGAAACCTCGCGCTGAAGGGCAGGCATCTCGCATGGGTCGCTGGTGATGATGCATTTGGGCAAAGTTGCCTTGGGAAGGTCGGTAAGGATATCGGCAACCTCTCTTACCGGCATACCGTTGCGCTGGTGAGATATGTGTACATAAGGGTCTGTGGCATCCTCTGTGCATATCTCATTGCCAACATATGTCAGCACCGTGTGTCCCGGGCGGCGCGAGCACTCTGCAATTACAGGCAAGGCTTCTTCGGGCAAGGAGGCAGTATAGAGCACCTTGCCAGAGGAATAATCCATCAGCACACCTCCATTGAAACCTATGATATAGCCGCCGAACTCGTCCATACCCAAGAGTTTTGCCACGGGAGCAATGCCCAACGGCGGCCGGCCTGAAGCGATGCACAATCGCCCCCCCCCCTTCTGAAGACGCTTTATCACCTCTATGGTTCTCTCTGAAATAGTGCCATCCGGCCTTGTCAAAGTGCCGTCGACATCAAGCGCCAAGAGAAACGGAAAACTATTTGCCATACCAGTAAAAAAAGCAATCAAAGTTTAATGAACTAAAAACAAAAACGATATCCAAAGAGACAGACGTTAATTCCAAATAGGAACCGTCAACAGTAGGGATGCTGCGTGCAGCGTCCGAATGATAAATCACTGGTTGCGACGACTTTGTGATAAGATTCTATTGAACAATGGACCTTTTTGGCCGGACGCTGCACGCAGCGTCCCTACCCTCTCACCGCTCACAGCTCATCCGCTCACCGCTCACCGCTCATCCTCTCACCTCTCATCCTCTCACCGTTTCCTCAACTCCCAAAACGCCACACTTGCCGCGGCAGCCACATTGAGTGAGTCCACTCCATACGCCATGGGAATCTTGACGACGAAATCGGCAGTCTTTATCGTGTCATCGGGCAAGCCCTCGCCTTCAGTACCCATAATGATGGCAAGGCGTTCCTGCTGACGCAGAACAGGGTCGTCAATACTTATGCTCCTGTCCTCCAGGGCCATGGCACAGGTACTGAACCCAAGTTCCTTGAGCTGGCTATATTCCTCCAGCCATGTCCAGGGCACGAGGAAAACACTGCCCATGGACACGCGTATGGCACGGCGGTTCCAAGGGTCGCACGAATTTCTTGTCACCAGCACAGCATCCATGCCCAGAGCCGCGGCACTACGGAAAATGGCACCAATGTTGGTGGCATCCACCACACCATCTATTACCACCACGCGATGTGCATCGCGCAGAACCTGCTCCACAGGTGTTTCCAAAGGACGGTGCATGGCACACAGCACGCCGCGCGTTAGGGTGTAGCCCGTCAGTTTTGCCAGAAGTTCCCTACCCCCGGTATATATCTCAGCCTCTTGTTCTTGCAGGCGAGCCACAATATCCCGGGCATCGCCATGGATGTGCTTTTCCTCGCACAGGAGCGACAAGGGGCGGTATCCTGCATCCAGGGCAACACGAATCACCTTGGGACTCTCGGCTATGAAGATTCCACGCGAGGGGTCCAGACGGTTGCGCAACTGAGCCTCGGTGAGCTGGCTGAACACCTGCACCCTGGGGTCGTTTATATCGGTTATACTTGTTATCATAGGTATATGTATCTTTCATTTGTTGAAACGTGATGCCAAGGCTCTGGCCACGGCATCTGCCATTGTCCATGCCGCCTGCAGGTTGAAACCGCCGGTAACACCATCCACATCGAGCACCTCGCCAGCAAAATATAGTCCGGGGCGCGTCTTGCACTCCAGGGTGTTGGAGTCAACGCTACGAAGGCTCACGCCTCCTGCCGTAACAAACTCCTCCTTGTGAGGCACACGACCGGTTATCTGGTAACGGTCGGAAGTCAGCACACTTGCCAGTCGGTTCATCTGCTTGCGCCCCACTCCGCTCCATCGCACATCGCGCCCAATTCCGGCACGCGACACAAGGAACTCCCAATGGCGGGAGGTCAGTTGCTGGGGATGTGTGTTGCACACCAGTTTCTGTGCGCTGTCCATGGCCATCTCGTGCAGAAGGTCCATGGCCTCGTCCTCGGAGGTGTCACCCAACCAGTTCATCACCAGGGGAGTCTGGTAGGATTGTTCCGAGAGGTGACGGGCAGCATAGGAGGAAAGGCGCAGGATACAGGGACCTGACAAACCATTGTGCGTTACGAGCGTTATGCCCTGGGCACGGAACTTGGTTCCTGCTATTGTAGCAACACTGTCCTCTACCAAGGCTCCACTCAGCTGCTCAAGCCCACTGGGTTCCAGACGCAGAGGAAAGAGCGATGGCACTGGTGGCACTATCTCCACTCCAGCAGATTCCAGCCACGAGAAATTGCGGGCGCCGCCTGTGGTTACTACAACGGCGTCATAGTCACGGAGGTCATCCAAACCTGGCCTTTGTCCGCAACGTATGTCCAATCCTCGGCGCAAGGTGCCGACTATCTCCATGGCCCTTTGGCTTTGGGGGAAGACACATTCGTCTTCCTGAGTAACAAGGCGCACGCCATGCTCCTCAAACCACGACATAGTGTCCCAATGGCTCCACGAGTGCATGAGACGCTTCATCAACTGATGGCCTCGTGGGTAGACCTCGCGCAAGTCGTTAACCAATTGAAACGAATTTGTCAGGTTGCACCTTCCTCCACCCGTTATCGCCACCTTCTTGAGTGGACGGTCCTGTGCCTCGAATAGAACAACTTCTACATCCGGACACAATTCCTGTATCCTCTGTGCCGAAAAGCATCCTGCCGCACCGGCTCCCACTATGGCTATCCTTTGCTTGAACATATTGCAAAGGTAGCAAAAAAATGCACGACACAAGGCAAAACTGCCGTTTTCCGTCATTAGAAAGGGCTTTTTCTTGCTTTTATCCTATAATTGCGTCACCCTGAAACTGCGTTTCTAAGTTACTTTCACTCGGAAATCCAAAATTAAATTGTACTTCGCTCGCTAATTCGTAACCCTGAAACAACGTTTCTAAGTTACTTTCGCTCGGAAAAATCAAAATTCTTTTGCTTTTTCGCTCGCTTATTCGTAACTTTGTGCTCAACTATGAGAATAGACATTATCACCGTGTGCCCCGAACTGGTGCTTCCCTTCACCGAGGAGAGCATCGTGGGTCGTGGGCAGAAAAAAGGACTTGTGGAAATACATGTCCACAATCTGCGCGACTACTCTACCAACCGCTGGCGTCGTGTGGACGACTATCCGTTTGGCGGTTCGGCTGGTATGGTCATCCAGTGCGAACCCGTGGACCTGTGCATCTCCAAACTGATGAGCGAGCGCCACTACGACGAGATTATCTTCACCGCCCCCGACGGTGAGCAGTTTGACCAGCCCATGGCCAACGAACTCTCGCTGAAGGAGAACATCATCATCCTGTGCGGACACTACAAGGGTATCGACTATCGCATACGCGAGCGTCTCATCACCCGAGAGGTGTCCATTGGCGACTATGTGCTAACGGGCGGAGAACTGGCGGCTGCCGTTATGACCGATGCCATCGTGCGCATAATCCCCGGAGTCATAGGCGACGAGCAGTCAGCCCTGTCCGACTCGTTCCAGGACAACCTTCTGGAGGCTCCCGTCTATACCCGCCCTCGCGAATATAAGGACTGGGGAGCAGTTCCCGACATTCTCCTTTCTGGCCACGAGGCAAAGATAAAGGAATGGGAACTGGAACAGTCCCTCAAGCGAACCAAGGAACGACGCCCCGACCTGCTGGGAACAAACGGAAAAGCAAAGGCAAAAAAAAGCAAATAACCAATAAATTTAATACCCAAACCACCTCAACCTATGAAAAACCTTTATATCATTGCAGGATGCAACGGTGCCGGCAAGACAACGGCCAGCTATACCGTCCTGCCTGAAATGCTGGGATGCCGCGAATTTGTCAATGCCGACGAAATAGCACGCGGACTCTCCCCCTTCAACCCCGAAGGCTCTGCCATCCAGGCAGGCCGACTCATGATTGAGCGTGTGCTGCAACTCATGAAGGACGGACAGGACTTTGCCTTCGAGACAACACTTGCCACACGCTCCTACATCAAACTCATCAAGAAGGCTCAAAGCGTAGGGTATTTCGTCACCCTGCTGTTCTTCTCCCTGCCCACACCCGAGCAGGCAGTTCAGCGCGTGGCACGCCGCGTCAGCCAGGGCGGACACAACATCCCTCTGGATGTCATCTATCGCCGTTACGAGGCAGGACTGAAGAACTTCTTCCAACTGTATATGCCCGTTGTGGACTTCTGGTCACTGTACGACAACAATACCTGCCCCACCGAACGCATAGCCAGCGGCTGGAGAAAGGGAGAACGCATTGAAATAAGCGAGGCTTCCAAGTTTGCGCTATTGAAGAAAATGTATGGCGAATCCGCCAAGGAGGAACCCCAAAAGACCGAATCACATGAATAAGAATATCATTCAGGAAATACGCGAACTCGTATCGCCTGCAGAACGAGAAAAGGCACGCATGGGGTTTGAGGGTTACCCCAACGAGGAGGAAATACGCCACCTGCGCATGACCATAGAAAGCGGAATCATCCTGGCCCAGCAACGTCTGGTAAGCAGAGCCAAGAAAGATGGTTTCACACTGATAGCATGTCCACACGGAGAAGTTGTGGAAATTAACCCCAATACCATAGTTTTTTAAGATAGGTACCTACCTTATAAAAATATCGGCAAAACGCTCCAATGCACTGGCTTATCCTCATTTTGGCAGGAATATTTGAATGCAGCTTTACCTTCTGTCTGGGCAAGGCAAACATTGCCGCAGGCAAGGCGCAGATGCTGTGGTATGTAGCCTTTGTCCTTTTCTATATCCTCAGCATGGTTTTCCTGGCCAAGGCAATAAAGGCAATTCCCATTGGCACCGCCTACCCCATCTGGACAGGCATAGGAGCAGTAGGCACTGTACTCATAGGCATACTGGTGTTCAAGGAACCAGTCACCCTATGGCGCATGCTCTTCATCTTCACTCTCATCGCCTCAGTGATAGGCTTGAAGATGGTACATTAGGATTGGTAAAGAACGGTGAGCGGTGAGCGGTGAGCGGTAAGCGGTGAGCGTTTAACGTTGATTGTTGATTGTTGAACGAATAACGCTCAAAGTTAACTGTTTACTTAAAACGAATAATAACGTTGAGTGGTGAGCAAAGTAGGGACGCTGCGTGCAGCGTCCTTAATAGTTTTCCGTTTTCACCTTTCCGTTTTCCGTTCATTAATGCGGGGGGGATAAATCGCTCACCTTTAACCTTTAACCAGCGACTCTGTCGCCTTTTCCGTTCTCGTTTAATCCGTTGATATACTAAATCTGTGATAATCCCGTCCAATCAGTGTAATCAGTGGGCAATATTGTCTCAGTCTTCGTCTTCGTAATCGTTTTCGTAATCGTCTTCTTTTCGTCTCTGCGTTCTGTCGCGCGCAGCGAGCGACTGATGAAGTCAGGATATTTTACGATAAAATAGTCGTGCTCCAACTTCTGTTTTAGAAAGTCTTGTCGTTTCGTCTTCAGAATCAGTTACTATGTAATGTGCTGAAAATGTCATCTCATTGTAGCATTTTTCGTGTATGTCAGGCACATTTTCGCAATATATAGTAAAAAAACTCTAATCAACCAATTTTCATTGTTTACTCATCGTATTGTATTTCAAATACAGCCTGCCGGTTCGTCGTATTGCTACCGCTGGTTCGTCGTATCGCTACCGCTGGTTCGTCGCACTGCTATCGCTGGTTCGTCGCAGTCCTCCCGAGGGCCATATTGAAGCCTCCCGTCTTCCATTTTTACCCATTCTGAGAACAGGATATTTGTACGACAGAAAACTTTTGGCCGTAAATACACGATTCTCAGAGGGTGGTTTGTCTGTATTTTTTGTGATTGTATGTCATGAGGCTTATTTTACACCGAACTCAGCAACCCTGTCTTCCGTGAGAAGACAAAGGAGATAAGCCTGTGGGGTAAGATTGTTGGCGCTATCAAACGTCTGTTCGGTTTGGAGGCATTAGCAGCCGAAGGCTCCGAGGTATCAAATGCCCTTGCCGAGGCAGAGCGCGTGCAGGTGAAGAAGCTTGACTACTTTGACAAGTCAACCTACGATGCGATAAAGGCAAAACTACAGCAGATGGGCAGAAGAAGAAGGAATGCGGTGCTGGGCGAGAGGTTGAATATAGAAGCATCTCGTCTTAACAGAGAAAATGTGTAAGCATCCGATAAATTACAGGTAGTATACCTATCTATACAACAATAGCAACAAATGCTCCATAGTGAGTAATTGTTGCTATTGTTTTTGTTATTATTCTTGTTGGTAGTATTCTATCTATTCGTCACTGGTTGCGTCTG
>JAZRJU010000027.1:0-36054 GCA_045645965.1 Bacteroidaceae bacterium
TGCTGGGTGTATTATACCCGTATGCATAGTTTGTACCTGCTTAGTAGAGTACATCCTGTTGTGTACATTATATATAATACCCTTCGGCGTGGGCTGGCTGAGTTGCTTATCTCGTTAGGTAAAGGCAATGCGAAGGCCAGACGACAGGGATAAGCTAGGAAGTTTCTCCCACGTCTTTTTTATGTCCACGCATGAGGTTTATGCTTCTTTGATAAATATAACATCTGGCACAAAAAATTATTCACCAAATATAATAACTATGAACAAAACCAGAAAGTATCTTGCCTTGTTTGTGGCAAGCATCTGCCTTAGTTTGCAAGCTTGGGCAGAAACGTTTTCGGTGGCTAACACGGAAGGTGTCTTTATCAGTTATGAGATAACTTCAGAAACCACCGTACGTGTGATTAAAGGAGAGAGTAATTATGCTGGCAATGTTGTCATACCAAGCAGTGTAAGCTACAATGAAGTGGAGTATACCGTAGATGCCATCGGAGAGTATGCCTTCTTCGAATGTCCCAATCTGGAATCTGTAGAGATACCTAATTCGGTGCAGTCTATTGGCGGACGTGCGTTCGAGAATTGTTCGGCACTTGCATCTGTTACTATTGGAGAGTCTGTAACAAGGATTGGTTACGATGCATTCAAGCGCTCTGGCCTTACTTCTGTGGTATTGCCAAACTCCTTGGAATATATAGATTACCATGCATTTGATGGATGTGCCAATCTGGAATATGTTTCTTTGGGACTCTCTATCCAAACCATACGTGAGAATGTTTTCCAAGGTTGCTACAACTTGGCAACAGTTAATGTGGGCAGTATATCGTCCTTGATGAATATAGAATTTACCAACAATGATTCTAATCCCCTCACCAAAGCAGAACATCTATATCTAAATGGAGAAGAAGTGACAGAACTGGTTATCCCAGATGGAGTTACGGAGATACCTGCCAACTTCTTCTCTGGCCTTACTGGCATTACCTCTGTTGTAATCCCAGGGTCTGTTACCTATATCGGTGACAATGCTTTTTCTGGATGTACTTCTTTAGCCTCAGTTACATTCCCGGATTCTCCGTTTACTTTGGGACAGAATGTATTTGCTAACACGGCCTTCCTGAACAATGCGGAAGATGGAGTTATTTATGTAGGTAATATTGTGTACGGTTATCAGGGATCAATGCCCGAGAACGCATCCATAGTAATAAAGGAAGGTACAACTGCAATTGTAGAAAATGCCTTTTTGAATTGTACGGGTCTGACAAGCATTGAGGTTCCTGCTACCGTTACATACATAGGTAAAAATGCCTTTGACGGAACAACATGGTATGAGACCCAGCCAGATGGACCTATATATATAAATAAGGTGTTTTATAAGTATAAAGGCACAATGGCGCTAAATAGTGAGTACGAGGTTGCCGATGGAACGGTAAGCATTTCCGGCGAAGCCTTCAAGGGTTATACACAGTTGAGCAAGCTGGTGCTCCCCAATTCGCTCACAACAATTGGAGAACAAGCTTTTCATGGCTGTTTGGGACTTGCTGACCTTAGCATAGGAGAAGGATTGACATATACCGGCAATGATGCTTTTGGAGGATGTAGCAATTTGAACAATATCTACGTTCCTAATGTCGCCCAATTATTCTTCCTCTCCAGTGGAAGCGGACAGTCAAATCCCTTTGCTTTGGCAAGACATCTTTTTGTAAATGATGAAGAACTAACCGAACTTGTCATTCCCGATGGTGTAGAAGAACTCAATGAAGGTTTCTTCTATAACTTTGGCAAGAATGTAACATCAGTAACTATACCCAATTCCGTAACGAAAATTGGTGGAAGTGCATTTAAAGATTGGACAAACTTAGCACAAGTTACCTTTGGAGAGTCACAGAAGGCAATTGGTGATAGGGCTTTCGCTGGATGCTCAGCCTTAACAAGGATAGATTTGCCAAACTCTCTGGAATCTATAGGGGAGTATGCATTCTATGATTGTTCAAATTTATCATACATCACATTAGGAGACTCGCTGAAGACAATTGGTGACGGGGCTTTCTACGGATGTAATAGTTTGAATACAGTAAATATACCCAAAGTTGATATTCTTTTCAGTGATAATTCCTTTGCTTACAATGGTAATCCTTTCGGCAAAGCATCAACCCTTCATGTGAATGGAGAGGAAGTAACCGAACTCGTCATTCCCTATGGAGTAGAAGAACTCAATGAAGGTTTCTTCTATAACTTTGGCAAGAATGTAACATCAGTAACTATACCCAATTCTGTAACGGAAATTGGTGAAAATGCATTTAATGATTGGACTAACTTAGCACAAGTTACCTTTGGAGACTCACTGAAGACAATTGGTGCATCTGCTTTCAACGGATGCTCTGCCTTAACAAGGATAGATTTACCAAATTTTCTGGAATCGATAGCTGGCTATGCGTTCTATGCTTGTTCAAACTTATCCTACATCACTTTGGGAGACTCACTGAAGACAATTGCTGCCTGGGCTTTCACCGGATGTAACAGTTTTAATACAGTTAATGTATCCAAACTGGATGTGTTTTTCAATGAGTTTCACTTCGGTAATGATGATGCCAATCCTTTTAGCAAAGCATCAACCCTTCATGTGAATGGAGAAGAAGTAACCGAACTCGTCATCCCCAATGGAGTAGAAGAACTCAATGAAGGTTTCTTCTATAATTTTGGCAAGAATGTAACATCGGTAACTATACCCAATTCCGTAAAGAATATTGGCTACGCTACTTTTCGTGATTGGACTAACTTATCTCAAGTTACCCTGGGAGATTCTTTGAAGACCATAGGCACAGCAGCATTTCAAGGCTGTACTGCATTGGAGTCTATAATAATTCCCAATTCTGTAACATCATTTGCACGTGATGTGTTCTATGGATGTTCTAATCTTGCTTCCGTTACCCTCGGTAATTCCCTTCAAACAATTGGTGGCGGTTCATTTTGGGAGTGTACAAGATTAGACAGTATCATTATCCCCAATTCTGTAACAACCATTGAGGATAGAGTTTTTGAGGGTTGTACAAAACTCTCTTATATCACATTGGGAGACTCACTGAAGACTATTGGTGAATATGCTTTCCACAGATGCGATGTTTTTAATACAGTAAATGTGTCCAAACTGGATATTCTTTTCAATGATTATTCCTTTGCTTACGAAGGCAATCCTTTCAGCAAAGCATCAACCCTTCATGTGAATGACAAGGAGGTAACCGAACTTGTCATTCCCGATGGTGTAGAAGAAATAAGGGGAGGTTTCTTCTATAACTTTGGCAAGAATGTAACATCAGTAACAATACCTAATTCAGTAAAGAATATTGGAGATAGGGCTTTTCCTGACTGGACTAACTTATCTGAGGTTACATTCGGAGATTCTTTGAAGACAATTGGAGAAGGAGTATTTCAAGGCTGTACTGCATTGGAGTCTATAATAATTCCCAATTCTGTAATATCATTCGCACGTGATGTGTTTTCTAATTGTTCTAATCTTGCTTCTGTTACTCTTAGTAATTCGCTTAAAACAATTGGTGGAGGTTCATTCAGGGAGTGTACAAGATTAGACAGTATCATTATCCCCAATTCTGTAACAACCATTGAGGATAGAGTATTTGAGGGTTGTACAAAGCTTTCGTCTATTACTCTTGGTGACTCTGTATCATTTATCGGTTATGACGCATTCAATGGTTGTGATAGCCTCCAACGTGTAGAAGTTACCAATTTGGATGCATGGTATGCTATTCAGTTTGAGAACGACAAAGCCAACCCTCTTACATTAGCTCATCATCTATATCATAATGGTGAGGAGGTAACTGGTCTTCATTTTCCGGATGGCATAGCAGAAATCAACGAGGGATTCTTCAAAGGATATGAAAATGTCACATCTGTTGTTCTACCCAACTCTGTAAAGAGAATCGGTGACAGAGCATTTAGTAACCTAATCAATTTGAAATCTGTTACACTGGGAGATTCTCTGAAGACTATAGGCACAGCGGCATTTCAAGGTTGTACTGCATTGGAGTCTATAATAATCCCCAATTCTGTAACAACCATTGATGGTGGAGTCTTTGAAGGTTGTACAAAGCTTTCGTCTATTACTCTTGGTGATTCCGTAAAATCTATAGGTCTTTATGCTTTTAATGGTTGTGACAAACTAAGTAAGGTAAATGTAACCAATATGGCCAATTTTTGCAACATAGAGTTTGCACGTCATAATTCTAGCGGAGGTAATTCGAATCCGTTGCGGATAGCAAAACATCTTTATTTGAATGATGAGAAAGTGACTGATTTGGTTATTCCAAATGAGGTTGAAAGAATAGCCAACTATGTTTTTGCTGGATCTGATATTATTTCTGTTTCAATCCCTAACTCTGTACATGTTATTGGAGATTATGCTTTTAACGATTGTTCGTCTTTAACCTCAGTAGTTATTGGAGATTCTGTAACTACAATAGGTGCAGATGCTTTTTGGGGTTGTCATGAATTGTCATATATCTCTCTAGGGGAGTCTCTTGATAGTATAGCTGATGGTGCTTTCTTTGCCTGCGATTCTTTAATTGTCAATGTAACAAAGATAGAGACACTCTTTAAGGATTATAAGTTTGGGAGTTGGGCTTCAAATCCGTTTAGTTGTTCGATAGAACTGTGTTTAAATGATGAACCTATAGTCAATTTAGAAGTTCCCAATACCGTTACAAAGATTCCTGGTGGAAGATTTAGTGGTCGCAATATTACATCTGTGACCATTCCTAACTCAGTAAAGATTATAGAAAACGGAGCCTTCGCTAATTGTTCGGCTTTGACATCCATTGATATCCCAAATTCAGTAAAGGTTATTGGAGATGCAGCTTTTGAAAATTGCACAGAACTATCTATGCTTTCTTTGGGCTCCTCTTTAGATTCTATCGGAGTGAGAGCGTTTGGAGGATGTAAAGCATTAAATTCACTAGAAATTCCCAATTCTGTAAGGATTATTTCAGTAAGAGCTTTTGAGTCATGTGATGATTTAACAACTGTCACATTAGGAAAATCTTTAGAAACTATCGGAGAATCTGCATTTGCGGGATGCCATAAACTATCATCTATAGAAATTCCCAATTCTGTAACGTCAATTCAGCAGGGGGCATTTTATGACTGTTATAACTTGAAATCAATTACATTAGGAACAAGTATTACATCAATAGGTAAATCCGCATTTGGAAATATTGGAGCCTGGACTTCTGACACAAAAGTATTCTTCCCCAATATAGAATGGATTTTTGATGTTCTTATAGAGCATGAAGGCAACCATGACTTGTTTAGTAAAAATTTATTTGTTGGTCAACAGCCTTTGAGTGTTTTGACGATCCCCGATAATGTTAAGGATGCTCCAATATTACCATTATTGTACAACTCATGTATTACATCACTCAATACCGGCAATGGCCTGAAGACTCTGCCAGAGGGCGAAAGTAGAAATATTACTCAGGTAACACTTGGTAGCAATGTAACAAAGGTTGAAGCAGAATTCCCAGAGGCATATATTGTCCTAAGCAATAATGCTACTCCTCCTGTCATTACAGAAAAAACGTTCCCTAAATGTATGTTTGATAATGGAGCTGAAGGTGTGGTCGTATTGTTGAATGCAAACGACCAGAAGGCATACTCCAAGGCAAAGGTGTGGGAAGGTATGCAAATGAGCAATCAAAGCAACCAGGTGGCTGTACAGGTTAGTTCTCCCGGTAGTATCGGTACCGATTTGGCTCTTGGGCTTCGCATGCCGGTGGCAAAGGTAGTGGGTTTGACCGTAAGCGGTGAAATCAACGAGCAGGATATTATGCAGATGAACAAGAACATGATGTCTCTGCTATATCTGGACCTTTCCGATGCTATAGTGGATAAGATTCCCGACGATGCCTTTAATGGTAAGCAGCAGCTTTTGTCGCTTGTTCTGCCAAAGACAACGAAGGTGGTGGGCAACAGCGCATTCAAGGGGTGCAACGGCATAGAAGAACTGCAGATGCCAATGGATGTAACGGAGATTGGAGACGAAGCCTTTACAGGTACCAGCATAAGGAGTATGGATTTTAACTATGCTTTGAAAAAGATAGGCAACCGCGCCTTTGCAAATACTCCCCTTAAGGAAATTTCTTTCCAGAATAAAGTGGAAAGCATAGGCAACGAGGCGTTCTATGGCTGTAATCTTGAAGAGGAACTATTGTTCTCTGAAACACTGAGAAGTATTGGCGACAGGGCTTTCGATGGACAACGCGGAATTAGCGGACACCTGACCATACCTGAGTCGGTGGCTTCTGTAGGAGAAGGGGCATTCCGTGGAACAAGTATTTCTACTGTGTTTATCTCTGGCAAGATGACAACCCTGGAATCATCCGTATTTGCCAACTGCAATTTGCTGGATGCAGTATTTATCCCCGACAATATTACCAATA
This sequence comes from Bacteroidaceae bacterium, assembly GCA_045645965.1. Classification (GTDB taxonomy): domain Bacteria; phylum Bacteroidota; class Bacteroidia; order Bacteroidales; family Bacteroidaceae; genus Physcousia. Next base: position 6,447 of record JAZRJU010000027.1, read on the forward strand.
TAAACTCGTCGGCATTCCAGAATTGTTCATCTTTGAAGAATATGAGACTCTCACAGAATATAGAGGAAATCGGCAGCGAGGCTTTCCGTGCAATACCAATCAGAAGTGTAAATGTGCCAGAGAATGCCAAGACACTGAAAAGCTATTCCTTTGCAGATTGCTCTAATTTGCGCTTTGTAACTTTGCCGTCTACCATGACTTCTTTGGAAGAGGGTGTGTTCTCTGGTTGTCGCCAGTTGATGAACCTCACTACAAAGGCTCTTACTCCTCCAGTGGTAATGTCAAATACATTCCGCGGTGTGAACACAGACAAATGTATCATTTCTATGCCTACGGTTTCAATAGAGGCCTATATCACGGCGCCATACTGGGGACGTTTCATGGAGATGCGTAATGATATTGCCGTTGAAACAGAGGGTAAGGGTTCTATCAGCTTTGTCAGCGGCGATACCGAAGAGGATGATGATGCCGCGTCTGCCCGCACAACCAGAGCAGGCAATGCAACAGAAACGATGGAGGATAACATCACTTTAGTTGATGACGGTTCTTCCTTGTATGTTCCGCAAAATGGTGTTGTCAGATTCCATATAACTCCTGCAGAGGGCGAAACAATATTGTCTGCCACATTTGATGGTGTGGACATAACCTCGCAGATCGTAGACGGAGTGTTTGTGACAACAGCAGACAAGTTAAGTTCCAAATTGGAAGTGAACTTCTCGCAGGTGACCAAGACCAGCCAATTGATTACATGGGAGCAGAGTTTTGAACCATTGATGGTGGGCGACAAGGTTGCACTGAGCGCAACAGCTTCAAGCGGGTTGCCCGTTACTTTCGACTTTGCTGATGAAAATTCTAAGGAGTGTGCAAGTTTGTCCAACAACACTCTTACCATTACCAAATCCGGTGTTATAGCCATAATCGCCTTGCAGAAGGGTGACGATGAGTACGCATCCGTTGCGACAGAAATGAAGTACATCCGTGCCTATGAATATGGTGATGTCAATGCTGATATGGAAATCAATTCTGCCGACTTGGCAACTGCTGTTGACTATGCAATAGGTAATAATCCGAAGGAATTCCTATTCAAGGCAGCTGATGTAAACAAGGATAGTAACGTGAACGTAGCAGACGTTTCTGGCGTTGTTGATATCGTTCTTTCTGCTCCAGCAACAACAGATGATGTTAATGGTAATGCTAGAGAGACCGCAATAAACAATAATGTATTATCTGTGTTGGATGGCAATCGTTTGAATTTCTACGTTACACAAGAGAAAGAGAGCTTCTTGACATTCCAATGCGACGTTAGAATTACAGATGATTCCATGCTTGAACTTGATATCGCAGGTAATCCTATTGTTTCTATCAGTAACAATATGGGTACTAAGAATCATATCGCAGTTGCTCGTCTATTGGCTGATGGAAACATAAGAGTTCTTGTATACTCTACAGATAATACCCCTATACCTAATAATTATTCATTCGCATTGCATATAGGACACGAGTTAAACGAGTCTGATATAGAAATTTCAAATGCTGGCTATTCATATCGTGATAACGGCCAAATTACTTATGCCTCTCTAAATAGTGGTGTAGTAACAGGTTTGGATAATGTAACAGGCAATATTGACCAAACGGATATTAAGGTAAACGGCAATACTATATCATTTAACTCCCCCACAGATTGCTTGATGCCTGTTGTGTCAGTAAATGGTATGACCTACATGCTGAATGTTAAAGCAGGTTACAATGAGTTTACGATAAATAAGGGTGTGTATGTAATAGGTAAGAACAAAGTAATTATCAAGTAACATGAAACTATTAAAAAGAATAAGCATTTTTGTATCTATGGTTTTGGCAAGTGCAATGGCCAAAGCTGCAGATTATGAAATCAAAGCTGCCGATTTATCGGTGATAGAAGGTGGTACAGCGGTACTAGCGATAGAATTAAAGAATGCTGGCGACGTTGTTGGTTTTCAATGTGACATATCTCTTCCGGAAGGCGTAAAGCTTTCCGGAGAGATGACAATGTCACGTCATCAGGATGGTGTACACACTCTTGTCAATAAGGAACAGTCGGATGGTTCGATGAGAGTATTGGTGTATTCTAATCCCAATACTCCATTTACAGGAAACGCTGGTGTTGTCCTGAATGTTCCTCTGAGTGTAGAGGCCCCTATTGGTTCTTATAGTATTAGTTTAAAGAATCCGGTGATTACTGCTCCTGGTGCTGTTGCATATTACGTAGAGCCTTCATCCGTTACTCTCACAGTAAAGCCAAAGTATATTGATGCAAATGCTGTAACTTTAAATAAGTCATCTTTAGAACTTCTTCTCGGAGGCTCAGAGCGACTAAGTGCAACAGTTTCTCCCGACAATGCAACAGATAAGACCGTTGTATGGACTTCGTCAGATAGTGGTGTTGCAACAGTAGATGCAAATGGTAATGTTACAGCAGTTTCCATAGGTAGTGCTACTATTACCGCCAGCTGTGGTAGCGTAAAGACGGAATGTAAGGTTACTGTCCTCCCTATAGCAGTATCAGGAGTAAGCCTGAATAAGACAGAGATTGAATTGTTCGTAGGAGGTTCAGAGCGACTAAGTGCAACAGTTTCTCCCGACAATGCAACAGATAAGACCGTTGTATGGACTTCGTCAGATAGTGATGTTGCAACAGTAGATGCAAATGGTAATGTTACAGCAGTTTCCATGGGTAGTGCTACTATTACCGCCAGCTGTGGTAGCGTAAAGGCGGAATGTATGGTTACTGTTCTTAAAAAACAACAAACAATAACATGGTCTCAAACCTTTGCTGATATTATGACTGGTGATACATTGGAATTGAACGCCACTGCTTCATCTGGTTTGGATGTAGTTTACACGGTTTTAGAAGGTGATGCAACGCTTAGAGACAATTGTCTAACCGTAAATAAACCTGGTAGGGTTAAAATAGAGGCTTCTCAACCTGGTAATGAAGAGTATGAAGCGGCAAAGTCTGTGATTAAAACGATAGATGTCGTTACAGGTATTACAGACATTGAAAAGGGATCTTCGAAAATTAAGTTCTTTGACATGAATGGTTCTCCTATTTCAAATCCGAAGAAGGGTATCTATATAAAGGTAGAGCAAGGCAAGGTTACTAAAGTTGTAATGTGAGTTTCCATGCGCTAAAAGGACAATTGAAATCCCCGCAACAGCAATTATCTGCACTGTTGCGGGGATTGTGTGTTTGCAGTTTAATCCAAATCGGATGCTTACCGATATAACAATTCTAAACATTATACCTTCTCACAGATCAACCTTAGTATGCGCTTTGTGGTGGGGGTAATGCGGTAGCGGTGGTCGATTTCGCGTCCTACGACCCAGATTATGGCATCGGTGGCAGAGTCTGTGGCAACAAGTTGTGCTTGCTTGTCAAGAAGGGATACCTTGCGGTCGGTGAGGAAATCGCTGAGCAACTTGCTGCCCTGCTTCATGCCATAGGGACGGAAGCGGTCGCCTTGGCGCATGGGGCGCAAAGTCAGTTCTCCCTTTATGCTGTCGGCATCGACGAAGGCCTGGGCCTTGTTGAGGAAATCCTTGGCAGTGGGAACAATGCCGGTGGGGAGTTCCTCTATGCGAAGATGCGAGGTGGTGTTGGCATAACTTCCCTTTTCCTGAAGTATCAACTCTCCCCTGTCAAGCAGCAGTGTGTGTGTGGCACTATGCCATGTGAGGCCAGATGAACGGTGAACGATGAACGGTGAGCGGTGAGCGGATGGTTTTAATTCGACTTTGTCGTCTTGAATCTGCTCCCGCTCGGCATAATCAAAGTAAACTTTACTTCTGTTCTCGCTTACTCGCAGTTTTCCGTTTTCCGTTTTCCGTTTTCCGTTTTCACAGTGAGCATAGATGTCCAGAATCTGGCTGCGACTGAATCCCAACGGGGCAAGCCAGCGGTGGTAATGGCTTTCTTCGGAGTCGCTGTCCAGTTCCATCCGTACATTGTGAGCTGTGCGGGCAAGGCAATCTGTTATGTTGGGGTTCAACTGCCGTAGCATGGGCATCAAATCCAGGCGGATGCGGTTGCGAAGGGCATCTCGCTCGAGATTGGTACTGTCCGTTACATAGTCCTGCTCCATATGGGAGAGGTAATTCAGAATTTCTTCTTTGGTAGTGTCCAACAGGGGGCGAAGTATGCGCAGACCGTTGACGGTGCGCTCGGGATGCATGGCGGCAAGTCCCTTCAGTCCGGTTCCGCGGATGAGGTTCAAAAGGAGAGTTTCTGCCTGGTCGTCCTTGTGATGTGCCACGCAGATGGCTTCGGCATCCAGTGCCTGTGCACGCTGGGCGAACCATCGGTAACGAAGGTCGCGAGCTTCCATCTCTATACTTGTCTTGTGCTCTCTGGCAGAGGCAAGTGTATCGAAGTGGCAGACCTCCAGTGGGATGGCATGTTTATGGCAGAAATCGCGCACGAACTGTTCGTCGCGGTCGGACTCTTCGCCACGCAGGTGAAAATTGCAATGCAGAGCAAGGACATTTAGATGCTGCTCCTTCATCATCAGTGCAAGTGCAATGGAATCTGCCCCACCGCTAAGGGCGATGAGGTAGAGTTTGTCGGGGGAGAGTGTGCGTAGGATGCTGGTCATAATCCCAAGAGGGCACGTGCATTGTTGATGGCTTCGGGAGAGACATTGCTTCCGGAGAGCATATTAGCAATTTCGGAAACACGTTCTTCCTGGGAGAGGCATGTAATGTGACTGAGTGTGTGTGTCTGCGTGTCTTCCTTCCAAACCTTGAAGTGGTGTCCGCCCATTGCTGCTATCTGAGGCAGGTGCGTGATGCTGATGACCTGTCGGCCCTGTCTGCCCATCTCCTGCATGATGTGTGCCATAGCTTCGGCAATGTGTCCGGAAACACCGGTGTCAATCTCGTCGAAGATGATTGTGGGCAGGGATACAGCTCCCGAGAGCATGGCTTTGAGCGAAAGCATGACACGTGCCGTTTCGCCACCGCTTGCCACTTGTGATATATTCTGCATGGGCGAGCCAAGGTTGGCAGAGAAAAGGAATGCTACCTTGTCCATGCCACGTGGGGTTGGTGCTTCGGTGGGGGTAATGTCCACCTTGAAGCGCACATTGGGCATGCCCAGTGTTTTCAGCGAGGAAATAATGTCCTTTTCAACCTTGCGGGCTGTAGCGTTGCGGAGGGTGGTGAGACTGGTTGCAAGTTTGTTGACCTTAGTTCGTGCCTCTGCCTCCTGTTTCTGCAGTTGCTGGATGTGTTCATCGCTGTTGTCCATGATATCCAGTTTATCCTGAAGTTCTTGCATTATAGCCAAGAGTTCATCGCTGGATCCTACATGATGCTTTTGTTCCAGAGAGAAGAGTGTGTTCAGTCGTGACTGTACTTGTTCCAGACGTTCGGGGTCGCAGTCAATGGACTCTGCTTCACTCTCCAGTGTGCCTGCGATGTCTTGAAGTTCTATGCGGCAACTCTCCAGACGTTCTGCCAATTCTTGTGCAATGGGGAAGTGCTTCTGGACGGAGTTGAGTAGGTTGCGCACCTGTCTCAGTGAGTCGGTAACTGGGGTTTCTCCTTCGGAAAGAAGACCGCAACCCTGTGTCAGAGCCATCCTTATGTCCTGTGCATGCTCCATCGTGTCGCACTGCTGCTGCAGGTCGTCGTCTTCGCCAGGCTGGGGGCGGAAGTTGGTGAGTTCGGTATGGAGGAAACGCATGTAGTCCTCATCTTTCTTTCCCTCTTCAAGGCTGGCTATGGCTTTGGCAAGTGATTTTCGTGTATCACTCCAAAGAGCATAGGCTTGTGCATAGCTTTGTGTCAATTTTGTATCTGCTGCTACGGCATCAAGCACCGACAACTGGAAATCCTCCTGTCCGAGCAGTAGGTTCTGGTGTTGGGAATGTATGTCTATGAGTCTGCTACCAAGACGTCGCAGTACTGCTATTGTTGTGGGGGTATCGTTAATGAAGGCACGACTCTTGCCGTTGGCTGTGAGTTCGCGGCGGACGATGCACTCGTCGGGGTCGAAATCCAGGTCTTCCTCCTCGAAGAACTGTTCAAGACCAAGTCCTTTAGGGCAGAACATTGCTTCAAGCACACAGCGCTGCTTGCCGTTCTGTATGGCAGAAGTGTCGGCACGTTCTCCAGTGAGCAGACCAATGGCTCCAAGCAGTATACTCTTGCCTGCACCCGTCTCGCCGGTAATGACAGAAAAACCCTCGTTAAGGTCAATGTCCAGACTCTCGATGAGTGCGTAGTTCTCTATATGTAGATGTTTAAGCATGCTATTGTTTCGTTATCTTCTCCCAACTGGTGCTCTGGCTTGGGTTGATGGAGGAAAGTATGTCCTGTACATGTTTGCGCTGCTCCGCATCTTGATGGTTGCGGAAGAGGTTGACGAGTTCTTCCTTCTTGTATTCGGTGAAGAGTTGCGGCACATTGCTCATGGAACGTGCCTGGCGTGCCTGATTGAGCAGGTCAATGCTTTCAACCAGAGCTGTGTAGGCTTTTTCCGTACTGTCGCAGAGCTGGTCCAGTCCCTGGCGGTGATAGACATAGTTCATCTGTCGCATGGATTCCATGCTGCCGTCAATGTAGTCGTTGAGCAGGGCAAAGCGGTTGTTGCTTTCGTTGAAGGCACTCCATCCGCTGTAGCCTAGATTCTGTGCCCTGTTGACAATATCCTCTGCAGTCTGGAGGACATGTGTGCCGCCCAGGGGGGCGAAGGTGTCCATGTCCATGCCTATGATGATGTGGGCATAGTAGGCAAGCAGTGCCATGAGCTGGTTGTCCAGATTGTCTGGATTGTATTCCAGTTGGTCGGCAGGGTCAAACTTGAAGTGGAAGTGCTGGTCGCGGGTGTTGTAGAGCGCTGTGCTGTAGACGCTTCCCCATACGGGACGGTTACAGGTGAGAAGCAGCGTGCACTCATAGGCACCGTCCTGTGCTTCGTATTTGTCCACGGTAATGTTGAAGTTGCATTCTATGCGTTCCACCTCGTCATACCGGACCGTGGTCCACTGCTTGGTATTGAGGAATTCCTCCATCTTCTGTTTCAGCGTCTCAAATGCCTCGGTGTTGGTGTTCTCCAGTTTGGAGATGTTTATGGACACCTTGGCATTGAGTTCCTGTGCAGTAGCAAAGGATGGCAGAAGGTAGGCAAGCAGTATCAGGATGTGCTGTTTCATGACAAGAATCTGTTGATTATCTCACGTGCGATGTCATTCTTGCTCTGCAATGGCAGGGATTCCTGATTGTCGGGTGTGATGATGGTAACCTTGTTGGTGTCCACCTGGAAACCGGCACCGGCATCCTGCAGACTGTTCATCACTATCATGTCCAGATTCTTGCGCTGTAGTTTTTCCTGGGCATGAACCAGGGCATTGTGTGTTTCCAAGGCAAAGCCGCATAGTTTCTGTGTCGAGGTCTTCATGCCCCCCACGGCAGCGGCAATGTCCTGTGTGGGTGTAAGGCGGAGAAGGAGTTGGTCGCCCTCGCGCTTTATCTTCTCTTCGGCACAGGTGTCGGGAGTGAAGTCGGCAACGGCCGCGCACATAATACCCGCCGTGCAATCGGCAAACAGGCGTGTGGCTGCCTGGTACATGTCCGAGGCACTTTCCACGCGGGTAACGTGGAGAAGTGTAGAGTGGGGCAGGGACAATGAACATGGTCCCAGGACGAGTTCCACCTCTGCGCCCTGATTGAGGCACTCTTTGGCGAGTGCTATTCCCATCTTGCCGCTGGAGTAGTTGCCGATAAAGCGGACGGGGTCCAGTTTTTCGTATGTAGGACCTGCCGTAATGAGAATGCGCTGGCCACGCAGGCGCCCCTCGCGGCGTGCAAAGAACTCTTGCAGCTCCTCCACTATGCGCTCGGGTTCCTGCATTCGTCCCTTGCCTTCCAGAGTAGAGGCGAGGAATCCGGAACCTGGTTCCACTATAGTAACCCCACGCTGTTGCAACAGACGCAGGTTTTCCTGTGTGGAGACGTGGGCATACATATCAAGGTCCATGGCAGGAGCCACGAGCACAGGTGCCTTCATGCTGAGGTATGTGGTGATGAGCATGTTATCGGCAATGCCGTGTGCCATTTTGCCGAGAGTGCTTGCCGTGCAAGGTGCTATGAGCATGGCATCGGCCCATAGACCAAGGTCTACATGACTGTGCCAGGAACCGTCACGTTGATTGAAGAATTCCGAAATAACTGGCTTGTGTGTCAGTGCACTCAGTGTGATGGGAGTTATGAATTCCTTGCCAGCAGGTGTGATTACCACCTGAACCTCGGCACCTTGCTTGATTAGCAAGCGTATGAGCATGCATGCCTTGTAGGCGGCTATGCTGCCTGTAATGCCAAGTACAATCTTCTTGCCTTTTAACATTTGGATGTCTTATGTTTGTCTGCTATCCTTGCCAGTACCAGCAGAGGCGCTTACATGGAGTATTTGTATTTCAAACGGGTGAGCACCTGTTTGGTGTTCATGGTGAAATCGCTTTGCATCATCCAGTTGTAGTAACTGGGTTCAATTCTTAAAACATCCTTGACAAGGCGTCCTTTGTGCTTGCCGAAGTTTACCACTTCCTCGCCCTTGTCGTTATAGGCAAAGCGACCGGCAAAGTCCACAAAATTATCTCTGCTGCTGTATTCCGCCAGGAAGTCGATGTCGTTCTGCAACTCTTCTGGATAATGGTCGAGCTGTGCTTCCAATACCTCAAGGGTTGCTTCGGTGTCGGCCAGGGCAGAGTGTGCGTTCTCCAGATCCTTGTCGCAATAGAACTTGTATGCAGCCACCAGTGTGCGACGTTCCAATTTGTGGTAGATGTTCTGCACATCGACGCGTCGGGGTGAATTGAGGTCGATGGATACGCCTGAGCGGATGAACTCTTCTGCGAGCAGGGGTATGTCGAAGCGGTTACTGTTGAAACCTGCCAGGTCGCATCCTTCGAAAATGTTTTTCAGTTCCTCTGCCTTCTCGCGGAATGTGGGGCAGTCTTTTACATCTGCATCATATATGCCATGCACGGCACTTGCCTCTTCTGGTATGTGCCTTTCGGGATTTATGCGCAGAGTCATGGACTGGCGGTTGCCGTTGGGTTCAAGGCGTATAAGGCATATTTCAACGATACGGTCCGTGGCTACGTCTATGCCAGTGGTTTCCAGGTCGAAAAAGACTATGGGTTTGGTAAGGTTCAGTTTCATGGTCTATCAGTCGTCAACTCGCATGGGCATGAGCAGCATTATCAGTTCTTCGTTCTCTTTTTCCTGTGCGGGACGTACAAGGCCCGGACGGCTGGGGTCTGCCAACTCCAGGATGATGTTCTCGCTGTCCAGAATGTTGCAGATCTCAATGAGGAACTGGCAGGAGAAACCAATGCTGATGGGATTGTTGTTGTACTCGCAAACGAGGAACTCCTCGGCACTGGTAGAGTATTCGTTGTCCTGGCCTGTCAGGTGGATGTTGTTGCTGGTAAGCTCGATTTTAACCAGACCGCTGCTCTGGTTGCAGCAAACGCTCACACGCTTGAGCGCACTGGCAAATGCCTGGCGGTCGATGATGGCATGATAGGGGTTTGTTGTGGGGATGACTGCATTGTAGTTGGGGTAGTTGCCCTCAATCAGGCGGAAGTGCATGGTCATGTCCTCGGTGGAGATGGTGGCACGGTCGTTGGTGTAGACGATGCGGACATCATTCTCCTCCTTGCCGATAACGTTCTTCAGGATGGTTGCAACCTTTTTGGGCAGAATGAAACTGCCTGTAAAACCGGGAACTACGCTTCGCACGATGTTCTTGACCAGTTTGCGGCCGTCGGTGCCAGCGAAGATGATGTGGTCGGGCTTGATGTCGAAGTAAATGCCGTTCATTACCATGCGTACCTCGTCGTTGGCGGTGGCAAAGAGTGAACGGTTGATGCCAGAAACCAGCACTTCTGCAGGGATGGTGAGTGCATTGCCCTCTGTAACAGGGCGTGGGGCAGGGTATGGTTCGGCATCCTGTGCCATGATGGCAAACTGTCCGCTGCCGTGCTTGCCGCGCAGCTCATAGGTGTTGGGGTTCAGTTCCAGAGTTATGGGCTGCTCAGGAATCTCGCGCAGGCTCTCCAATAGTGTCTTGGCTGTAACGCAGAAACGTCCTGTGCCGTCTTGCTCAAGGATGGGAAGACTGGTAATATAGCATTTCTCTGAATCACTTGCTGTAATGGTCAACTGTCCGTTGTCTGTTACTTCCAGCAGGAAGCAGTCGAGTATGGGCATTGAGTTCTTACTGGCCAGAACCTTGCTGGCGCATGTTAGACGGCTGTTCAAGGCCGAACTGGATACTTTGAAAATCATATTATAGTATTAGTTGTTTGTTCCTTTATTTCCTCGCAAATTTACTTGTTTTTATTTATAATGCCAAAAAATACAATCTGTTTTTTGGGTATGTAGGTAATTTGTTTTAACTTTGTGCGGATTTAAAAAGTATATATATGGAATTGATAGGAAAAATTATTCAGGTTTTAGAAGAACGTGGTGGTGTTTCTGCCCGCACAGGCAGCGAGTGGCGTATGGGTTCATACGTATTGGAGACAACAACAGACCGTTTCCCCAGAAAGATGGTGTTTGAGGTATTTGGTGCCGACAAAATACAGCAGTTTAATATTCAGGTAGGCGAAATGGTGCGTGTAAGTTTTGATATTGACGCACGTGAATATCAGGGACGCTGGTACAACAGTATCCGTGCTTGGAATGTTGATCGCAACATCGTTGATCCCATGATGCAGCCCGCTGCAGCTCCAGCCCTTGACACGACCCCATTCGGTGCACCTGCTCCAATGCCAACATCTGCACCTGCAGTAGACTCAGCTCCATTTGCTTCTACTGGTGGCGATGAGGACCTGCCTTTCTAAGGTTTGATTGATTAGGCGATCTCTATAACTAAACGTATTTCAGGCTAATGTCTATCTGCTAAGGGTGGCATTAGCCTTTTTTAGGCTCAGTGTAAATAAAGTCTTGATTAGACAAGATTATGCAATGTGAGATGCTTATCATCTGTTTTTTTTTGGTGCAGGTAATAAAAAAGGATGTGCTACACACATTGGCAGCACATCCTTTTCAATTTGTATAATCTTTGTAGGATTTGTCTTTTGTTACTTCTGGTTCCAGAAGTCTTCCTCGGCCTTCTTCTTGCGCATATACTCGTTGTACTCAGCCTGCATTCTTGCATTGGTTGCCTGCTGGGCAATGGCTTCGTTGAGGCGCTTCTTCATATCCTCAGCACGGTTGGCATAGGTAATGTCGGCCTGACCTGCCATATCGCAATAACCAACAGCACCCTTCAGGTCGTGTGCCTTGATAAGACTCATTGCCATCTGCCAGTATGCAGCACCGGTAAGGGCGGGATTGAAAGCGATAGCCTTGTTGATGTATTCCTCACCCTTGGCAAAACCGCCGCTTGAGATAAGAGCCTGAGCAACCTTGATGCATATCTTTCCGCGTGTGGCATCATCAGATGCAAGTTCCAGAGCCTTGTCGTAGTATGAGAGGGCCTCCATTGCCTTGCCGTCCTTCTGTGCCTTCTGTGCCAAACCGATTGATGCGGTGAAGGTGGGCTGCAGGTCATATGCGGCCTTTGCATACACGAAATAGATGGAGTCGTTGTCGCAACCATTCTGCGCCATCAGGTTCAATGATGAGTTCAACTTTGCAATGTCGCTCTTGTAGGTGTCGAACTTCTTTGTGTAGATGGCAATAATCTGCTCACGGTCAGCAGCACCGCTGTTTGTAAAGGTCTGCTCAATAAGTGCCAGAGGACCTTCGTACTTAGCCAGCAGTTTTTGTGCCTTTGCATCTTCACCGGCGGCCTGTGCCTCCTTGGCAAGCTGGAGCATGGTCTCGCAAGCATCCTTAGAGTCGAGGTAGTCCTGCAAGTACTGTTCACGCAAAGCGTTGGGTGCGCTCTTGTACATTGCGTCTGATGTCAGGAAGAAGTTCTGGAGCACGGAACCCTCAACTTCGCGTCCGCCCTTTTCGTTAATCATGCGGATAGCGTCTGAATAGTTCTTGTAACTCTGGTTCAGAGTGTAACCTGAACCTTGTGTTGAGGGAGCAGTCCAGTTGTAGTAGTCTGCCTTGATGGCAAGTACGTCGCCCAATGTGCTCTTCAGGTTGTCGCGCTTCTCCATGCTGTTAAGTGTGTCCAGACGTGCTGCACGCTGGTCAAACATGTACATCAAGTCGTTGAAGTATTCCAACTTCTTTGTCTGGTCCTGTTCTGCGATAATCAACTGGTAGAGCATGAAGGGAGCATGACCTTTGTAAAGACCTGAAATAGCGTAAGGTGCATGCTTCATGAGCCATTTCCAAGAGATGTGGGCATCCTGCCAGTTCTTGTTGTCTATTCCCATCTGGAAACTGCTGATGTGTCCACGGCCTACCGCAATGCTGTCTTCTCCAGCTGTAGCTGCAATTCTTTCATCAATTGTAGCTCCTTCAAACTGTGCCATGGCAACAGAAGCAAATGAAGCCAAACATGCAAAAGCAATTGTTCTGATTTTCATAACTGTGTTATCTATATGTTTTATTGTTATTATTCAACCAATTTGCCTAAAAGGTCTGTTTGTGTGTGGTGTTCTGGTAAACCGACGGGCAGAGCGTTTTCGGTTGTAGCTTTTGTTTTGCGTGCAAAGGTACTGTTTTTTCCTCACATAAGGCAATGTCCTCTCTCTAAAATTCCTAAAAATGTCCAAATAGAGGATTAAATTGTCCAAAAAGCAGTATATTTGCAGTCCGTATCTAATGTAAACGGTTAATGACGTAGTATATATAAATAAATAATGTATAGGAGATTCAAGTAATGTTTTGGGACATCATTTTACTTTTAGTTGGAATATTAATTGTGATTTGGGGTGCTGACAAGTTTACTGACGGCGCTTCCAGCATGGCTCGCAGATGGAATGTCAGTGAGATGGTTATTGGTCTTACTGTGGTGGCCATGGGTACCAGTATGCCAGAGTTTGTTGTAAGTTTCTTCAGCGCATTTGAGGGTAGTGCGGATATGAGTGTTGGCAATGTTGTGGGTAGTAATATTTTCAATACTCTGCTTATAGTAGGTGTTTCTGCCATTATGATTTCCATGTCATTGACAAAGAAACTGTTAACCAGGGATATCCTTTTTGTAATTTACTCTTCGCTGATACTGGTGGCATTGTCCAATGATGGCACGCTTAATCGATGGGAAGCATTGGTGCTGCTCATGTGCTTTGGTATGTATATGCTTTATTCCTATTATGTCTCAAAGCAGGAGTCCAAGGAAGAGGGAACGGTTGGAGAGATATATGGCTGGGGTAAGACTCTGCTTTATATTGTTCTTGGTATCGGGTGTCTTGTAGGTGGTGGACAATTGTTAGTGTCTAATGCCTCGTCTTTGGCTACAACGTGTGGAATGAGTGAAAGGGTGGTGGGACTGACCATTCTTGCCGCAGGTACCAGTTTGCCGGAGTTGGCCACAAGTATTGTGGCCGCCAGAAAGGGTAGCAAGGGTCTGGCCTTGGGTAATGCCATAGGCAGCAACCTGTTCAATATCTTCTTTATACTTGGTGTGAGCGCATTTATCTGTCCCATGAATATCAAGGGCATTGGCACGCTTGACTGGATTGCTCTGGTAGGCAGTGGTATTGTGCTCTTTGTCTTTGGCGGTACTGGCCATAAGATAACCAAAATGGAGGGCGTGGTAATGATTGCCCTCTACATCCTGTATATGGTTGCCCTGGTAATGGGGTGGCAAGTTAATCTCGATTTCTAATCATTTTCAGAGTGGACGTAATCTTATGCAGTTTACGTCCCTCTGCTCTTTTTACTACGGTGGAACCGAGCAGTTTCAGCGTATAGGTGGAATCTGAAGTCTGTGTCAGTTCTGCCTCTTGCGTTTCGCTGCCAAGGTCGTTGGAAAGTCTCAGAATGGCCTTGTCTTTCTTAATCTTGAACGATGTTACCGCCCATACGCCATAGATGTTTCCTCCCAAATAGCCGTTCATGGGTCCAAACATTTCCATGCCAGGAACCTCAATGCTTTCTTCGTGCAAGTCAATGGTTAGAGTAACCTTCTCCTTTGGGTCAGTAAGGCTTAGTTTCCATGGATTGTCAGCATGGGTGTAATGGCTTAGCGCCAACGTAAAAAGGGCAAAAACGTGTCTCAGATGCATATATGTGAATTCTTTTGTTATTCACACAAAGTTATACAAAAAGGTCGGATAAGTGATAATTTGATAGCACTTTTGACGTTTTTTAAATAAATAATTGTATCTTTGCACGCGATTTAAGGTAATTTTAAAAGATTAAACAATCATAATGGCAAATACGAAGCTCTCTCCCGACTTTATTTTTGAGTCAAGTTGGGAAGTCTGCAACAAGGTCGGTGGTATATACACTGTCCTCTCTACCCGTGCCAAGACCCTTCAGGACGCCATGCCTGACAATGTGGTTTTTATTGGTCCTGACTTTTGGCAGGGAAAGGAGAATCCTCTGTTCATTGAAGACAAGAAGATGTGGAAGTCTTGGGTGACCAAGGCCCGCAAGGAAGGTTTAGAAGTACGTGTAGGACGCTGGAACATTCCTGGTCAGCCTTGCGTGGTTCTCGTGGCCTTCAACAAGTATTTCCCCATGCGCGACAAGTTGTATGCCAGCCTTTGGAACTATGCCAAGGTTGATAGCATGAACGGTTATGGCGACTACGACGAGGCAAACATGTTCTCATATGCTGCAGGTCTGGTGGTTGAGAGTTTCTATCGTCATTCTCTTGCAAAGACCTGCAAGAACGTGGTTTATCAGGCTCACGAATGGATGACCTGTCTTGGCGCTATGTACATTCAGGAGAATGTACCCGAGATAGCAACCATCTTCACTACTCATGCCACAACCATTGGTCGTAGCATTGCCGGCAACAACAAGCCCCTTTACGACTATCTGTGGGCATACAACGGCACCCAGATGTCCAAGGAGCTGAACGTTGAGGCCAAGCACAGCCTGGAGCGCGAGACAGCGCATCGTGTTGACTGCTTCACCACAGTAAGTGAGGTTACCGGCAGTGAGTGCGAGGAATTGATGGACAAGAAGTGTCACGCTATCCTTCCCAATGGTTTCGAAGCAGACTTTGTGCCCAAGGCAGCAGAGTTCAAGCGCAAGCGCAAGATTGCTCGCGAGAAGCTCCTGCAGGTTGCAAACTGTCTTACAGGTTGCGAATTCCCCGAGGATACTCTTATCGTTGGTACCAGCGGTCGTTATGAGTTCCGCAACAAGGGTATTGACGTCTTCATCGAGGCTATGAACCGTCTCGGTCGCGACAAGGATTTGCAGAAGCCCGTGCTTGCTATGGTTGAGGTACCTGCATGGGTGGGAGATCCCCGCGAGGACCTTGTTGAGCGCATCAAGAGCGGAGAGAAATTCGATACTCCCCTCGAGTGCCCCGTTATCACGCACTGGTTGCACGACATGACACATGACAACGTGACCGGAATGATGAAATATAACGACATGTGGAACCGTCCCGAGGACAAGGTAAAGCTGATTTTCATCCCCTGTTATCTTGATGGTAAGGATGGTATCATCAACATACCTTACTACGATGCCATCATCGGCAAGGACCTCAGCGTATACCCCTCTTACTACGAACCCTGGGGCTATACTCCCCTGGAGAGCGTTGCCTTCCATGTTCCTTGCGTTACCACCAGTCTTTCCGGCTTTGGTATGTGGGCAAATAGCGTGAAGGGTGACTATTCTACCATTATGGATGGCGTGGAGGTTATACGTCGCACCGACTATAACTACAGCGAGGTTGCCGACCGTATCAAGGAGACAGTTTCCTCTTTCTCCAACCTTACCGATAAGGAGGTTGAGGAGATTCGCAAGAAGGCCAAGAAACTTTCTGACAAGGCTTTGTGGAAGAACTTCATCAAGTACTACTACGAGGCTTACGACATAGCGCTGAAGAACCGCGACCTGAGAGTCGCTTCTAAATAAAGTGAACCACCTTACTTTACCAATAGAAAAATACAAGATAAAATAAATTAATAATAAAAATTATGAGAATCAAAGCAAGCAACGCCAATGCGGCTGCATGGAGAACCGTCTCTGCAAAGAGCAATATCCCTGCCGAGTTGGAGAAGTTGAATGAGCTCGCACACAACATGTGGTGGGCTTGGAATCACGATGCTCGCAGCCTGTTCACCAGCCTGGATCCCAAGCTGTATGCAGAATGCGGTCAGAACCCTGTTCTCCTGCTGGAGCGTCTCTCTCACGAGAAGATGGAGGAGTTGGCTCAGGACAAGGCTATCGTGAAGAAGATGAATGACGTGTACGCTCAGTTCCGTCAGTACATGGACGTAGAGCCCGACAAGAATCGTGCCTCTGTTGCATACCTTTGCATGGAGTACGGTTTGAACCAGGTGCTGAAGATCTACTCTGGTGGTCTTGGTATCTTGGCAGGTGACTACATCAAGGAGGCTTCTGACAGCAACGTAGACATGTGCGCTGTTGGTTTCCTGTATCGTTATGGCTACTTCACTCAGACTCTGAGCATGGATGGTCAGCAGGTTGCTAACTATGAGGCTCAGAACTTCGGTTCTCTGCCCATCGAGCAGCAGATGAACGCTGACGGCACTCCCATGGTAGTTGACGTTCCCTACATGAACTATTATGTTCACGCATATGTATGGCGTGTAAACGTAGGTCGTGTTAAGCTGTATCTGCTTGACACCGACAACGAGATGAACAGCGAGTTCGACCGTCCCATCACCCACGCTCTTTATGGCGGTAACTGGGAGAACCGTCTGAAGCAGGAGATCCTGCTCGGTATCGGTGGTGTTCTGTTGCTGAAGCAGCTCGGTATCAAGAAGGACGTTTACCACTGCAACGAGGGTCACGCAGCTCTGTGCAACGTACAGCGCCTGGTTGACTACGTTAAGGATGGTTTCAGCTTCACCGAGGCTCTTGAGCTGGTTCGCGTAAGCTCTCTCTACACCGTTCACACTCCCGTGCCCGCTGGTCACGACTACTTCGACGAGCAGTTGTTCTCTAAGTACATGAGCGGTTATCCCCAGCTTCTGGGTATCTCTTGGGACGAGTTCATCGGCATGGGCCGCATGAATCCCGACGATAAGGGCGAGCGCTTCTGTATGTCTACCTTCGCTTGCAACACCTGTCAGGAGGTTAACGGCGTGAGCTGGTTGCACGGTGAGGTCAGTAAGAAGATGTTTGCTGGCATCTGGAACGGCTACTATCCCGAGGAGAGCCACGTTGGCTACGTTACCAACGGTGTTCACTTCCCCACATGGTGTGCAAACGAGTGGCGCAAGCTCTATGCTAAGCACTTCGATGCCAACCACTTGGCAGACCAGAGCAACGAGAAAATCTGGCACGGTATCTACAACGTTAGCGACGACGAGGTTTGGAAGACTCGCATGGAGTTGAAGACCAAGTTGGTTAACTACATCCGTGAGCAGTTCCGCGACAGCTGGCTGAAGAACCAGGGTGATCCTTCTCGCGTAGTAAGCCTGATGGACAAGATCAACCCCAACGCTCTGTTGATTGGTTTCGGTCGCCGTTTCGCTACCTACAAGCGTGCTCACCTGCTGTTCACCGACCTGGAGCGTCTTGAGAAGATCGTTAACAACCCCAACTATCCCGTACAGTTCCTGTACACCGGTAAGGCTCACCCCGCCGATGGTGCTGGTCAGGGCTTGATCAAGCGCATCTACGAAATCAGCCAGATGCCTCAGTTCCTGGGCAAGATCATCTTTCTGGAGAACTACGACATGCAGTTGGCTCGCCGCCTGATTTCTGGTGTTGATATTTGGATGAACACTCCCACACGTCCTCTCGAGGCAAGTGGTACATCTGGCGAGAAGGCTCTGATGAACGGTGTTGTTAACCTCTCTGTACTTGACGGTTGGTGGCTCGAGGGCTACCGCGAGGGTGCAGGTTGGGCTCTTACTGAGAAGCGCACCTACCAGAACCAGGCTCATCAGGACCAGCTCGATGCTGCTACCATCTACAGCCTGCTGGAGAACGAGATCATGCCTCTCTACTATGCTCGCAACTCTAAGGGTTACAGCACTGGTTGGGTGAAGGTTATCAAGAACTCTATCGCTACCATCGCTCCTCACTACACCATGAAGCGTCAGTTGGACGACTACTATAGCAAGTTCTACAACAAGCTGCGCGACCGTGGCAACGCTCTGCGTGCCAACGACAACAAGCTGGCCAAGGAGATTGCTGCATGGAAGGAAGAGGTTGCTACCAAGTGGAACGACATCAAGGTTCTCAGGGTTGACGCTTGCGAGGCTCTGATGAACGGCCAGGTAGAGGCTGGTAAGGAGTACAACGTTAAGGTTGTTCTGGACGAGGCTGGCTTGAACGATGCTGTTGGTATCGAGATCGTTACCGTACACACCGACAAGGATGGCGTTGAGAGCATCTACAGCGTTGAGCCCATGAAGATGACTGGCAAGAACGGCAACGAGTTCACCTTCGAGGGTACTCACGTTCTGGACAACGCTGGCAGCTACAAGTCTGCTCTGCGTATGTTCCCCAAGAACGAGAACCTGCCTCACCGTCAGGACTTCTGCTACGTAACTTGGTTTTAATCCATTCATGTAGATAGGATAGGGCAATTTCCTTGAAATTGTCGCAATATAATGGAGGTAAGTGTCCCTTTCGGGTGCTTGCCTCCTTTGTTTGTGCGTGATTGTGACTATTTTTGCACAATACGTCTGCATTTGTTTGGGTATGTCAAATTAAAACATTACTTTTACTTTCGGAAAAATGTATTATTAATATTATTTACTAACTAAAATTACTATGAAGAAGACATTTATCAGTTTTGCTGCCTTTTTGGCTGCAGGTTGTATGTTCTTTTCCTGTTCAGGCAATGTGAAGCATGCCGACTACAATGTCATCCCGGCTCCGCTTGAGGTAGCCATGGGGCAGGAGGGTGCTTTTGTTCTGACTGACGGCACGAAGATTTTCTTCCCCGAGGGCAATGAGAAAATGCAGCGCAATGCCGAGTTCCTGGCAGAGTACATGCTGGAGCAAACTGGCAAGACTCTGGTGCCTCAGGCAGGTACTGAGGGCAATGGTATCGTTTTGCAGGTAGTTTCTAACGAAGAGCAGCCCGAGGGCTACAGCTTGAAGGTGACACCTTCTCAGGTTGTCATCACTGGTGGTTCCGAGGCAGGTGTGTTCTATGGCATTCAGACCTTGCGCAAGTCTGTTGGCGATGCCAAGGGTTCGTCTGTAATGCTTCCCGCTGTGGAGGTTAACGATGCTCCTCGTTTTGCCTACCGTGGCAATATGCTGGACGTGTCACGTCACATCTTCAGCATGGATTCTCTGAAGCGTCATATCGACATGTTGGCTCTGCACAACATTAATCGCTTCCACTGGCATCTGTCCGAGGATCAGGGCTGGCGTATCGAGATCAAGAGCCGTCCTCTGCTCACCGAGAAGGGTTCTATGCGTAAGGAGACCGTAATCGGCCGTAATTCTGGAAAGTACGATGGTATCCCCTATGGTGGCTTCTACACCCAGGAGGAGGCCAAGGAACTGGTCAAGTATGCTGCCGAGCGCTACATCACCATCATTCCCGAGATAGACATGCCCGGTCACATGATGGGTGCCCTGCATGCTTATCCCGAGTTGGGTTGCACCGGTGGTCCTTATGACGTGTGGACCATGTGGGGTGTTTCCGACGAGGTTCTCTGTGCCGGTAACGATGCTACTTTGCGCTTCATCGAGGACGTGCTGACCGAGATTGTTGAGATTTTCCCCTCTGAGTACATCCACATTGGTGGTGACGAGTGTCCCAAGACTCGTTGGAAGGAGTGCCCCAAGTGTCAGGCACGTATCAAGAAGTTAGGTATAAAGGGTGACAGCAAGCACACTGCCGAGGAGTATCTGCAGAGCTATTTTATCAGCTATGCCGAGAAGTTCCTCAACGAAAAGGGTCGCCAGATTATTGGTTGGGACGAAATTCTTGAGGGTGGTCTTGCTCCCAATGCTACTGTGATGGCATGGCGTGGTGAGAATCATGCTTACGAGTCTGCTCGCCAGGGTCATGATGCCATTATGGCTCCTACTTCTTATTTCTATTTCGACTACTACCAGACAAAGGACACCGAGGGCGAACCCTTGGCCATCGGCGGTTATGTGCCCGTGGAGAAGGTTTACAGCTTCAATCCTCAGCCCGACCACCTCAGCCCCGAGGAGCAGAAGCACATCATCGGTGTACAGGCCAACCTGTGGACAGAGTACGTTCCCACCTACAGCCACGTGGAATACATGCTCATGCCTCGTATGGCTGCTCTTTGCGAGGTTCAGTGGAGTGCTGCCAGCAAGAAGGACTACGAGAACTTCCTCACACGTCTGCCCCAGTTGGTTGACATCTACGACCTGAAGCAGTACAACTATGCTACCCACGTCTTCGACATTACCGCCAAGATGACTCCCGACCCTGAGGAGGAGGTGCTGAAGGTTGCCTTCAAGACCATCGACAACAGCCCCATCTACTACACCTTGGACGGCACAGAGCCTACAGCTCAGTCAGCCAAGTACACTGATACACTGAAGATTAACCAGGCATGCACCATCAAGGCTATTGCTATCCGTTCCACCGGCAACAGCCGTGTGTTCCAGGAGGAGATCAAGATTCACAAGGCCAGCTTCAAGCCCATCACCATGCTCCAGCCCATCAACCGCCAGTATGCCTTCGACGGTGCCGGCACTCTGCTAGATGGCCTGAAGGGTAACCACAACTACAAGACCGGCCGCTGGATTGCCTTCTTCAAGAACGACATGGAAGCTGTCATCGATATGAAGCAGCCCACCGAGATCAGCAGCGTTTCCATCTCCACACTGGTGGAGAAGGGCGACTGGGTGTTCGACGCACGCCGCTTTGCCGTGTACACTTCCGAGGATGGCGAGAACTTCACCGAGGTGGCTGCCGAGGACTATCCTTTCCTGACTCTGGACAATCCCAACCAGATCTACGAGCACACACTGTCTTTCGAACCCGTTGCTGCCCGTTACATCAAGGTGTATGTACAGCCCGAGCACAGCCTGCCCGAGTGGCATGGTGGCAAGGGTCATCCCTCTTTTGTCTTCCTGGATGAGATTACCGTCAACTAACAAAGTTCATTCCTAAATGAATCATAGAATATGGCATGCGAGTCGCATGCCATATTTTGTAGATGATTATATGTAGGAAAAACCTTGTATATTTGTTTTGATTTCGGATAGAGCGTTTTTGCTGAAAATGCCATTTATACTTGATTTTATAGTTGGAAACAGCAATATTTGTGCTTTTCTAAATAAAAAGAGACTGGATTTGTGACTTTTTTGCTATTTCTCTTGGTTTATTCAGGAAAATGTACTACCTTTGCACTCGCAAACAAGAAGGAACAGGGCTTCTAAATTGCAAATAAGCGTCCTTAGCTCAGTTGGTAGAGCAATTGACTCTTAATCAATGGGTCCAGGGTTCGAGCCCCTGAGGGCGTACAGGAAATCAGTCTGCAATAGCAGACTGATTTTGTTTTATCCTACGTATTATATTCAAATCATGATAGTCCAGCGTAACAATCTATTGGCCGATTTGGGTTGAAGAACCAAGGTGATAGAATTCTACCAGAAACTAACGAATTAATTTATAGAACACATCTAAAAACAATAGACGGGTATATCATGCATGTGGTGATATACCCGTCTAATGGTTATTTTGTATTATGTCCGTTATTCTTCACACAGCTCAGTAAGGATGCCGCAAGTGCTCTTGGGATGCAGGAAGGCGATTTTCAAACCGTCTGCACCACTGCGGGGAGCCTTGTCTATAAGGCGGATGCCATTTGCCTCGCACTGTGCCAGAGCTTCTGTTACACCATCTTCAACCTTGAAGGCAACATGGTGAATGCCACGGCCGCCGTTGTCCAGGAACTTCTGGATGGTGCTCTCGGGGCAGGTGGGCTCGAGCAACTCAATCTTTACTTCGCCAACCTTAAGGAAAGCGGTCTTTACCTTCTGGTCTTCAACAACCTCCTCCTTGTAGAACTCCAGACCGAGAACGTCGGTGTAGTAGGGGAGAACCTCTGCGATGTTTTGGACAGCAATGCCCAGGTGTTCAATTCTTGAAATCTTCATAATATGATTATGGTTAAGGGTTAAAGTGTCTTTGAGATGTGGTTGTTTTCCGGAAATGCAACCTTAGGTGTGAACTCCATTGCCTCTTCGGTGGTCATTCTGGCGTAAGCCATGATTATAATGGTGTCGCCAACCTGTACTTTGCGCGCCGCTGCTCCATTCAGACATACACAACCGCTTCCGCGTTCGCCAGAAATGGTGTATGTGTCAAAACGCTCGCCATTGTTGTTGTCAACGATGAATACCCTTTCTCCAGGTATTATGCCTACAGCATCCATAAGGTCTCTGTCCAGTGTGATGCTGCCCATATAGTTGAGGTTAGCTTCTGTTACCTGCACACAATGCAGTTTGCTTTTTAGAACTTCTATAGTCATTTGTATCTAATGTGGTCTATCAATCTGATTGGTGTCTTGCCGCAGTACACTGTGATGCAGCCAACTACGCTTGGTGCCTGTGACCAGTCGCTTATTTCTGCCAGCGTGTCTCCGTCGACAATGCTGTAGTACTCAACTTCCAGTCCTTCTATGGCGTTGATTTGGCTTACTACCCATTTCTGTGTCTCTTCAATGGGTAGTCCCAGCGTTTTGCTCTCCTTGAGTATGCGGTAAATGTTTGGTGCTATTTCTTTCTCTTCTTGGGAAAGCAGAGTGTTGCGACTGCTCATTGCAAGACCGTCGTCTTCTCGGATAACGGGGCAGGGGATGATGTTGACCTTGAATTTCTGATCTTCCACCATGCGGCGTATTACGGCTATCTGCTGATAGTCCTTTTCTCCGAAATATGCACGGTCCGGATCGGTCATCTGGAACAGTTTGCTTACAATCTGGCATACCCCGTTGAAATGTCCAGGGCGTCGTGCCCCCTCCATTACAGAATCGGTGGGGGGGTATGAAAACAGTCTTGTGTCGGGTTCTGGGTATATCTCAGAGACGCTGGGTGCAAATGCTATCTGTGCACCGCATTGTTCAAGTATAGCGCAGTCATTTTCCAGGGTTCTGGGATAGCGTTCCAGGTCCTTGGGATCGTTGAATTGTGTAGGGTTGAGGAAAATGCTAACTACGGTAATGTCGTTTTCTGCAACGCTACGTTTTACCAGTGAAGCATGTCCTTCGTGCAAGGCTCCCATCGTGGGAACAAGGCCAATGCTTTTTCCTTCGGCACGTCCTTTTTGAAGATAATCCTGGAGTTGGGTAATAGTGTTGATTACCTGCATCTTGTCTTGTGTTGTTGTTAAACTCGCGCAAAGTTACTACAATTTATGAAGATAATGATGTTTTTTTATACCTAAATCAATAAAAAGTGTAAAAAATACAAAATGCAGATGTTGTTTTTTTATTTAAGTGTTTGTTTTTTTGTATCTTTGCACACAAGATAGTGTATCATAAAATGGAGAAAGCAAAGAAAATACTTTACCTTACTCAGGAGATAGAGCCTTACGTTAGTGAGACTTCTTTGAGTCAGGTAAGTCGCAATCTTATCCCTGCGGTTCAGGAAACTGGACGTGAGGTTCGTACCTTCACTCCCAAGTGGGGGCATATTAATGAAAGGCGTAACCAGTTGCACGAGGTTATTCGTCTCTCTGGTATGAATCTGATTATAGACGACACAGATCATCAGTTGATCATCAAAGTTGCAAGTATTGCTTCTGCCCGCATACAGGTATATTTTATCGACAATGACGATTTTATGAAGAATCGTCAGATGCTATTGGATGCTAACGCTCGCATGTATAAGGACAACGTGGAACGTGCCATGTTTTTTGCCAGAGGTTCGTTGGAGACCGTAAAGAAACTTCGATGGGTTCCTGAGGTCATACATTGTATGGGTTTCATGTCTTCTTTGGCACCTTATCTGTTGAAACTTGCGTATTACGATGAACCCAGTTTCCGTGAAAGCAAGATAATCTTTACGCCTACTACAGACATCCCGGAATCTCCCTTGCCAAAGAATTTTGATGGCATTCTTTCCTATCGTGAGGCCAACAGGTCAGCATTGTCTACATTGGGTGAGTTGAAAGGCCTGCAAGATTTGAACAGGATAGGTATGTTCATGAGTGATGGTGTTGTTCTCACAGAACCCAACGAGCACTATGAGCGTATGGCCCGAGAGATGGGTAAACCCGTTGCTGTTCTCAATTCGGAAAATCTGGCAGAGAACCCTACGGCATTGTACGACAGGCTGTGGGATGAAGTAGTCAGGAACAGGCCCAAGGAGGATAATGATGATGAGGGTTTCCTTTTTTAGGGTTTAGTGTAAGGGAAATCTGA
Source organism: Bacteroidaceae bacterium (assembly GCA_045645965.1). Lineage (GTDB taxonomy): Bacteria > Bacteroidota > Bacteroidia > Bacteroidales > Bacteroidaceae > Physcousia. The sequence continues at coordinate 30,875 of JAZRJU010000027.1, forward strand.
TATTTTATAGAACAACCTATATTATTTGACGTGAAAACAAGACCAATATATTTAAGCCTGTGCTCACTGTGTCTGTCGCTGTTGATGTCAGTTTTTTCTTCCTGTACGGAAAATACCGGAAGCATAGGTATACCGCCATACAACGAGACGCTGAATACAAGTGTTGCCATGTGGGATGTTTACAGCAGCTCTTACAAGATAGACAGCATAAGGGCCAATTCTATATCTTCCTATTTGGGAGCTATTTACGATCCGGAGACAAATGGTAAGCTTGTAGCAAATTTCGCCACCCAGTTTGCTGTTCTGGAGGATGTCAATTACTTTCCTCACAAAGACTCCATCGTTTCCGTTGGCACGGACGGTAGTCCATGTTGCGACAGTGTCTTTCTGCAACTGAATTTCGACACATATTACGGCGACGTCAATACACCGATTAAGTTGGCTGTATATCCATTGGATATTGACAATCCGCTTAGTGAGGACAGCATTTATTATACAACTACAGATTTAAGAAAGTATATTCGTCCTGGGTATGAGAACGCGCCCATAGCGACAAAGGTATTTACTGCATGGGACCGTGTGAATGGTTCTGACCCTTCCAATACGGCTTCAGGCAGCTATCCTTCCATCAGAATACCTCTGCCTCTGTCGGAAGGAAACCGTATAATGAATAAATACTGGGAATATCTTGAGGACAACGCTGGCCTTTCTGCAGACAAGCATGTTAATCGTAATTTTGACGACTCGTATCATTTTATCAGGAATGTCCTGCCAGGATACTATGTTGAGGTAATCAACGGAGAGGGTATAATGGTACGTGTCTTTGTGGATGCCCTGTATCTCATCTACGACGCGCGTGTACCCAATGACAGTGTTTCGGAAATCACTACCTCATATACAGTATTCGCTGGTACTCCTGAGGTTATCCAAAGTTGCCAATTCTCCCAGTCGGACTTGAATGAACTGCTTGAAGATGAAACCTGTACATGGTTGAAGACACCTGTAGGGATATGTACAGAAGTTACCCTTCCTGTCGATGACATTTTCGGTGGCGAGCACAGCAATGACAGTGTCAGCCGTATAGAATTGCAGATGACAAGATACAATAAGGAGCAGACAGGAGACCAGTTCTCTATCCCCGCTAATCTGCTGCTCATTCGTAAATCGGAAATTTCTGCGTTCTTTAACAGCAAGAAAACTCCAGACGAAGTAACCTCTTTTCTGGCATCTTATCAGCGTGCCTACAATACATACACGTTCTCCAATATCAGCCAGATGGCTACTTATTTGCATAAGGAGCGTGAAAATGCTGTAAGGGCGCACATAAAGCAGACCTATGGCTTGGAAAGCCCAACAGATGAAATGCTTGTTGAGGAAACCCATGAATGGAGCAAGCGCAATCCTGATTGGAACAAATGTTGTCTTGTTCCTGTAGAAGTTACTACCAATACATCTTCAGGTACGGTTACAAGTGTGGTGCATGACCTCTCGATGACAAGTGCCCGTCTGGTGAAGGGCACCAAGGATACCCCTATCAGAATACAGGTTTTCTATACACGTGTGGCATCCGGTTCGGGTAATTAATGACTGAATGATACGCGTCTTGTATTGGCAAGACAGACAGGAACGCAGAGTGCTGGGAATACATTAGTGATTTTCGCACTCTGTGTTTTTTTTGTATTTATTATAATAACATTCTTTGGAGATTGGCTAAGTTTTCTTATCTTTGTAAAATAAAATAGGTAAGTATGCTTAAATTTATCTCCTTGGGTAGCAGCAGCAGTGGTAATTGCTATTATCTGGCAACGGATAATACGCAGATACTCATTGATGCCGGTATATCCGTTAAACCGTTAAGGCACGACTTGAAGGAGAGGGGAGTGATGCTTACAGACATAGATGCCGTGTTCATTACCCATGACCATGCAGATCATATAAAGGCTGTTGGTCATCTTGCGCATGACTATCATCTTCCAGTCTATGCCACCGAGGAGGTTCATCGTGGTATCAACCGTAATTATTGTGTCACGACAAAACTTACACCCGAATACACCCGAATTATCCAAAAGTCACAGACCATAGAAATAGGCGATTTACGGGTGACGGCATTCAGTGTTCCACACGACTCCAGCGATTGCGTGGGCTATAGGGTTGAAACAAACGAGGAGATATTCCTTGTAATTACTGATATCGGTCATGCAACTGAGATAATACAGCAAGAGGTGTCGGAAGCCAATTATATAGTTCTGGAGTCCAATCACGATGTAGATATGCTCATGATGGGACCCTATCCCTCCTACTTGAAGGGACGCATACGCAGCGGACGTGGTCATATTTCCAATGCCGACAGTGCCAAGCTTATTGCTGAACACGCTTCTCCTGCACTGAAGAGAGTATGGCTGTGCCATCTTAGCGAAGAGAACAATCATCCCGAGTTGGCGCGCAAGACACATGAAACGGTACTTCGGGAATATGGACTTATAGCAGGGGTAGATTTCCAGCTTGATGTGCTAAGAAGAAAGCAGGCAAGCGAGCTGATGATACTAAAAACGTGATAAAATCGAAAAAAAGTCTGTAAATATTTGGTCATTCCGAATAAAGTCCGTACCTTTGCACACGGAAACAAAAAGATAATGCGTCCTTAGCTCAGTTGGTAGAGCAATTGACTCTTAATCAATGGGTCCAGGGTTCGAGCCCCTGAGGGCGTACTTTCTAAAAGGGATGACTTCATACGAGGTCATCCCTTTCTCTATATATATTCCGGAAAAGAAAACAATATATAAATATAAGTATGTTTAGGACAAAAAACTGTGGTGAGCTTCGTCTCGCCAATGTTGGGCAGGAGGTTACTCTTGCCGGATGGGTTCAAAGCGTTCACAATCTTGGTGCCCTCACTTTTGTAGACCTTCGTGACCGTTATGGCATAACACAGCTTGCCTTTAATGAAGACTGTCCCGAGGAACTAAAGCTTAAGGCAGGCAAGTTGGGTCGTGAATATGTGGTTCAGGCCAAGGGTGTTGTTGCCGAGCGTTATTCCAAGAACAAGAACCTCCCTACTGGAGAGATAGAGATAATGGTCTCAGAGTTGAACATTGTCAACGAATCCCTCACTCCCCCCTTCACCATCGAGGAGCAGAGCGATGGTGGTGATGATATCCGCATGAAGTACCGCTATCTGGATCTCCGTCGCCCCAATGTCCGCAAGAACTTGGAACTGCGCCACAAGTTTGCCTTCGAGGTGCGCCGCTATCTTGACCAGCAGGGCTTCCTGGAGATCGAGACTCCCGTTCTTGTCAACTCCACCCCCGAGGGAGCACGCGACTTCGTAGTGCCCTCACGCATGAATCCCGGTCAGTTCTATGCTCTGCCACAGAGTCCCCAGACCCTCAAGCAGTTGCTTATGGTGGCTGGCATGGACCGCTATTTTCAGATCGTGAAGTGTTTCCGAGATGAGGACCTTCGTGCCGACCGTCAGCCCGAGTTCACCCAGATAGACTGCGAGATGTCATTCGTAGAGCAGGAGGATGTCCTTCAGGTATTTGAGGGCATGAGCCGCCATCTCTTCAAGGAACTCAAGGGTATTGACATTCCCGCCCTGCCTCGCATGACATGGGCGGATGCTATGAAGTACTACGGCAGCGATAAGCCCGATACACGTTTCGAGATGAAGTTTGTGGAACTCAAGAACATGCAGATTGACAACGCATCTTCTGAGATTGTAGAGAGCATCTTCCCCGAAGGTTTCGGCGTGTTCGACCAGGCTCAGTATATTGGTGCCATCTGCTGTGAAGGTCAGGCTGTCCTCACCCGCAAGCAGATAGACCAGTTGACAGACTTTGTAAAGCGTCCTCAGATTGGCGCCAAGGGTCTTGTGTATGCTCGAGTGGAGGCCGACGGGTCAGTGAAGAGCAGTGTAGACAAGTTCTATGCTCAGGACACCCTGCAGGTCCTCAAGGATAAGATGAACGCCCAGTCAGGCGACCTTATCCTCATCCTCTCTGGCGAGGATGCCATGAAGGTGAGAAAGCAGCTTTGCGAACTTCGTTTGGAGATGGGCCAGCGCATGGGACTTCGCCCCAAGGACCAGTACTCATGCCTGTGGATTGTCGACTTCCCCATGTATGAGTGGAGCGACGAGGAGCAGCGCCTCATGGCTATGCATCATCCCTTCACCTCTCCCAAGCCCGAGGATGTCCCCCTGCTGGATACCGATCCAGCCCGTGTTCGTGCTAATGCCTACGACATGGTCATCAACGGTGTTGAGGTTGGTGGCGGCAGCATCCGTATCCACGATGCCAAGTTGCAGCAGAAGATATTCGAGATTCTCGGTTTCACCCCCGAACAGGCACAGGAGAAGTTTGGCTTCCTCATGAACGCATTCAAGTATGGTGCACCTCCTCATGGTGGGCTGGCATACGGCTTGGACCGTTTCGTAAGCCTCTTTGCTGAACTTGACAGCATCCGCGATGTCATAGCGTTCCCCAAGAACAACAGCGGTCGCGATGTTATGCTCGATGCCCCCGGTGTTATCGACCAGAAGCAGTTGGATGAACTCAGCTTGGCAATCAACATACAGGAATAACGACATTCTGTTACTGAAAATCATATAATATTATATATAAGGTGTACATTATGCCCATCGCGGCTAATGTACACCTTATTCCTTTTTTGCATGTGCGCAACACCCCATTTAGCAGTCCCTTATCTTATTGCTATAAGCAGTTCATTTTACCGCTATCAGCCGTTCGCTGAACCGCTATCAGCCGTTCACTGAACCGCTATCAGCCGTTCGCCGAACCGCTACTATCTGTTCGAAGGGGTTGCTATTAACCGTTCTGGAATATACTTTTTTTGTTAAAATCTGTCAACATATAATATTTTTCCGTATCTTTGCCATGACTTAGCCAGTCCTTTATGGGTGGATGGGTCAAGATCTTATTGGATTATGCTCCGATAGTGTCGCTCGCCGCAGGACTTGTTCCTGCAAGGAGTCTCGTCAAGGAGCAGAAAGGACGTTTTCGGACGTTATCTTCTACTCATCAAACTTCGCAACTTTGATCCTAACAGAAGATATCGCAACGAAGCGTCCATGCTGGGTGTATTATACCCGTATGCATAGTTTGTACCTGCTTAGTAGAGTACATCCTGTTGTGTACATTATATATAATACCCTTCGGCGT
>JAZRJU010000028.1:0-25630 GCA_045645965.1 Bacteroidaceae bacterium
TGTAATGGTACAAACTTCAGGTATTCCCGTTTTCCCAGGTGAAGAAAGCGATGCAGCATCGAGAATGGATTTCGGCAATGGTATGGAACCCTTTTTCAAATCCGCAGAGTTGTGGGATGAAATTTGGTAGGCCATAGAGCAATAGATTAAGACTATCATAAAAATAACTATCCGGTAAAGTGGTGTTGTCATTACTTTATCGGATAGTTTGTATTAGCGGCTTAGAGAGTTTAGTGTGGTCGCGTTGCTCCTGTTTAATGTACTCTAACCCCTTAAACAGTTCTCGTCTTCGTCATCGTTTCCTTTGCGCCCTCTGTCGCGCGTAGCCAGCGACTACTTCAGCGACAACGTAGTTTGCATTGGAATTCTGCGTCCTTTGCGTCCTTTGCGTGAGATAAAGAGACAATCCAGCCTCATCTGTAGTCAGCTCTCCGTCCCCTTGCAGACCCTCCCCAACCAGTCCGCGCGTCGCAATGGAGATTGCTCCCCTCCCGAGGCACAGTAGCACATTTAGTGCTTCTTCTAAAGACCTCGCTCGCCCACAAGGGGAGGGGAGTACTAACGAAACCTTCTGCCCCGACATCTTCTCCGCGCGAAGAGTAATCATTGCCCCCATTCTATGCCTCGTTGGTTACTTGCTGCTCATTCCTGCCATAGTGTGGCCAAGAAGGAGATGAACAGCAAGGGAAGTAGGGACGCTACGGTAGCGTCCGAAAGGTGCTATTAGCTGTTCGTTTTACCGCTATTAGCCGTTCGGCGAACCACTATCAGCCGTTAATTTTACCGCTATTAGCCGTTCGGCGAACCGCTACTATCTGTTCAGCGAGGCACTATCAGACGTTTTTAAAAACGTTATTGTCTGGTCATAGATGTCGGTAAAAGAAGCATATAATTCTCATGCAGAAGCATAGTCCTTGTCGTAGCTTACGCACGAAAACCTAATGATTGATTTGGTTTTACAGTCATAGAGCATGCTCTCAGTTGGACAGAAAAGAAAAAGAGGGGTCGAATGACTCCTCTTTTCCGTTGTACGCCTGATAGGACTCGAACCTACACGCATCGCTGCACCAGATCCTAAGTCTGGCGTGTCTACCAATTCCACCACAAGCGCAACTTAGATAATGCAAAGGTACGAATAAGTGCGTGATTTTCCAAATTTATTTAAGGAAATCCGAAAGTGGATACCTTATATATAGGTTGGAGGTATGAAAAAGAGACTTATGTGACCCGTAAAAAGCAAAAAAGAAGGACAGATACCGATGTGGAAATCTGTCCTTTTGTGTCCGAAAGCGGAAATTATTATTCCTTGACTTCCTTCACCTCTGCTACTCTGCTCTGGAACTCGGGGCAGGGCTTGAAGGCAGGGATATAGTGCTCGGGAACGATGATAGTTTCCTTCTTGGTGATGTTGCGGGCTGTCTTGGCGGCACGCTTCTTCAGATTGAAGGTACCGAAACCACGAAGGTAAACGTTCTCACCATTTGCCATGGTCTCCTTGATGATGTTCATAAGAGCCTCAACAGAAGCCAGAGCAGTAGGCTGGTCGATGCCAGTTTCATGAGAAATGGCACGTACGAGTTCTTGCTTTGTCATAATTTTTGTGTTGTATTTATTCTGTTTGTATGTCGTCGTAGAATGGGTTATTTTCTGACTTTTAGCCAATTGGAATGCAAAGGTACAAAGAAGAGCGTTAATACGCAAACAAAAGCAGTGTTTTGTTGCTGTGTTTTGCGAAAGAATACCTGCTTATTCCTCTTCTGTCAATGCTTCGTACAATTGTGAGGCCTTGTCCTTGATGTTGTATTGATAATACAGATAGTCAAGGTAGGCGTAGATGTAGACAAGTATGACAAAGCAAAGCCAACCGGTCAGTATGGGATGTGCTTTTATGAATTCAAGCATAGTGTCAGTTTTTATTCTTTGTTCTTTAGTCTGCCAGGCATGCCTCCAGTTTCTGCCGAAGGTCGTCGGTGTCCATGTGTATGCCTATGAATACAATTTTCTGCATGCGGTCGCCATAGGTTGGGTCCCAGTCGTCTTGCAGCCTTTGGTCGCGTGCCAGTATGGGCTTTAGTTCGTCCTCTGGCATGGTGGCATACCACTGGCCTGCCTGGTGCAAGGATACCTGGCGTCCAGCCTGTTCAAACAGGTAGCACATGTGTTCCTCTCCCTTGAAATAGCACATGCCCTTGGCGCGAACGATGCTCTTGGGCCACTGGCGTGCAATGAAGTGGTCGAAGTTTCCGAGGTTGAGGGGGCGACGGCTATAGAACACCCAGGTGCCGATGCCATACTCGTCGCCATGGGGATGTTCTGCATCGTGATGGTGCCCGCAGCAGCAATGTCCGTCCTCGTGGTGATGGTGGTGATGTCCGCAGTGCGGGCAAGCCTCTTCATCCTCATGATGATGGTGATGTTCGTCTTCGTGTTCGTGTTCGTGCTCGTCTTCGTGATGATGATGCTCCTCCTCATGATGAGGCTTGTCCAGTTCCTCTATCCATTTTGCAGAGGTGGCAACAGTTTCAAAGTCGAACATCCCAGTATTCAGCAGCATGTCAAGGTTGACATCACAGAAGTTGCATGTTATGATGTTAGCCTTTGGCTGTATGGTATGCAGTATGGTGTGTATGCGTCCCAGTTCCTCGGCCGTTACTTCGTCGGCCTTGTTCAGCAGGATGGTGTTGCAGAACTCAATCTGCTGGATAACCAGGTTGGCTATGTCGTCCTCGGCAATGGTCTTGCCGGTGAGGTCCAGGCCGCAGCCAAACTCGTCCTTCAGTCTCAGTGCATCCACCACGGAGCAGATGCAGTCCAGAGTGGGGATGTGTGTGATGGGACCAGCATTGAAGGTGTTCAGGTCCAGAGACTGCTGATAGGCGCAGATGGTCTGTGCAATGGGGGAGGGTTCGCAGATTCCGGATGCTTCTATGACGATATAGTCAAACCGTTCCGACTTCATCAGGTCGCGCAACTGAAGCACGAGGTCCATCTTCAGCGAGCAGCAGATGCAACCGTTCTGCAGTGCCACCAGAGATTCGTCCTGCTGGTCCACTACGCCGCCTTTCTGTATAAGGTCGGCATCGATGTTCACTTCGCCGATGTCGTTGACGATAACGGCAAAGCGTATACCTTTTCTATTATTAAGGATACGGTTGAGCAAGGTAGTCTTGCCACTGCCCAGATAACCGGTTATAAGTAATACTTTAGTTTCTTTCATCTTACCAGAACTTGTTGGTGTCGGGGTTGTATTCCATGCCTATGCTGCCCAGTGTGGTGGTGAGGACTTCCTTCTCAATGTTCATGTCCTCACACAAGGCATCCAGAGTGGGGTAGTAGTCCCTGAGCTTCATGTTGATGATGCTCATGAGCATGAAAGGGTCGTGTGGAAGGTCTTTCATCCTATTTCTTGCTTGCAGGGTCGCAGGTCAGCGAAATACCCAGTTTCTTCAGTATCTTCTGGTCGACCTGGCTGAGCATCACGGTGGCATGTGCCTGCAGACCGTTCAGTTCGGGCAGCATGGCCAGGGCACGGCGGCAATTGACGTCGTTCAGCGAGAGGACAGACAATGCCACGAGCACCTCGTCCATGTGCAGACGGGGATTGTTGCCTCCGAGGTAGTCCACCTTGGTCTTCTGTATGGGTTCGATGAAGTCCTGTGAAATGAGTTTCACAGAATGGTCTATGCCTGCCAGATGCTTGATGGAATTGAGCAAAAGACTTGCACAGGTGCCCAGCAGAGGACTGCTTCCGGCGGTAATCATGGTGCCGTCGCTCAACTGGATTGCAGAAGACTCGTCTCCACTCTCCTGGGCACGATTTTTAGCCGCTACGGTTGTGGGTCTGTCATCGGTGGAGATGTTCGCCTGCTTCATGAGAAGGCGTATCTTGTTAACCTCTGTCTCGTTCATTGCCCCCATGGCCATCTTGTTGACAGCAGTATAGTAGCGGCGGATAATTTCCTGCTTGGATGCTTCGCGGCAAACTTCGTCATCGGTAATGCAGAAACCGAGCATGTTCACGCCCATGTCCGTAGGACTCTTGTAGGGGCATGTTCCGTAGATGCCGTCAAAGATGCTGGTGAGAACGGGGAAAATCTCCACGTCGCGGTTGTAGCTGATAGCAACCTCGTTGTAGGCCTCCATGTGGAATGGGTCTATCTCGTTGACATCGTTGAGGTCGGCAGTAGCAGCCTCGTACGCGATGTTTACGGGGTGCTTTAGGGGAAGGTTCCATACGGGGAAGGTCTCGAACTTGGCATAACCGGCACATACACCGCGCTTGTGCTCGTTGTAGAGCTGCGAAAGGCATACTGCCATCTTGCCAGAACCGGGACCGGGAGCAGTGACAATGACCAGGGGACGCTCGGTCTCCACATAGTCGTTTTTGCCGAAGCCCTCGTCGGAGTCGATGAGGGCAACGTTGTTGGGGTAGCCTTCGATGGTGTAGTGATAATAGGTCTTGATGCCAAGCGATTCCAGTCGGCGGCGGTATGTTGATGCAGAACTTTGGCCATTGAAATGTGTTATCACCACACTGCCAACCATGAATCCGCAGTTCTGGAACTCGTTTCTCAGGCGCAGTACGTCTTCATTGTAGGTTATGCCGAGGTCCTGGCGAACCTTGTTCTTCTCAATATCTACGGCACTGATCACAATGACTATCTCTGCCTGGGAAGACAGCTGTGATAGCATCCTGAGCTTGGAGTCAGGCTGGAAACCAGGAAGAACGCGGCTGGCGTGATGGTCGTCAAAGAGCTTGCCGCCTAATTCCAGGTAGAGCTTGCCCTGAAACTGCGCTATCCTTTCCCTGATGTGCTGACTTTGGATGCGGATATATTTATCGTTGTCAAATCCGTATTTCATAGAATTGTCTCGATTATTTCCTTTGAATGAACATGCAAAGGTACGATTAAGTGAGCGAAATACCAAATTTATTTGGGTATTTCCGAACGTTAGTACCTTCGACCGCAGGTCAGAGGGCGATTAAGTGAGCGAAATACCAAATTTGCGATTAAGAGAGAGCAGAAAAAGTTTACTTTTTATGCCGAACGAGAGCAAATTAAACCCAAAGGGTTAAATAAATTCATTTTAATTTCGAACGGCAGAACTTTTCTCTTTCCTTTGATAACGTTAACCGCCCCATCCCGAAAAGGGACAGGGCGGTTGGATATGGGGGTAGGGGATTACCATTTCACTTCCACGGCATGCTTGAAGTTGCGCATGGGGTCGCCCCAGAGTTCATGCGCCAGTTTCTGGTTCTTCTTGGAACCCTTCACCTTGCCGTTGAACACTTCCTTGCCATTGATGCGTACAGTAACCTTCTTCTTCAGGTCAACGAGCTGGTCGGACAGGAATATGCGCAGATGTCCATGCTGGGCAGGTGTGAACTCTTTGCTGAACAGCATGTTTATGCCCCAGCGGGGATCCTTCCAGGTGGGATTGTACTTGACAGCATCCACCTTTATGTCTATGCTGTTGTCTGCATTGGCGGTGAATTCGTATTTTGTGCGGAATTCATCTTCCTCTGCCAGAACCTGTAGGTTGTAGAAAGCGTTGCGCTTCAGACCGTCCATCTCAAAGTTTTCCCAGAGGAAGTGACGGGGCTGTGCATTGCGCTTGTGCTGTGCAAGCCATGGGGTAGTGGGAGTGTAGTCGATGGAGTGGCCGTAGCCTTCGAGCAGTTTTACGCGGTGTACATATTCGTTTGGGTGGATGCGTTGCATACTGTCCAGTTTCTCTCCTGTGGTCTTGGTGAGCAGGTGACGGTAGAACATGAAGTCGCGGTCGCCTGTAAGGAAACTGAGGGGAACGTGTGCGAGGTTTTCCACAGGTGCGTTGATCAGTGGTTCACCGCCAGCCATCGGACCAGCAGCAGCCCAGTAGTCGGCATAGAACGATGCCAGTCGCTGGCTTCCATATCCGCCCTCTGATATGCCGAATACATAGATTCTGTTCTTGTCAACTTCAGGCATTGACAATATGATGCGCAAAACCTTCTCCCAGGTCCACTGCTTGCTGCGCTGCCACCATCTGTACCATTCTCCCTCCTGTGGAATCTGGGGCACGATGTACATGGAAGGACCGTCATTGAAGCGCTTGGCCAGTTTCAGACCGGTTGACCATTCGTTTGCTCTTGGTCCGGAACCGTGGAGGTAAAGGAATACGGGATACCCATCCTTGGGCATGTCACCCTTTACACCAAGATAGAAGTTCATCTTGGCATTTGGCTCCAAAGAGTCGGGCAATGTCCAGGTGGTGACATTTGCCTTGGAGAGTGAATCGGTGAGAAGTTCGCGGAACGCCTTTACGTCATTCGTGTCTTCTGTCTTGTCGGCAAAGGTGTTGCCGCAAAAGATAAATGCAGATACTGCAAGTAGCAGATTCTTGATTTTCATGTCTTTATTGGGTGTGTTAGGTTTGTACTAAATAGATGCGTCTAATCCCTGCTTCTCCCCAGGAACATAAGGATGTAGTAGACAAGTGTTGCCAAGGAGCCAAGTGCTGCGGCAACGTATGTGTAGGCCGCACTGCGAAGGGCCTCGCTTACCATGGGTTGTGTCTCGTAGGTAGTAATGCCTGCATTCTTCAGCCACGATACCGCTCTCATGCTGGCATTGATTTCTACCGGCAGGGTGATGAAGGCAAACAGTGTTGTCATCGCAAACAGGATTATGCCGCCAAGCATGATCTGGGGGAATATCTCAATGGTAAGGATACCTATGAGCAGTACCCATTGCATCCAGCTGGAGGCAAAACTTACAACTTGTACCAGCGAACTGCGCATTTTCAGTGGAGCATAGGCGGTGGCATGCTGCAGGGCATGTCCGCATTCATGTGCGGCCACGGCAGCAGCTGCTACAGAGCAGTCGTTGTAGACATCCTCGCTGAGGTTTACGGTCTTGTCCACAGGGTTGTAGTGGTCGGTAAGCTGGCCGGGCGTACTTATGACGCGAACGTCGTAGATGCCGTTGTCATGAAGCATCTTGATGGCAATGTCCTTGCCGGTCATCCGGTTGGGGAGCAATATCTTGCCGTACTTCTCAAACTTGTTCTTCAGGTTCCATTGAACCAGAAAACTTACCAGGGCTATACCGCCGAATAGAATCCAATACATAATTTCTTTTTACCTTAATATTAAATAACAATGTAATTTCGTCACGAAGTTACCGCTTATTTGCGTATCGGGGCAAAAATATTGTGTTAAAAACATGTAAAGGCATCAAAAGAAGAACCTCATGATGTCATTGCTGAAGGCAAGGATCATCAAACCGAAGAGGATAAAGAGACCTATTCTCTCGATGAACTCCATCACCTTGGGAGAAGGCTGCTTGCGCATAATGCCTTCATAGAGGAGCAGGGCGATATGACCTCCGTCCAGACCAGGGATGGGCAGGATATTCATCACGGCAAGGATAATGCTGATAAATGCTGTCAGGTTCCAGAAACTCTGCCAATCCCAGATGGGCGGAAAGAGATCGCCTATGGTCAGGAACGAGCCTACCTGCTGTATACCTTCCTTGTTGAACAGGTATTTCAGGGAAACCACGTAGTCGGACAAGGTTTTCCATGCAAGATTGAAACCTGCGGGGATGCTCTCCAGGAATGTGAACGACAGGTGCTCGGTGGGGATGTCCTTGAGTTTGTTGTCCCAGAGGATGCCCAACTTGGTGTCGTTGCCAAGAGTCAGCCTTAAAGTGTCTTGTACTCCTGTGCCTGCACGCAATACTATGACCGAGATGTCCTTTGCACGTATGCTGTCCTCGTGTGTACAGCCCTCAGCGCTGAGAATATCCTGTCTGCGTCCCAGTTCTGTAGTCACGTCGGTAACGTCGGGAGTGGGCACTCCGCCTATTTCCTGAATTATGTCACCAGCCTTTATGCCATATTTGTATGCCGGCATGTCTTCTAAAAGTTCGCCCACGATGGGTTTAACGGGCAGGGAGAAGAACTGGGGACTTTTCTGCATTTCCAGCAATGATACGCCATCGGCAGGCATGTCTATGTCCACCTCCTCGCCGTTGCGCAGTACGGTTACTGTCTTTGCCTCTGAAATGTCCATCATCAAGGCTCCGCTGAAGCCCTCGATGTCCTTTCCGTCTATGCGTATAGGAGTATCGCCGTTGACGAAACCTATTTCCTTTGCCGTCTGGTTGTAGTTCAATCCATTTGGCAAGTTGCGCATGGGCACGATTTCACGCCCCCAGGTGAATACAATTGCAGAATATATTACCAGGGCGGCAATCAGGTTGAAGAGTACGCCGCCAAACATGATGAGGAAACGGCGCCATACAGGCTTCTGGTTGAAGTCGCTTTCCTGTGGTGCCTGTGCGGCAACGTCTTCGGCGCTCTTTGTCTCGTCCACCATGCCGGCAATGCTGACATATCCGCCCAGGGGCAGCCAGCCGATACCGTATTCAGTTTCATTGTCCTTGAAATAGGGGAACAGGCGAGTAAACCACTTATCTCTGGTAGAGAACAGGTGGAAGTAGGGGTTGAAGAACAGATAGAATTTCTCCACCTTCACGCCAGAGAATTTGGCGAAGAGGAAGTGGCCGCCTTCGTGCACGAATACAAGCAAGCTAAGGCAGCATATCAGTTGTAGTGCTTTGATAAGTATTATTTCCATTGGAGTAAAAGCGTATTGCAATTGAGTATGTACTACAGGAATTCAGTGGCAGTGAGACGTGCTATGCGGTCTGTCTCCAGATAGTCTTCAAGTGTGGGTTCCTTGATGTATGCCACTTTGTCAAGTGTCTTCTGTATGATTTCCGCCATCTGCAGGAACCCGCACTTTTCCTGGCGGAAGGCAAGGTTGACCACTTCGTTGGCGGCATTCACCACACAGGCGGCATTACCGCCACGGCGTATTGCTTCGTATGCCATAGCCAGACAGGGGAAACGCTCCATGTCGGGGCGTTCAAAGGTCAGGTCCTGCATGTCCCACCAGTCGATGCGTGGGAAACTGCTCTCCAGTCTTACTGGGTATGACATGGCCAGCTGTATGGGCACTCGCATGTCGGGCGCACCGAGCTGCGCCTTCACCGCGCCGTCCTGGAACTGCACCGCGCTGTGAACAATGCTCTGAGGGTGTACAACCACCTGTATCTTGTCGGCATCCACATCAAAGAGCCATTTAGCCTCGATTACCTCAAAGCCCTTGTTCATCATACTTGCTGAGTCGATGGTAATCTTGGCACCCATGTCCCAGTTGGGGTGCTTCAGTGCCTGTGCTGCGGTTACGTTCTTCATTTCGTCCAGAGAGAACTTGCGGAAGGGACCGCCCGAAGCAGTGAGGATGAGTTTCTCTATGGGGCTTTCTTCACCCATCAGGCTCTGGAAGATGGCAGAGTGCTCGCTGTCCACGGGAAGCATGGGCACGTTGTACTCCTTGCACAGGGCGGTGATGAGTTCGCCAGCCACCACCAAAGTTTCCTTGTTGGCCAAGGCAATGGGTTTTCTTGCCTTTATGGCAGAGATGGTGGGGCGTAGTCCGCTGAAGCCCACCAGTGCGGTCAGTACCATGTCCACGGGTTCCATCGTTACCACCTGGCAAAGCGCCTCACTGCCGGCATACACCTGTATGGGAAGTCCGGAGAGCGCCTCGCTGACATAGGCATATTTGCTCTCGTCGGCTATGACCACAGCGCAGGGCAGGAACTTGCGTGCCTGCTCTATCAGCAGGTCGGCGTTGTTGCCGGCTGTAAGTACGTATGCTTCAAACAAGTCACTGTGCTCCTCTATAACCTGCAGGGCCTGTGTGCCGATGCTGCCGGTAGAGCCCAGGATACATATTTTCCTTTTCATAGTTGTGTTACAAGTCTAAAAGCCCATCGGGCAGGTTCATATATATAGTACGCTCCTTGGCGTCTATTCTCTCAATGAAGTCTTCTGTCGCCGGGACGAGTTTTCCTTCTATGCAGAAGATGGTGTTGGCGGTGGAGTCCTCCACGTAGTCTATCTCGCCCAATGCCCCGCACACGGAGTCCACCACCTGCCAGCCGGTGAAATGCTTCCATGTGTACTCGTCGTCTTCGTCTGGTTCCGGAGTGAGGTCATGGGGGAAGTACACATCAGCCCCAACGTATTCGTTGGCATCTTCCGAAGAGTCTATGTCCTGAAACTTCAGCAATGCAACGGAATCGCTTCGGAATCTCCATCCCTCCAGGAAGAACGGCACCTGTATGCCGTCCACCTCCAGGAACACATAGTCGGCATCGGCTCTGTCCCATACGTCGTCGGTAAAGTTCATGGACAGTTCGCCGCCTATACCATGTGTGCGTGTCAGTGTGCCTATCTTGTATGTCTCTATCATTCTACTCGAGTTATGTTTGCTCCAAGGTTGTTGAGTCTTTCCTCTATGTTCTCATAACCGCGGTCTATCTGCCCGATGTTGTCAATCTTGCTTGTGCCGGAGGCGCTCATCGCAGCGATGAGCATGGCAATGCCGGCACGTATGTCGGGCGAGGTCATTTTGCCGCCCTTCAGCTGGAATTGTCTGTCGTGACCGATTACCACGGCGCGGTGAGGGTCGCACAAGATTATCTGCGCTCCCATTTCTATGAGTTTGTCCACGAAGAACAGACGGCTCTCAAACATCTTCTGGTGTATCAGCACACTGCCTTTAGCCTGTGTTGCCACGACCAGCAGGATGCTCAGAAGGTCGGGGGTAAGGCCAGGCCATGGCGCATCGGCGATGGTCATGATGCTTCCGTCCAGGAAGGATTCTATTTCGTAGTGCTCCTGCTTGGGGATGTATATGTCATCGCCCTGTCGTTCCATTTTCACGCCAAGGCGCTGGAACACGGTGGGGATGATGCCCAACTGGTCGTAGTGCACGTTGCAAATTCTTACACCTTCGCCGCACATTGCCGCCATACCGATGAAGGAGCCCACTTCGATCATGTCCGGGAGTATGGTGTGTGAGGCACCATGCAGTTCTGTCACGCCCGTTATGGTGAGCAGGTTCGAGCCTATGCCTTCTATCCTTGCCCCCATGCCGCAGAGCAGGCTGCAAAGCTGTTGCAGGTAAGGTTCGCACGCGGCATTATAGATAGTGGTGGTGCCTTCTGCAAGGACCGACGCCATCAGTATGTTTGCCGTGCCCGTTACCGAAGCCTCTTCCAGGAGCATGTATGCACCTTTCAGCTTTTTTGCACTGATGTCAAAGACGCCTCTTTCTTCATCGTAGGAGAATGCAGCCCCCAGTTTCTGTATTCCGAGGAAATGCGTGTCCAGGCGCCTCCTGCCTATTTTGTCGCCACCTGGCTTGCTGACCATGGCATGTCCGAACCTTGCCACCAGCGGACCAACAAACATGACGCTGCCACGCAGACGCGAGCATCGGTCAAGGAACTCGTCGCTTTGCAGGTAGCTGATATCGACATTGTCGGCCTGGAATGTCATGTCGCCCTGCCCGTGGCGAGTGACGCGCACACCGATGTCCTGCAACAGACGTATCTGGTTGTTTACGTCGGCTATGTCCGGCAGGTTGCTGATTCTTATAGGCTCGCTCGTAAGCAGTGTGGCGCAAAGCACCTGCAATGCCTCGTTCTTCGCCCCCTGAGGCGTTATCTCGCCCTTCAGGGGTCGTCCTCCTTCGATAATGAATGCTGACATTATTTCTTCTTCTTTCTTTTCAAGACGTTGGTAGGTAAGGTGTGCAGAGTTGCAAACTGATGTCCTTCCAGAGCCACACTGAGTTTCTGCCCCTTGGCATACTGGTCGATGTCGTTGGCAACCTTCTCTTCGCTCATCACATCGGGGTTCCACGTAAACAGGTTCTGTTTCATCCTGTCGGCGGTCTGTTGTATGAGTGCATTGCGCTCTTCCCCGTCGGGCATTTCCTGCAGTTTGGCCAATGCCTCCTCGATGATGCGACCGTAGTGCCTGTGCCTGATCTTTCCTTGTGGCAAGGACATTGCAGAGGGGCGCATAGTTGCTTCTGCCTTTGGGATTATCTCCACGGGATAGTCTATGTCCAGCTTGAAATCGCTTATCAGTGCCAGATGGTTCCAAAGTTTGCTTTGGACTTCAGGATTGGCAAGTTTCTCTTGTCCGAGGCTTGCCATTGCCGAGATGATGGATTTAGCACACAGGAGGCGTTCCTGCCTGTCCTCGATAGTCATGCAATGGTTGGCCATGTCCTGTACCACTCGTCCGTATTCCGACATTAGAAGTCCGTCCTTCTCCGTATTGTACTGTATCTTGCTCATAACAGGTTCTTGGGTTTGGTGGCCTGGAATTCCTTCAGGTAGAATGGTTCGAAGTAGGCTGTCGATGCAGTCTCGCCTCGTCTCAGCCTCTGTTCTGCCAGTGGAGCAGCATTGCAGGCCAATGGATGTATGTTGTCAATGAAGATGGCATTGGGGTGAGAAATCACCTGCTTGCATTTGCTACTTCCGTTGCCGAAGAATACCACTGGTCCCTGCTCCAGATATTCCAGGTATGAGTTCTCGTCAACGATGTCAGCCTGTATGCCGCGTATCTCCTTCAGGCTACGGTCGTATATGGCGGAATACACCTCCATTCGTCTGGCGTCTATCATGGGCACCAGCAGGGAGTTTTCGGGAATCTCCTCGTGATACAGGAGTACTGGAACGCAAATCAGCTGCAGGGTGGGGATGGAGACAAGCGGCACGTTGCGACCGTAGGCCACGCCCTTTGCCATGCTTACGCCAATGCGCAGGCCTGTGTAACTGCCCGGCCCTTCGCTTACCGCCACTGCATCCAGCGGGATGGCATGGCTTTCGGCAAAGGAAAGGGCCTCCTCTACGAACAGCCCGCACTGCACTGCATGCGACGAACCTTCAAAGTCCTCTTTGCGGAAGATGACATGGTTGTCCTCGGCTACTGCCACCGAACAGACGTTGGTGCTGGTTTCTATGCTAAGTATTGTTGCCAATTCTATTGTATGTTTAGGAAGTTGCGGATTGTTTTCAGGGTTTCGGCCTTTGCTGTATCCAGGTCGTCGTTTACGATGATATGGTCGAACTGAGGCGCAAACGACATCTCGTATTCTGCCTTTGCCAGACGCTCCTCAATCTGCTCGGCGCTGTCAGTGGCGCGTCCTACGAGACGTTTTCTCAGTTCCTCCACGCTGGGAGGTTGTATGAATAGGGACAGGGCCCTGTCGCCGAAGAACTTCTTCACGTTGATGCCGCCTTTGATGTCTATGTCGAAGATTACGTTCTTGCCGCTCTCCAACTGCTCCTCCACCTGGCTCTTCAGTGTGCCGTAGTATCTGTCGGTGTACACTTCTTCGTATTCCAGGAACTCGTTGGCGTCTATCTTGGCCTTGAACTCTTCCGGAGTGAGGAAGAAGTATTCCACTCCGTGCTGTTCTGTGCCTCGCGGAGGGCGTGATGTGGCGCTGATGCTGAATACCAGGTTCAGTTCTGGGTGTTCCTTGGTCAGCCATTGTACGATGGTGCTTTTGCCGCTGCCGCTTGGGGCGCTGAATATAAGACAATTGCCTTTCATGCTGATATTGCTTTGGTGTTAATAGGGATAAAGGGGTGATGGCTTAGAGTACATTGAGCACCTGCTCTTTTATCTGCTCCAGTTCGTCCTTCATCATTACCACTATGTTTTGCATTTCTGCCTGGTTGGACTTTGAACCGGTAGTGTTTATCTCGCGTCCCATCTCCTGGGCGATGAATCCCAGTTTCTTGCCCTGGCCATATTCTCCGCTTAGTGTCTCGCGGAAATATCCGAGATGATGGAACAGCCTTTGCTTCTCCTCGTTGATATCCAGTTTCTCAATGTAGAAAATCATCTCCTGCTCCAACCGGCCTCTGTCATACTCCACTTCGGGAATAGCAGCAAGTGCGTCAGTCAGGCGTTGGCGTATTTTCTCCGTGCGCGACTTTTCGTATGGTTCGATACTCTTCATCAGGGATTCTATGTTGTCCGCCTTCTCACGGAACTTCTGCTCCAGAGCCTTTCCCTCCTGGGTGCGGAAATCCATCAGTTGTCCTACGGCCTGTTCCGCTACGCTGCGTGCCACGGTCCACTCCTCTTCGGTAAGTTCCTCAATGGTGTCAGTCTTGCTAACGGCATCCGGCATTCTCAGCACTACCTCGGTGAGATTTTGCGGAATGGGGATATTGTACTGTTCGCTGGCTTCCTGGAACTGCTGGATGTATTTCTGCATGAGGGGGATGTTCAGTTTTGCTGTCTGTTCCGCCTCGTCGCGTTCTATCCACAGAGAGAACTCCACCTTGCCGCGGAGCAGTTTCTCGCCTATCATGGTTCGCAACTCCATTTCCTTCTCACGGTAGCATGCGGCTATGCGCACTGTAAGGTCCAGTGCCTTGCTGTTCAGGGATTTTATCTCGGCAGTGATCTTCTTGTCACCATAGGTGCCCGATGCTTTGCCATATCCTGTCATTGAAAGTATCATACCTTATTATATAGTAATTTTGTCCGCAAAAATAGCAAAAATTCGGCAGAAAAGACTAACTTTGCCATCGAAATGTGTAAGTCCGAACCAAAAAAGACAGTTACCGGAGTGTATGGGGGAAGTTATAATCCCATACATCTGGGTCATACGTCCATGGCGAGTGCAATCGTTGCGCAGGGGCTGGTGGACGAGATGTGGCTTGTTGTCAGCCCTCAGAATCCGTTGAAGGATGGAGGCTTGTGGGACGATGCTTTTCGCCTCGAACTTGCCAGGATTGCTGTTCGTGACATAGAGTCTGTGGAAGTGTCTGATGTCGAGTTCGGGTTGCCTAAGCCCAATTACATGGTCCGAACATTGGCCACGCTCTCCAGCAGATTTCCGGACAGGGAGTTTGTATTGGTGATTGGCCAGGACAACTGGGAATGTTTTCACCGCTGGTACAAATGGGAAGAGATACTTGCCGGGTACCGCATAATAGTATTGCCAAGAGAGTCGGGCGAAACTCCGGCAAATGTTCCTCTGCCTCCTAAAGAAGACGGGAATGCTCATGTTCTGTTTGCTGATCTTCCATTGGTGAACATAAGCAGCACGTGGGTTCGTGCAGAAATCAAGGATAACCCCTTGTATGACGGTGAGTGGCTGGCTCCCGAAGTGTGGGAAAGAATAAAATCAGAAAAGCATTAATTCTATCTGATAAAAAGATTTAATAATTTATAGAAGCTACCTGTATAGTATGGTAAATATCTCGCTTATAGGTCTTGGTCAGCGTGGACAGGCAACTTTGGAACGCTTGGCTCGTTTGCCAAATGCCAATGTGCTTGTCAAGTGCGATGTGGAAAGCGACTGGCGCGATGCCGCCACTCATCCCGAGGTGGACCTGGTGTGGATATGCACTCCATGGGAGTGGCACATGCGTATGGCCGTTACTGCCATGCAGGCAGGCAAGGATGTTGCCTTGGAGGTTCCCGCGGCAATGACCGTTGCTGATTGCGAAAGGCTCGTTTCCGTGGCAAGGGAAACTGGCAGGCATTGCGTGATGCTCGAGAACTGCTGCTACGATACCTGGCATCTTGGCGTACGCGAGATGGTTCGCCGTGGTATGCTGGGGCGCATAAAGCATCTTGAAGGGGCTTATGCCCATACCGTTCCCGAGGGCTGGATGCGTGCCCATGGCCGCAGACAGGGAGGCAATCCGTACCCCACGCATGCCCTGGGGCCAATGTGCCAGCTTCTGCCAGAAGGCGACACCCTGGATTATCTCGTTTCCCTGTCGTCTCCCATCCCCGGCGACCATACAAATACCTCGCTGATCCGCTCAGTCTCCGGTGTGAGTATGCTTCTGCACTACGACATTTCTACACCTCGCCCCTATAGCCGTATGCAGACGGTATGCGGTACGCTGGGTTTCTTGCAGAAATACCCGCTGCCTACTGTGCATATAGAGACTAAGCAGGGTGTGGTGGAACTTGTTGGTGACGAGGCTGTCGCGTATGTGGAGGACTTTATTCCCCCTGTGTTCCGGACGATGATATCCGAGGGTAAGGCAATCGGTGTTCCCAACGTGATGAACTATATGATGGACCGTCGTTTGCTGGAATCGCTGGAGAGGGTCCGCGAGGCGCGCGCTGCCGGCCGCGATGAACCGTTCGTCCTGGACATGGATGTTTACGATGCTGCTCTGTGGTCGTCGGTCATCGAACTTACGGAACTGTCGGCGCGCCAAGGCTCTGTGCCGGTGATGTTCCCGAGATTCTGAATCATTGCACGGCGGCATATTGCCATGCCCTGTGCCTGAATAAAGCAAAATGCAGAGACGTTGCGGTGTCTCTGCATTTTGTTTTCTGTATATGTCTGTTTGGGATTATCCCAAGTATGAGCGGAGTATGCTTGTCTTGTTGGCAACGCGGAGTTTGCGTATTGCCTTCTCCCTGATCTGGCGCACGCGCTCTCTTGTCAGGCCGAAACGGTCGCCTATTTCCTCCAGGGTCATCTCGGGCTGTGCAATGCCGAAGCTCATCTCAATGATGTCGCGTTCGCGTTCGTTGAGGATGTCCAGGGCGCGTGATATTTCCAGTTGCAGGCTTTCGCTTATAAGGGAATGGTCGGCAGCAGGTGCGTCGGTGTTTTCCATTACGTCAAGCGGACTGTTGTCCTCGCCCTCCACAAAGGGAGCGTCCACACTGACGTGGCGGCCGCTGGCACGCAGGCTGTCGTTGATCTTCTCGGGCATTTCGTTTACCAGTTCTGCCAGTTCCTCTGCACTGGGCTTGCGCTCGAACTCCTGCTCAAACTTGGTGATGGCCTTGCTTATCTTGTTCACGGCGCTAACCTGGTTCAGGGGCAGGCGCACGATGCGGCTCTGCTCTGCCAGTGCCTGCAGGATAGTCTGGCGAATCCACCACACAGCATAGCTGATGAACTTGAAGCCTCGTGTCTCGTCAAACTTCTCTGCAGCCTTGATGAGGCCAACATTTCCCTCGTTGATGAGGTCGGGCAGGCTGAGACCCTGGTTCTGGTACTGTTTTGCTACTGATACCACGAAACGCAGATTGCTCTTTACCAAAATGTCCAAAGCCTGGCGGTCGCCCTTGCGGATTCGCTGGCTGAGTTCCACTTCCTCTTCTACGGTCAAAAGCTGCTCGCGGCCTATTTCCTGAAGGTACTTGTCCAGTGACTGGCTGTCGCGGCTGGTAATGCTCTTGGTGATTTTTAGTTGTCTCATTTATGTATCTTTCGTTTTTTATTGTCCTGCAAAAACTCCTCAAATGCCAAAAAGGCATATTACAGCCCACAAAGCTACGCTTTTTTATCTGAACTGCCAAATTATTCGGTATGAATTGTGTTGGTGGGACTGATATTGTCCAGTTTTTTTGTGTCTCAGCTCCATAAATATAGCATAAAATCGTAACTTTGCGCGAAAAATCAGAACAAAACAATGGCACAACAAGAAGACGTTTTCAAGAAAATTATTTCTCATTGCAAGGAGTATGGTTTCGTATTCCCCTCAAGTGACATATACGATGGCCTGGGCGCAGTTTACGACTATGGTCAGAATGGTGTGGAACTGAAGAACAACATCAAGCAGTACTGGTGGCAGTCTATGGTGCTTCTCCACGAGAACATCGTGGGTATCGACGCAGCCATCTTCATGCACCCCACCGTTTGGAAGGCAAGTGGACACGTTGATGCTTTCAACGATCCCCTCATCGACAATAAGGACAGCAAGAAGCGCTATCGTGCCGACGTTCTCATTGAGGACCAGTTGGCAAAGTACGACGAGAAGATTGATAAGGAAATCCAGAAGGCAGCAAAGAAGTATGGCGAGGCTTTCAACGAGGCAGAGTTCCGTGCTACCAATGCCCGTGTATTGGAAAATCAGGAGAAGCGCGATGCTCTTCATGAGCGCTTTGCCAAGGCCCTGAACGATGGTGACCTTGCCGAACTGCGCCAGATAATCCTTGACGAGGAGATAGCATGTCCTATCAGTGGTACTCGCAACTGGACTGAGGTGCGTCAGTTCAACCTGATGTTCTCCACCGAGATGGGTTCCACTGCCGATGGTGCAAACAAGGTATACCTGCGTCCCGAAACCGCACAGGGTATTTTCGTTAATTACCTCAATGTGCAGAAGACCGGTCGTATGAAACTGCCTTTCGGTATTGCACAGATTGGTAAGGCATTCCGCAATGAGATCGTTGCCCGTCAGTTCATTTTCCGTATGCGCGAGTTCGAGCAGATGGAAATGCAGTTCTTCGTGAAGCCAGGCACCGAGTTGGATTGGTTCTCACAGTGGAAGCAGACTCGTATGGCATGGCACCAGGCTCTTGGTTTCGGTTCAGACAACTACCGTTTCCACGACCACGACAAGTTGGCACACTACGCCAATGCTGCTACCGACATCGAGTTCCATATGCCCTTCGGTTTCAAGGAGGTTGAGGGTATCCATTCTCGTACCAACTTCGACCTTTCAAGCCATGCCAAGTATAGCGGCAAGAAGATCGAGTACTTCGACCCCGAAAGCAACGAGTCATACACTCCCTATGTTATCGAGACCTCTATCGGCGTAGACCGTATGTTCCTCTCCATCATGTGCCACAGCTACGAAGAGCAGCAGCTGCCCGACGGACAGACACGTACTGTTCTGCACCTGCCTGCAGCTTTGGCTCCTGTCAAGTTGGCAGTGTTCCCCCTCACCAAGAAGGACGGTATGCCCGAGAAGGCTCAGGAGATTATGAACGACCTGCGCTTCCACTTCAACTGCAAGTACGAGGAGAAGGACCAGATAGGCAAGCGCTACCGCCGTATGGACGCCATCGGCTGTCCCTTCTGTGTTACCGTCGATCAGCAGACTCTGGAGGACAATACCGTAACTTTGCGTGAGCGCGACAGCATGGAGCAGCGCCGTGTGCATGTTTCCGAACTTCGTGGCATCATCGAGGACCAGGTAAGCATCACCAGCCTGCTGAAGAAATTGCTCTAATCCACCCTGTAGCATATCCACCATTAAAGCGAATCGGATAATTGATGAAGAAATATCTGTATATACTGTTTGTGGCAGTCCTGGGTCTTGTTTCCTGTAGCGAGACAGACAACACCTACGACCCTTACGAGAACTGGCAGAGCCGTAATGCCAAGTGGTTTGAGGACACTGTCCAGGTAGCCCGTCTTGCCATTGCCCAAGCCAAGGTAGAACATGGCGAAGCATGGGAGGGCCATTGCCAGTGGAGGATGTACAAGTCGTTGCTGAAGACATCAAGTTCTTCTGGTCCTGTTACCGACAGTATATGTGTTCGTATAATTGAACGTGGAGCGGATATTGCCGCCAAGGGAAGCCCTGCCTACAACGACACAGTACATGTGAACTACAGAGGCTGGCTCATGCCCACCTATAACTATATAGGTACCGGAACAGAGATGGGCATAGTTCAGGATATGTTTGATACCAGTTATTATGGCGACTTCAATCCTGCAACGGCAGCCCCCACCTTGATGGGCATGCGCAATCTCATTGAAGGTTTCAGCACAGCCATGCAGTACATGGTGGAAGGCGACGACTGGATGGTCTTCATCCCCTATAATCTGGCCTATGGCAGTGCCGGAAGCGGAAAGATTCCCGGTTACTCCACCCTGCAGTTCCGTGTGAACCTCGTTCGCTGGTACGAGAGTGGAAGCGGTGCCCCCTCAACGTGGGAATAGTTCGCTGTACGCTCAGTTCCTCGCCACATCCTGTGGGAGGCAGATACAAATAAAAAAGCATCCTCAATCTCTCGTTAATGAGTATTGCGGATGCTTTTTTTGTGTTTGACCAGTCTTAACCGTTGAACTTGGGGTCGTTCTTAATGAGCCATTCGGCTATCTGTACTGCGTTGAGGGCGGCACCCTTCTTGATCTGGTCGCTTACGAGCCAGAAGGTAAGGCCGTTGGGATTGGCGATGTCCTTGCGGATACGTCCCACATAGACATCGTCGCAACCTTCCAGGAACAGGGGCATGGGGTAGTCCTTCTTCTCGGGGTCGTCCTGAAGGCGCAGGCCGTTGCCGTTCTTCACTGCCTCCTTGAACTCCTCCACGCTTACGGGACGCTCGGTCTCTGCCCAGATGGCCTCGGAGTGGCAACGGAGTGAGGGGACACGAACGCACATAGCAGAGCAGTCTGCATCGGTGTGCATAATCTTCTTTGTCTCGTGGAACATCTTCATCTCCTCCTTGGTGTAACCGTTGTCGGTGAACACATCAATCTGGGGGATTACGTTGAAGGCCAGCTGGTATGCGAACTTCTCTACTGTGGGCTTCTCGCCAGCCAATACCTGACGGTACTGCTCGAACAGTTCTGCCATGGCTGCTGCACCGGCACCGCTGGCTGCCTGATAACTGGCAACATGGATGCGGCGGATGTGGCTGATGTTCTCCAGAGCCTGCAGGGCAACGACCATCATGATAGTGGTACAGTTGGGGTTGGCAATGATGCCGCGGGGACGCTCCAGAGCATCCTTGGCGTTACACTCGGGAACTACAAGGGGCACGTTCTCGTCCATACGGAAGGCACTTGAATTGTCAATCATCACGGCACCGTGCTTGGTGATGGTCTCGGCAAACTCCTTGCTTGTACCGCCACCGGCGCTGGTGAAGGCGATGTCCACACCCTTGAAGTCATCGTTGTGCTGGAGAAGCTTCACCTCTATCTCCTTGCCGCGGAAAGTGTATTTTGTTCCGGCGCTGCGCTGGCTGCCGAAAAGCAGAAGTTCGTCAATGGGGAAGTTGCGTTCGTCCAGAACGCGCAGGAATTCCTGGCCTACGGCGCCACTGGCACCTACAATTGCTACTCTCATCGTTTATGTTTTGTCTTTGTTGGTTACTACGTTTGATAAATTCGGCACAAAATTACGGAAAATATTATAAATAAGGTGTGTTCTTGCCCATAAATAGCACAAAATGCTTTATCTTTGCACGAAATTATTCACATTGGACATGCTTCAGATACCGACATTCATACAAATGCCCCTGGCTTTGGTCACCGACCCCACATGGGTGTTTTTTGTCGTACTGATGATAATCCTTTTTTCCCCCATCCTCCTTCGTCGTCTCCGCACACCTCATATCATAGGCCTGATACTGGCAGGTGTGATGATAGGCCAGCATGGTTTCAATATCATAGAGAGGGACAGGAGTTTTGAGATATTCGGTCAGGTAGGCATCTATTTCATCATGTTCCTTGCCGCACTGGAGATGAACATGAGCAGTGTGCGGCAGTATGGGCGCCGGGGACTCCTCTTTGGTGTCGTCACCTATGTGATACCCTTTGCCATGGGTTTCCTTGCCGCACACCATCTTCTGGGCTTTAGCGCCACCAGTTCCGTGTTGCTCAGCTGCATATTGGCATCGCACACGCTGATTACGTATCCCATCGTGGGGCGTTTCGGCCTTACCCGTCACCCCGTGGTGATAGTCTCCGTGGTGGCCACTGCAGTGGCGCTTTTCGTTGCCCTGCTGGTGCTGGCCATTACCGTTGGCGCACTTCAGGACACCAACTGGATGTACTGGGTGCTCTTTGCCTTCAAGTGTATGCTGTATGGCGCCTTTGTCATCTATGCCTATCCCAGAATAGGCCGCTGGTTCCTGCGCAGATACGATGAGCCCATCATGCAGTTCATCTTCATCCTGTCGCTGGTTTTCCTCAGTGCCGCACTGGCCGAACTGGCAGGCCTGGAGGGGTTGCTGGGAGCGTTTCTGGCAGGTCTTTCGGTTAACAGGCTCATACCCCGCACCTCGCCTCTTATGTCCTATATTCAGTTTGTGGGCAATGCCCTGTTCATACCTTATTTTCTGATAGGTGTGGGCATGCTCATCGACTTGAAGGTTCTCTTTGGCGACCTGCACACAATATGGATTGTTGTAGTGATGGTGCTGGTGGGCACTTCATCCAAGTGGATTGCCTCCTATCTGATGAGTTTCCTGTCCAAGGAATTGAAGGGTGGTTCCCTGCTTATGTTCGGCCTCACCAACGCGCATGCTGCCGGTGCTCTGGCAATAGTGATGATAGGCACCGACCCCAAGGTGAATCTCATGGATGCCTCGGTGCTGAACGGTACGGTCATGCTTATCCTCTTCTCGTGCATAATAAGCAGTTTTGCCACCAGCGAGGGAGCACGCCGCATAGCCCTGATGGACACCGATACCGAGGAGAACCAGGGTGCATGGCATGGCAAGTGCCTTGTTACGTACAGCCAGCCGGACAGCGTGGGGCTCCTGACTCAGTTGGCGCTGATAATCCGCAACACCAGCATCCCCGACAGCCTGATGGGTCTTACCGTCACCCTGAACGACTACAACGGCGAGGCCGAGGGCTATCGCGAAGCCCAGCGCATGCTGGAGGATGCCACCTCCGTGGCTTCTGCTGCACAGGTGGACATGAAGACCCTTTCGCGCCTCAGTACCAATGTGGCTGGCGGTATCCTGCACACCATACGCGAATACGATTGCGGTGAGGTGATGGTATGCCTTACCGATCGCACCACTGGTATGCCCAAGTCCAGCCTCGGTCCCATCATCGACCACGTTCTGGAGGGTACCAACCGCGAGATAATGGCCGTGCGCCTTATCGTCCCCCCTGGCACTCTGCACAGAGTCATTGTTGCCGTACCGCAGAAGGCCGAGTACGAGGCAGGTTTCTACAAGTGGCTGGAGCACGTCTGCCGTATGGGCGAACAACTGGATTGCATGCTCGAGTTCCATGCCCACCCCGATACATTGCCGCACATCAAGAGCTACATGTGGCGCTATCACGTCTCTCTGCATGCCGACTACATAGAGATGGGACTGTGGACCAAGATAATTTCCCTCTCGCAGAGGGCAGGAACGGACGACATGGTTGTCTTCATCAGTGCACGTCCTGGCTTCATCTCCTACAAGGGAGCTTTTGCTGGTCTGCCACTGATGATACACAGATATTTCAATCACACCAGCGTAATGCTGCTATACCCCGACCAGTGGTCATGATAAAGATAGAGGATATAAGGAAGAGTTTTGGCAACCTGCAGGTGCTGAAAGGCATTAGCCTGGAGATAGGAAAGAGCGAGGTGGTCAGCATCGTGGGTTCCAGCGGTGCAGGAAAGACAACCTTGCTACAGATTGTAGGCACGTTGGATAAGGCTGATTCCGGCAAGATAATCATTGCTGGAGAGGATGTAACCGAGTTCAGCTCGGATCGTATGGCACGTTTCCGCAACAAGCACATAGGCTTCGTGTTTCAGTTTCATCAACTTCTGCCCGAATTTACGGCTTTGGAAAACGTGATGATGCCGGCCTTCATAGCTGGAACCTCACACAAGGAAGCCAAGAAGCGAGCCATGGAACTGCTGGATTTTATGGGACTCTCCGAGCGTGCAGGGCACAAACCCAACGAACTCTCAGGTGGAGAGAAGCAACGTGTGGCCGTGGCACGTGCCTTGATGAACAACCCCGAACTGGTCCTTGCCGACGAACCCTCGGGAAGCCTTGATACTAAAAATAAGGAGGAACTCCACCGTCTCTTCTTCGACCTTAGGGACCGCTTCGGCCAGACCTTCGTCATCGTCACTCACGATGAGACCCTCGCATCCCTCACCGACCGCACCATCCGTATGAAGGACGGAATGATAGTGGACTGACCCTCCCCCTTACCCCAGCGGATCCAGCGGACCCCTCCCCAACCCTCCCCTGTATGGGAGGGAGTAGTTACAACCAACAATGAATATAAACCTTTAACAAAATCCTCATTCCCCAGTACAGTATACTCCCTCCCTTTGTGGAAAGGAACGGACCCCTCCCCAGCCTGTCCGCGCGCCGCACTGGGGAGTGCTCCCCTCCCAAGGCACAGAAGCACATTTTGTGCTTCTTCTGAGGACCTTGCTCGCCCACAAGGGGATGGAGTGCTAACAACCGATTTGTGCCCACACCAACAGAACATTATACTCCCCTCCCTTGTGGAGGGGCGGGGGGAGGGTCCGTTGGTTCGGGGAGGGGTCCGATAAATATGAACATAAAATTAGGACAGACAAACACCCTTAGGGTGGTAAAGCAGGTTCCCTTCGGATATTATCTGGATGGCGGACGCATACATGGCGAGATACTCTTGCCGCAGAACGAGGTAGAGGGCGATGTTGCTCTGGACGAGGAAGTGGAGGTTTTCCTTTATCTCGACCAGGAGGAGCGCCTCATTGCCACCATGCGCAAACCCTTGGCACAGGTGGGCGACTTTGCCTTCCTTGAGGTGGCATGGGTAAACAACTTCGGCGCCTTCCTCAACTGGGGACTTCTGAAGGATCTCTTCGTGCCCTTCCGCGAGCAGAAGATGAAGATGGCAAAGGGACAGAGCTACATAGTGCACATCCATTTGGACGAGGAGAGCAACCGCATTATGGCCAGTGCCAAGGTGGAGCGCTATCTTGATCCCGGTATTCCTCCCTATCGCCGTGGCGACGAGGTGGAGATTCTTATTTGGCAGAAGACCGACCTCGGTTTCAAGGTTATTGTGGACAACCAATGGGGCGGACTCCTCTACGACTCGCAGGTGTTCCGCGACCTTCGTACAGGCATGCGCACGTGTGCATATATAAAAAAGGTACGCGAGGATGGCAAGATAGACCTCACCCTCACCCGTCAGGGCCAGGAGGGCGTGGCAGACTTCAGCGACATTCTGCTGGCATACCTTCAGGACAACGGCGGCTATTGCCCTCTGGGCGACAAGAGTCCTGCCGAGGACATTGCCCAGACCTTCAACGTCAGCAAGAAAGTCTACAAGAAAGCCATCGGCGACCTCTACAAGCGCCGCCTGATAACAATTTCCGACGATGGCTTGAGGCTTGTATAAAGACCATGTCTAAGGTGGCGAAAAAGTCGTTTTAGACCACTATCGTGTAATAGCATGTCTACATGTTCTATGTTTACTGTTAACTCATAAAGAGGGTGTGCCAGTTTTGACACACCCTTCTGCTTTATATATGTAACACCCTTGGTTATTCATATGGATGCCATTCAATCTTAGAATTGGTATTGTAATACAAGCGGAAATGCTCATCGAATGTGGATACCTTTCCGAAAGGAACTATACACCTGTATATGAAAACCTCTTCTTTCACAGGCACCTCAGTAAGATATTCTCTGTAGAACTTTTTACGATATTCGCAGGTTGCTGGCATCTTGATGGTAAAGGCAACATGGTCATGCTGTTCTTCAGGAATCTCCGCTAACCATAGAACAACTTCTTCCTGCAGCCATGTGTCTTTGGCAAAGAACTCTTTTGCATTCAGTCTTGGTTGCTTCTGACCATAATTGAAAATCATGCTGAAATTATCCAATGTGCCTTGTGGAAGGCATGCGTTCTCTCCCCTTACGAGAAAATGCTCGCTAAGGTCTGTTCCAGGCGCTTTACCAAAAAGGGTTTTGTCCGCAGTAATGCTAATATTGCCAGTGTGTCGTGCGATGTTAAATCTGCACCAGGAATAACCTTGCAGAAATAAGGAGTCCTTGGCTGTCGCGCCTGGAGCAAATTGGTGTGAACTCCGTTTTTCTTCTGGGGTATAGGTTAGTTCGGAGCACGCCTTGTCAACAAATTTTGCAAATTGGCTTTGGGCCCAATGGTCTTTTTGTAATTCAGAGGCTACATTTGTGCCCGTTCTTGGTTGGCAGAGCAGTATGCAAAGGTTGCCATAATTCAAAGGGGCGTGTTCCGCGGTACTGTCAATGTGACTAT
>JAZRJU010000029.1:0-52924 GCA_045645965.1 Bacteroidaceae bacterium
AACCCATGTTTTTGAAGAGATTTTCCCCATTCTTCCAATTGTGAACTACGCGGTGCGTTTGCAATTCCTGAATGTTGAAATGTAAATTTATAATTGAACGCTTCTCGCACAAGGAAAGTTTTACCCACACGACGCCTTCCATATACAACTACAAATTGTGAATACTCGTCGCTATATGCTTCATGAAGCATTTTTAGCTCATTTTCTCTTCCTATTATCATACATTTTACTTTTAGTCGTATGCAAAGCTACATAAAACTTTGCAAAACTCAGCCAAATATGCATTAAAAAATAAGATTTGGCAGAGTTTTATTTTCAATACTACGCATTATAACTCTGTTAATCATCATTGTATGATATTATAAGAATAACGCATCATAATAGGGAACACCAACATTTTTGTATAGTTGCACTTCGTCATTTTATTAAGTACAAATTTAAAAGGCAACTTATCTGCTGTGGGATGTGGTGATTTTTGATAGATTTCCACAAGCAATAGTGCATTTTTAGGAGCTACCCCATTAATAAACACTTTACTTTATAGCCGTATATGGCAGGCTGCCGCATATCTACAGTAAAGACATAAGGGATTAACTGCAAGACATCTGATTAACGGAGCATTGATATTTCGATTTCGTTTCAGATTTGCTTTTCTGCCAAGAAAAGAGTATCTTTGTGGGCAGAAACAATAGACAATAGGCATGAATTCCACACTGAACATATACAAGGCTTCGGCTGGTAGCGGAAAGACGTTTACGCTGACCGTGGAGTACATCTACTTGATGGTGCGACCACAGGCCGAGGAGGAATACAGGCACACGCTGGCGGTGACATTCACCAACAAGGCGACGGCGGAGATGAAGGACCGCATACTGCAACACCTCTATGGCATCTGGAAGGCCCTGCCAAGCAGCGCGGACTATGTGGGCAAACTGATGGAGAAACTCCACGGCGATGGCACGGACATGAGCGTGGAGCAGCTGCGCGAGCGAAGCGGTGAGGCGCTGACCATGATACTACACGACTACAGCAACTTCCGGGTGGAGACGATAGACAGTTTCTTCCAGAGCGTTCTGAGGTCGCTGGCAAGGGAACTGGGACAGAGTTCGAAGCTGCAAGTGGACCTGAAGGACGGAGAACTGCTGGAACTGGCCGTGGACCGCATGATAGACTCGCTGGACCTGGACGAGGCACTGAGAAAGATAGTGGTGCAGTACGTGACGGACGAACTGGACGAGAACGGCCGTTGGAACATACAGGCTGCCATAAAGGACTTTGCAAAGTGTATATTCCAGGAGGACTTCCTACAAAGGAGCACCGAGGAGCGCAATATCATTTCGGACTACAGGAAGGTGAGGGAGTTCCGCACCGAGATGAAGCGCGTGATGGACGAGGCGCAGCAACAGACAAAGGCACTGGCACAGGACATGCTAAAGGACGTGCTGAACACATGCCAGCCGGATTTGGTGGGCAAGAAGACGCCTGCACCTGCCACATATCTGCAAAGACTGCTGGATGACAAGGACCCCAAGGATGTGGCAAAGGGGAAAATCTTCCAGGAATTCCTGGTGGACGGAAGCGCTCTGCTGCTGAAGAAGTACAAGGACGATGCCGGGG
This sequence comes from Bacteroidaceae bacterium, assembly GCA_045645965.1. Taxonomy (GTDB): domain Bacteria; phylum Bacteroidota; class Bacteroidia; order Bacteroidales; family Bacteroidaceae; genus Physcousia. Next base: position 1,618 of record JAZRJU010000029.1, read on the forward strand.
CGTGCTCGTTGATGAATGCCCTGAGCGACAGGTTCCAGAAGTTCCTGGGCGAGGAGGAGGAACTGACACGCAAGTTCAATACCGCCAAACTGGCAAGGAACTATACCAACCAGCTGCAACTGCTCTCGCGCATAGACGAGATAGTGAGGGACATAAACGAGGAGAGGGAGACATTCCCCCTGTCGCGCACCCCCACCCTGCTCTCGCGCTTGATAGACGGACAGGACAACCCCTTCGTGTTTGAGAAGATAGGCACCGTGCTGAGGAACATAATGATAGACGAGTTCCAGGATACGAGCCGTCTGCAATGGAACAACTTCCGTGTGCTTCTGTTTGAGAACCAGGCACTGGGAGGCACGGACCTGATAGTGGGCGACATAAAGCAGAGCATATACCGCTGGCGTGGCGGAGAGTGGAGCCTGCTGAGCGGATTGGCCGAGAGCATGGACACATGGAAACCGCGCACCGAGACGCTGGACACTAACTACCGTAGCGAACACCGTATAATAGACTTCAACAACCGCCTCTTCCCACAGGCGGCACTTCTGCTGGACAGCATTGCCCCGGATGCAAGGTTCTGCATAGGTGGCAAAGACGGCATATATGCCGACGTGGAGCAGAAGACCTCGCCAGGCAAGGCCAAGGACCCCAAGGGCTTCTGGAGCGTCACACTGCGCATCAAGGGCACGAAGACCAACGGCCACCCTGTACTCACCAGCGAAGAAGAGCAGGAGTGGATGTATGGCGACATGCTAAAGCAGATATGCACCCTGCACAAGGCTGGTCTGCCGCTGGAAAAGATGGCCATACTATTGCGCAAGAACTACAATGCCACCTCCATACTGGAGTATTTCGACCAGCATGCTCCCGAGGGCATACGCATAGCCAGCGACGAGGCATACCTGCTGGGCAATAGTTCCATAGCCATGATACTGGTTTCGGCCATGCGCTTGCTGATAGATGACTACGAGACAAAGCCACTGCCCTACCACCTGTTCCTGATGCACTACATGCAGAGGGTGAAGAGGGCGGAGATGCCCATGGACAGCATCATGCGCACCAATGCACTGGACATGCTGCCCGAATTCCTGGTGGAGGAAAGGCAGAGGCTGAAGCAGATGCCTCTGTACGAACTGGTGGAGGAACTATACCGCAGGCTGGACCTGAAGGTGCTCTCCGAGCAGGAGGCCTATCACTATGCCTTCCTGGATGCTGTGCAGAACTACCTGAAGGACAACCCCAACGACCTGCATTCCTTCCTTGCCGAATGGGACAATGTGCTATGCAAGCAGGCCATTCCCTCGGGCAAGCAGGAAGGCATAAGGGTACTGACCATACACAAGTCCAAAGGTCTGGAGTTCCACACCGTGCTGCTTCCGCATTGCGACTGGAACCTGGAGAAGGACATGGGCGACACCCTGTGGTGCGAGGCTGAGGACGGACACGAGGAGTACAACACTCTGGGCAGGATGCCGGTGGCAAAGACCGGGGTGATGGCAAAGTCATTCTACCAGGGGCGATACGACGAGGAGCATCTGCAAAGCCGTGTGGACGAACTAAACGCGCTGTACGTGGCACTGACACGTGCCTCGTGCAACATGTACATCTGGGGCGTGCACAACGGCAAGAGTGTGACGGAGACACAGATGGTGGGCAACCTGCTGAACGATTGTCTGAACTCCAACGGCAACTTCACCGACGGTGTGTGGCACGGCGAGGAGGGAGAACCCATCGTGACGGTGAAGAAGGAGAAGGCAAGCGACAACCGCATGCAGCCCGACTTCAAGGCGCACATAGTGAAGATGCAGAGCTACAAGGCGCGCCTGAACTTCCGACAGAGCAACGAGGCAAAGGAGATGTTCGGACAGAGCGATGAGGCTCGCTCGCTGGGTGTGCTGTACCACCATGTGATGGAGCAGATAAGGGATGCGCAGGATGTGGAGCAGACGCTGAGGCGTAACCAGATGGCGGGATTGCTTTCCGAGGAGCAATGCAAGGAACTGGCAGGCTACCTGCAACAGATGGAGGACAACGGCCTGGTGGCTTCGTGGTTTGCCCCTGATAACCATGTATTTGCCGAGTGCGAGATACTGGACCCCACGGCCCGCAAGCGGAACAAGCGCGACCAGCGGCCCGACCGCATAGTGATGAAGGACGGGCGGATAACGGTAATCGACTATAAGTTCGGCGACGAAGACGACGACTACAAGGGACAGGTGAAGAACTACATGCGCCTGCTCCGCAAACTATACCCCGGGCACACGGTGAAGGGCTACCTGTGGTACGTGAAACTGGGCAGGACGGAAGAAGTTTAGGGGAGGAGACAAGACAATGGAGACAAGCAAGAGAGACAACTGGAGCGAAACGACCTTCCTGGCCAGCGTGGCAAAGGACCTGATGGTGCGTTTCGGCAAGGATATGACCAAGGTGGCGGTGGTGTTCCCCAACAAGCGTGCACGACTGTTCATGAACGAGGAGTTCCTGACGCTGGCGGACACACCCATGTGGGCTCCGCAGTATGCCACCATAGGGGAACTGTTCGGCCGCATAACTGGCGACAACGTGATGGAACCCATACCTGCCGTGTGCACCCTGTATAATATATATAAGGGGCTGATGGGCGACAAGGCGGAGTCGCTGGACATGTTCTGGGGATGGGGCGAGATAATGCTTTCCGACTTCGACGACATAGACAAGCATCTGGTGAACGCCGATGCGCTTTTCCTCAATGCCAAGGAACTGGGCGACATGGAGAGCCTGGACTTCCTGACAGAGAACCAGCGCGAGGCTCTGGAGCAGTTCTTCGGCAGTTTCCAGACTGAGCACAGGACTCGCCTGCAGGAGCGCTTCTCGGAACTCTGGAGCATAATGCCCAACCTGTACCACCAACTGAAGGACACCATGCCCGAGGGCACACAGCCCTACCAGGGTGCACTGGAGCGCAAGGCGGTGGAGGACAAGGAAATGCTTCACCTGCTGGACGACGATACGGTGTATTGCTTCGTGGGCTTCAACATGCTTAGCGAAACGGAGAAGAAACTGATGTCGTATCTGCACGACCGTGGCAGGGCGCTGTTCTATTGGGACTTCGACGTGATGTACATGGAGAACCGTGCCTTTGAGGCGGGAGACTTCATACGCGAAAACCTGCTCCGCTTCCCCAATGCTCTGGCACGCACGGGCATCTACAACAACCTGCGCCACAAGGGGGAGGTAACCTTCATCTCCACCAGTACGGACAGCAGTGCCACACGATACATACCTGAGTGGCTGAAGGAGCACCTCACCCAGGAGGAGAGAGAGACGGCACTGGTTCTGTGCGATGAACAGCAACTTCAGCCCGTCCTGCATGCCATACCTGATAACGAGGAAGATACAGAAGAAGGCAAAGAGGAAGAAAAGGAAGAAATAAAGAAAGAGGGAACTCCCTCCGACGTGAACATCACCATGGGCTATTCCCTGATGGGAACACCCATCTACAGCCTGATGCTTGCACTCATAGCATTGCAGACGGAGGGTTGGGACGAAAGCAGAAAGAGATTCCGTCTGCCCTTCCTGAGAACAGTGAAATACCATCCCTACTTCAAGTTCATGGAGCAGGTGCAATGGGAGCAAAGGATAGACTCCTCGGACATACCGGCACTGGTGGCATACCTTCTGGACATAGTGTCGTCCCTGGCAGGAAAGATGCAGGACGAGAACCTGTTTGACGATGTGCTGATGGTGGAAAGCCTTTTCCAGACACACCGTGCATTGAGACAGTTCCACGACATAGCCACGGAGACACAGCCTGCCTTGCAACTGAATCCCACCACCCTGCGCCGTCTTCTGCGCCGCATACTGGGAAGTCAGAGCATACCCTTCCACGGAGAGCCTGCACAGGGCCTGCAGATAATGGGTGTGCTGGAGACGCGCTGCCTGGACTTCCGCAACCTGCTGATGCTGAACGTAGGCGAAGGTTTCCTGCCCAAGAGCGGAGCGGACAACTCGCTGATACCTTATACGCTGAGGGTGGGATTCGGACTTACCACGGTGAGGCATCGCATAGCGGTGTTTGCCTACTACTTCTACCGTCTGATACAAAGGGCAGAGCACGTTACCTTCATCTACAACGAGAACTCCTCGGGCAACGTGCGGCACGAGATGAGCCGTTTCCTGCGCCAGTTGCAGGCAGAGACGGACATACCCATCCGTTGCCTTCGCCTGGAGGCGGAACAGGAGTGCATGTTCACCTCGCTGGACACCATACACAAGGACGATGCAATAATGCAGGCCTTGCACGAGAAGTACGACCTGAACACGAATCCCGAGGCACGCCCCTTGAGCCCTTCAAGCATAAACCGCTATCTGGATTGCCCCATGAAGTTCTACCTGTCCAGCGTATGCGGCATTCGCGTGGAACCCGATCCCGAGGATGGCATCGACGCACGCCTGATGGGTACCATCTTCCACAACTCGGCAGAGAGGGTGTACAAGGAAATCATGTCGCACACGGGAAGCAACGTGATAACCAGGGAACACCTGTCGGCATACACCACAGACAAGGGCAGCCGCCTGCAGAAGATAATTGACGAGCAGTTCCTGGCAGATGCCGGAATAACGGAATTCCGTGGAGAGAACATACTGATACGTGGCGTGGTGGAGCGTTACCTGATGAACCTGCTGAGATGGGACGAGTGCCATGCTCCCATCACGATGGAGGCCATGGAGGAGGACGTGAACATGCAGATGGACGTGGATGTGGACGGACAGAAGGTGTCGGTACTGACTGGCGGACGTGTTGACCGCATGGATATGCTGCGCGACAAGAAGGGCAACCCATACCTGCGCATACTTGACTACAAGACCGGTGCGCACGAGAATACGGCATCAAACTTCAATGCCATCTTCACACGAGACAACACGCATGCAGGATACTACTTCCAGACCTTCCTCTATGCCCTGGCAACAAAGTACAAGAAGCAACCTGCCATGCCCATAAAGCCTGTACTGTTCTACACAGCCAAGGCTGGCGCTCCCGACTACGACCCTACGCTGACGGTAGGTTCAGAGAACGGCAGGAACAACAACCCCAACGTGCCCATAGGACCCGTGGAGGACATCGCCCTGTACGAAGGTGAGTTTGTGAAGGAGCTGCACGAAGTGATTAAGGAAATCTTCTCTCCCACCCTGCCCTTCTGCCGCACAGGCAAATTAGATGCATGCAAGTTTTGCGACTTCAAGCAACTGTGCAACAGGTGATTAAGCGGTGAGAGTTTAGTGTTTAGAGTTTAGGGTTTAGAGTTTAGAGTTTAGGGGTTAACGAAGAGTTTTCGTATTCATCCCCGCTTGATAAAGGACAACAATAGGGATAAAACTTAAAAGATAAAACAATAATAAAATGAGTCTTATACGTGTAATACTTTGTATTCTGTTTCCTCCTTTGGCAGTTCTGGACAAAGGATGCGGTTCCATTATTATCACTCTGCTGCTAACGTGTTGCGCATGGGTGCCTGGAGTACTGGCTGCATTGATTATCAACAACAAGAACTAATGTCATGGCAAAGAAAAACAAAGAGGAATATCGTTTGAAAAACGAGAAGTTCATGGAAGACATTGCACAAGCAGACGGCGTAAAAAGTCTGCGAGGCGGTGTCATGTACAAAATACTGGAAGATGGGCAAGGCGGAGGAACTGTTGGCCCACGAAGCATAGTAACCTGCCACTACAAGGGTTCGCTGATAAACGGCAAGGTGTTTGACAATTCGTTCAACCGCAGTTGTCCGGAAGCGTTCCGTGTGAACGAACTTATCAGCGGATTCCAGATAGCACTGGTAAACATGCACATTGGCGACCACTGGGAGGTGTACATACCGTCACATCTGGGATACGGTTCCAAAAGCACTGGTCCCATACCTGGCGACTCTGCACTGATATTTGAAATCAAACTCATAGCCATAGGATAATACAATATGCTTAGCAAGGCTCGTATTAAGCAAATACATTCTCTTGAACAGAAAAAGTACCGGCGCCAGGAAGGTCTCTTCGTGGCAGAGGGGCACAAACTGGTAGGAGAACTGCTGGTGGCAGGGCACAAGCCCGTTTATCTATGCCATACATCGCAATGGAAAATGCCGGCTGCATTCCAGGTGTCCTGTCCTGCTGACATCATAAGCGAAGCAGAACTGAAAAGCGCTTCGCTTCTGCAACATCCGCAGCAGGTGCTGGCGCTATTCCCTCTGCCGGAATGGAAGTTACCCGAGAACGGTACTGGTATGGAACGCCTTCTTCTTGCGTTGGACGGAGTTCAGGACCCGGGAAACCTTGGTACTATATGCCGATTGGCAGATTGGTTTGGGATAGAGGACATTGTATGTTCTGCCGAAACCGTGGACATCTTCAACCCCAAAGCCATCCAGGCCACAATGGGAGCCATTTCACGCATAAGGGTGCATTATTCCAACCTTACCGAATACATTGCCAACGCCTCCAAGCACGAAGTACCGGTGTACGGAACCTTCCTCGACGGCACTAATGTCTACGAACGTCCGCTAACTCCTCACGGAATCATCGTTATGGGAAATGAAGGTAAAGGCATCTGCCAGGAAATAGAAAATATGGTCAGCGACAAGCTCTTGATCCCCAACTACCCGCAAGGCCGCCATACCACAGAATCACTGAATGTGGCAATGGCAACCGCTATCATCTGCGCCGAATTCAGAAGAAGGAAATAAACTTTAACGAACGGAAAACTTTTTCAAACGGAAAGGTGGAAAACTGAAAACTGCTACGCTCACCATTAACCTCTAACCCTTAACCTTTAACCTGCGACGCAGTCGCAATTAACCGTGGCTTTGCCACATTAACCTCTAACCCTTAACCGCTCACCGCTCACCGTTCACCTCTCCCTACCCTTGGCGGAGTATTTCTTTATGAGGCTGTATGCCTGGTAGAGTCCCATTTCGCCGGCACGGGAGAGATCGGCAAGACCGGATTCCACGTTGCCCTGAAGTATGTGTGTCACGCCTCGGTTGAAATACGCCTCGGGCATGTCGGGTTCGCGCCTGATGGCTTCAGTATACGCCTCTACGGCTGAGGGATAGTCCTTGAGTTTAACATAGGTGTTTGCCATATTGTAGGATGCAAACGGGAAGTCGGGCAATGCCCTGGCGCAATATTTCCAGTCCTGAAGTATCTCCAGATAGCGCAGGCGCAGTTCGTTGTCGTTGATGGGCTGCGCCTCCACCTGCGAGGTGCGTACCTGTGCCCTGAGGAAATGGTAAAGGGGATTTACATCGGGCACGGAAACAATCACGGAATCCAGTACGGACATGGCCGTTTCATAGTCGCGCACCATGTAGTTGTCCAGCACCAGCTGGCAGGTTCTGCCCAGCACCACGTCGGTAAGCACACGGTCCTGATGCAGGGCTATGCGTGTGCTGTCCAGTGTAATGTGGTCGTTGCACAGAAGGAGCGGCTGGTCCAGTGCATTGTCTCTGGAGAACTGCTCCACGCTCTGGCTATACGGCACATAGCGGCGTGTGGGATGCTCCTTGGCGTAGAAACTCAGCACATAGGACGACATGCACTTGAGGTCGGTCTGTCGGTTCTGCACACGTCCGCGGAACTCGTTGGAGTATCCGTTCATGTCCGTCTGCTCGTCATCCACCACAAGTTTGTTGTAATCCTCTATCTTACGCTCGCTCTTGCGACGTGTGGTCTTCTGCACCTTGTACTTGCCCGTACGTGCCTCCATCTGTGCCTTGAGCACCTTGAACTCGTCGCGCTCCGCACCATAGGTGTCGCCTATCTTGCGGAGGATGGCGGCACGCTGGCTGTAACCAGCCCAGAACTGGGGGTACTCTTCTATGACGGTACTGATATCACGGATTGCCCCACGGAAATCGCCTGTCTGGTCAAGGAGAATGGCACGGTTGTAGAGGGCAATCATGTTGTCCGGCTCGATGCTGAGAACAAAATTGAAGTCGTCGATGGCACGGTTGTCATCGCCCACCTGTGCACGGAGAAGTCCGCGGTTGTAGTGCGCCACATAGTTGGAGGCGTCTATCTCGATGGCCTGGTCGTAGTCGGACATGGCACCGCGGATGTTGTTCTGCTGGAAGCGAGCCAGGGCTCGGTTCACATAGAGCAGCGGAACGCGCGGCTTCTGCACGATGGCCTTGTCAAGTGCCATTTCCGCATCACGGTATTCTTCTCGCCGCGCATGCATGGACGACTTCATTGCCCAGGCATTGCCGTCGTAGGCATCCAGCACAAGGGCACTGTCCACCCACACTTCTGCCATGGCGGTATCCTTCTTGGCAATGGACACCTGAGCCTTCATGGTACATTGCGAAGACTCGCGCGGCCATAGTGTCATCATACTGTCGAGTGCCAGGTCGGCATCGTCGTACTGCTCCATTTCCATGAGGCAAAGAACCATGTTGTGCCAGTTGTTGCGCTCCATGGGATTCTGCTGAAGGGAGGCACGATAGTCCTTGACGGCAAGGTCGTACATCTCCATGTTTACTCGGCACAGGCCGCGCAGGGTGTAGTACTGGGCAGTATATGGGCGACGCTCCAAGGCGAGAGAGCAATCTGCCTCGGCACCGGCATAGTCCTCGAGATAGAACTTCGCCAGGCCGCGGTAGAAGAAAGGCTCGGCCAGATATGGCTTGGCGGAAATAACTGAGTTAAAACGCTGTATGGCCAGGACATAGTCCTCATAGTACAAGGCATTGCGCCCCATGAGAATAACCCTTTCGGTATTTATCTGAGGGAAGCATGCCGTGCAAACCGATGCAAGGCACAGAAGCACTATGAGCAGACGTCTGACCATACGAAGCGGTGGTTATTTTCTCAAGGGTTTAACCTTATAGTCGGCACTGAAGATACCCTTGACCAGCTGCTTCAGTTTGGGTGCCATCAACTGGCGGCGCAGACCCTTGAGGTGGTCGGTATACACCACGCCATCAAGATGGTCGAACTCATGCTGCATGACGCGTGCCAGGAAACCGTCCACCCACTCCTCGTGCTCCTCGAAATTCTCGTCCAGATAGGACACTCGGATACGTGTGGGGCGTGTTACCTTCTCGGAAAGTCCAGGCAGGGAAAGGCAGCCCTCCTCCTGGGTTTCCATAACGGTGTCATCCACCTCCTCTATGTAGGGGTTGATGAAGGTACGCTTGTAACCCTCATACTGAGGTTCTTCCTCGCTGATGCAGTCCAGGTCGATAATTGCCAGACGTATGGGCAGTCCCACCTGCGGAGCCGCCAGGCCTACGCCATGGCTTCTGCCCAGCGTGTCCCACATGTCCTGAATTATCTGCTTCAGGTTGGGGTAATCGGCATCTATCTCTTCGGTCTCCTTGCGAAGGACAGGCTGGCCGTATGTATAAATAGGTAGTATCATTTGCTTTCTGCTTTGTTCATTCAAAATCTGCGCCTCTCCATCCATCCCTGCAGGATGATGGTAGCACTTATCTCGTCTACCAGAGCCTTGTTCTGGCGTGCCTTGCGGCCTATGCCGCTCTCAAGCATCGCCTGATGGGCCATGACGCTGGTGTAGCGCTCGTCCCACCACTCTACCGGAATATCCGGAAAGGCTGTTTCCAGTCTTTTGACAAAAGCCTGGACGCGAGGAAGATTCTCGCTATCCAGGCCATTAGTCTGTTTGGGCAAACCTACCACAAACCTCTCTACCGGTTCTTTGGACACATAGTCCTGAAGGAATTTGAGCAAAGAAGGAGTGTCTACCGTAGTCAGTCCGTTGGCAATAATCTGACAAGGGTCGGTTACAGCCAGACCTGTGCGGCGTTTGCCATAGTCTATACTCAATACACGGGCCATGGGGTTACTTCTGGTACAGCAGCCATGCATCGGGATATGTGCCACGCACCTTGTCGCGGCTCTGTGCGGCAGAGACCTTGTCGTTGTGGGTGCTGAGGATTACGCGGTACATATTGGAGGGGCTCTTTACAACCTGAGCCTGATAGCCCTGGCCAGAGAGCTTCTTCTGCAATGCGCCTGCATTGGCCTGCACGCCGAAACTGCCCACAACCACGCTGTATGCCTTAAGACCGGTACCATTCACCAGGGTAACGTCCTCGGTGCGCACGGTTACGTTACTGTAATCTGTAACGGGAGTAACAGTCTGCACGGGAGTGATTGTCTGCACGGGAGTTACGGTTACCTGGGTTGCACCTTCCTGAGCAGCATCTGCTGATGTGTTCACCTGGGTAACGCTGGTGGCGGCTGACTGCTGGGCCTGGGCCTTCTCGTAGGCCTTCTTGTAAGCACTCTCCCCGCTCTTGCAGGAACTCATGGCAAAGGCTGCAGCAAAGGCAAAGCCCATCAAAGCGATTTTCTTCATAGGATTATTAAGTATTTGTTTAAATTTACTGTCCTTGCTTAATGATTAACGGCACAAAGATACAATATTTTTAAGGAAAATATATGCTCACAAATGCTAATAATACTTTTAGCCAACATAAAATTCGTTAATTGCCGCTAAAAAAGCACGAAAAAATACATGGTTATAGAAATATTTTCCATATATTTGCGATGAAAAGATGCCGGAACCAGCATCTGGCAAGAAGAAAGCAAACATAAACAACAACCTAATACTAACACCTATTAAAAAAAATTATCATTATGAAAGCCGTTAATTATTTGCTCGCCTTTATCGGCGGTGCTGCAGTAGGTGCAGCCTGTGGTCTTCTCTTTGCTCCTGAGAAGGGTGTTGACACCAGAGCCATGATCGTAGAGAACCTCAAGAAGCGCGGCATCAAGCTGAGCCGCAAGGAAATGGAAGACCTGGCCAGCGACATCGCTGAAGACCTGGGTCTGGGCGCAGCCGAATAAACTCCGTATTTTCACAACGATTCCTTAATCCGAGAATCATGGGTGAGGACGCATAATGTGACCTCACCTTTTTCGGATTTATGGTCAATCCAAACTCCATCCACGTTTTGGAAGAATTCAAGGAAATCTTTCTCCTTATAAAGGAGTACATACAGAAACAGAAAGAAAACATATCCCTGGGGGCAGCAGAGAGCATGACAAGATTGTTCTACGCTGCCACTCTGGGCATTGTAATGCTTGTCTTGGTAGGCATCGCCTTGCTGCTCGCAAGCTTTGCCATTGCCTTCTGGATCAACCAGGTTACCGACTCCGCAGTTCTCGGCTTTGCCGCTCTTGCCGGCATAATGCTCTTCATTGCACTCATATCCTGGGGCATGCGCAGAAAACTCATTCTTCAGCCCATAGCACGAATGATGGTACGCATCTTCCTTGAAGCAGACATGCCAGGAAACGACAACACTCCAAAAGCACAACAATGACAACAGCACAGGAAATTCTGAACCAGCCAGACGTCCTTCTGGCCATACAGCAAAAGAAGGCAGCAAAGAAGGCTGAGTTGGAGCAGCTCCAACAGAAATTGTCGATGTCCGTCACCAAGGCCATCGCTCCCCTGCCCCGTGCTACGAACAAGTTGGACTTTGCCATGCAGATTGCCCGCAACGCTTTCAACATCTGGCAAGGAGTAAGCCTGGGACTCAACCTTGTCCGTGGTTTCCGCTCCGCATTCAGGAAATAGTCTTCACAAGTAGCACCTTGCTTATATTTTTTTGGTAGGATGAGCGACGGAAACTTCAATCGCGCACTGTTGCCTCACATCCCCTTCCATAGCGGACTGGCAACGGGAAGAATGCAGATGCGCAAACGTGCCGAAGAGGCACTCAAAGAGATACTGGCAGAGCATTTCCCCGACATCAGTACGGAGAAGGCATCAGACATCTTAAACGAATTCAAAGAAAGGACACGCCTTTAACTGGGGACGTGTCCTTTCTTTGCTTAACTAACGGAAAACGGAAAACGGAAAACTTTTTCAAACGGAAAGGTGAAAACGGAAAACGAAAAACATCCCCTATCCCACACAAAACATCAATCCGCAGACACTTGCCATCACTGGGGTGCCTGCGGATTGTGTATATATATTATAATGTATAAAGGTCGAGGGACCTTGTTCGGTTACACTACCGATACCTTGGCGGCGGCGGCTTTGCACTTGTCGCGCAACGATTGCTGGTCGGCATCGAGGGCATCCCAGCATACGACAACGCCCATGCGGCGGCCTACGTGGGCCTCGGGCTTGCCAAAGATGCGCAGATAGGTGCGCTCCTGGGCACATGCGTCTTCCATGCCTGTGTAGTCGGGGTTGTGCTTCTCTATGCCTGAGAGGATAACGGCACTGGCACCCTGGCGCTCCTGGGTAATCTCGGGAATGGGCAAACCAAGCACGGCACGGCAATGGAGTTCGAACTCGCTGAGGTTCTGTGTGCCGGCAAGGGTTACCATGCCTGTATCGTGCGGACGTGGAGAGAGTTCGCTGAAGATGACACCGTCCTTCTCGCTAACAAAGAACTCCACACCCCAGATGCCTGCACCGGTGAGGGCTTCCGTCACCTTGGCCGCCATTTCCTGTGCCTGTACAAGGTGCTCGGGCTTCATCTGGCGTGGCTGGAAACTCTCCTGATAGTCGCCGCCCTTCTGTACATGACCGATGGGGGCGCAGAACAGGGTGGGACCATTCTTCTGCGTAACGGTGAGCAGGGTTATCTCGTAGTCGAAGGGTATGAACTGCTCCACGATGACCTCCATGATGTCGCCACGCGAACCCTCGCATGCACACTCCCAAGCAGCAGGCAGTTCCTCGGCACTGTCCACCTTGCTCTGGCCATGTCCGCTGGAGGACATGAGAGGCTTGATGATGCAGGGGAAACCTATCACGCTGGCCGCCTGGGTAAGTTCCTCGTAGGTGGTGGCATAGCGGTAGTTGGCGGTCTTCAGACCCAACTCGGTGTGTGCCAGTTCGCGTATGGCCTTGCGGTTCATGGTGAAGTTCACGGCACGTGCGCTGGGAACCACCTGTATGCCCATCTCCTCGCACTCGTAGAGTTTCTCGGTGCGGATGGCCTCTATCTCGGGCACGATGATGTCGGGACGGACCTCCTCCACAACCTTCATGAGGGCATCGCCGTCCAGCATGCTGAACACGCGGCGCTCGTCGGCCACCTGCATGGCAGGAGCATTGTCGTACTTGTCGCAAGCGACTACATACTGACCCTTTCTCTGGCAGGCAATGACGAATTCCTTACCGAGTTCGCCTGAGCCCAAAAGCAAAATCTTCTTCATATATTAACTCAATCCTTCTATTTCTCCGTTTACTATGTCTATCTTCTCTGCCTGGGGCACCTTGGGCAGGCCTGGCATGCGAAGTATCTCTCCTGCTATGAGCACGATGAACTCGCTTCCCTGGTTGATGACCACATCGCGGATGGCAATGTTGAAACCCTCGGGCACGCCGTATGCCTTCTGGTCGGCAGAGAAGGAGAACTGTGTCTTGGCTATGCAGATGGGGAAGTGCGACAAACCCAGTTCCTCTATCTTCTGAAGCATCTTCTTGGCCGCAGGAGTGAAGGTAACACCCTTGCCGCCATACACCTTCTGCACCACGGCCAGAGCCTTCTGCTCGATGGTGTCCTCGTCGGCATAGGCGAACTTCAGAGGCTCGCTGGGGTTGTTCTCTATGGTGTCCGCCACAAGGCGTGCCAACTCCTCGGCACCGGCACCGCCCTCGTTGAAGGCATTGTTCACGGCAAAGCCTATGCCCATCTCGGCACAATGCTGGCGGCAGAAGTCGATCTCCTCGTCGGTATCCGTGGCAAAGCGGTTGAAGCACACCACCACCGTCTGACCGAAGCCCTGCAGGTTGCGGATGTGGCGGTCAAGGTTCTTCACGCCTTCCTTCAAGCCCTCCATGTTGGGTTCCTTGATTGCCTCCACGGGCACACCGCCATGCATCTTCAGGCCCTGTGTGGTGGCAACCAGTACGGTGAGTGCAGGTTGCAGGCCCGACTTGCGGCACTTGATGTCGTAGAACTTCTCAGCACCCAGGTCGGCACCGAAACCGCCCTCCGTAACCACGTACGGAGCCAGGCTCATGGCCATGCGTGTGGCCAGTACGGAGTTACATCCATGTGCTATGTTGGCAAAGGGACCGCCATGCACCACGGCAGGAGTGTTCTCGGTTGTCTGCACCAGATTGGGCTTTATGGCATCGCGCAGGAGCACGCAGATGGCACCAGCCACACCAAGGTCCTTCACGGTGAAGGGCTTGCCCTCGATGGTAGTACCCAGCAGGATATTCTCTATGCGTCGGCGCAGGTCAGCCTCGTCCTGAGCAAGGCAGAGGATGGCCATAATCTCGGAAGCAGGAGTGATGTCGAAACCGCTCTCGGCAGTTACGCCGTTGGTCTTGGCACCAAGACCCGTAACGATGTAGCGCAGGTTGCGGTCGTTCACGTCCAGCACGCGCTTCCACAACACCTCGCGCATGGCAAAGCCCTCGGCCTGGTGCTGGTAGATGTAGTTGTCCAGCAGGGCGGCAATCATGTTGTGTGCAGAGGTGATGGCGTGGAAGTCGCCAGTAAAGTGCAGGTTAATCTTGTCCATAGGCAGAACCTGAGCATAGCCGCCACCGGCAGCACCACCCTTCATGCCAAAGCAGGGACCCAAAGAGGGTTCGCGCAGAGCCACCATGGTCTTCTTGCCAATGCGGTTCATACCCAGAGCCAGGCCCACGCTGACGGTGGTCTTGCCTATGCCAGCCTTGGTGGGAGTGATGGCCGTAACCAGTATCAGGCGGCTCTTCTGTATCTTCTCCTCGTCGATGAGCGAGAGGGGCAGTTTGGCTATGTATCGGCCATAAGGTTCCATCACCTCATCGCTGATGCCGAGTCCCTGAGCAATCTCTGCGATTGGCTTCAAAGGGGTCTCGCGTGCAATTTCAATGTCGCTTTTCATGTCCTTATATTGTGTTTTGTTTTTTTGTTCTTTATACCAGAGTTTTCCTATCTCTTCTGTACCTTGTCTGTCTCTGCCGGGGTGAAGAAGGCTGTAGCCCTGAGTTCGTCGGGCATGTACTGCTGCTTCACGTAGTGCCCGGGATAGTCGTGCGGGTACTTGTATCCGTCGCTATACCCCAGTTCCGACATCAGTTGTGTGGGAGCGTTCCTCAGATGCAGCGGCACAGGCAGGTTGCCTGTTTGGCGCACGTTCTGCAGGGCAGCGTTTATGGCGTTGTAGGCACTGTTGCTCTTGGGCGAGGTGGCCAGGTAGACGGTTGCCTCAGCCAGGGGTATGCGACCCTCAGGCCACCCTATCTTCTGCACGGCATCGAAGGCGGCATTTGCCAGGAGCAAGGCATTGGGGTTTGCCAAGCCTATGTCCTCCGAGGCAGAGATTACCAGTCGCCGTGCTATGAAGGCAGGGTCTTCCCCACCCTCTATCATGCGTGCCAGCCAGTAGATGGCGGCATCGGGGTCGCTGCCTCGTATGCTCTTGATGAAGGCCGAGATGATGTCGTAGTGCATCTCTCCGTCCTTGTCGTATGCCAAGGGGTTCTGCTGAAGGCGCTCCGCCACCAGCGTGTCGGTTACCTCCAGTGTCTCGCCTTCCTGCACGCTCTCGGACAGGAGTTCCATGATGTTGAGCAACTTGCGTGCATCGCCTCCGCTATACCTGAGCAAGGCATCGGTCTGCTTCAGTTCTATACTTTGCTTCCTGAGCACCGTGTCCTTTTCCATCACACGGCGGCACAGGGACAGCAGGTCGTCCTTCGTGAGGGAGTTAAGCGTGTACACCTGGCATCGGCTCAACAGGGGCCTTATCACCTCGAACGAGGGGTTCTCCGTGGTGGCACCTATCAGAGTGAACACGCCCTGCTCCACGGCACCCAGGAGAGAGTCCTGCTGACTCTTGCTGAAGCGGTGTATTTCGTCTATGAAGAGTATGGGGCGTGCCGTGTTGAAGAAGTTGGTTCCCTTGGCCTTTTCTATGACATCGCGTACATCCTTCACTCCGCTTGTCACGGCAGAGAGGGTGAAGAAGGGCACGTCCAGCGTACTGGCTATGATGGTGGCCAGTGTGGTCTTTCCAACGCCCGGAGGTCCCCAGAGGATGAAACTGGACACCCTGCCGCTGGTTATCATCCTGCGCAACACACCATTGGGGCCAACAAGGTGCTGCTGTCCTATGTAGTCCTCCAAAGTGCGGGGACGCATTCTTTCTGCCAATGGTTGCATAGTGGACACAAAGATAGCAAAATTAGGACATATTAGGGGCACACGGCACAAGAATTTGACCACTTGCGGGGAAAATGCAACATATACAAGCCTATTTAGTGCGAGTTTTGCGCTATTTTTACTAAATTTGCCTTGATAAACCATTATCCCAAAACGTAGCAGACACACGCACGAATGACCTTATCCATACTGATACCATCATACAACTGGGATTGCACCAGCCTCGTTTGCGACCTTCTGGAGCAGATTCCACAGGATGCAGAAATCATCGTGGGCAACGACAAGAGCACCTCGGAGGATGCCATAAGGGCATTCCAGCGAATAGCCGGCATGAAGCAGTGCCGTGTCTTCGAACCCAGCGAAAACCTGGGGCGCTCGCGCATCCGCAACAGGCTCTTCGAACTCTCCTCGGGCGAGTGGATTCTCTTCATAGATAGCGACACGCAGGTAGACAGCCCTCACTTCATCAGCAACTATCTCAATGCCACAAAGGAGCATCCTGCCGACGTCTACTACGGTGGCATGAAGAACACCACGGAATGCCCCAAGGGGTGCGAACTCAGGTGGACCTATGAGACGGTGGCCGCCCAGCGCCTTACCGTGCCTTACCGCCAGGCACATCCCTTTGACTCGCTCACCACACAGAACTTCATGATAAGGCGCGATGCCTTCGTGCAGACGGGATTCGATGAGAACATCAGGCAATACGGCTACGAGGACACGCTGCTCTTTGCCAACCTCGAGCGCCTAGGTAAGAGCGTCTGCCACCTGGAGAACCGACTCGTGCATCTGGACATAGACACCAACCGCTCCTTCCTTGCCAAGACTCGCGAGGCGCTTCGTACCTTGCACTCCCTACCCCATGACATCCGCCCCAAGACGCGCATGACAGAGATGCACCGGCTGCTCTGCAAATACCGCCTGCACCGCATCTTTGCCCTCCTGCACATCTTCCTGCTTCCTGTAACCCGCAGGATACTGTGCTCACGCTTCGTGTCGCTCCAACTGTTCCAACTCTACAAACTGGGCTACTATTGCGGACTTTGAACGGGGTGTGAGATGTGAAGAAATAACCTGCTAATATTTTGCCGTCCCGATAAATTGTCTTACCTTCGCACCCCGAAACGCACCCTCGCCCCAACGATGGGTGGTTCGCGCCAAAGAGTGTAACACAATGACTTAGTATATATATGAAAGACTATCTACGCAATTCCATACGGGCATTGCTCCTTGTCCTGGCCGTACTCCTGTCTCTGCCGGCATTTTCTAAAGCGGTGGAGATTGAAGGTATAAACTACGAACTTGAAGCAACATCGCACGAAGCAAAGGTGGTGGCAAAAAGACATGGGCAGTACGCACGAGAAATAGCCATCCCCGAAACCATCGAGCATAATGCCGTCACCTACCGCGTCACGGCCATCGGCAATGGCGCCTTCTCTGGCTGTACGGAACTCGTTTCGGTGGTCATACCCAATACGGTAACAAACATCGAAGGATGGGCTTTCTACTACTGCACCAGCCTCAGTTCCGTTGCCATCCCCAACAGCGTCAAATGCATTGAGGAGGAGACATTCAGGGGCTGCTCCGCATTGAGGACTATCGACATTCCCGACAGTGTGACAACAATAGGCAGAGGCGCTTTCATGAATTGCGAGGGACTTCTTTCCGTAGTCATCCCCAACTGCGTCACCACCATCTCGCACAATGCCTTCTACGGCTGCACGGCATTAAGTTCGGTTGCCATAGGCTGTTCCGCCAAAGAAATCGGCACACAGGCCTTTGCACATTGTCCCAGGCTCAAGGATGTCTTCTGCCATGCCGCCAGCGCCCCCAAGGCAAATTCCCAGACTTTTGACAAGAACGCCAACAGGAGCACCAGCCTCCATGTCCCTGGCGCATCCGTAGAAAGCTACAAGGCAACAATGCCCTGGAGCACCTTCGCAAACATTACACCCCTCCCCGCAGAAAACTCCGAGCAGCAGGATATGTAAATGAGTTGCGGGAAGTTACTTTCGTGACTATCGTTTTACTCCTCCGCACATCGGCAATGTAGTGACGCTGCGTGCGTACATACTATATTTCTGCTTTCTTTTTATACGTAAATTTGACCTAACGGTCTTAGAAATTCACACTCGGCATAAAAAAATTATTTTTTTTTGCTCTCGCTTAATCGTTTCTTTGGTAAATCGCTCACTTAATCGTAACTTTACCGCCCGAAATAAGAACATACTATAATATAATGGCTACTATCGAAACACAGGAGGCTCCAGCGAAGAGCCTTAATTTCATCGAGAAACAAATAGTGGAGGACCTGGCAGAGGGCAAGAACGGAGGACGCTTGCAGACACGTTTCCCACCCGAACCCAACGGCTACCTGCACATCGGTCATGCCAAGGCCATTGCCATGGACTTTGGTGTGGCAGAGAAATTTGGCGGCGTGTGCAACCTGCGCATGGACGATACCAACCCGCAGAAGGAGGATATGGAATACGTGCGTGCCATAGAGCGCGACATCCAGTGGCTGGGCTACAAGTGGGGCAAGGTGTGCTATGCCAGCGACTACTTCCAGGACCTGTGGGACTTTGCCGAATGGTGCATACTGACGGGCAAGGCCTACATCGACGAGCAGACCTCGGAGGAGATTGCCGCACAGAAGGGCACGCCCACTGAACCGGGTCAGAACAGCCCCTACCGCGACCGACCCGCAGAGGAGAGCCTGGCTCTTTTCCGCGAGATGAACTCGGGCAACGTGGAGCCGGGCAAGATGATTCTGCGTGCCAAGATAGACATGGCAAGTCCCAACATGCACTTCCGCGACCCCATCATGTACCGCGTGCTTAACATGCCTCACTGGCGCACGGGCAACAAGTGGAACGCTTACCCCATGTACGACTTCACACACGGCCAGAGCGACTACCTGGAGGGCGTGACACACTCTATCTGCACACTGGAGTTCGTGCCTCACCGCGACCTCTACGACCTGTTCGTAACGTGGATAAAGGAGTGGAAGGGCGACGAGGGAGACATAGAGGACAACCGCCCACGCCAGTTCGAGTTCAACAAACTGAACCTGAACTACACACTCATGTCCAAGCGCAACCTGCTCATACTGACTCAGGAGAAGGTGGTGAACGGCTGGGATGACCCCCGCATGCCCACCATCTGCGGCATACGCCGTCGCGGATACAGTCCCCAGGCAATACTGAAGTTCATAGACAAGATTGGCTACACCACCTTTGATGCACTGAACGACATTAAACTGATGGAGGCCGCCTGCCGCGAGGACCTCAACACCCGTGCCCTGCGTGTTAGCGCCGTGGTTGACCCCGTGCGCCTTGTCATCGACAACTATCCCGAAGGACAGGTTGAGGAGATGGAGGCCATAAACAATCCCGAGGACGAGAACTCAGGCACACACATCATACGCTTCTCCCGTGAACTCTACATCGAGCGCGAGGACTTCATGGAGGACGGCGGCAAGAAGTTCATGCGACTGGGCCCCGGCAAGGAGGTGCGCCTGAAGAACGCCTACATCATCAAGTGCGACGAGGACTCCACAAAGTGCATAGAGAAGGATGCCGAGGGCAACATAACATGCATACATGCCACCTACGACCCCGACAGCCGTAGCGGCATGCCCGGTGCCGACCGCAAGATAAAGGGCAAGACCCTGCACTGGGTGAGCCAGGCACACAGCATACCCTGCGAGGTGCGCGACTACAACTGCCTGTGGACATGCGAGAATCCTCGCGATGCCATCAAGCAGTACGAGAAGGAGAACGGCGTGCGCGGCATAGACGCCATGCGCCCCTTCCTGAACCCCGACTCGCTGCGCGTGAACAAGAACGCCTACATCGAGGAATGGGCCGCTACCCTGCCCCACCTCTCATACCTGCAGTTCCAGCGCATAGGCTACTACAACGTGGACACCGACTCCACACCCGAGCACCCTGTCTTCAACAAGACCGTAGGACTGAGGGACACAAAGTAAACCCCACACCCATCATGCAGCAGGAAGAGGACGACTACTTCCAGTCGGAAGAATTTCTGGACATACTGGGCCGCTACGAGCAGGCAGCATCCACGGGGCACACGCCCTACATGGATAGCGACGAACTCGTGGACGTAGCCGACTACTACATGTCTCAGGGCAAGCACCGGGAGGCCACAGAGGCCACCAGGCTTGCCCTGGAACTGCATCCCGATGCCCAGGACCCCGTTACCATGATGGCAGACATACTGTTCGAGACTCAGCAGTGGCAGGACTCCATCGCGTGGCTGAACCGTGTGCTGGACAACGACCCCTTCGACGTGCAGGCATGGCTGAACCTGGCCGATGCACAGATACAGTGCGACCAGTTTGCCGAGGCCCTGGACAGTGCCGAGTACACCCTGGCCATACAGCCCGACAACCTGCACGCCCTTCTGCAGAAGGGCTATGCCACATCGCGTCAGGACAGGTACCAGGAGGCAAGCGAAATCTTCGCACAGTACATAGAACGCTGCCCCGACGACGAACTGGCACTCTACCATGCCGCCTTCAACCTCTGCTTCCTGGAGCGATTCCACGAGGCAAACGAGATGCTCACCAGAGCCGAGGAACTGAGCCAGGGCCTAAGTCCCGAGCACCTGAACATCTGCCTGCAACGCTCCTACACCGAGGCGCGCATAGGCCACATGCAGGAGGCGCTGGACGCACTGGAACGCTCCAAGGACTTTCAGGACCCCTACACCAAGGTTGACTACAACCTGCTCTCCGGCCACGTCTACCTGCTCTTTCAGCACCGCGACAAGGCACTGGAATGCTTTACCAAGGCCCTTGCCAACGCAGAGGACCACCTGCACACCATGCGCACCATAGCACAGGTGTTTATGGATTGCCAGGACTTCCTGACCGCCTCCGACATACTTCGCGAAATAGAGGAGATGGCACAACGCCCCGAATACGAGGACACGCGTGCCGAAGCAATAAAAGCAATATGCCCGGCACAGGCCTATTGCTACTATCAGACGGGGCACAAGGCCGAGTTTCTGCACTACCTGCAGATGGCCATAGCCCTGAACCCCAAGGACACACAGATATTCTTCCGCGACATTTTTCCCAAAGAGGCAAGAGTGGAAGACTACCTGTACTATGCCGGCAATCTGGAGTAAATCCCACCACTTGCCGCCTTTTTCCATTTATATACAAACATCGGCACGACATGAACCATGTTGTGGCATGGACTTTGCACCTATATATATATAATAATGTGGAACAAACCTACACAAAACCTCCACATATCAGCATATAATGCTTATGGACAACAAGTTTTCTAATGATATGGCATCTGTATTCAACTATTCCAGAGAAGAGGCAGAGCGTACAGAATGTGACAATGTGTCACCCGAACACCTGCTTCTGGGAATGCTGAGACAAAATGTCAGCAAAGCAACAAGACTGATGCATCAGGTGCAGCCCGACCTAATCTCTCTAAAAAGACATCTTGAAAGGATGGCTCATGAGAAGAAGGTGGAAGTGGTACCAGACAAAAATAGCATGGAACTCAACAGGGATGCAACCAGGCTGATGCGGTTGAGCATACTGGAGGCAAGAGCACAACATTCGGAGGAAGTGGATACCGAGCACCTGCTGAAGGCTATGCTGAAAGACCAGGGTAGCCCCATACAGCAATTGTTGGAGGAGCATGGCCTGACCCGCGAAAAGCTCTACGGAGAAACAAGGAACGGATACAGCCAGACAGACGACGATGATGATGACCAGGCAGATAGCAACAAGGGATATGAGATGAGCGGAGGACAGGAAAGCGACTCCCCCACCCTGACGAAAAAGAAGGCACACAAGAGCGGTACCCCAGTTCTGGACAATTTCTGCATAGACCTGACGGAGAAGGCGCGCAAAGGCGAACTGGACCCTGTGGTGGGACGCGAGAAGGAAATGGAGCGTGTAGCACAGATCCTGTCGCGCAGAAAGAAGAACAATCCCATACTCATTGGCGAACCCGGTGTGGGCAAGAGCGCCATTGTGGAGGGACTGGCACAAAGAATCATAGAGCGTAAGGTGGCAAGCCAGCTGTGGGGCAAGCGCATTCTCACCCTGGACATGGCCGGCATGGTGGCAGGAACGAAGTTCCGCGGCCAGTTTGAGGAACGTGTGCGCAACCTGCTCATGGAGCTGGAAGCCAATCCCGACGTAATCATATACATAGACGAAATACACACCATCATCGGTGCTGGCGGTTCGCAGGGAAGCATGGATGCAGCCAATATGCTCAAGCCTGCCCTTGCACGAGGCCAGATGCAGTGCATTGGCGCCACCACCATAGACGAATTCCGAAAGACCATAGAGAAGGACGGAGCACTGGAGAGACGATTCCAAAAAATCATCGTGGCACAATCCACTGCCGAGGAAACCTTGCAAATACTGCACCGTCTGCGCCCTGCCTATGAAAAGCACCACAAGGTGAAGTACACCGATGAGGCGCTTGAGGCATGCGTGCACCTGACACAGCGCTACGTGAGCGACCGTTCCTTCCCCGACAAGGCAATCGACGCAATGGACGAGAGCGGTGCACGCATGCACATCTTCAACATCCCCGCCAACATGGAAATCGACAATCTGGAAACAGAACTGCGCGACATAGAGGAAAGGAAGAATATGGCCATAAAGGCACAGAACTACGAGACGGCCGCCGACTTGCGCGATGAACTGCAGATGAAGACCGAACAGCTCGAGCAACTCCAGAAGGCATGGGTTGAGCAGCAGGAGAAGAACTACACCGAGGTGACGGCAGAAACCGTGGCACAGGTGGTGAGCATAATGACCGGAATTCCCGCTCATCGTATAGGAGACGAGGAGAACAGCCGTCTGCGCCTGCTGGAACAGAACCTCAAAGGCAGCGTAGTGGGCCAGGACGATGCCGTACTGAAGGTGACACGTGCCATACAGAGAAGCAGAGTGGGACTGAAAGACCCCAACCGCCCCATTGGCACCTTCCTGTTCGTGGGACCAACCGGTGTGGGCAAAACCTACCTGACCAAGCGTCTGGCCATGGAAATGTTCGGCAGCGAGGCATCGCTCATACGCATAGACATGAGCGAGTATGGCGAGAAGCATACCGTAAGCCGAATGATGGGTGCACCTCCGGGCTACGTGGGATACGAGGAAGGCGGACAACTGACCGAACGAGTACGTCGCAAGCCATACTCCATCGTTCTGCTCGACGAGATTGAGAAGGCCCATCCCGATGTGTTCAACATACTCCTGCAGGTAATGGACGAGGGAAGGCTGACCGACGGAAACGGTACAACCATAGACTTCCGCAACACGGTGATAATCATGACCAGCAACTCGGGCACACGACAGATCAAGGACTTCGGCACAGGAATTGGTTTCCAGGCCATGCCCACCGATGAAGACCGCAAGAAGCAGACACGCTCCATCGTGGAGAAGGCGCTGAAGAAACAGTTTGCCCCAGAGTTCCTGAACCGACTGGACGACATCGTTTTCTTTGACCAGCTCTCTCAGGAAGACATACGCCGAATCACCGACATAGAACTGCGCCCGTTGCTCCGACGCATAAAGGAAATGGGCTATACGCTGGAACTCTCGGAGGACACCATCAACAAGATAGCCACAGAGGGATATGACGTCCAGTACGGCGCACGCCCGCTACGCCGTGCCATACAGCGAATAATAGAAGACCCCATCTGCGAAATGCTCCTTTCTGACAAGGCGGAAGGAATAGCAGAAGACAAGGTGATAAAACTATAAGGTACAACAATTGATACAAAGGTAATACGAAGTTAAACAATAAAAACATATACCTACATGAAACAAGGTAACATTGGGGTTACGACAGAGAACATCTTCCCCGTAATCAAAAAGTTTCTCTATAGCGACCACGAAATCTTCCTGCGCGAGATAGTAAGCAACGCAGTGGATGCTACCCAGAAGCTGAAGGCTCTCGCCGGCAAGGGTGAGTTTCAGGGCGAAATGGGCGAACTGAAGGTAACAGTAAGCCTGGACAAGGATGCCAAGACCATCACCGTGAGCGACAACGGCATAGGCATGACCGCCGAGGAGATAGAGAAGTACATCAACCAGATTGCCTTCTCTGGCGCCAACGACTTCCTGGACAAGTACAAGGACGATGCTCCACAGATCATCGGCCACTTCGGTCTTGGTTTCTACTCCAGCTTCATGGTGAGCGACCGCGTGGACATTATCACCAAGAGCTACAAGGATGGCGAACCTGCACAGAAATGGTCGTGCGACGGAAGTCCCGAGTTCACCCTGGAGGAGGTTGAGAAGGAAGGCCGCGGTACGGATATCGTGATGCACATCAGCGAGGATTGCGAGGAATTTCTGGAGAAATACAAGATAGAGGGCCTGTTGAAGAAGTATTGCCACTTCCTGCCTGTTGCCATCGCCTTCGGCAAGAAGAGCGAGTGGAACGAGGAAAAGAAGGAGATGCAGGAAACTGAGGAGGACAACATAATCAACGACACCCTGCCCCTCTGGACACGCAAGCCCAGCGAACTGAAGGACGAGGATTACAAGGAGTTCTACCGCAAGCTCTACCCCATGGCCGACGAACCTCTGTTCTGGATTCACCTCAACGTAGACTATCCCTTCAACCTCACTGGCATACTCTACTTCCCCAAGATCAAGAACCAGCTGGACATTCAGCGCAACAAGATACAGCTCTATTGCAACCAAGTGTTCGTAACCGACCAGGTGGAGGGCATCGTTCCCGAGTTCCTTACCCTCCTTCATGGTGTCATCGACTCTCCCGACATTCCTTTGAACGTGAGCCGCAGTTACCTGCAGAGCGACCAGAACGTGAAGAAGATAAGCCAGTACATCACCAAGAAAGTTGCCGACCGACTGAGCAGCATCTTCAAGAACGACCGCAAGGAGTTTGAAGAGAAGTGGGACGACATCAGCATATTCATCGACTATGGCATGCTCAGCGAGGAGCAGTTCTACGACAAGGCCAAGCAGTTCTTCCTCCTGAAGGACACCGACGGCAAGTTCTTCACCCTGGACGAGTACAAGACACTCATAGAGAGCAGCCAGACCGACAAGGACGGCCAGCTCATCTACCTGTACGCACAGGATGCACAGAGCCAGTACACCTACATTGAGGCGGCAAAGCAGAAGGGATATAGCGTGCTGATGATGAACGGCCAGCTGGACACTCCGCTCATCAACATGCTGGAGCAGAAACTGGAGAAGACACACTTCACACGCGTGGATGCCGACACCGTGGACAACCTCATCAAGCGCGACGACACAGAGAAGGAGCAGCTTGACAAGGAGCAGGCGGAGAAGTTGCAGAACCAGTTCAAGGAACTTCTGCCAAAGATGGATAAGGTTGAATTCACCCTGCAGACTCAGGCCATGGGCGAGGAACAGCTGCCTGTCATCATCACCCAAAGCGAGTACATGCGCCGCATGAAGGACATGGCACGCCTCCAGCCCGGCATGCAGTTCTATGGCGAGATGCCCGACATGTACAACATGGTGCTCAACACCGACTCACCCCTGGTGAAGGAACTTCTCGACACCGAGAACAACGAGCGCATCAGCCAGCTCATCGACCTTGCCCTCCTGCAGAACGGCATGCTCTCTGGCGAAGCACTGACCAAGTTCGTGAAACGCTCAGTGGGCATGATAAAATAAAAACCGCCTGCAAATAGCAAAATACAAAAACAGTAAAGCGAGGTATCGGCACACAATGTTGCCAGTACCTCGCTTTTCGTATATTGTAGTTTTCCAGTGTTTTCCTAAATCTGTAGGTTTGTCATTGGTTCATAACAAAACTACAAACTGTCACCGAAGTCCTCCTTGAATTTGGACACCAGTTCCTCTTGCCAATGACCAATCTCCTTAAGACGGCCGAAGAAGAAACGCAACACGCTGGGTTCCTCCACCCACTGGAGACCTCCTATGAGTTCGCGGTTGTCCCAAAGCCACTTAACACGGTCGGCAACATACTTGATCTGAGAAAGCGTGTATACACGGCGGGGAACTGCCAGGCGCATCAATTCAAGTTCGGAGAAGCGCTCAGTGCCATCGGGTTCGCGCTGCTCGGAGAGTGTGCCACGCTCCATGCCTCTGATACCGCCTGCTATATAGAGAGCTGCCGCTACAGCTGCTGCGGGGTATTGGTCATGTGGCATGTCGGGTACAAAACCTTGGCAATTGAGGTGTGCTCCCAAACCGCCAGCAGGCTTGATCATGGGGACTCCATAGGCATCGAGTTCGTTTACCAGATAGGAAATGAATTCAGGACCATGACTCAGGTAATCCATATCCAAAGATTCATACAGGCCCTCTGCCATTGACTCCATAGAGCGTACGTCTATACCACCATAGGTGAGGAAGCCTTCATACAAGGGGATGTACTCCATCATGCTCTTTATCAGTTCCTGGTTATGGCTTATTATAGCACCGCCACGGGCAAAGCCAAGTTTGCGAGCAGAGAAATAAATAAGGTCCATCTTGTTGGCCAGCAGGTGGTAAATCTCCTTTGGAGTCATATACTTGCACTGTGCCTCACGAGTCTTCATGAAGTAGATGTTGTCCTGAAGCAATGAAGCGTCAAGGATGCTGGGCACACCGAACTCATGACAGATATCAGCAACAGCCAGCATGTTCTCCAAACTAACGGGCTGACCGCCTATAAGATTGGTTCCTGCCTCAACGCGTACGTATGCAACCTTTTCGGGACCGTACTCGCGAATGGTCTTCCTGAGTTCCTTGAGGTCGAAATCGCCCTTGAAGGGATCATCGCTCTGAGGCACAAGACCCTTCTTGTGTACCAGTTCTATCACCTCACCGCCGCATCGTGTAACGTGTGCCTTGGTGGTGGTAAAGTGGAAGTTCATGATTGCGACCATACCGGGTTTCACAAAGCGCTCTGCAAGGATATTCTCACAGGCACGACCCTGATGGGCAGGGAGCAGATAGTCTGTACCGAATACCTCCTTCATGGCGGTCTTCAGACGGTTGAAGGTCTCACTACCTGCATAAGCATCATCGGCAACATGCATAGCAGCAGTCTGACGGTCCGACATTGCATTCACACCAGAATCGGTGAGCATATCAAGATAGATATCCTTGTTCTGCAACAGGAAAGTATTGCATCCTGCCTGCTGAATGGCACGCAAACGCTCGTCAACGGGTAGAAGATTCAGTTTCTGGATGACACGTACCTTATGCATTTCCAAAGGTACCTGGTTTTCTGGTTGGTAAAATTTAACTGACATATGTATCGTTGTTTTCTGTTATTTTGTTTCGTTTTGAATACGAAAGCAAAGATACGTACTTTTTTCAGTTAGAAGGCTATTTAGACCAAATTATTGATTATTTTATACCATTATCTCGTATTTTGGTAGATAAAAGTTCATTTTTCGCCTTGTCTACTGCTTCAAACGAAATAGAACAATCCTCCTTCACTGCACCATGCTTTGCAAAGGCAATTCCGAGTTCAGATGCCATTCTGGCTGGATCTGGCATGTACCCCACCCTGGGCAAATCCATCCTATCTGCATCAAAGCATGCGTCAATGGTTGGTATGCCGGTTCTGACTGTTATGGTATGTTCCATACATGCTCTCTTAAGCATGACAAACTCCTCGTCAGTGATTTCTGAAAGAAGTGTATGTCGGATATAGTCAAGATTTTCTGCCGCTCTTTGCCCATGATCCAAATCCCATCCATCGTCAATACGTTTGTGGTCGTGAAGATACGCAAACAGGCGGACAACCTGCACATTGACATCATCAGTTGACAAAAGCAGTCCGTTCCTTTCCACACGCTCCCAATGTTCAATGCCGTGAATAGGACCTAACTGCCAATCCTTGCTGACATAATCAATAATGGGCTGCAAATCGAACTCCTTTTCCATAAAGATAACATGATGCAATTGATACATTATTTATATGTGAGGCAAAGGTATCTCTATTGCTCCACTATCTCCACCGTCATGCTTATGTCCTGCTTGGGGCGGTCGCCACGCATGGTTTCGCAGGATTGGATGCGCTCCACCACGTCGAGACCTTCAAGGACTTCGCCAAAGACGGTGTACTGGCCGTCGAGATGGGGAGTGCCACCTATGGTGGTGTAGGCCTCTGTCTGCTCGGGAGTGAGCTGCGCTTTTTCCATTTCCTGACAGATGGCATGCGTTTCTGCATTCAGCTGGTCCTGCAATTCCTGAAGACCTGCCCTATCGCGGTTCTTGCGCATCTGCATAATCTCAGCCCGGTGTTCGGCCACAAGACGGTCAAAGACGGCCTGCTCCTGCTGCATCTGCATCTGGCGCTCCATCTGCTTCAACTGGCCGGCATTGTACTTCTGTCCCCATACGATGTAGAACTGGCTGCCGCTACTCTCTCGCTCGGGGTTCATGTCGTCGCCCAGACGTGCTGCACTCAGCGCACCACGCTTGTGGAAGAGTTTGGGATAGACAATCTCTGCAGGTATGGTATAGTCGGGTCCTCCCGTGCCAAGCATCTTGCCAGCAGGTGCACCAATGCTGTCGGGGTCGCCTCCCTGTATCATAAAGTCCTTGATGACGCGATGGAAGAGCGTACCGTTGTAGTATCCCTCTGTGGCCAGCTTGATGAAATTATCCCTGTGCTTGGGAGTCTCGTCGTAGAGGCGCACAATGATATCGCCCATTGTGGTGCTTATCTTTACTTTTGTAGACATATACTATAGTATTCGTTTATGTTGTTGAAAAAATGGATGTAGCGAGCAGGCACTACATCCATTCTATTATATTACCTTAATATATTCAATCAGGTTACTTCTTCTCGGCAGCCTTCTTAGCGGTAGCTTTCTTTGCAGGTGCCTTCTTGGCAGGAGCTTCCTCTGCTACGGGAGCCTCTTCCTTGGCAGGAGCGGTCTTCTTGGCAGGTGCCTTCTTGGCGGGAGCCTTCTTTGCAGGAGCGGGTTCCTCAGCCTTCTCTGCCTTGCCCTCAAACTTCTCCAGACGTGCACGCAGAACGCTGATTTCGTTCTCCTTCACGGTCAGTTCATCGCCCAGGTTGGCAATCTGTGTGTAGAGTGCGTTCAGCTCGTCGTTCTCCACGTTCTCTGAGAAGAGGTCGTTCACTCTCTTCAGGAAGTCGCCCAGGATGTTCATGTAGTTGGTGAAGGCATCGAAAGCGCTGTCGTAGAAGCTACGCAGCATGGGCACAGCCTGAGGCTTGGTGGTCATGTACTGGAAGTTGTTGGTTGCCTGCAGACGGTCCCAATCCTGCTTGATACGGCGGTCCTTGCATGCCAGGATACGGCCAACGAGCTTCTCCTCGTACATCTTGGCAAATGCCTCGCGCTGCATGGTGTTACCCAACCAGCCAGAGATGTCGCGCTCCTCGTCGTTCCAAGACATGGGGTAAGGAACTTCGATAGAATCAACAGGCTTGCGGTTCTCAACCAGCTCTGTGGGAGTGGCGAAACCGATGCCGCGCTGTGCAGCACAAGCAGGCAGAGCCTTGATGAAGTCCAGAATGTTGCTATTCAGAGGCTGGAACATACCGATAGCGCACAATTCCATACCGATGGTGATAACCTCCTCGCTCTGGGGCAGGTTTGCAATCCAGTCGATGTACTTGTCAGCCATGAGGGGATACTCGTTCCAGCTGCTATCAGAGAAGCGCAGGCAGATATCGTCGCTCAGCTTATAGTCGCGCATGAGGACAGAAATGCGGTTGTCTACAGCGCATGAATATACATAGTGGGGGCTCTTCCAACCGAGGATGTGCTTGGCACCCTCTACGATGATACCCTTGTAGCCCATGTCGGCAGCCATGCTACCAATCTCGTCGCTATAGATAAGGTTGGAGTTGCGCATCACCTTGGGCTCTACACCGAAGAGTTCCTTTACGCGGCCAGCCAGACGGGCAACCTCGTTCTTGAAGCTCTCCTCGCTACCCAGAGAAGCCAAACCATGGCTATAGGGCTCTGCCAGGAAGTCGACCTTGCCAGTCTCTGCAATCTGCTGCAGGAGGTCGATTACCTCGGGAGCATACTGTTCGAGCATCTCGATGGCTACACCAGAGAGAGAGAAACAGCACTTGAAGTTATCGTTCTGCTTGCACATCTCCAGCAGTGTGGTCAGTGCGGGAACGTAGCTGTTGTCGGCTGTATCGCGGATGGCGCGCTCGTTCTCATAGTCATCGTAGTAGTAGTGGTCCTTGCCGATTTCAAAGAAACGATAGCGCTTCAGATGAACAGGCTGATGTATCTCGAAATATAAACAAATCTGTTTCATAACTTGAATTATTAATCTTTGATTTCTAATATGTTTAGCGTAATCGCTTCTTTTATTACTTTATGTTCTTTACCGCGTTGAGGTAGTCATCATTGTTGAAGTATCCGCGTCCGCAGAGCTGGTTGTAGCACTCGCGTATGCGCAGGCCCACCTTCTCCCATGTGATGCGGTCCACTTCCTTGATGCCCTCTTCGGAGAGATAGTTGTACAGAGCTTCGTTGGTGCAGACGCTGTACATGGCATCGGCCATGGCGTCGATGTCCCAGTAGTCCACCTTTATCACGTTGTCCAGAATCTCACCGCAACCAGACTGCTTGGAGATAATTGAAGGACATCCGCACTGCATAGCCTCGAGCGGTGCAATACCGAAGGGCTCAGATACGGAAGGCATCACGAACACGTCTGAGTTCTTGTAAGACTCGTAAACCTGCTTGCCCTTCTGGAAACCGGGGAAGTGGAAACGGTCTGCAATGCCACGCTCTGCGGCCAACTGAATCATGGCGTTCATCATATCACCGCTACCTGCCATGCAGAAGCGTATGTTGCGTGTACGCTGAAGAACCTTGGCGGCAGCCTCCACGAAGTATTCGGGACCCTTCTGCATAGTTATGCGGCCCAGATATGTAACCACCTTTTCGCCTGGAGTCTTGTTGGGAACGATGTCCAGCAGGTCCTGGCTGAGGGGATATACGGCATTGTGCATGGCCACACACTTGCGGGGATCCTGGTGATACTGGTGTATTACGGTCTGGCGAGTATGCTCTGATACGCACATGATGCAGTCAGCATGGTCCATACCGTTCTTCTCTATGCTGTATACGGTGGGGTTCACCTTGCCGCGAGAGCGGTCGAAGTCGGTAGCATGCACGTGTATGCAGAGAGGCTTGCCGCTTACCATCTTGGCATGTACGCCAGCGGGGTAAGTGAGCCAGTCGTGTGCGTGAATCAGGTCAAAGTCCTCGCTACGAGCGAGCACGCCTGAGATGATGCTGAAGTTATTGATTTCGTCGTGCAGATTGCTGGGATAGCCACCGGCAAACTGGATGCAGCCCAGGTCGTCCAAACCCTGCAGATAGTTGAAATCGGCATAGAGGTGGTCGCGGAAGCGATAGTAGTCCTCTGCGGTATGGCCGACAAAGCGGTCCTTAATCCAGTCGTAGTTGGCATCGCGCCATACTACGGGCACCTGGCTCATGTTGATAATCTTCAGGAACTTCTCCTCCTCGCCAGTGGGCTTGGGGAGACAGAAGGTGGTTTCTACGTCGCCCTGAAGGTCCAGTCCTCTTGCTATACCATAACTGGCAACTGCGAGACCTCCATAAATCTTAGGAGGAAACTCCCAACCGAACATTAGTACTTTCATGTATGTGTCCTCCTTATTTAATATTCGTTATACTGGTCCAAAATTTTCACTACGCGCATGATTTCTGCCACGTTCATGGCGAATGATATTGCACCGCGTCCGTGGAATGGCGGGTTGCCGTCGAAGAGTTCGGGTATAGTACCGATGCAGTGGTAGAAGAGCTCCTCTTCGTAACCAACGAGCAGACGGTCCACGAAGCTTGCACGAGACATCTTGTGCACCTTCAGGCATGCCTCCATGTAGAAGCCAGCCAGCCAAGGCCATGCTGTACCCTGGTGGTATGCATAGTCGCGCTGTACCTGAGGACCTACGTACATGGGGTTGTAGCCAGAGCTCTTTGGCGAGAGGCTGCGCAGACCCTTGGGTGTGAGCAGTTCCTTGGTACAGAAGTCGAGTACGGACTTCTGCTGCTTCTTGTCCAGAGGAGTGTAGTCGAATGCTACGGCGAAAATCATGTTGGGGCGAACCAGGTAGTCGCGGTATCCATCCACGCAGTAGTCGCAGAGGTATCCGTGTTCGTTCCAGAACATGCTCACGAAGCTCTTGCCCACCTCTTCTGCCAGCTCAGAGAACATCTTCACGTTCTTGGCGTCGCCAGTGTGTGTGCAGAGGTCGATGGCAAACTTCAGTGCGTTGTACCACAGAGCGTTGAACTCTACGATGTAGCCTGTACGTGGCACGATGGGGCGTCCGTTGGCGGTGGAGTTCATCCATGTGATAGCCTTGTCGCGACCCTCGCTGTAGACGAGCTTGTTGTCCATGACCTTGAGGTTGGGATGGTTGTTGCCCAGAATCCATGTCATGATGTCACGCACGAGTGCATAGTACTTCTGCACGCAGGTGTCCATGCTCTCGAACTTGCCGTACTGCTGTATGCACCATACTGCCCAAAGGAGCACATCGGGCTGGTCCATTTCCTGGATGCTGACCTTTATCTCCTCGCCGTCCATAAATGCGCGGATGGCCTTCTCGGCGGTCTCCATCACATCGTCGTACTTGGTGAGCTCGTTGTTGGTCAGAGTGAGACCAGGCAGAGAGATGAACTGGTCGCGTGCGCGGCACTTGAACCAGGGGTAGCCTGCCAGCACATAGTCTTCATGCTCGCGGTGTACGATGAACTGGTGTGCGCTGTTTACCAGTGTGTTGTAGAAGTTGTCGCGTGGTGTGCGGATGTTCACCTCAAACTCTGCCAGCTCGGCCAGTGTCTTGGTGTCAATCTCGCTGAGGCCAGCGCTGAACACTACGCTCTCACCCTTCTTGATGTTGAATTCGAAGTAGCCGGGCACGTAGAGGTCCTCGTTGCTGGCATAGCCGCGCTCCTGTTCCTTGGGGTATTCCACGCCCTTGTACCAGTTGGGGTTGTACACGAAGTTGTTCTCCTTGTCCAACTGCATGAACAGTTCGGGATAGCCTTCGTACATGCAAGTGCGGATACCGCCCTGCACCTCATGGTACTCGCGAGAGGCGAGGCTGTTCTCGTGTGTGTACTCGCGTACGCTGCGGAAAGCCAGGAAGGGCTGCAGGCGCAGTGTGGTGTCGCTGTGCGCGTCCACCAGGGTGTAGCGGATGATGATGCGGTCCTCGAAGTGCTGGAACATCTGTTCCTTCTTCAGAATCACACCACCCACACGATAGATGGTTGTGGGAACTTTCAGTGAGTCGAACTCACGGATGTACTTGTGTCCACGGGGTGCGAAGTTGTCGCCTGAATACTTGTGCAGGCCCAGATTGAACTCAGCTCCGTGCTGGATGACGGTGGCGTCCAGGCTGGAGAGCAGAACGTGGTTCTCCTGGTCCAACTCGGGCACTGGCACTACCAGCAGGCCGTGGTACTTACGAGTGTTGCAGTCAACGATTGTTGAGCAAGAATAGGCTCCGGAACGATTTGAGCGGAGGATTTCCTTTGGCAGGCTGTCCTCGAGATTCGTCATCAGAGTCTTGTCAAAACGTAAATAACTCATAGGTATTTTATATCTAGGTTAGTCTTTAGCACCTCAAAGTTAGCAATTTTATTTAAGATACTTTTGCAAATACACATATTTATCGTAATTTTGTGCCGAACAACATATTTATTGAGGTATAAAATGGCCAAGAAGAGAGTTCCCTGGGGGGAATATCTGGACAAAATCAGCGAAATGCTGGACACTCTGACGGACGAGCAACGTGAAGTCCTGACGGAACACATCTCTGTAGTGAAATACAAGAAGAACGACATCATCTACAAGGAGGGCGACCTGCCCACCAACCTGCTCTGTCTGGTGAGCGGAAAGGTGAAGATCTACAAGGACGGAGTGGGTGGCCGACCTCAGATTATGCGCGTGCTGGGCGAGACGGAATACTTTGCCTACCGTGCATATATGGCGGACGAGCCTTTCATCACGGCAGCAGCAGCGTTCGAGCCTTGTGTGGTGCTTAAGGTGCCCCTGGGCATCATGGTGAAAATTATACAGGAGAACGCACGTCTGGCATGGTTCTTCATACAGAAACTGGCCCACGACCTGGGACAGAGCGACGAGCGCACCGTCAACCTCACACAGAAGCACATCCGCGGCCGTCTGGCCGAAAGCCTGCTTTTCCTCAAGGAGAGTTATGGCCTGGAGGAGGACGGTTCCACCTTATCTATATATATGTCGCGCGAGGACCTGGCCAACCTCTCCAACATGACCACCTCCAATGCCATCCGCACCCTCTCGGCCTTTGCCAGCGAGAAACTTGTGGCCATAGACGGACGCAAGATAAAGTTCATGAACCTGAAGGAACTGGAGAAAATATCACGCATAGGATAACCCCACCACACACCGCACCGCACACAATGAGCAAGTACCCCGTAGACCTCATCACCATCCTGGGCCCCACGGCCAGTGGCAAGACACCCTTTGCTGCACACCTGGCACACGCGCTGGGCGATGCAGAGATTATCTCTGCCGACTCGCGCATGGTATATCGCGGCATGACCATAGGCAGTGGCAAGGACCTGGACGACTACATAGTGGACGGCGAACAGGTGCCCTACCACCTCATTGACATCTGCGAACCCGGCTACCGCTTCAACGTCTACGAGTTCCAGTGCGCCTTCCAGAATGCCTACATGGACATCACCGCACGCCAGCGCCTGCCCATCATGTGCGGAGGCACAGGACTCTACATAGAGAGTGTGCTCAAGTCCTACGAACTGGGACAGGTACGCTTCCCCGAGCGCCATAGCCTCACCATAGGCCTAAGGATAGACCGCGACCTCCGACGCGAGAAGATAACACGCCGACTGAAGGCCCGTCTGCAGGAAGGCATGATAGAGGAAGTGCAGACCCTGCTGCAGACCGTCCCCGCCGAGCGCCTCATACGCTACGGCCTGGAGTACAAGTACGTCACCCTCTACTGCATCGGCCAGCTGTCCTACGACGAGATGTACCGCCAGCTCGAGATAGCCATCCACCAGTTTGCCAAGCGCCAGATGACCTGGTTCCGTGGCATGGAAGAGCGCCGCGGCACCCCAATCCACTGGGTAGACGCCACCCTACCCCACGAGGAAAAAGTACGCATGGTACTGGAAATGCTTTGAGGAAAGGGGAAAGGAATAACGGAACCAAAGGTTGACGTTAAGTCAAGTTAGACTAAAACGAAAAACAGAAAACTGCTTTGCGGTTTTAATCATATCAATCCGCAGCACCTCGCCATTGGGGTGCTGCGGATTGCGTTATATCTTCTATATAAAATTAACTTCAGGAGTTATCTTCACACCAAACTTGCCAAGAACGTCCTGTTGGATTCTGTCAGACAAAAGCCTGATATCATTTCCTGTCGCTCCACCAAGATTTACCAGAACCAAAGGCTGACGCAAGTGAACTCCGGCACGCCCAAGCGCTGCACCTTTCCATCCACATTGTTCGATAAGCCATGCTGCAGGGATTTTCATGTGAGTGTCGTCAACAACATATCCCGGCATATCAGCATACATAGATTTAAGGCGATCGAAGGTTGCACTATCCACAATAGGATTCATAAAGAAACTACCAGCATTGCCCTGCACCTTGGGATCGGGAAGCTTTTTTTTCCGGATGTTTATTATTGTATTTCGCAACTGCATGGCAGACAATCCGGTAATGTCTAAACCATCAGAACTAAGAACCTGCCGTATACCGGCATATTCAATGTTAGGTGTAAATATTTTATCCAGACAGTAATCCACACTTGTAACAGTATATCTTCCACGATATTCCGGAGTCTTGAAAATGCTGTGCCTGTATGAATAGCAACATTCTTCCTGGCAAAACGTTCTCTTTGTGCCATCTTCCAGAGATATGCAATTAACAGCTTCTATACGCTCTCCTATTTCTACACCATATGCGCCTATATTTTGCACTGCACTCGCACCCACCAGTCCTGGTATATCACTAAGGTTTTCCAGTCCATACCAACCTTGCTGAAGCGAATACACAATAAACTCATCCATTATCCATCCAGAACCAACTCTTACACGGACTTTGCAGTCATCTTCTTCCAATACAGACACATCCTCAATCATACTTTTAAGGATAGTACCTTTAAAATCTTTGAGAAACAGGAGATTACTCCCTGCCCCCATATTCAAGATAGGCTGTTGAAGTTCCTCTTTAGAATTACGGATAAGATCTATCAATTCATCCTCACTCTCATAGCAAATCAACGACCTTGACCTAACATCAATGCCAAAGGTATTATACTGCAACAAGGATATATCCTGAAATTTTTTCATTTAACGTCTAAAGTTTCTTTGTACACAAGAAAAGGCCTCCCAATATAATGTCAGTTTTCATAAGCCACCAGTTCCCACATTTTCCCCTTTCTCTGAAAATGGAAACTTTCTATCATACCATTGCCCAGGCACACCTTTTCCATGAGTATTTTCTTTGTACCGGCAAATTTCTGACCACATCTGATATTTGATATAATACCTTCTGGAAAACCGCTATTCAAAGTAGACAACTGGTCCTTTGTAACAAAGCCCTCCAATGTTTGGTCTTCGTCGTCAGGATCATGCATCGAAATACGTATGGATTTTGACAAGGATTGGTACTGGAAGGTAGTATCTTGCGAAAAACGCGAATAGAATTTCAGGAAATCAGCCAAATCGCTTTGCTTGAACGTTTGGTCTTCAATAGCCTTCAGAGTCCATTTCCCGCCATCCTTGGCAAACTCAAACATTGTTATGGTTTGGGCATTGAGGTCTATTCTTTCAACGGACGCTTGTAGGCATAACGTCTCCTCATTTGCGCCCCTTTCTTGCTCGTTATTATATAAGTTTGTGGTGTATTCTCCTTCCATAAACTTGAAATACCCATCCCAGTCTTCTTTACGTACAGAATCCACCTTACCATCAAGTTCTGTCATGACAACAGGAAAGGATGTTCTTTGAAGTTGGAAATTCTTATCATGTATATAGCAAAACAGAAAGTCATCAAACAGTTCATCTCCTCCCCTGTTAAGATAGATATCCTTTATCGCCTCCTCATTGCTAATGAGAATATTCTTGACCTTATCATTAAGTACAGGAATTGTATCGACAACAGGCGTTTCTGTCTTGTCGGAGTTGAAATTTGTGCATGAAGAAACAATTGCGCAACATATACAGAACAAATTCGTGCAAATGAGAATCCTTTTCTTCAACATAGTTAACTAATGAACTGGTCCATGCTTATTCAAGACAAAAGTACACAAATCTTTCCACATAACGCTTATTTATTTACAAAAATCACTATCTTTGCAGAAAATTTCAAGCAAATATGATAAATAGGATAGAAGAAATTGCGGCAGAGATTGCCAACTTGAAGGCAGGAAATGCCGAGGAGGCCGAACAGCTAAGAATTAAATATCTGGGACGAAAGGGCATCATGAACGACCTCATGGAGGCGTTCCGCAATGTTGCACCTGAGCAGAAGCGCGAACTGGGTCAAAGGATCAATGCTTTGAAGCAGAGCATAACCCAAAAGATCAACGAACTGAAGGAAAGTTCTGCCACTGTATCTACAGGGGGGGCTGCCATCGACCTGACACGCACTCCCTACCCCATCCAGTTGGGCACGCGTCACCCTCTTACCATTGTAAAGAACGAGATTGTGGACATTTTCTCCCGTCTTGGCTTCACTTTGGCTGAAGGTCCTGAAGTTGAGGACGACTGGCATGTGTACTCCAGCATGAACTTTGCCGACGACCATCCTGCACGCGACATGCAGGACACCTTCTTTGTCGAAGCACACCCCGACATCATCCTTCGCTCGCACACCAGTTCCGTACAGGCCCGTGTTATGGAGAGCCAGCAGCCCCCAATTCGTGTCATCTGTCCAGGTCGTGTATACCGCAACGAAGCCATCTCTGCACGAGCACACTGCTTCTTCCATCAGGTGGAGGGTCTGTATATCGACAAGAATGTTTCATTCACCGACCTCAAGCAGGTACTTCTGCTTTTCGCACAGGAGATGTTTGGCGAGGAAACCCAGATTCGTCTGCGTCCTTCCTATTTCCCCTTTACCGAACCCAGTGCCGAGATGGACATCTCATGTCATCTATGTGGTGGCAAGGGCTGTTCATTCTGCAAGCACACAGGATGGGTGGAAATTCTTGGTTGCGGCATGGTTGACCCAGCCGTTCTCGAAGCCAACGGCATTGACAGCACCGTCTACACTGGTTACGCATTTGGCATGGGCATTGAGCGCATCACCAACCTCAAGTATCAGGTCAAGGACCTGCGCATGTTCTCCGAGAACGATGTCCGTTTCCTGGATGAATTCAAATCAGCCAATTAACACCGAACAAATCTTTCATCATAAAAATAGAATCCGCAGCATTTTGAGATGCTGCGGATTTTGCATTATATAACTTGCCTATTCTTCAGGGGCATTACTTCACAAGTACCTTTTTTCCATCAACGATATTGATACCCGTCTGGGGAGAGCTTAGCCGCTGGCCTTGAATATTGAAAATAGCGGATGCAGACCCGTTGGCGGAATGGATCTCATTTACCGAAGTCTCTTCACCAGAAATAGAAACAGAGAGTGCAGCAGGTGCATCAGCATCGTCTGTCTGCAACCATGCGCTGTGTGCCGGTATGGTACGTTGGGTGGCATCCAGAAGACGGAATGAAATGCGGTCGCCGCCAAAGACCGGAACGTAGGCGTTTTTGTCATTACCAGCCTGTGTAACTGCCACCGATGGCTGCATCACATTCTGTTCATAGGAACATCCGCTTTCACTGATTGCAAATTCCACAACAGACGATGGTTCTGCTTTTAACAGAATACCAGTGTTTGCTCCGATAGTGGTGCCAGGTGCCAATTGAGAAAGAGATATGTTCTTGGCAACGTTGTCGTAACCATCAGCAATATATGCCACGCATTCCTGTGGGATTGTTACTGGCACGGGAGAAGAAAATGCAGCCCATCCGCTGTTGTCAGTCACTATGGGAAGTGCAAGCACCATCCTGTCACGGAAATCATATGCCTTTGCCTTAGACGCCTGTGTCTCTGTACCCAAAGTATTATATGTGCCATCGGCAGTGTAAATACGCATATAGTTCTCGCCGCCAAAGATAATGTTGAACATGTCCATTACGCCCGTCTTGGCAGGCAGAAGTACCATACTCTGGTTTTCTGCAGAAGCGGCATCCTCAGATAGTTCCGCTCCTGTCAGATAAAGACCACGTTCGTATGAAAGCAGTCTGTCTGCGTTATAATAAAATATGGTATGTGCAGAGGGAGTGTCTGTGCGGTATGTCTGTCTTGAGTCGTCCATAGTGCAGAGATACTTCTGAAGAACCGCATTATGAAAACGATAGAAACGTCCCTGCATTGGTACGCGCTCAACCTCTATCTCCACCGATTCCTGTTTCAGATGCACCTTGCCAGTTGGAAGCTTGCCAGAGGTTACCACATATCCATCGGGTACATACTCCTCAAAGGCAGGATATTCACTGCCTGCCTCCAACTTAAATTCCTTGGTACCCACGTAAAGACCGCGGAAACGGAAGCTGTAGGTCAGTTTGCCCGTCTCGCCCTCCTTGAGATTGGGATCATAAGGCGTTGCTACCTGCCAGAATGATGCGCCATTACCTGTGCCATGATCAAAGAGGCGAGTCTTGGTTGTGTTGCTAACGTTGTTGTTGATGGCATAACCTGAAGTTTTCTCATAGCAGATGGCCACATAACCAGAAGAAGTGCTTGTGTCGAAGGTCCACACTGTCTTGCTGTCGCTCAGCACAACCATAGTACCCTTGTTGCCATTCTCAGCATAGAGATACTTGCCACTCACATTGCTGCGGATGTAGTATTTGCCATCCTCACCAGCCGATTCGAGAGTCCACTTGGTGCACTCCGAACCCTGACCATTCAGCACACCATCATCATCGCGCAAGCACTGCCCACGATCGGCGCTCTTGTTGGTGAATGATACCACACTGCCATCAGCAATTACTGGAGCCGGAGCCTGTCGTGGCACATAATCCTCCATCCAATGACGGGCATAGATATACTCGCCCATATCCAGCATCTTTGTATCAACCGTCATACGCTTTACAAAGCTGTTCCAGTTCTTCTGCTCCTGAGGAGTCCAACCTGCCTCAGCAATACACATCAAACGGGGCAAGGCTGCATACTCCAGATACTCATTGCTGCTTACATGTTCGGTCCAGAAAGTTGCCTGAACGCCGATGTAATACTTGGACAACTCTGCACTGATGTTTGCAGGCACAGGAACATAACTATAAGTAGAGTACACATCATCACCACCATAACCAGCACCTGTGGGTTCGCCATAGTCATTGCTCTGTCGGCGGTTGATATAATAGCATCCGCTACCCCACTCTGTTATGATAGCATTCAAGCCCAACTCGGCAGCCTTCTTTGCACCACCCTGACATGGATTCCAGCACATGATGGTAGCGCCAGACTTCTTCATCAAATCCAGGTCGGCACCATTGTCGGTGATACTCTCGTTCCAGCAGAACATCTTCTTGCCCAGAGTGCCAAGGTGCTGGCCAATCTCGCGGATAAACTCGGTCTGCAAGGCACGATAGCTGCTCTTGCCCAACTGCTTCAGCTTCTCCTGGCACAAGGCATTGTTTTGCCATTGTGTGGTGGGACACTCATCGCCACCGATATGGAAGTAGGGATATGGGAAAATCTCGCACAACTCGGTGATGATATTCTTGGCAAACTGCACAGCTGCAGGGTTGGCCACATTCAGCACATCCTGGCTGACACCACCGTTGATCCACACATCAGGAGCCCAGTCGGGATGACAACAGTATTCGGGATAGGCATGCAGTGCGGCAACAAAATGTCCTGGCATATCCACCTCGGGCAACACATCTATATGACGCTCGGCAGCATATCGCACAACATCCTTCATCTCCTCCTGGGTATAGTAGAAGGGACCATACTTGCGGTTAGTCTGTGCGCCCTCGCCAGTCCAGTATACCTGTCCGTTCTCCTCCACCTTGGTAATGGGTGTATCATAACTGCTTTTGCGCTCAGCACCGATGGTAGTGAGTTTGGGGTATTGCTTTATCTCGGCACGCCATCCCTGGTCGTCGGTCAGATGCCAGTGAAAGACATTCATCTTATAGATGGCCATAAGGTCAAGCATCTTCTTTATCTGCTCCACTGTGAAGAAATGGCGGCTCACATCAAGCATGAAACCACGATAGGAGAATCTGGGTTCATCTTCTATACGGCATACGGGCAGAGCATAGGTTTCAGCAGTATCAGCAGGCTTTCCCAAAATCACATGAGGAGGCAACAGGCGCAGGATGCTTTGAAGTGCATAATAAGCACCCCTTGATGTGGAAACCTCTATGGCAACACCTTCCGATGTTATATCAACCAAATACCCCTCGGGGTGAATCTCCTTGTTTTCTGTAATAGCGATGTCTGTGTTCGCATTACCTCCATTGCACGAAAGTCCGGTAGCCTGATTAATGGTGGAGATAAAACGTGCTACATCTGCCAGAACTTGATTCTGTGTGTTGTTATCAGAGAAAACTCCCACACCGATGGTAAATTCCTTCTTCAGCAAGAACTCACCATCGCCCACTACTGCCGACTTGGGAGCAGGCACCAGACTAAGGGATCTGAAAGTTTCCATCTTTACATTCTCAGCCTCATATATCTTCAATCTGCGCGATCCTGTAGGAGTGGCAGTTCCTGCCCAGGTGGTGGGATTGGCGCCATTTGCCGTCATATCCACAGCTTGACCATTTGCATTAAGTATGGTCATATAACCATCTGAGTCAAAATGTATTGCATTAACCTGTTCCTTAGCAGACATAGCAACAGCACTGCCGTTTCCAGACCCAAGGTTCATTATCCTGCCTGTGCCCATATTAAGTATTATCCACTTATCACCACTGGCAGTAAGTGTCCATATATGAGACCCGGTCTCTTCACTGTTCTCTGGAAAGGATGCACTGCCCTTTACCTGCGAACCGTTGTCGTACAGGTAATATTCCCTGCTACTCTGGTCTATACCCGAAATTATATAATAAGTTTCAGGCTGCAAACCTCCCTTCACTTGCTTGCCCTTGGAGGCTGTCAAGTTCTCGGAAGTAAAGACTTCTGCATTGGCAAACAACCCAAATACTGCCAATAGCATTGATAAAAAACATTTTTTCTTCATGATATCGTTATAATGTTAAAATAAGATTTCATTGACCAACCTGTTACGCTTATCTGCGTTCCAACAAAACCACGTTCTCCACATGTTGGGTGTGGGGGAACATATCTACCGGCTGAATACGCACAACACGATATTGCTCATCCAGAAGCTGCAAGTCGCGTGCCTGTGTGGCAGGGTTGCAACTTACATACACAATGCGGTCGGGATTGGCAAAAAGAATAGTGTTCACCACATCCTCATGCATGCCGGCACGTGGAGGGTCTGTGATTATCACTTCGGGACGTCCATGCTTCTCTATGAACTCGCGGTTCAGAATGTCTTTCATGTCTCCGGCATAGAAGAGAGTGTTGCCTATACCATTCAATTCTGAGTTCACCTTAGCATCCTCTATCGCTTCAGGCACATATTCTATGCCCACAACCTTTCTTGCCTGCTTTGCCACAAAATTGGCTATGGTGCCAGTGCCGGTGTAGAGGTCGTAGACAAGTTCATTTCCGGTTAGTCCGGCAAATTCGCGTGCTACCTTATATAATACATATGCCTGCTCTGTGTTTGTCTGGTAGAAACTCTTGGGTCCCACCTTGAAGCGCAGGTCTTCCATCTCCAGGAAGATGTGGTCGGTACCCGAATAGGTATGAACCGGCAGGTCGCCGAAAGTGTCGTTGAACTTCTCGTTGTTCACCCACAGGAGAGATGTCACCTCGGGATAGTTCTGCTTTATCCACTCCATCAAATCCATGGCCTGGGTGCGCTCCTCTTCTGTCTTGATGCAGAACTGCACCAGAAGCATCACCTCGCCGCTGTTGCTCAGGCGGAGCATTATGCTTCGCATCAGCCCAACGTGCTCACGTGCATCGTGGAAGGCAAGACCCTTCTCGTAACAATACTCTCGTATGCCATTGCGCAGGCGGTTGTTCAGAGGTGCCATCAAGTGGCACTCCTCTATGGGCAGAATCTTGTCAAAGGCACCACCGGCATGAAAGCCAACGGCACCAGGTGCATCCTCTGGAATTTCCACGACATGCGGAGTAAGGCCTTCGGGGTGCTGGTCAGGGAAAACCTTCCAGACCTTGTTGGCAAAACTGAATTCCACCTTGTTGCGATACTCCTCAGTCTGAGCCGAACCAAGGATGGGCGAGCACTCGGGCAACTCTATCTTGCCTATGCGCGTAAGATTGTCCATGACCTGGCGCTGCTTCCAGTATATCTGCTGCTCGTAGGTGAGGCATTGCCATTTGCAACCGCCACAGACACCATAGTGGGGACACACGGGCTTCTGCCTGTGCTCACTCATCTTGTGGAAACGAAGCACCGTTCCTTCCATGAAATGATGCTTCTTGCGAGTCACACGCACATCCACCACATCGCTGGGAACAGCATAGGGGACGAATAGGACCATATTGTCTATACGAGCCAAGGACTTGCCCTCAGCAGCCACATCCGTTATCTCGATATTCTCTAAAACGGGAAGTTCTTTTCT
Organism: Bacteroidaceae bacterium; assembly: GCA_045645965.1. Classification (GTDB taxonomy): domain Bacteria; phylum Bacteroidota; class Bacteroidia; order Bacteroidales; family Bacteroidaceae; genus Physcousia. The sequence goes on from JAZRJU010000029.1 coordinate 45,519, forward strand.
TTTTCTTGCCATAATATTAATAATGTTTGATGCAAAAATACGCTTTTTTATTGAATTTATTAAGCATTTACAAGGTCTTTTCAATATATATTGCTATATTTGCATGACGAGAAAATACAATTAACCCTATTAAATAACAAAATCACATGAGTCAGAAAAGAGTTTACACCTTCGGCAATGGTTTGGCTGAAGGTAAGGCAGACATGAGAAATCTGCTCGGTGGCAAGGGCGCAAACCTTGCTGAGATGAACCTGATCGGCGTACCCGTGCCTCCAGGTTTCACCATCACCACTGATGTATGTAACGAGTATTACGAGGTTGGCAAGGAGCAGGTTGTTGCTCTCCTGAAGGACGACGTAATGAAGGCCGTTGCAAACATTGAGACATTGATGAACTCTAAGTTCGGTGATGTTGAGAACCCCCTGCTCGTATCAGTTCGTTCTGGTGCTCGCGCTTCTATGCCCGGTATGATGGATACCATCCTGAACCTTGGTCTTAACGACGAAGTTGTTGAGGGTATGATCCGCAAGACTGGCAACGCACGTTTCGCATGGGACTCTTACCGTCGTTTCGTACAGATGTACGGCGACGTTGTTCTCGGCATGAAGCCCGTCAACAAGGAAGATATCGATCCATTCGAGGCTATCATCGAGGAGGTGAAGGAAGCTAAGGGCGTTAAGCTCGACAACGAACTCGAGGTTGAGGATCTCAGGGAACTGGTTAAGAAGTTCAAGGCTGCCGTTAAGGAGCAGACCGGCAAGGACTTCCCCAACGACTCTTACGAGCAGCTCTGGGGCGCTATCTGCGCTGTGTTCGACAGCTGGATGAACGACCGTGCCATCCTCTATCGTAAGATGGAAGGCATTCCCGCAGAATGGGGTACCGCCGTTAACGTACAGGCAATGGTATTCGGCAACATGGGCGACACCTCTGCAACTGGTGTATGCTTCAGCCGTGACGCTGGTAACGGTGAGAACCTCTTCAACGGTGAGTACCTTATCAATGCACAGGGTGAGGACGTTGTTGCTGGTATCCGCACACCTCAGCAGATCACCAAGATCGGTTCTCAGCGTTGGGCCGAGCGCGCAGGTATCTCAGAGGAAGAGCGCGTAGCAAAGTATCCTTCTATGGAAGAGGCTATGCCCGAGATCTACAAGGAGCTCGACATGCTCCAGAACAAGCTGGAGAACCACTACCGCGACATGCAGGATATGGAGTTCACCGTACAGGAAGGCAAGCTCTGGTTCTTGCAGACACGTAACGGTAAGCGTACCGGTTCTGCTATGGTTAAGATCGCTATGGACCTCGTACGTGAGGGTCTGATCGACGAGAAGACCGCTCTGAAGCGTTGCGAGCCCAACAAGCTCGACGAGCTTCTGCACCCCGTATTTGACAAGGCTGCCCTGAAGAGCGCCAAGGTTCTTACCCGTGGTCTTCCCGCATCTCCCGGTGCTGCTACTGGTCAGATCGTATTCTTCGCTGACGACGCCGCTAAGTGGGCAGAGGAAGGCAAGAAGGTTATCATGGTTCGTATCGAGACCTCTCCCGAGGACCTCGCAGGTATGGCTGTAGCACAGGGTATCCTGACTGCACGTGGCGGTATGACCTCTCACGCTGCCGTTGTGGCTCGTGGTATGGGTAAGTGCTGCGTATCTGGTGCTGGTGCTCTGAACATCGACTACAAGGCTCGCACCGTAGAGGTAGACGGCATCCTGCTGAAGGAAGGCGACTACATCTCTCTGAACGGTACAACCGGTGAGATCTATAACGGCCAGGTTGAGACCAAGGCTGCTGAGCTGAGCGGTGACTTCGCTGACCTGATGGCTCTTTGCGAGAAGTACACCAAGCTGGTAGTTCGTACCAACGCTGATACTCCCCACGATGCACAGGTTGCTCGCAACTTCGGTGCCGTTGGTATCGGTCTTTGCCGTACCGAGCACATGTTCTTCGAGGCTGAGAAGATCGTTGCTATGCGCGAAATGATTCTTGCTCAGAACGCTGAAGGCCGCAAGGCTGCTCTTGCCAAGTTGCTGCCCTATCAGAAGGCAGACTTCTACGGTATCTTCAAGGCAATGGACGGCTGTCCCGTTAACGTTCGTCTGCTCGATCCCCCATTGCACGAGTTCGTTCCCCACGATCTGAAGGGTCAGGAGGAGATGGCAAACGCTATGGGCGTAACTGTTCAGTACATCCAGCAGCGTGTTGAGAGCCTTTGCGAGGCTAACCCCATGCTGGGTCACCGCGGCTGCCGTCTGGGCAACACATATCCCGAGATCACCGAGATGCAGACACGCGCCATCCTGGGTGCTGCCGTGCAGATCAAGAAGGAAGGTGGCGATCCCCATCCCGAAATCATGGTTCCTCTGACTGGTATTCTGTACGAGTTCGAGGCTCAGGAGAAGGTTATCCGCGAGACCGCTGCTGCTCTGTTCGCAGAGGAAGGTGTTGAGGTTGAGTTCAAGGTAGGTACAATGATCGAGATTCCTCGTGCTGCCCTGACCGCTAACCGTATCGCTTCTCGTGCCGAGTACTTCTCATTCGGTACCAACGACTTGACACAGATGACCTTCGGTTACTCTCGTGACGACATCGCCAGCTTCTTGCCCGTATACCTGGAGAAGAAGATCCTGAAGGTAGACCCCTTCCAGGTTCTCGACCAGAACGGTGTTGGCCAGTTGGTAGAGATGGCCGTAGAGCGTGGCCGCTCAGTTCGTCCCGAACTGAAGTGCGGTATCTGTGGTGAGCATGGTGGTGAGCCCTCATCAGTTAAGTTCTGCCACAAGGTAGGTCTGAACTATGTGAGCTGCTCTCCCTTCCGTGTGCCCATCGCACGCTTGGCTGCTGCTCAGGCTGCTGTTGAGGAATAATCCATTCAACACACATAATTTTGGTGGCAACCTTTCCTTTTGCAGGAAGGTTGCCACCTTTCTTTTTATCCCTTATTGAGAATAAAGCGCCAGCGGAATCTACCCACTGGCGCTCATGCAATTTGAATTTTTACCTATATTAATAATTCCAGTAATCTCGTGCCGCTGGAACACCTGGTGTATTTTCAATGGATATTCTGTCGCTGCTTGCCATTATCTTCTCTACTGCAACTCTTATTGCCATAGTCTGTGGCTGGATGTACTTACGTTTCATTGTTCCAAAATAATTTATGTTTTGGGCGGACGCAGCACGCTGCGCCCCTACCCTTTTATAATATGTTTCTAACTATCTCACAACTTTCTTGCCGTTCACGATGTAAATGCCCTTCTGCATTCTCTCCACACGACGGCCAGAAAGGTCAAAGCTTTCCGTTTTCACCTTTCCGTTTTCCGTTTCAGTAATACCTGTCTCTGTATCCTCGCCCTGTACGCGGATATTGATTCTAGACATAGCGCTTTCAGATACCTTCACTGGTGAACCATCGCGGTTGGTAATGGTCATATATAGGCGGAAGGGATTCAATGATGCGCCGCTTGCTATTGGAGACCATGCACCGCTGATGTTTATGGCATAACATCCATCCAACTCCTGAGCACTCATCTTTTCGTATGTACCAATAATCTCAAAGTTGGTGTATGCAGAAGAACAGGTAATGCTGGTTCTATCTGCCTTAGCAGAGCTATACAGAGTAGCATCAGTAACAACGATGTTCATTTCCTTAGCCTCATCATTCTTGGCACGAATCAGGTAAGGATGATTTGCATGCAAAGTACCTTCCTTTATGTAAATCACTTCCATCTCCAGTTGGTCAATCTCACCATTGAAATCCTTGTCATAGGAATGAATGTCGTTGATATAGGCTACATCGTAATAATCAGTCAAATCGCTAACTGGAATTTCAAAGGGAACGAACAACGAGTTCCATTCGAGGTTGGGAAGGGTACGGGTGTAGGTGATATTTACATTGTATAAATTTCTGGCATTCTGAAACTCTTCTGTATTGTCATTAATTACAATATCATTGTCAAGCGGAATAATATTTGTGAATTGACTCCATCCTGGATGTGTACAATAGTCTGAAAATGCAGACATAGGCACGTATACAGGAATAGAAGTATCCACATCAATGAAAGCTTGATAATCTACTGCAGGAGGAATCGTTGCCTGACAAGTTATAGAATTGATACTAGCCCCCGCAAATGCCTGCCGCATAATGAGATTTACACTACTTGGAATAACGATATCAGACAATGTCATACGACAGAAAGCCAAAGGTACAATTACATTTACGCCCTGCGGTATAACCGAATTATTACAGCCTTGAACCAGTTGTTTGTCAGAGAAAATCAAAGAATTACAATTATCCCGCGAATCATACATGGGATTACCGTCTTCAACTATTATTTCTTCCAAGGATGTGCATTCAACAAACATTCCAGCAGATGGATTGCCAGCAAACCCTTGAGCAAAGGATACACTCTTCAGACCTTTACATTCTCCAAAAGCATAATTATAAATACTCTGTACAGATGCAGGGATATGGATGCTTTCAATGCCAGAATTACGAAAAGCATCTTGACCTATTTCTTTTATACCTTCCAAATCATAAGTTTTTAGGCTAGTACATCCCATAAATATTCCATGGGGCAGTACTGTTATTGACGATGGTAGCTTTACTGAAGTCAGTTTTGTACAGTTCTTGAAAGCAGAGCTTCCGATTGCGGTAACCGTATTGGGAATAATGATACTTTCAATACCACATTCCTCAAAAGCATTGGCTCCAATCTCGGTAACCGTATTGGGAATCTTTATTGTCTTCAGACTTGTACAACCTGAGAATTCTCCACTATAAATTTTTGTTTTACATTCTGGAATTATAAAAGAAGTAAGGTTTGCGCAACCTTCAAAAACATTAGAACCTAAGGTTTCCAATCCACTTGGTAGGGAAACCGATGTCAATCCACTATTGGCAAAGGCACAAGTTTCGATAGCATACACACTATTAGGGATATAGATAGAGGTCAATCCTTTGCAACCATAAAATGCATATTCTCCGATAACACTCACATCATCAGGTATCGTTGTATTCTTACAACCAGCGACCAATGGTCTTGAATTATAATTGTCTATAACCGCATTACAATTATTACGGCTATCGAAGCGCTCATTCTCTGCATCAACGGTTATACTCTCAATATTCTCACAACCATACCAAGGGTTTCCATCTATAGAATACACATTCTTCGGGATATGGACAGAAGTCAATGCACTGCTATTTCGGAAAGCACCATATCCGATACTCCACAAACTACTGGGAAGAGTAACAGAAGAAAGGTTAATGCAGTCGGCAAAAGCATAATCCTCGATATACATAACACCTTCAGGAATATTGATAGAAGTGAGACTGGCGCAGCCATTGAAAGCGTTATTTCCAATCTGATAAATACTATTAGGTATCACTGTGGTGGCACACCCTACGATCAATTTATCACTTGACGTCTCAATAATCGCATTACAATTATTACGTGAATCGTATTTCGGATTCCCCTCAGCTACAGCAAGCGAAGTTAGATTGGCACATCCAGATAAAGTATAGCCTGATATAGAGGTAAGACTCGCAGGAATGGTAATCGCCTTAAGACTACTACAACCAAAGAGACTAAGATATGTCAAACCCTCTGGTATATCTACGGATGTAAGACTACTACAACCCGCGAGATTAAGATCTGTCACACTTTTAGGTATGTTAATAGAAACCAGGTTAGTGCTTCCTGAAAGATTAAGACTTGTCACCCCCTCTGGGATACGGATTGATGTGCCAGCATATCCATTAATGTAAACAGACGTTACACCCTGAGGTATATCTATAGAAGTTAATCCATCGCAACCAGACAAACTTATTTCAGTCATGCCATCAGGAAAATCTATTGAGGTAAGAGATTTACAACTCGAGAAAGCATTTCCTGCAACATTAATAAGCGATTCCGGTAAGTCTATTGATGTGAGTTTCTCGCAATATTCGAAGGCACCCTCGCCAATACTCGTCACACCATAAGGTATATTTATGGTGGTTAAGTCACGACAACTGTAGAAAGCCCTAGTTCCAATAGCTGTAACACCCTTGCCTATTTTTACTGCCGTCAAATTATAGTTATCATAAAAGGAGTAATCACCTATTGACGTAACTTTGTCACCTATCGTAATTCTTGAAAATAGACTGCCATAAAATGGTGATTGATAACTATAGTAATTAGGAATATCGCAATTAACTATCAATTCACCCATACAATTACGGAAGGCTTCACGGCCCATTGAAGTTACACTCTCTGGAATGGTTATGGTACCCAAACTATAACATCCACTGAAAGCACAACTTCCAATACTCGTTACACTATTGGGTATATCAATTGATGCCAGGCTATAGCAATTACTGAAAGCATTATCTCCAATAGTAGTTATAGTATTAGGAATCTCTATAGAACGAAGATTTGTACAATCACTAAAGGCATAACTTCCTATACTTGTGACGAAATTGGGTATCACAAAGGATGTAAGCTTCGTGATTCCATAGAAAGCACTTTCTCCAATAGAGGTTACAGTTTTAGGTATCGTTGTATGAGAGCATCCTACTATTAAGGTATTAGTGCTTGTTTCTATTATTCCATTGCAGTTGTCACGCGAGTCATATTTTGCATTTCCTTCGGCAACCACAAGAGAAACAAGGCTGGTACAGCCAATGAAAGCAGAAACACCAATACTCGTCACACTCGCAGGAATAGTGATGGAGGTCAGACTGCTACAACCATAGAAAGCATGGCTACCAATACTCGCCACACTTTCGGGGAGAGTTATGGAGGTAAGGCTGCTACAACCATAGAAAGCACCGTTCCAAATACTCGTCACACTTTCAGGGAGGGTTACGGAGGTGAGGTTACTGCAATTATAGAAAGCATAGCTTCTAATATCCGTCACACGATACGTCTTGCTGTTATAAGTGACGGTAGATGGGATGATGACAGCTCCACCATATTCGTTAGAGTAGCTATCATAAGAAGTACCTCGATAGGTCACCGCTGCCGTCAAGTCGGTATCAGAAGTGATGTAGTAGTAGATACCATCTACCTCAAAATCGTGAGCACTTGTCGTAACGCTGCACAATAGCACTGCTATCGTTGCTAGCCATGTTTTAATTGTTCTCATAAAATAAATAATTTAAAGGTTTAATAATACATATCCATACCATTCGCCTACCACTCTCCCCGTTTCAGCATTAAATTAATACTTCAGTTACGGATACAAAAAAGACGTGGGAGAAACTTCCTCGCTTATCCCACTCATCTGGCCTTCGCATTGCCTTTACCTAACGAGATAAGCAACTCAGCCAGCCCACGCCGAAGGGTATTATATATAATGTACACAACAGGATGTACTCTACTAAGCAGGTACAAACTATGCATACGGGTATAATACACCCAGCA
>JAZRJU010000030.1:0-147513 GCA_045645965.1 Bacteroidaceae bacterium
AAGATAGGCCATGGATATGATAGAGCTCATAAACTTCTCTGTAATTAAAGTTTCGTAACTGTGATTTTTGATAATGAATTGGTTTGATTTCTTTCATAAATAAGGGACTTTAGGTGTCAACCTTATTTACAAAAAGACAGGTTCCCAAAGGATGGATTCGATGTATTCGTCGAACTCTAAGTTGTCCTCTACCCCACACTTCACAAGTGCCTGTCGGATAACAGTCTGTTCCTCGGGCGAAAGAACCACCTTGCCGCTTCTGCGCATGAAATACTGATTGCGGCCAAAATGCGAAATAAGCAAGTCCATAAATTTTGAATATTGCTGAGGGAACATGTGTTTCTGGAAATTGGTGAAGCCCTTGGCAAATCTTACCGGCTTACTGTCGGCATAGTGGGGACAATTGTCTTTCGTGGTACACAATGACGGATTTATCAAGGTGAGATGCATTCCCAATTCGGCATGACGGCGGAATGTCAGTTGGTGCAGACAACTTTCTGCCTTCGGGCAATCAGCATGAAGGCAGAGCGGATAGTTAGCCGGAATGCCATCGTATATTTTTGATATTCTTCCCATTAGGTTTCTCTTTTTATTTGGGTTAAACTGCAAGTAACGACAGCGCACTCTATACGGCAAGTGTCTTCGTTCACGAACCAAATTTACAAATATTTTTCCGAAATACCAGTAGCTATAGAAAGAAAATGGCGAGCAACCCCAAAGGGCACCCGCCATTTCCAGTGTATATATTAACCTTTTTTACTTCACCTCCTCGAAGTCGGCATCCTGGATGTCGTCCTTGCCACCCTGCTGAGCGCCAGCATTGCAACCGCCGTTGCAACCGCCGTTCATGTCGGGACCGGGACCTGCCTGCTGCTGTGCCTGATAGAGCTTGGCAGCAGCGTTCTGGAGTTCGGTCATGGCAGCGTCTATTGCGGGGATGTCCTGAGCCTTGTGGGCAGTGCGCATCTTCTCGAGAGCAGCCTCTACCTCAGCCTTAACGTCTGCGGGAATCTTGTCGCCAGACTCCTTGAGCATGTTCTCGGTCTGGAAGATCATAGAGTCGGCCTGGTTGAGCTTGTCAATCTTCTCACGCTCCTTCTTGTCGGCATCGGCATTAGCCTCGGCCTCAGCCTTCATGCGCTCGATCTCCTCCTTGGAAAGACCAGAAGATGCGGTGATGGTGATGTGCTGCTCCTTGCCGGTAGCCTTGTCCTTGGCAGAAACGTTCAGGATACCGTTGGCATCGATGTCGAAGGTAACCTCGATCTGAGGAACACCACGACGTGCAGGAGCAATACCATCGAGATTGAACTGGCCTACGCTCTTGTTCTGGCTTGCCATGGGGCGCTCGCCCTGAAGAACGTGGATGGTAACGGCAGTCTGGTTGTCAGCAGCAGTAGAGAACACCTCGCTCTTCTTGCAAGGGATGGTAGAGTTGGCATCGATGAGCTTGGTCATAACACCACCCATGGTCTCGATACCCATAGACAGAGGAGTTACGTCGAGCAGAACGATGTCGCTCTTCTCACCAGAGAGAGAAGCACCCTGGATAGCAGCACCGAGAGCTACAACCTCGTCGGGGTTAACGCCCTTTGAAGGCTCCTTGCCGAAGAAATCGGCAACCATCTTCTGCACAGCGGGGATACGTGTAGAACCGCCCACGAGGATAACCTCGTTGATGTCGCTGTTGGAGAGACCTGCGTCGCGCATAGCGTTCTGGCAAGGAATCTTACAAGCCTGGACGAGACCGTCTGCAAGACGCTCGAACTCGCTGCGACTCAGAGTCTTAACCAAGTGCTTGGGAACACCGCCGTCGGCTGTGATATAGGGGAGGTTGATTTCGGTAGATGTTGTGCTTGACAACTCGATCTTGGCCTTCTCTGCAGCCTCCTTGAGGCGCTGAAGTGCCATGGGGTCCTTAGAAAGGTCGATACCCTCCTCTGCCTTGAAGCCGCTTACCAGCCAGTCGATGATGACCTGGTCGAAGTCGTCACCACCCAGGTGGGTGTCGCCATTGGTAGAGAGAACCTCGAACACACCGCTACCAAACTCGAGGATAGAGATATCGAAAGTACCGCCACCGAGGTCGAACACAGCAATCTTCATGTCCTTGTCGCCCTTGTCAACACCGTATGCCAAAGCAGCAGCTGTGGGTTCATTGACGATACGCTTAACCTCGAGACCTGCAATCTGGCCAGCCTCCTTGGTTGCCTGACGCTGAGAATCAGAGAAATAAGCAGGTACGGTGATAACAGCCTCTGTTACTTCCTGACCGAGATAGTCCTCGGCAGTCTTCTTCATCTTCTGCAGAACCATAGCACTAATCTCCTGTGGAGTGTACTGACGGCCGTCAATGTCGACACGGGGAGTGTTGTTGTCGCCCTTCACTACGCTGTAAGGTACGCGGCCTACCTCCTTGCTAACCTGGTCATAAGTCTCGCCCATGAAGCGCTTGATAGAGAAGATGGTCTTCTTGGGGTTGGTAATAGCCTGACGCTTTGCAGGATCGCCCACCTTGCGCTCGCCACCATCCACGAATGCTACGATAGAGGGAGTGGTGCGCTTACCCTCGCTGTTGGTGATAACCACGGGCTCGTTGCCCTCAAATACGGATACACAAGAGTTTGTTGTACCCAAGTCAATTCCAATAATCTTTCCCATAATTGTATTTATTTTTTATTTATTACCTATTTATATATAAGAACGTTTAACGTTTAATGTTTAAAGTTTAACGTTTATCCGTTCGCTATATAATACGCAAGGCCCGTGCCACAGAGTGCACGAGCCTTGTTTTATGCAGTTAATATGTCAGTTTGTCAGTATCAGTCGTTTTTCTCTGCCAGCTTTTCAGTTACCTTGGCAGTAATTTCCTCCAAAAGTTCTGGATTGTCGCGTACGATAGCCTTGACAGCCTCGGCACCCTGGCCAAGTTTGCTCTCGTTGTAGCTGAACCAGCTGCCGCTCTTCTTTATGATGCCCATGTCTACGGCAAGATTGAAGATTTCTGACACACGGCTGATGCCTTCGCCAAAGATAACCTCGAACTCTGCCTTGCGGAATGGAGGTGCCACCTTGTTCTTCACGACCTTAACCTTGGTGAGGTGACCAAGAATCTCCTCACCGTCCTTGACGGGAGTGGACTTGCGGATGTCCAGACGCACACTGGCATAGAACTTCAGGGCATTACCACCGGTGGTGGTTTCTGGATTGCCGAACATGACACCAATCTTCTCGCGCAATTGGTTGATGAAGATACAAGTAGTGTTTGTCTTGGATATGGTAGAGGTGAGTTTGCGCAGTGCCTGGCTCATGAGACGAGCCTGCAAGCCAACCTTGTTCTCACCCATATCACCTTCGATTTCTGCCTTGGGAGTAAGGGCTGCCACAGAATCCACCACCACAATGTCGATGGCAGCTGAACGGATAAGCTGCTCGGCTATCTCCAATGCCTGCTCACCGTTGTCGGGCTGAGAGATGAGAAGGTTGTCCACATCGACGCCCAACTTCTCGGCATAGAAACGATCGAAGGCATGCTCTGCATCGATGAAGGCAGCAATGCCGCCCATCTTCTGCGCCTCGGCTATAGCATGAATGGCCAATGTAGTCTTACCAGAACTTTCGGGACCATATATCTCTATGATTCTGCCCTTGGGATAACCGCCCACACCGAGGGCGTGGTTCAAGGTAATGGAACCTGTGGGAATAACCTCCAGTTCCTCCACCTTCTGTTCGCCCATTCTCATTATGCTGCCTTTACCGAAGTCTTTCTCTATCTTGCCCAATGCGGCCTCCAGAGCCTTCAGTTTCGCTGCTTTCTCGTCTATTTCTACTGGTTGCTTTTCTTTTGCCATAAGAATATTTATACGTAATTATCTATAGAAGTACAACTTAGGTCACTTGCTTCCTCGCTGAGTTTTTGATATTCGCACGCTCTCGTAATATTGGCCGCAGAAATCAAAACGTCACGAAGGTAATCCTTTATCAGTCTATACTCCTTTTTTGTGATTTCTTAGAGTTCCAGGTCGCCGTCGTGAATCTCGTGCCAGGGCAGACCATGCTTATTGAGTTCTTCCATGAATGGATCGGGGTCGAACTCCTCCACGTTGTGCACACCGGGCTTGCTCCAGATACCCTTGAGGAACATCATGGCACCAATCATGGCAGGAACACCAGTGGTGTAACTTACACCCTGCATGCCGGTCTCCTCGTAGGCAGCCTGATGAGAGCAGTTGTTGTAGACATAGTATGTATGCTCCTTGCCATCGTTGCCGATACCACGGATACGGCAGCCGATTGAAGTCTCGCCATCGTAGTTCTCGCCCAGGTCCTGAGGATTGGGCAGAACAGCCTTGAGGAACTGCAGGGGAACGATCTTAACGACCTCCTCGCCTGTGCCGTCGGCCTTGGGAGCCTTGTACTCAACCTCGTCGATGCGAGCCATACCGATGTTCTGAATAACGTCCAGATAGTTGAGATACTGCTGGCCGAAGGTCATCCAGAAGCGTGCACGCTTGATGGTGGGGAAGTTGATAACCAGAGACTCTATCTCCTCGTGATGCAGCAGGTAGCTCTCCTTGGGACCGATGCCGGGATATGTCAAGGGCTGGTGGATCTCCATGGGCTCTGTCTCTATATACTTGCCATTCTCGTAGTACAGACCCTTCTGGGTAATCTCGCGGATATTGATTTCGGGGTTGAAGTTTGTGGCGAAAGCCTTGTGATGGTTGCCGGCGTTGCAATCCACGATGTCCAGATAGTGCATCTCCTTGAAGTGATGCTTGGCTGCATAGGCAGTGTAGATGCTTGTAACGCCGGGGTCGAAGCCACAACCCAGGATGGCACAGAGACCTGCCTGCTCGAAACGCTCGCGGTAGGCCCACTGCCAAGAGTACTCGAAGTGAGCCTCATCCTTGGGCTCATAGTTGGCTGTATCTAGATAGTTGCACCCAGTCTGCAGGCAAGCCTCCATGATGGTGAGGTCCTGATAGGGCAAAGCCAGGTTCATGACTATCTCGGGCTTGTACTCTGAAAGCAGAGCAACAAGTTCCTCGACGCTGTCAGCATCAACCTGTGCAGTAGTTACGTTTGTACCGTATTTCTTGTTGAGCACCTCGGCCAGTGCATCGCACTTTGACTTTGTGCGGCTGGCAATCTTAATCTCAGTGAACACATCCTTGTTCTGGCACACCTTGTGAGCTGCCACTGTAGCGACGCCACCGGCGCCGATAATAAGAACTTTTCCCATATTGCTTTTTCAGTTTATTTCCGACTACAAAACTACAAAAAAAAGAGCAAATCCACAACGATTCACTCTTTTATTTACCCAAGTCCAAATATAATCAGTACGTATTACTAACGTGAAAGCTGAAATGTGAAAACGTAAAACTATTCATTGACCACTCAACGTCAATCGTTCAACGTAAATAATCCCTATATAATATATTAAGGTATAGTGGTGGTAAAAGACCTGCCCCAGATTCATTATATTCGTAATCTCAGAGGTTTTATTGTTCCAGTTCTTTTTGCAAAGTCTCCCACCCTGCCCTATCCTGCCACCAGACATACAAGGTCTTGTAGGACTGACCTGGCAACCGCCTTGTTCCCAATGATACACGCGCGTAAACTGACGACCATTCATCCAACCCCTTCTCACGGCTATAATCCCACTTGGCATACTTGCGCTTGAGCTGTCTCTTTATCTGCCGGTATTTGAGCATGCGTGCCACCTCGTTTTCCATGAACTCAGAAAACGAGACACTGACCTGATGTACGGTGTGACTCTTTGGCGTGGCATGCACCTCTATGATACACTGCACTCCGTCGAACATGCCAGTGAGCGAGGTGTGGGTGTCGGACATTGTCTGCACTTCATATCCCATGCATTCCAGCGAATCCACAAACGCTTCCTGCTCTCCGCCAAGGGATATGCCAAGGAAGACAGCATTTTGGCATCTTCCCACACAGGGGAGAACCATGCACAAGCACAGGATTGCAAGTTGTTTTAGAGTAGGCATACTATATCTATGTTGTCAGCTTGGGAAAACAAGCACCCCCGCTCCGTTGTCCGTAGGATAGGGAGAGGGGGTGCAGGTGTTTATGGTTATTCTATTTCAATCACTGATTACTTGGCAACCTTCTTGGTACCGTTCTGTATATACACCTGACCGGCAGGAGTTTCCTTGATACGACGGCCGCTGAGGTCGAACATAGCAGACTCGTTCATCTCTGCACCATTGCCAACAGAAGCAATGCCTGTGCCCTGTGTGGTGAAATCAATTTCCACAACATCATCCTTCTGACAAGGAATGGTTGCGATACCGTTTTCATCAATAGTGAAGCCTACTTCTGCACCATTCACCTTGACACAAGCCTCCTTCAGTGCCATAGCACCCTTGGCACAACGTACCTTCAGAGGAGCGCCCATGTGGCTCTGGATACGAACAGCCTGGCACTTGCCAGCAGACCAGTTGAAGTCTACGGTGAAGTTGCCCATTGCCTTCATACCCTTCACATCGCCCTGCTTGTTCCATACGCTGGGGATAGCGGGCATGATGTTGATATAGCCGTGTGCACTCTGCATCAGCATCTCTGCAATACCGGAGCAAACACCGAAGTTACCGTCAATCTGGAAGGGAGCGTGTGAGTCGAACAGGTTGTAGTAGATACCACCGGCACCTGCATTTGTACCATAGTCGGTAGAGTGCTTCAGAGCATTCTTGATGATGATGTGTGCATGGTCGCCATCCTGAGCACGAGCCCAGAGGTTAACCTTCCAGCCCATTGACCAGCCTGTAGCAGCATCGCCACGGAGCTTCAGTGAGTTAACAGCAGGAGTGAAGAACTCGCTCTCGGGAGTAATCTGGTCCATGGGGAAGAGAGCCATCATGTGAGACATGTGGCGGTGGCCACGGTCGTTGCTGATATCAAAAGGACTGTACTTCCACTCGCGGAGCAGCTTCTCGCCCTTCTTCACACCGTTGTAGGTCTCACCCCAACTGCCAGTGTAGGTCTCAGTATGCAGACCCTTGTCGGTCTTCTCAAGATACTTGTTCAATGTTGCCACATCCTCTGTGCTAAGACCGGTGTTCTCAACACCAAGGATACCGATAGCGTCGCTCAGGTTCTGGAACAGGTAGTAGATCATCTGCTGAGCGTGAGCGGTACCGTCCTCGGTCTGGTTGTCGTGCTGCTCTGCACTGAACTCGTTGGGAGCAACGAATGTGCCATCGGGGTCGAACTTGTATGCAGGCTTGTAGTTACGCACACTCTGCTGCTCGTCCTTGCTGCTGTCGAAACCACGGTCCTCAATCAGACGGTGGAACCAGAACTTGGCACAATCCCACATTACGGGGAATGCCTTAGCCAGGAACTCCTTGTCCTGGGTGTAGCGCCAGTGGGTCCACAGGTGGCTGGTGTACCATACATTGGCAACGAGGTAGTTGTCGCCCCAGGTGCTCATGCTGTTGTAGAGAGAAGTCTCGGTGAGTACGCTCCAGCCATAGCCATCGTTGTAGCGCTTGCCCACTTCCTTCCAACCGGCACTCTTGGCACCACGCAGGATGAAGTTAACGAAAGGCTTGTGCAGGTCAGAGAGGTTGGTAATCTCTGTGGGCCAGTAGTTCATCTGAATATTGATGTTGGTATGGATATCAGAGTTCCAAGGAGATTCCGCGCCACGGTCGTTCCAGATACCCTGCAGGTTGTTGGGAGCAGCAATGGGCTTGCGGTTAGAACTGATAGCCAGATAGCGACCGAAGTGGAAGTAAAGCTGCTCAAGGAACAGGTGGTCGTTGGCAGTGCTTGTACCATTGGTGTTCTTGGGATAGTAGTTATCAACCAGAGTCTTGGTGTCAACGGCAGGAGTCTGCAGGCCCATGTCGAAGGTCATGCGCTTGGTAATAGCGGTGAAGTCCTCGATGTGAGCAGCCTCAACAGCCTCGTAACCCTTTGCGCTTGCAGTCTCTATAGCGGTCTTAACCTCTTCATTTATATCCTCTGGATTAACGCTAAAGAAATAACCTGTTGCATCGGTATCGCCATTGAAATTGGTTGCACCCTTAAGATAGAAGGTTACGTTAGTGGCATTCTGCACGGCAATACCCTTAGCAGAAGAGGTAACGGTAGCACCCTCGTCGGCAACTACATGCAAACGACAAGCATACTTGACAGTCATCTTACCTGTGAACGAAGCCATACCGTTCTCATAAGTAACAGCGTTGGCACCAATACCATCGCCAGGTTCGAGAGTGAACACCAGGTTCATCTTGTCCTCACCCTCAGCCTTGTACTGTGCAGCGATTACCTGGTCGGGAGCAGAGCTCAGGTACTTGCGAGAGAACTTGCTGCCGTTTGCATTCTTAAATTCAACACCAGCAATACCCTCTTCAATGTCGAGGTAACGAACGTAATCGGTAACGCCATTCCAAATGGCCTTGTCCTTGTTTTCCACAAATACAGAACCAAAGTTCATGAATGTACGCTGTCCGCCACCGGCACCAACCTGATTGGCAGCACCGCTCCAAAGGGTCTTCTCGTTGAACTGAATCTCCTCGTTGTATACACCACCGAACACCATGCAACCCAGTTCGCCATTACCCAAAGGCAGAGCATACTCCATCCAGGGATAGCTTACGCCAGTTGCCTCGGCTGAAGTCTTGTACCAAAGGGTGTTGGGGTTCTTGGGAGAGAACTCAGAAACTCCAGCGATGTTCTTCACCTCGTTGTAATATGTTTCTGGATAGTCTTCGGCATCAACCTCTACAATAAAGAACTTGCAACCTGTATCGTTCATGGCAGTACCCTCGGAAGTCTGCCAAAGAGCAAGGAAATCACCACGCTTGTTCCAATAATGACCAGTACCATCAATATTGATAACAGAAGCCTGATTACTACCGAAATTGAACTTACCAGAGAATACGGTCTTGTATTCTGTATTGTTCTCTGCCACCATGGCAGCACGGGCGTCAGCCTCAGTGCCCTTAATACCCAAAGCCTTTGAAAGACCCTTGGAGTAGTTGTAGACCTTATACTTATTTGTCCCAGCCTTTACGAAGAACCAAAGAGACTTATTGTCGCGAGGCCTGTTGGTATTCGTCAGCAGGAAGTTCTCACCTCTCATATACTCAGAGTTCATGCTCACATAACCGCCATGACCACCCTGGAGGGTGTAGAACTTAGTTCCCTCTTCAAGATAGCTTACATAGATATTCAAGCCCTCTACCGTAACAAGAGCAAACATACCCTCAACCGCAACTGCCGTTACATCGGAAGCCTTGATAACGTCCTTTGTCTCGATGGTTGCACCGTTCTTGTAAGTTGTCTCGCCATAGGTAAAACCTGCCTCGGCATTGTCTGTTCCGAGAACAACTACGTTGTAAACCTTATCCTCGGGGACTGCCTCCTCGATGAAGAAACAGTTACCTGGGTCTGTTGTAGTCCAACTATTAACTGCAATACCTGAATTTGTCTGACCGGGAGCCTGGGTATTCAGTCCCTGTCCGCCAACACACATCTTCCAGGGATAGGAGGCGTTATCCAACTTCTCAATAGTGAGTGCAGCAGAAGGGGCATCTGTATATGCTCCGTTTTGACCGACATACTTCTGTGCGCCAACACTGAACAGATAGTAGTTGCTACCGTCCTTTTGAATGCTGAACTGCAGGTTAGGATCGGTCAGACTATAGGTAACGCTACCCACACTCTTACCAGTGCTTGAGCACAATTCACCCGGCATCTTGTCGCTGAAGAGCAAGAATGCACGCTCACTCCTGATGGTGTAGACCTTGTCGTTGTCCAACTGCGACAAGTCCGTCACCTTGTCTGCCCATCCCTGCACTGCGCAGCCAAGAAGGGCAAGCATCAAAAAGAAAATCTTCTTCATTTGATTTGTTGTTTATTTAGGTTAGTAATAATTTATTTCACAGAATAAAGTCCGTTTGTTATAGCCTCCACAGAGATGGGCACATAGACCATGGAGTACCAGCCTGGTTCCTCCTCATAGAAGAAGCCAATGCGACCGTCCTTCTGCAGGGTCATTGTGCTATATGCACTGCCTGTGTGACTGACATGATAGGGTTGCTGGTTCCAGTTTTCCGCAAATGCTTTGGGAGAGGAATATGTTACCGCATCGGTTATATCCTTCCAGTAGATCTTCACGTCCGAACGTCCATCTCCGGTTGGCAATGACTGCAGAGCCAAGGTGCGCATTGTGCCATCACTCTTTCTAACTGCCTCCAGAACGAGGATTTCACCGTTAGTACTGTTGCGGCCCACCTTGATGCCACCCTGCTGCTGGTCGCTGGCAACGGCCTCACCCCATGCACCATCTACCTTCTTGCCATCACTGTACTTATAGATATTGAAGTATCGGCCTGCACCCTTGCGGCTGCTGAGCACGACACTGCCATCAGGCAGTTCTTCACACTTTGGTTCATCACCGCCGGGACATGGCAATGCAGCCTTACCGCCAAGCGCATGCCATGTCTGACCGAAGTCGTCGGTATACAGCACACGGTTGCCGTGATTCTTGGTCCACACCGGGGCATACACGCGATAGTGTGTGCCCACCTTTATGGTCTTGCTCTGTGTCAGTTTGCCGCTACCCACAAACAGGCTCTGCACGCGGTACTTGTCAAAACCCTCCTCGCCACGCTGCATGAAGGCACCGTAGAAATTGTTTGTGATATCTGTCCACGAACAGAGAGCACCCTTGGGGGCATCAGAGTGCTTGCCATTTAGGGCATCACCCCAAGTCTTGCCATTGTCGGTGCTATACAGGCGTGCCACGGGATTGGGTTCGCCGTCGGGCCAATTGCCATGCCAGCATACGGTATGTCCACATACATCAATCAAAAGTATGGCACCAGACTCGCGGTCCACCACCATGGCGGGATCGCCGAATCCATCGTCGCGGACACCATCATCGCTATAACTGCCCTGGATTACGTATTTGCCCTCGCTCCACTTGCTTCCGTCTTTAGAACCAATACGCATTACCTGGTCCACACGGCCATAACCAATGTCATTGCCACAGGGGCGTGCATCGTTGATGGCAAGCAGGCTGCCGTTCTTCATGGTAACGATGCTGGGTATGCGGAAAGGTTCTTTGTCGTTGTGGAACCACAGATACTGATACTCGCCCTCGGCGTCGGCATCGTAAATCACATTCCAGCCGTCGGGATGCTGCTCTATGCGGTTCAGGCTGTATCCATGCAGCTTTGCACTGCCACGCAGGCCGAAGAACGCCCCCTCGGGCACATCGAAAGTGATGGTCTGCCCAGCCTGAGCAACCTCAACAGTGTAGAAACTCTTCTTGTCCGCAATCTGCACCTCCAGCACACCCATCCATAGGTTGGTCTTGGGAGAACGGGTCTTGCCATTCAGCATCACGTTAACCTTCACAGTCTCTGCCATTACTGGTAGCGCCATGATGGAAAGCATCACAGCACCAAGAATTTGTTTCACTTGTCTATGGTTCATATCTGTCTTGATTTATATTATCCTCGGTCTAGCAAGCGCATACATACGCATTGTGCATACAAAGATATAAAAAAAAAATCACAACAAGAACTATTTCACAATATATTACGCATATGTAGCACGCATGCGTGCACATAGAATAAAATATGGGACCCGTGCTGCAGAAAATCCTGCAGTATGAGTCCCATATAATCATTCCGTCACCAACCTACTTCTCCGCTATGTACATCGTACATATACCGAACGTGAATCTACGCCACTGGACAGAGTCGAAACCGGCCTTCTGCAATATTCCCTCCATAACCTCACCTTGAGGAAATGCCTCCATAGTAGCAGGCAGATAAGAGTATGCACGGCTGTCCCTGCTCACAACCCACCCCACAAAAGGCATCACCACATGTGCATACAGCCAGAAGAGCTGGCGCATGGGGAAATGTGGCGGTGTAGCCAGTTCCACTATCAGCAGATGTCCGCCAGGCCTAAGGACCCTGTACATTTCCGAGAGCCCGGCATCCAGGTCCTGGAAATTTCTGACACCGTAGGCAACGGTCACAGCATCGAACGAGTCTGCAGGAAAAGTAAGATGCAGGCAGTCCTCCTTCTGGAAAGAAATTTCAGTACCTTGCAGTTCAGACGAGAGAGCAGCAACCTTGCGACGTGCCACCTCCATCATGCCTTCACTGATATCAGCACCTATTATATATTCAGGCTTTAGCATCTTTCCCAAAAGGATAGCAAAATCGCCTGTTCCCGTAGCAATGTCCAAAACACGCTTCGGAGCATACTTGCCCAAAGTCTCAACTGCCTTACGTC
Source organism: Bacteroidaceae bacterium (assembly GCA_045645965.1). GTDB lineage: Bacteria > Bacteroidota > Bacteroidia > Bacteroidales > Bacteroidaceae > Physcousia. Next base: position 12,292 of record JAZRJU010000030.1, read on the forward strand.
TCCACCCTCTGTCTATGCCCATACTAAGGGCATGGTTCAAAAAGTCATAGGTGGGGGCGATGCCGTCAAACATTGCCTCCACCTGCTCAACCTTCTCTCCCTGCTGGGAATATGGTTTTATCTTTTCTTGGCTGTACATTATATATAAAGAAACTCATCCCGTCCCTTGCAGGAAGGAACGGGATGAGGCTATTCTTTCTTCTACTTTCTGTTATTCAACCACTCGGTTACATTACGCTCAATACGCTGCTGGATATCTCCTTCGCTGTCAGCAGGAGCAAACTTTGTACCGGTAATATGCTCATACAGCTCAATGTAGCGATCGCTTACGCTCTGCGCATATTCGTCTGTAATCTCGGGCATTACATCACCGGGGCGGTTCATGAAGTCGTGCTCAATGAGCCACTGGCGCACGAACTCCTTGGAGAGCTGCTTCTGAGCCTCACCCTTCTCGAACTTCTCCTCATAACCCTCGGCATAGAAGTAGCGTGAGCTGTCGGGAGTATGAATCTCATCAATCAGAATAACCTTGCCGTCGCGCTTTCCGAACTCATACTTGGTATCCACCAGGATAAGTCCCATCTTCGCAGCAATATCTGAACCACGCTGGAACAGAGCACGTGTGTACTGCTCCATCTGCTCGTAGTCCTCCTTGCTGACAATACCCTGAGCAATAATCTCCTCCTTGCTGATGTTCTCGTCATGACCCTCGTCAGCCTTTGTTGTGGGAGTGATGATGGGTTCGGGGAAACGCTCGTTCTCGCGCATACCCTCGGGCAGACGCACACCACAGATCTCACGGCAACCGTTCTTGTACTCGCGCCATGCAGATCCTGTCAGATAGCCACGTATGATCATCTCTACTCGGAAGCCTTCAGCACGAAGACCAACAGTTACCATAGGATCGGGAGTAGCCAGTTTCCAGTTAGGAACGATGTCTGCTGTAGCATCCAGAAACGAAGCGGCTATCTGATTGAGACACTGACCCTTGAAGGGGATACCCTTGGGCAGGATGACATCAAAGGCTGATATACGGTCTGTTGCAACCATAACAAGCAGATCGCCATCAATATCATACACGTCACGGACCTTACCGTGATAAACACTCACCTGACCGGGCAGGTTAAAATCAGTACGGGTTAATGCTTTCATATCTATACATTTATATAAAGGTTCAAGTTTCCGGTATGTCGTTCACCGTTTTCAGATTTCCGTTTTCAGATTTCCGTTTATCATAGGCTTCCACGATCCTTGTTACCAAACGGTGGCGGACAATATCCTTCTTGTTCATGTGTATTATACCGATACCCTCCACTCCGTCCAGTATCTCCAGAGCCTCGGAAAGACCACTTCGCACACCACGAGGAAGGTCTACCTGAGATGTATCGCCAGTAATTATCATCTTAGTATTCGTGCCCATTCTGGTCATAAACATCTTTATCTGGGCCGATGTAGTGTTCTGGGCCTCATCCAGTATAACCACAGCATCGCTCAATGTACGGCCTCTCATGAATGCCAAAGGCGCTATCTGCACCACATTCTGCTCCATCATCTCACGGAGTTTCTGGGCAGGAATCATATCCTCCAAGGCATCGTATAGCGGTTGCAGATACGGGTCAATCTTGTCTCTCATATCGCCTGGCAGGAAACCAAGCTTCTCACCGGCTTCAACAGCAGGACGGGAAAGTATTATCTTTCGTATTTCCTTGTTCTTCAGCGAGCGTACTGCCAATGCTATGCTCATGTACGTCTTACCGGTACCGGCAGGACCTGTGGCGAAGATCATATCATTCTCCTGATAAAGGCGTACCAGTTTCTGCTGGTTCTCGCTTCGTGCAGAAATGGGTTTGCCCGTAACGCTATATACGACAACACCTTCCACACCCTCCTTGCTGACACGCTCTCCGTGCAGGATATGCAGGATATCTTCCTCAGTAAGACTGTTGTACTTCACACAGTGCCTCTGAAGCTTTTCCACATTCTCCTCCAATGCACACATCTCCAGCTCATCACCCATAACATGAAGCACGTTGCCGCGTGCCACGATGCGCAACTTGGGGTAAAGGGCCTTTACCATCTGGATATTTACGTTATTCACACCATAGAACACTACGGGATCCACGTCTTCCAATATGATATGCTTCTCTATCATCTATTAATTACTTTCGTGCACAAAGTTACACAATATATTTGGATTATACACCATTTTATAATAACTTTGTCTCGAAAATCATGAGACGCTTAAAGAAAAACTACTACTTAGCCCTATTCTGCTGTATAGTGGGAATATTGGGACTGGTGAGGCTAGCTAACGAAGGCATCACCACAGACGAACAGTGCACCACCCCGCCAAACGTGACGGATGGCGAGTGCAAAGAATACACAAGCCACAGCTCTGACAGCAATTCCACGGAGACACCACAAGACAGTTCTGTCAAAGGAACAAGCAACCCTCCCTCACAAGGAAAGTCCAGAAGAACATTTAATCCCATCTACTCTGTACCTTCCTTCAGCGGCACATTCCGCGATTTGCAGGAAACGCACGCCGAGAGCGCCAGAAGATGGGGCGTAAAACCCGTAAGGAACCGGGTTGAGGCAGAAAAGAGAAAGGACGAGCTTGTTTTCATCGGCAACAATCCTTTTTACAAGATAGACCCGGGCATGAGCAGCAGCATACCCTATCTTGTACCACATGCAGCCTCAGTTTTAGAAACCATAGCCCGCAACTATCTGGACTCACTTCACGTGAAAGGGATACCCTTGCACAAGATATTGGTTAGCAGCGTGCTGCGAACAGAAGAAGATGTCGAAAGACTACGCCGGATCAACGTCAATGCTTCACCAGAATCCTGCCACAGGTATGGCACAACCTTCGACATTCCCTACAACCGATACCATACCGTTTCACCTCCAGGCGAAACCAGACGCGCAGTACAGAACGACACCCTTAAATGGGTTCTGGCAGAAGTGCTTCGCGATGCCAGGAAGAAGGGGCTATGCCACATAAAATACGAGATAAAGCAGGGATGTTTCCACATTACCGCAAAATGAAGGAATACGGACTCATAGGCCACCCATTGGGACACAGTTTCAGCAAGAAGTTCTTCACTGACAAGTTCTGCCGTGAAGGAATAGATGCATCATATGCAAACTTTGACATCCCCGATGCCAGCATGCTCATGGACATCATCCAGGAGCACCCCGACCTCGTCGGAGTAAACTGCACGATACCCCATAAGGAATCCGTTATGCGAATATTGGACGACATCAGTCAGGAGGCACAGGAAATCGGTGCTGTTAATGTAATAAAAATTCTACGCCCCAAAGGCCATAGCGCCAGCACATCTGGGCGGGACTTCAAACTTATCGGATTCAACAGCGACATCATTGGTTTCAAACAAAGCATCGCCCCCCTATTGAACGCTTCCCACAGGAATGCCCTTATCCTTGGAACAGGTGGAGCTGCTAAAGCAGTCGCCGTTGGGCTAAGGCAACTTGGGCTAGCACACACCTATGTCAGCCGCAGACCCAAGGAAGGACAGCTGACGTACGAAGACATCAACGCAGAAAGGATACATGATTTCCAAGTCATAGTAAACTGCACTCCTGTCGGAATGTTTCCACATACAGACGAAGCGCCGCAACTGCCCTATGAGACACTCACGCCACAGCACATTCTCTTTGATCTTATTTACAATCCAGAAGAGACTCTCTTTCTAAGGAAAGGCAGGGAAAAAGGCGCCACAACCCAAAACGGCATGGACATGCTGCGCCTACAGGCTTTGGCTGCATGGGACATCTGGACCAAATAAACGACCTTTCATTTGCACAGCTCATTCTTTTTACGTATCTTTGCGCTCGTAATAATATAAAATTTTCATCTATGAGCAACCAAAGATACATGATGCGTGGCGTTTCAGCTGCAAAGGAAGATGTACACAATGCCATCAAGAACATAGACAAAGGTCTGTTCCCCCAGGCCTTCTGCAAAATCATCCCCGACATATTGGGCGGCGATCCCGAGTACTGCAACATCATGCATGCAGACGGAGCCGGCACAAAGTCATCGTTGGCCTACATGTACTGGAAGGAGACTGGCGACCTGGGAGTATGGAAAGGCATAGCACAGGATGCCCTTATCATGAACACCGACGACCTGCTTTGCGTGGGTGCTGTTGACAACATCCTTGTAAGTTCCACCATCGGACGTAACAAGATGCTCATCCCCGGTGAGGTTATCTCTGCCATCATCAACGGTACCGACGAACTCATGGCCGAGATGCGCGAAATGGGCGTAGGCATCTATGGTACTGGCGGTGAAACTGCAGACGTGGGCGACCTCGTGCGCACCATCATCGTGGACAGCACCGTAACCTGCCGCATGAAGCGCAGCGACGTCATAGACAATGCCAACATCCGTCCTGGTGATGTTATCGTGGGCCTTTCAAGCACAGGACAGGCAACCTACGAGAAGGAGTATAACGGCGGTATGGGCAGCAACGGACTTACCTCCGCACGCCACGATGTGTTCAACAAATACCTTGCCGAGAAGTACCCCGAGAGCTATGACCATCAAGTTCCCGAAGAACTGGTGTATAGCGGCAAGTACAAGCTCACCGATGAAGTGGATGGGGCTCCCGTATGCGCCGGCAAACTGGTTCTCTCCCCCACCCGCACCTATGCTCCTGTAGTAAAGAAGATGCTGGACGAGATGCGTGCCGACATCCATGGCATGGTACACTGTACCGGAGGCGCCCAGACCAAGGTGCTACACTTTGTCAGCGACAACTGCCGTGTCATCAAGGACAACATGTTCCCTGTTCCTCCTCTGTTCCGCGCCATTCAGGAAGAAAGCCAGACCGACTGGAGCGAGATGTACAAGGTTTTCAACATGGGACACCGTCTGGAGGTCTACGTAGCACCCGAGATGGCTGACAAGGTCATTGCCATTGCCAACTCATTCAACATCGACGCACAGGTTGTGGGCCACATTGAGGAAGGCAAGAAGAGCCTGACCATAAAGAGCGAGTTCGGCGAGTTCAACTACTAAACCATAAAATGAAGAGAAATGGCAAATAGTTTGCTTGAACGACTGGAAGGCCTGGTGTCACGCTTCGAGGAAGTATCCACACTGATTACCGACCCCAACGTGATTGCCGACCAGAAAAGATACGTCAAACTCACCAAGGAGTACAAGGACCTCGGAAAGATAGTTGACGCCCGCAAGGAATATGTAGGATGCCTGCAAAACATCTCCGATGCTAAGGAGATGCTGGCAATAGAGGACGACCCAGAAACCAAGGAGATGCTTCGCGAGGAACTCTCAGCAAGCGAGAAGCGCATCCCCGAACTTGAAGACGAGATAAAGCTCCTGCTCGTCCCTGCCGACCCCGAAGACGACAAGAACGTTATTATGGAAATACGTGGCGGCACTGGTGGCGATGAAGCCGCAATCTTTGCAGGCGACCTTTTCCGCATGTACAGCAAGTACATTGAGACCAAGGGATGGAAAATGGCCATATCCAGTTTCAACGAAGGATCTTCCGGAGGTTTTAAGGAGATCATCTTCAGCGTTACCGGCGAGGGAGTTTACGGTATCATGAAATATGAGAGCGGTGTTCACCGCGTTCAGCGCGTACCAGCCACAGAGACACAGGGACGAGTGCACACCAGTGCTGCAACGGTAGCAGTCCTTCCCGAAGCCGAAGAATTTGACGTGGAAATCAACGAAGGTGCCATCAAGTGGGACACCTTCCGCTCCAGTGGTGCCGGTGGCCAGAACGTAAACAAGGTTGAATCTGGCGTACGTGCACGCTACATGTGGCGCAACCCCTTCACCAACGAGGACGAGGAAATCCTGATTGAATGTACCGAGACCCGCGACCAGCCCAAGAACAAGGAACGTGCCTTGGCACGCTTGCGCACTTTCATCTACGACAAGGAGCACCAGAAGTATCTGGACGACATCGCCTCCAAGAGAAAGACAATGGTATCCACCGGCGACCGCTCGGCAAAGATTCGCACCTACAACTATCCACAGGGACGCATCACCGACCATCGCATAGGCTACACCATATATAATCTTGGCGCTTTCATGGACGGCAGCATACAGGACTGCATAGACCACCTCATCGTAGCCGAAAACGCAGAGCGCCTAAAAGAAGCAGAGCTATAAGGCACCTTCCCAACTACCCCATATAGAATCTCTAGAAATACTAGAATGACTAGAGGAACTAGAAATACTAGAAAAACATAAACAATCAACAAATCCTAAATACTATGACCAGACAAGAGCTCATCCAGAATATCAAGACAAAGCGCAGTTTCCTCTGCGTTGGTCTCGACACCGACTTGAAAAAGGTGCCCGCACACCTGCTGAACGAAGAGGACCCAATCTTCGCCTTCAACAAGGCCATCATCGATGCCACCGCAGCATACTGTGTGGCATACAAGCCCAACCTGGCCTTCTACGAGGCCTTCGGCGTAAAGGGTCTCATGGCATTTGAAAAGACTGTAAAGTATATCCAGGAGAACTATCCCGACCAGTTCATCATAGCCGATGCAAAGCGTGGTGACATCGGCAACACTTCTGCCATGTATGCACGCACCTTCTTTGAGGAATACAATCTGGATTCTGTAACCGTAGCACCCTACATGGGCGAGGACAGCGTAACTCCCTTCCTGGGTTACGACGGCAAGTGGGTCATCCTCCTTGCACTGACCAGCAACAAGGGCAGCCATGACTTCCAGCTTACAGAGAGCACCGACGGCGAGAAACTTTTCCAAAAGGTTCTGCGCAAGAGCCAGGAATGGGCAGGCAACGACCAGATGATGTATGTTGTTGGTGCCACACAGGGACAGGCCTTTGAGGAAATCCGCAAGATTGTACCCGACCACTTCCTCCTTGTTCCTGGTGTTGGAGCACAGGGTGGCTCTCTCAGCGAGGTGTGCAAATACGGTATGACACAGGATTGCGCTCTGCTTGTAAACAGTTCACGTGCCATCATCTATGCCGACAACACAGAGAACTTTGCCAATGCAGCAGCAGAGGCTGCTAAAGCTGTGCAGCAGGAGATGGAGGCAGAACTGAACAGCCGCGGTATCTGATTTGCCCTTAATCCATAGAAATTCAGGACGCTTATTGACATCACCATGGAATTCAGTGCACAAATGATAGCTGGACTTGTTGGAGGAACCATAGCAGGCGACCCACAAGTATCTGTATCCGATTTCGCGAAGATAGAGGAAGGTCGCCCAGGCTGCATCAGTTTTCTTGCCAACGACAAATACGAGCATTACATCTACACCACCGAGAGCAGTATCGTGCTTGTAAACGACAGTTTCGAACCCAAGCAGGAAGTCAAGGCAACATTGATAAAGGTTCCCAATGCCCGCGAGGCGGTAGCCAACCTTATCAACATATATGTCAGCATGAAGCCGAAGCCAAAAGGCATAGACTCCACTGCTTTCATAGATCCCAGTGCAACAATTGGCAAAGACGTGTACATCGGTCCGTTTGCCGCCATCGGCGCCAAGGCTGTAATCGGCGACGGCTGCATATTGCATCCTCATGCTACGGTGGGAGCAGGAGCAGTCATTGGCAAGGACACCGAGATGCACCCCAACAGTGTTGTCTACCACGGCTGCAAGGTGGGCGAAAGGTGCATCCTGCATGCCGGCAGTGTGATTGGCGCCGACGGTTTTGGTTTTGAGCCAACAGAAGACGGTTACAAGAAGATTGCACAGATAGGCATTGCCGTCCTGGAAGACGACGTTGAGATTGGCGCCAACACATGCGTGGACCGTGCTGTTATGGGCGAAACAATAATACACAAGGGGGTAAAAATTGACAACCTCGTACAAATAGGCCATAACTGCGAAGTAAACAGCCATACTGTTATGTCTGCACAGGTTGGCGTTGCCGGTTCCACCAAGATTGGCGAATGGTGCATGTTCGGTGGGCAGGTGGGCATAGCAGGCCATGCCACTATTGCCGACAGGACTATGGCAGGTGCCCAGTCTGGCATACCCAACAGCGTAAAGAAACCCAACCAGGAACTCATGGGCACCCCAGCCATAGATCCACGTATATGGTGGAAGGCACAGGCTGTCGTGAAGCAACTGCCCGACATGTGGACCTCTATGAACAGAATGAAGAAAGAGATTGAAGAACTAAAGGCCAGACTCAAAGAACTGGGTGGTGATGCACAGTGATTCCCACTCCTGGAAATACAATTCTTCTATACCATTATTATATATATAATATGAGACAACGCACATTAGCATCTTCTTTTACCCTGCAGGGCAAAGGACTGCACACAGGCAAGAACCTTACAGTCACATTCTGTCCTGCTCCAGAAAACCACGGTTACAAGATACAGCGTACCGACCTGGAGGGGCAGCCAATCTTTGATGCTGTTGCAGAAAACGTAATAGAAACCACCCGTGGCACAGTACTTGGCGTGGGCGAGGCAAGATGCAGTACAGTGGAGCACGCATTCAGCGCGCTTTACATCCATGGTATAGACAATGTCCTTGTCCAGGTAGACGGACCGGAATTCCCAATACTTGACGGCAGCGCAACACCCTATGTTCAGAAGATAGCGGAAGTGGGGCATACTGAGCAGAATGCCGACAAGAACTGGCTCAGAATAAACCAGCCAATAGAATATAAAGACGAAGCTACTGGTTCGCACATATCCATACTGCCGGCAGACAGTTTCTCTGTTTCTGTTTCTATCGACTTCAACTCGCCACTATTACCTCCCCAAACTGCATCGCTCGAGAACATCAATGCCTACGACAAGGAGATCAGTGCAGCGCGCACCTTTGTCTTTGTACGAGAAATAGAACCGCTTCTTTCCTATGGACTCATCAAGGGAGGCGATCTTGACAATGCCGTTGTAATATACGACAAGGAAACTACCCAGGAAAGTTTGGACAAACTATGCAAACTTACAAACGCAGAGTCTCATGATTCCAAGCACCTTGGCTACATACAGCATAAACCGCTGGTATGGGAGAACGAACCCGCAAGGCACAAACTTCTTGACGTCATTGGCGACATATCGCTCGTAGGCCGTCCCATCCTCGGACATATCATTGCCTCAAAACCCGGACACACCGTCAACAACAAGTTCGCCCGACTGTTAAGAACTGAGAATAGCTAACGGAGAAAACGGGTAACGAAAAATTTATAGACAAATACATAACAACGAACATAAAATGATCAGTCCTTTAGCATACATACATCCCGAAGCACAGATCGGAGAGAATTGCGAAATTGGTCCCTTCTGCTACATTGACAGGAATGTAGTAATCGGAGACAACAACGTACTGATGAACAGCGTCACCGTTCTGTATGGTGCACGCATAGGCAACGGCAACAAGTTCTTCCCTGGTGCAGTAATCAGCGCCATCCCGCAGGACCTGAAGTTCAAGGGAGAAGAAACAACTGCAGAGATTGGTGACAACAATACTTTCCGAGAGAATGCAACCATGAACCGCGGTACTGCAGCCAAGAACAGGACCGTTGTGGGAAACAACAACCTCTTCATGGAAGGAGTGCACATCGCCCACGACGACATCGTTGGCAGCGAGTGCATCATAGGCAACGGCACGAAACTGGCTGGCGAAGTAACCATAGACGACCGAGCCATCCTTTCAGCCAATGTGCTCGTACACCAGTTTACCAGAATCGGCAGTTATTGCATGGTGGGTGGCGGAACAAAGGTTGCACAGGACATTCTCCCCTACTCTCTCATTGCACGCGATCCAGCAGCGTATTGCGGACTAAACGTTGTAGGACTTCGCCGACGCAATTTTGAACGTGAGACAATAGACAATATACACAAGGCTTATCAGATAATCATGCAAGGGAATGGTCTGCTTAAGGACCTTCTCGTTCGCGTTGAAAATGAAATTCCCGCTTGCCCGGAGAAAGACTATATTCTTGACTTCATCCGAACAAGCCAGCGTGGTTTTACAAGATAAAATATCATGACATACCGCATCCTTGTTTTCAGCGAAGAGGAAGAGAATTTTGTCATGGAAGTCATGGCCTCTCCCTCAACCACCTTCCACGAGTTGCACACCCTTATCATGGAAGCCTGCGAATACACCGAAACAGGCAACCATCAGTTCCTAATATGCAACGAAGCATGGAAGGTGAAGGAAAAGATACATCTTCATAGTCCGCAATCCATCGGCCTTGACGAAGACCTATTTATGATGAATGAAGTGCGTCTGGAAGAATTTCTCGAAGAGGAGGGCCAGCACATAGCATACATCTACGAAACGAGTTCCAGAAAGAAACTTTTATTGGAACTTGTGGAGAACATCTTTGGCAAAAAGACGGACTGTGTGCATGTAAGCAGAAGAAAAGGAACAGCACCTGTGCAGTTCGACTACACTGAAGAGATACCCATTCCCCCAACCACTACACCAAACACAACAGAAACGGACGATGACGACACAGTCGAGACAGACGACGGAGATCTCTTTTCTGCTGACGAACTGGACGCAGAGGGATTTGAAGTAAACGAGATGTAGACTTTCAAATAACCTGCCAGTCAATAGAACATAAATCATGACACCGACATTAGTCGTAATTCTTGGACCTACCGCCGTAGGGAAGACCGAACTGACGCTTTCCCTTGCGGAACATTTTAATTGTCCGATACTGAACTGCGACTCCAGACAAATATACCGCGACATGAAAATTGGCACTGCATCGCCCACACCGGAGCAACTATGCAGAGTCAGGCATTATTTTGTTGGTCAACTGTCACTCGACGACTATTACAGCGCGGCAAGATATGAGCAGGAAGTGCTCTCACTTACATCCGAACTTTTCAAGACACACTCCACGCTTATCCTTTCAGGAGGCAGTATGATGTACATCGATGCCGTATGCAATGGCATAGACGACATCCCCACCATTGATGAGGAAGTCAGAAACACACTCTCCACCAGACTAAGGGAAGAGGGACTGGACACCCTTTTGGCAGAGCTACGCCTTGTGGATCCGGAGCACTACGACTACGTAGACAAGAAGAATGCCAAACGCGTGGTTCATGCACTTGAAGTCTACTACACAACCGGCAAGCCATACTCGTCCTTCCTAACGCGCAAAACGCTAAGGAATGGGGAGCACACAAGCCAATCCAACACTCGTCCTTTTAATATTATAAAAATCGGACTTGAACGCCCTCGTGAGGAACTGTTCTCGCGCATCAATGCCAGGGTGGACCAGATGGTCAATTCCGGTCTTCTCCACGAAGCAATGAACCTTATGCCGCATCGTGACAAGAACGCCCTTAATACCGTGGGATACAAGGAAATGTTCAACGTTCTTGACGGGACATGGGAATTACCCATGGCTATAGAACGCATAAAGAAGAACACCAGGGTCTATGCCAAGAAGCAGATGACATGGTTCAAGCACGACCAAAGCATTGCATGGTTTCATCCCCAGGAAAAAGAATCTATCATCGAACATATAAAAGCGTTGCTCTAAACAACAACAATCATAGGCAAACACTTGCCACACCACCAATGAACATGAAAGACATGACGTCATCAGCGCCATGTCTTTTTTTTGTATGCCGATAGCGGCTCTGTGAGCCAATAGTAGCGGCTCGGCGAACGGCTGATAGCGGTTAAACGAACGGCTGATAGCGGTTAAATGAACGGCTAATAGAGACAAAATGTATGGCTGACAGCGGCCCAGAGAAGGGGTGATAACAACCAGAATAATGTCAATCCAACAAACAACACCATCCCCATTGTAACACCTTCCCCAGCGCAAAGGAAGCAGAGCATTTCAGCATAAACTAAGGAAATTTAATAGAAGTGCAATACACATGTTAAGTGTAGTTAATACACCTTAGTTTCGGTGTGTTTTTTAACATATCTAAGGTTTTATTATGGCTTTTTTATGGCTTTTCCCATAGATTAGACAAAAACCATGTTTTATTATCCCACGTATTTGTAAAAAAAACATTAAATTTGCTATCGCCTTACATTATAATTACGCGCAAACAAAGGGGCAGACTGCGCAAAAACAAGATTGACACTAATAAAAAACTTAAAAAATAACTAACAAAAAATCTAATACAAAAAAAAGAGAAAGACATTTAAGCAACAACAAAATCAAAACTAAACAATCAATAAAATCAAAAAAATTATGCGTATGAGAAACCGTTTAAGCAAATGTAGCAAGCATGTGGCCTTCGCCGCATGTATGCTGGCTCTCGGCGGAAGCTTCTCGGCATGCCACGATGAGTACACATTGGACGACGCAAAACCAGTGTGGCTCAATTCCAGCATCTACGAGACTCTTGAGAGCGACGGAAGTTACACGAACTACTTGCGCCTGATTGCCGACCCCGACGTTAACTCGGGCGAGAGCGAAGAAAGCTCTTTGGTGCAAATCTTGTCAAGGACTGGTTCAAAAACAGTGTTTGCGGCCAACGATGAGGCATGGCAGAAATTCTTTGCCGCCAATGCCAAGTTGCCTAAAGCAAATCCTTGGCACTATGCCCAGAGCTATGAGCAACTGTCCAAGAACCAGAAGAAGTTGCTTCTCCACACCAGCATGCTGAACAATGCTATCGTTATGGAGAACCTTGCAAGCAGTTCAGGTGCCACACCTACCAGAGGTGAGTATCTCCGCAGATACACCGACGTGGAAGTTGTAGACACCGTTACCAAGATTGCCGTTACCGACCTTCCAAAGACTTACTGGTCATTGGACAAGCAGGCAACCGCAGAAGGTGCTGCATCTCCCGAATCTGACCAGTGGGGTCGTATCCGCAACGGTGGTCTCCTTGGCTATGACTCTATCTACATGGTGTTGGACAGTTCATTGAGCATGATGGTGCACTTCACCAACGAATACATGGCCCAGAAGCAGATCACAGACAACGACTTCCGTATCATCATGGGTCGTGAGCGTATCACAAGCGATGTTCACATATATGACGCACATCTGGACAGTGCAGATATCGTTTGCGAGAACGGTTATGTAAACATGACAGAGAAGCCCCTTGTTCCTCTGGCAAATATGGCTGAAGTTATCCGTACCAACGGCAGAACAAACATCTACAGCCACCTTTTGGACCGCTTCTCCGTTCCTTTCCGTAACAAGACTGTAGGCGACCTCTATGCAAAGCTCTACCCCAACGACTTTGCAGAGACCGACACTCTTTATACAAAGCGTTACTATTCAAAGAGATCATTCGGCTCTACAACCGATAGCGACAGAGCTCTCACCAAAGACGAAAGAGGTAATATCTTTGCCAACACTGGTGAAGCAACCCTGAAGTTTGATCCAGGATGGAGCGGTTACTTCCCCATGGGTGCTACAGCACAGGAGGATATGGGCGCCATGTTCATCCCCAATGACAAGCAGATGCTGGAGTATTTCAACAATGGTGGTGGTAAGACTCTGCTTGAGGAGTACACCAAGGATCGTGCCCAGCAGTACAGCATTGACGACCTGGAGACTCTCTACAAAGACATTGACCAGATTCCTTTGAAGATTGTACAGGCTATCCTCAATCAGGGTATGTTCACCAGCTTCGTATCTTCTGTTCCCAGCAAGATGCTGAAGTTGCGCGAACCGACCACACAGGAGCAGATCTTCACCGACAAGGACACCAAGTTGTTCACTGACGGTGGTACAATCGACACTGTACTGGTAGCATGTAATGGTGCCGTATATATTATGAATAATGTATTCGCACCCTCTGACTTTGACTGTGTGGCCACTCCTGCATACATCCGTTCAAGCAACAGAATCATGCGTTGGGCTATCTACAGCGACTATGACGGTCAGAACTACATGGGTCTGAACTACTATGCATACCTCAAGGCTATGCAGAGCCGCTTCACCTTCTTCCTCCCCAACGACGAGGCAATGAAGTACTACTATGACCCCATGAGCTTCACCAGTAAATTCCCCCGTGTAATGCGCTTCCTCTATACAACCGGTAACTTCCCCTTTGCAACCAAGAGTTCTCAGGGTGTAAACGTACTGGCAAATTTCGATGTTAAGGAAGGCGTTATCGGTAAGGACCTTAATACACAGCAGACCAACCAGGCTGAGATTGTCAACCGTCTGCGTCAGTTGCTTGAGCACAACACCATCGTGCACGAGAATGGTATCAATGCCATCAACACAGAAGAAGACGAGTACTATCTTTCAAAGAATGGTATGGGTATCAAAGTTATCCGCGACGAGACTGGTGTCATCAAGGTACAGGGTGGTTTCCAGGCAGAAAACGAGCGCGAAGGCATTGCGCACAACCATCCCGGTATCCAGTATGCTAATGTACTTGAAAAGGGTGACTACAAGAACGGTTGCACATTTACCCTGGATGCTCCTCTGATTCCAGCTTCACGAAGCGTATTCAGTGTATTGTCAAACATTGAGCGCGGTGCAAAGGGCGAGGAAACAGACTACAACACTCCTGAAGTTACTGAGAATAACCCCTACTATGAGTTCTTCAAGCTTTGCGCCGATGCAGATGGTGATTTGCTCACAGGTAGCGGTCTTATTGACGAGAGCAACCCCAAGTATGATGTCAGCACAAATACTGGTCTGACAGCACTTAACAGTGCCATCAACAAGTACATGACCTTCATCGACAACAATGCCGTTGACCAGAATGTACAGTTCTTCGACAACTACTACTATACTGTATTTGCTCCCACCAACGAGGCTGTACTCAATGCCATTGAAAATGGTCTGCCCACTTGGAAGAGCATCCGCGAAGACTACGACAACTGTGCTAACGAGGATGGTGAACTTACCACCTACGAGGACAGCCTGCGTATCCAGTACAAGATCACTTATCTGACCAACTTCATCCGTACACACTTTGCCGACAACTCCGTATTCGCCGACAAGTCTGCAATGAGCGATACAGAAATGATCACCAGCAGCTACGACAACGAGAAGGGTCTGTTCGTGAAGACTATCGTTAAGAGAGAGAAGAACGGTGGCGAGACCATGCTTATGGTAAAGGATAACACCGGTGCCGGCGAGTGGATTACCACTAAATATACTATGGAGAACGGTCGTGACGTGAAGAATGTTATGACATGTGACAGAGAATGTAACTCCAAAGTCAAGGACCAGAGCATGAACGGCAAGACCACAAATGCTTCCAGCTATGCTGTTGTCCACCTGATAAATGGTGTTCTGAATCATGAAGCACTTGCAGATGGCAAATACCCCGACTTCAACAGCGGTAACGCAGCACGTAAGTACATTCAGAAATTTGCAATCCGATAAAAACATAAGCCATGAATAAAATCATAAAGCTATTTTTGCTGTGGGCCGTGGTTATGATGGCTCTTCCAGCTAACGCACAACGCCGTATCTCCGGTACCGTATCGGATGATATCGATGTTATTATCGGTGCCAATGTAAAGGAGGTTGACAAGAACAACCGTATCCTGAATGCGGCGGTAACCGACTTCAACGGTAACTTTACCATGACCCTGAAGGACGACAAGAGCAATCTGGTCATCTCTTACATGGGTTACAAGACTGTTACCATTCCCACTGCCGGCAAGACAGTGTTCAAGATTCACATGGAGGACAACACCAAGACTTTGAAAGACGTTGTCGTAACTGGTACCAAACTGGCTGCCACTACAGGTCTTGATATTCCAGAGCGTGAATTCTCCGGTGCAGTACAGAAGTTTGACATGGCCGACTTGGACGGTCTGTCCTTCACCTCTGTCGACGAGGCTCTGCAAGGTCAGATTGCCGGTCTTGACGTTGTTGCCAACTCTGGTAACGCCGGTGCAGGTACAACCATGCGTCTGCGTGGTACCAGTACTCTGAACGGTAACGCACAGCCCTTGATCGTAGTTAACGACCACATCTTTGAACTTCCCGAGGACGCTATGCAGGGCGTTGACTTCTCCAACATGGACAATGAGGAGCAGTTCTCTACCTTGCTTAATGTAAACACCGAGGACATCGAGAGCATCACTGTGCTCAAGGACGGTGCCGCTGCCAAGTGGGGTGCCAAGGGTTCTAATGGTGTTATCGAAATCAAGCTCAAGCGCGGTAAGCGTGGTCCTACCAATGTGACCTTCAACTACAAGTTCACAGGCACATGGCAGCCCGAAGGCTACGACATGCTCAATGGTGACGAGTACACCATGTATATGAAGGAGTCTTACTACAACCCCACAAATACTTCCAAGAGCATCCTCGAGCTGGACTATAACAACACCTACGGTAGTATCTTCCATAACTACAACAAGAACACTGACTGGGTGGATGCCATCAACCGTTTCGGTAAGGAGCATCACTACTATCTGACACTCTCTGGTGGTGGTGAGAAGGCAACCTTCCGTATTGGTGCCGGTTATGACATGAACGACGGTACAACCATCAACCAGGACTTCAGCCGTTTCAGCACAATGACAGCTCTGGACTACTGGGTCAGCGACCGTATCAAGTTCAGTTCTAACATCAACATGACCTTCACAACCCGTCATAACAACAGCGTTGCTAACTCTGCTAACGGCAAGGCATACAAGGCTATGCCCAATATGACCATCTATGCATACGACATCAATGGCAATCCTGTATATGACCAGTACGGCAACCGCCAGTACTTCACCATGCTTCCCCTTGCAGCAAATGCAGGCTACAATGGAGGCATAGATAACGACGGTTTCCACACCTCTTGGGAATTGCGCGACATGTTCAAGAACGGTAACCCTGTTGCCTATGCTAATTTGAGCGATAGCAAGCAGAAGCAGTACAACCTGACTCCCCAGTTCAGCATTGAGTACAAGCTCCTGGGTAAGGAGAGCGACCAGTGGCGTTTGAACTATGTTGGTGACGTTCAGCTGAACATCTACAACACCAGTGAGGATGCCTACACCCCCGCAGAGCTTATCAACATGCCTTGGGTAAACGGTGGTGACAACGGCAAGGAAGGTTTCAACAACAACCGTAACACTGTGTACAACAGCGAGTACAAGTCTTTGGAGTTCACCACACGTCACGACCTTCGCTTCTACAGTGCATTCAAGAACACCAAGCATAGCCTCAGTGGTCTGGCTCGTTTCGAAATGCATTCTGGTAACTCAACCAGTCAGAGCAAGAGCATCTGGAACGTACCCGACGGAGTACAGGATCCTACCTCTCCCGGTATGCTTTACCTGGCAAGTGCCAGCAACGGCTCATGGCGCGGTCAGTCATTCTTCTTCCAGACCCACTATTCTTATGACGGTAAGTACAACCTTGATGCCAGCGTCCGTATAGACGGTAGCACCAACTTCGGTGCCGGCAACAAGTATGGTACATTCCCCTACTTCGCAGCACGTTGGAACATCTCTGACGAGAAGTGGATGGACTGGTCAGACAGCTGGCTGTCAATGCTTTCATTCCGTCCCTCATACGGTATCTATGGTAACAGCTCTATCGGTGCCAACAACCAGTACAACCGTTATGGCAGTAGCGGCCTGTACAACGGTCACAATGTCATCGTTCCCGAGAACCTCTCTTTGCAGAGCATCCGTTGGGAAAAGAGTTCTATCTGGAATATGGGCTTCAACCTAGGTCTGTTTGACGGTATGCTTACTGTTGACGCAGAAATCTATGGTAAGAGAACAAAGGACCTTCTCATCAGCGACATCCGCATCCCTGCAGCCAACGGTTTTGCATCATTGGCAAAGATGAACGGTGGTGTAATGTACAACAAGGGTTGGGAGGTATATATCTCTACCGACAAGTTCGCCAAGGTTGGCAAGTTCAGCATGAAGGCACGCTTCAATATGTCACAGAACTTCAACAATGTGGAAGAACTTAACAGCCTTTATCTTGAATCTGTAAATGGTGCAGAAAACTATCAGCCCAAGAACCTTGAGTACAACCGCCGCGTTCAGATTGGCAACGCACTCGGTTCTATCTATGGTCTGAAGTATCATGGCGTTTACCGCTACGACTACGAACACAACGGTCACACTCTTGACAGTTGGAGCGACTACGGTTACAACGAGACTATCATCGTTGACGGTCAGGAGCGCACTGCCAAGGACTACACCGAATTCCTGCAGTACAAGCACACCGCTACCGGTAAGGACATCAAGGGCAACCCCATCAACACTGCTGCTGCTGCACAGCGTCGTGGCGAGAATGCCACATGCCCCGTTGCATTCGACGCAAATGGCAATATGCTCACTGATGCAAAGGGTAATCCCCTGCCCATGTACTACTGCTACAACAATGATGGTGGCACACGCTATCAGTTCCAGGGCGGTGACGCTATCTATGAGGATATAAACAGCGACGGCCAGATTGACCGCTATGATATGGTTTACCTCGGCAACTCTAACCCCAAGTTCTACGGTGGTGGTGGTTTCACCTTCTTCTATGACAAGATGAGCCTGAACATCGGTCTGAACTTCCGTGTAGGCAGCCAGGTTGTTAACCTTGCGCGTATGGAATACGAGAGCATGCGTAACAACAACAACCAGTCATACGCAACAACATGGCGTTGGAGAAAGAACGGTGATATCACAGAGATTCCCCGTGCAATCAACACTGACGGTACCGGTGCACATAGTTACAACTCTCTGCCCAGCGACCGCTATGTTGAGGACGGCGACTACCTGCGCGTTCAGTACATCCAGTTCAGATACGACATGGATCCCAAGAAGTTTGATTGGCTGAAGAAGTGTGGTGTTCGCACTCTGAACCTCTCTGCTTCAATCAACAACCTGTTCTGCTGGAGCAAGTACACCGGCGTTGATCCCGAGGTTAGCCCCAATGGTTTCAATCCCGCTATTGACTACGCCAAGGTTCCTCGTTCCAAGTCATTTACTTGCAGTATAAATCTCGGATTCTAATATCTATAGATAATGAAAACATATAAGAATATATTCAAGGCAACTTCCCTTCTGGCCGTGATGTCATTGAGTCTGGCATCATGTAATGACTGGCTGACAGTTCATCCTCAGACCCAGATTGTGGAAGAAAACTTCTGGGAAGACAAGAACGACCTGGAAGGTGTACGCTACGCTGCGTACAAGAACATGGCCGGACAGGTGGAGAAGATGATCATCTGGGGTGACTTGCGTTCTGATGTGTACAGACTGAACACACAGCAGAGCAGCAAACAGGGCAACCGCGACAACTTCCGCAACATCATCCAGGCAAACATCGATACCACATGGTCCTACTACGACTGGAGTGGTATGTATTCTACCATCGGTTATTGCAACAAGGTAATCCAGCATGGTGAAGAGGTTCTTGAAAAGGACAAGCAGTTCACTGCCAGCGAATGGCGTCAGATGAAGGCTGAAATGGTTACAATGCGCGCATTGAGCTACTTCTATCTGGTTCGTGCATTCAAGAGTATCCCCTACACCACAAAGGTGGTAAACTCTGATACAGAAGTAGAATACTTCCCACAGTTGCCTGTACTGGATGTTATGGACAGCCTTATCACAGATGTTGAAAGTGTAGCAGGTCAGGCCCGCAACCGTTTCGTTGACAAGCAAGAAACCAAGGGTATGATTACCAATGCTGCCATCTATGCATTGCTCAGCGACATGTATCTGTGGCGTGCAAGCTTGCGTCAAGGACGTTCTGCTGCTGACTCAACAATAACACAGGCAATGGTTATTGACGACTATCAGAAGTGTATCCTTAACAGCGAACTCTCTATCAGCAAGCTGAAAGAGCAGTTTGATGAAGATATGAAGGGTAACATCGGTGCTTCAAGAGAAAACTATATGAGTTGGGCCGGTGCACCTCTGTTCAATGGCAAGAGCATTGACTTCATGTACAAGAACGATGTTGACGAAGCCAATCGTGGTTATGTAAATCTAAATGCATACAGGGAGATCTTCAACAATGGCAACAGTTACGAAAGTATCTTCGAACTGCAGTTCAGCAGCTCTGACAGCCGCAAGAACGAAGTAGTAAACAGCATGTGGGGCAGTTCAGAAGGAACTCACCTTGTAACCACATTCTCTTCTGACAACAAGACCGACATGCGTTACTGGTTCAGCGGTTGGAAGAACATTGGCGGTGCTTTGACTGCAGCTGACTACTATTGTTTGAAGTGGAATAACCCATTAGTAGTCTTCAGAAGTGGCATAGGTACCGAGCAGGTGGATATCGCAATGATCGGAAGCACTGACGAATACAACAACTGGATTGTTTACCGCTTAAGCGATGTTCTCCTTCAGAATGCCGAGGCACGCGCATGCCTGGTGCAGTTGGGTGTTGACGCAGCAGACAACAAGACCGTGTGCCAGCAGATTCTGCGCATGATCAACCGTCGCTGGTGGGTTGATGTAGTAAATGGCGGTGAAGCTGCCAACGATGTTGCAACCAAGAAGGATTATGATATCGATGCTACAGTAAACGGCAACGACGCTTATATCAAGCATGTGATGGATACACGTAAGATTGAGTTCGTAGGCGAAGGCAAGCGTTGGTTTGACCTCGTCCGCTATGCAGAGCGCTTGAGCGACAGCGATGAAAGCGAAGCCGGCATGCGCGATATGTACGACACATTTATGAACATCATTACAGGATATGAGACTGCAAGAAACCGTTGTGAGAACCTTTGGGGTCTATACTCTCCCATCTATTATATGGAATGTAAGGCTTACCGCGCTGGAGGTTCTAACATCACCCAGAATCCTGTATGGAACAAGTCTAAGTATGATCGCTAATTGAGGAGGAAAACAATATGAAAATCGTATCTAAATTCAAAAGATTCATTCTTCTGCTCCCAATGGTAGCAGGGGTAGCTCTGACACAGAGCTGCACGGAGGAGATAGACACCTCTTCAAGATATACATTCACTGGAAACACAGTGATCAGCTATCTGGAGAGCCATCCTGATGTTTACAGCGAATACTGTGAACTACTGGACATTGTTACTGTCAGCGACTTCTCCGACTCTAAAGTGAGCCAGTTGCTCTCAGCACGTGGCAACTATACCTGCTTTGCTCCCACAAACGAAGCAATACAGAATTATCTGGTACACCTTACTGACAGTGGTGTCATCAGCGAACCAAGTTGGGAAGCTCCTGAGTTTCTGGAGGTAAATCCTGAGACAAACAAGCAGGATTTGCTCATCGAGATACAGAATACAATCGTTTACAACAGTCTTATTGATGCCGGTGACGAGCAGGAAGCCTATCAGACAAGCGACTTCAGCGAACGCGCAGAAGAAGGTCAGATGCTTGGTCTTGCCAATATGATGAACCGTAAGCTTCAGGTCACAGTGGGCGACAGCACCAAGTATGCCATCAACGGCAGCGACGTGTCTGACACAAACTGCGACATCTATACCATCAATGGTCGTATACACCAGGTGGGCAAGGTAATTGCACCCAGCACCCAGACTGCAGGTGATATGTTCCAGAAGATAATCACTGACCAGAAGTATGGTTTCTTCACACTTTCTGCACTTATCGATGCCTGCGGTCTGACTGCAGAACTTCAGAAGACCGAGGACGAAGAGTACTACCGTGCCCTGATGAAGGGTGATTTGGAAGACCTTCCCCAGCACCCCACCTTCAAAGGTTCTGGCGGTCCCTCGCCAAAGACTCCCGGTAAGATGCCCGAGCGTCGCTACTACGGTTACACTATCTTTGCCGAAGACGATGCATGGTGGGAACAGGCACTTGGTTTGGGCGACAGCACCATCAACAAAATGGATCCCAGCGAGGTTGTTAAGTTGGTTGCAGAGAAGGTCGTTACAGAGAAGTGGCATCTCTCCGGTGCTACCACCGACGACAACTACACTGACGAGAACAATGCGCTGAATCAGTTCGTGACATATCACATCATCCCTGCAAAGATCGAGTCAAACAAGTTGGTTATCCACTTTAACGAGCTATGGTACAGCCTTGAGGGCAAGCAGAAGAAGGCTTCTGTATATGACTACTACACAACATTGGGCAAGCGTCGCCTTATCAAGACCTATGAGGCAGCAAGACCTGTTGGTGGCAAGCCTGGTACCGTTTATCTGAACCGTTTCCCTGTGCTGAACAATGCTACTGACGGTGACTACACCGAGATTAGCTGCGAGGAAAGCAAGAAGGGTAAGGAAATCCAGCTGACAGGTGCACCTGAAACCTACAATACCTATATCTACCGTATCAACGACTGCCTCTACTACAATGATGAGGTTGCCGAAACTATGGGTAAGGAGCGTATCCGTATTGATGTTGCCACAATCTTCAAGGAGTTCATGAGCAACGATCTCCGTTGTAACGAGAACTACACCTGGAACCATCAGTGCGTTGGTATGCCAAAGGATATCCACTACAGATACCTTGATGACTGTGAAATCAGCGAAAACACCAATTTCTACTACTTGACCGGCCGTATCAACAATACCAGCAGCTGGGCAAACTATCAGGGTGACGAGCTGAACATCGTAGGTAACTACGAGATCACCATCAAGCTTCCTCCTGTTCCAAAGGATGGTATCTATGAGCTTCGTCTCGGTGTATCTGCCAACGACCGTCGTGGTATGTGTCAGGTATATTGGGGTAACAACAAGAATGCTCTTCCTGCAGCAGGTATCCCATTTGATATGCGTATGGGCGGCCGTGAATGGTATGTTAAGGGCCAGGCAGCTCTCCCAAGTATCGTTGGTTGGGAAACTGATGTTGAAGATGACGACGAGGTAAATGCCGAAAACGACAAGAAGATGCGTAACAATATGTACATGAAGGCACCCAACCAGTTCTACATGTATGGTGAGGCAAATTCTATGCGTGGCCGTCATCAGGCTCTGAGAAGAATCGTTCTGAGAGAGCATATGAGAGCCGACCAGACCTACTACATCCAGTTCAAGAGCGTATTGGAAGACCAGGAAACAGAGTTCTTCATGGACTACATAGAGTTCTGTCCCAAGGAAGTGTATGACAATCCCCAGGTTCCCGAAGACATCTGGTAATCAACGGAACGTTAATACATAACCAATACAGCGATTTAAAACAATAAACAAAAATATTCATTATTCATATTATATATATATGAAAAAAGGAATCAAAAAATATCTCGGAGCATTTATGATGGGAACTGCCTTAGTGGCAGTCCCCTCATGCACCGACACATGGACGGAACACTATGTGACAGAAGATGCCTACACAGCAGAGGAAAGCTTGTGGGAACTGTTGGAAAGTCGCGAGGATCTGAGCAGATTCTGCGCTATTGCCGGCAAGGCCAACTTCTATCGCGATGAGACCCATCCTGCATATAGCATTGAGGGTAATGATACCGTTTACTATACATTCAAGGATATTCTGAATGCAAACGCCCCCATCACCCTTTGGGCACCTACAAACGACGCCATGTCGGAAGAAGAGTGGCAGAAGTTTGAGGCAATGGCAGAAAACGACGGTTACAATCTGCAGCAGCAGTTCATCGGCAACCACATTGCTCTGTATCGCAAGACAATGAGCAAGACTGGCACCGAGACCTTCCGCCTTATCAACAGCAAGTTCGCTACTGTCGACTATGACAACGGCATGATGCAGAAGACAAGGGTTATCGAGAAGAACATCGGCGCCCGCAACGGTCTGTTGCATGTGATTGAAAGCAGAAACGAGTTCCTCTTCAACATGTATGAATACATCAAGTTCAGCGGTGAGGTAGAGACTTTCAGAAAGTACATGGCAGAAAGAGATACAACCTACTTCTTGGAGTCTGCAAGTATCGAGGGTATGCCTGATGAGAACGGCAATCCCACATATGTGGATAGCGTCTACTTCCAGGACAATATGCTGTTCAGAGGTTTTGCAGAGAATCCTACAAACATTGATGCTGACGATGCATGGATGAACTCACAGAAGTGCCTCAATGCACAGCTCAACACCGAGGACTCTTCTTATGTGATGGTAATTCCCACTGACCTTGCATGGGAGACAGCAGCCAACAAGCTTGCTCCTCTCTACAGCTATGTAAGCACCTATCCTAGAATGGATAAGACCATTGTTACCGCAACAAAGGACAAGACCATGGACATCTTCGGTGCAAGAAAGAGCTACGATACAGGCAAGGGCTATGAGACAGTGGACTCATTGCAGGCTGTAAACATCAACATGGACATTATCAGTCCTCTGGTGTTCAATGTCAACCTCCAGCCACAGGACAATGGTCAGGTATGGACTTCTGAAACCTTTATCAACGGCGGTTACAGAAATTGCGAATATCTGCTTACCACATTGGGCGACACCATCCGTGATGTCTATGAGGAAGTCAATGGCATCAAGACACTGGTATGGAGCAAGAACAGTCTGTTTGAAGGCGAAGGCGTGCTGGCAACCCAGGAGATGAGTAACGGTTACGCCATCATCAGCAACAAGTGGAACTTCCCCCGTGATTTCTGGATGCGTGATATTGATGTTGATGCAAGCGTGTACAACGTATATGATAAGTCATCACAGACGACGCCATCAAACTACGACATAAACAACACAATTGCAGCAGACTGGATTGACCAGTACGGCCGTTGCAGCGAGCAGAACTATCTCCATGTTGCAGGTAGCCGTAACAACACCAACCCAGAAATTGCCTTTGCTTTGAGAGGCAGTAAGAAGTACACAACAGGTGCTTCAGTAATGAGTGGCAAGTACGATGTACAGATTGTGTTGGTTCCCCGCTGGTACGAAACCAGTGAAGAAGCTCGCGATACAACTGCTGCTGTGTTAAAGAACAGACTTGTATGCACACTCTATTACTGGGATGAGAGCCTGATTGGTGGCAACAACCTGAAGTACGACAAGCAGAACAAGATCGTAAGCGACAAGATCGAGTATAGCGGTGAGAAGGTTGACACCATCACTGTTCTTCGCGACGTTGAATTCCCCGTATCATACCAGAATCTCCTTTATACCTATCCTGTGCTTCACGTTAAGTGCGACAAGTTAGAAGATAAGGATATCAATGACAATTACTCCAGAATCTTCAACATCGACAGAATTATTCTGAAGAGTAAGACAGAGTGGTAATAAATAAGATGTCAACAACAAAAAGCAAAGAACAATGAAAAATACTATAAGCAATAGCATCGTGAGCAAGACTCAGCGCATTTGTCTCGGCTTCATGATACTTGCGGCATTTGGCTTCAGTACTGCTTATGCCCAAGGTTCTCAGACCGAAGAGACAGTAAAGGTGCTGAGAGTAAAGAAGAATGCTCCCAAGCACGAGACACGCACCGTAAAGGGTCGTGTTACTGACAGTGCTACAGGTGCACCCATGGGCGGTGTGCGTGTTCAGGCATTGGGTATGAACCGCTACTCTACCCTGACCAATGAAGATGGTACATACGAGGTTGAGATTCCCGTATTCATCAACACTGTATATGTCTATGCTCCTGAATACAACCCTCTGCAGGTTGCAATCAGCGAAAAGGCTACTGACATTCAGTTGATGAGCACTTCATTCGGTGCATTCTATGGCGAGGGCAACAGCATCACAGCAAAGAATAACACCAAGTTGGAAGAGACTAGCAGCTTGAGCATCGAAACAGATATGATGAACAAGCTGGCAGGCGACATCAACATCGTCAAGAAGAACGGTTTGCCAGCACAGGGTGCCTATATGACCATCCGTGGTATCAACAGTATCAATGCAGATGCACAGCCTCTTGTTATCCTTGATGGCAACATCGTGGACATGCAGTACGACCGTACAGCACAGCACGAAGGCTACTTCAACAATGTACTGGCAGGTTTGGATCCTGACATCATCGACGACATCCAGGTTCTCAAGAACGGTACCGCACTGTATGGTGCAAAGGGTGCCAACGGTGTTATCATCATCACCACCAAGCGCGGTAAGAGCCAGGCAACCAAGATCAATGCCCGCATCTATGGCGGTTTTGAGCTGATGCCTACCAAGATCAGCGTTCTGGACGGTCCCCAGTACACCACATACCTTGGCGACCTGGTTTCTACCGTAAAGGATATGAACCAGAACAAGCTGAACTCTTTCGTGTTCCTTGACCAGAGTCCAAGCAACTTCTATCGCAACATCTACAACAACAACACTGACTGGCAGGAAGGTCTGTATCGTACAGCCGCTACCCAGAACTATAAGATCAGCGTAGAAGGTGGTGACGATATCGGTATGTATGCATTGTCACTGGGCTACACTGATGCACAGAGCACAATGAAGAACAATGACATGAGCCGTCTGAACCTGCGTTTCAACACTGACATCAAGATCGGAACCAAGCTCAGCACAGCTCTGGACATCTCTTACAACCAGACCTCCTACAATATTCTGGACAACGGTTGGAGTGAAAGCTACGACAAGCAGAACATCGGTTCTGTAAACGTATTGGGTCTTGTTCAGGCTCCCTTCATCAGTCCCTACAGCTACTATGTTGATACTGATGCAAGCGGTCGTTCAAGTCTGAAACTCTCTGGCGACTGGGCTGGTAAGTATGCCTCTACAGCCACCTTGAGCGAGTATGTGAAGAACCCCTTCATGTTCTCACAGCACTTGAGCGAGGTGAACGAGGTTGCCCGCAATCCTTACTGGATTCTGGAGAACGGTCACGGCAACAACAAGAACTACGCCGAGATGACCCAGATCAACATCAACGTTGCTCCCAAGTACCAGATCAACAGCGATTGGGCTATCTCTGACCGTTTCAACTTCACCCTGAACCGTAACAACGAGAAGTACTTCCTTCCCATTGCGGGTTCTACTCCCTACATGATTCAGGACCAGGGTAACATCACATCAGTTCTGAAGAGCCAGTTCACAAAGCAGACCAGCATCAACAATGACCTGCGTATCGAATATGGCCATCAGTGGGATGAGCATACCTTCGGTGCTTTCGCAGGCTGGCGTCTGAACTCTTACAATTATAGCTATTCATACCTGAACGGTTATAACAACGAGAACGACAAGTTGCCCAACATCACCAAGAACATGCAGTTCATCAACTCAAGCGGTGTTAATGACAACTGGAAGGATATGACCTATTATCTGCAGGCAAACTACAACTATGCTAACCGCTACTTTGCAGAGTTTGCTGCCAGTGCACAGGCAAGCAGCCGTTTCGGTTCTAATACCAAGGACGGTTTCCAGTTGGCAGGTGTTAGCTGGGGCTTCTTCCCCTCACTGCAGTTGGGTTGGATCCTTACCAACGAAAGCTGGTTCAAGCCCACTCGTAATGTAAACTACCTGAAGGCTACCTTCGGTATTGAGAAGAACGGTAACGACAATCTGGACTACTATGCTGCACGCACATACTGGGAGACCAACCAGGTATTCGAGAATGTATTCGGCAAGTATCTGACCAACATTGCAAGCAGCGAGCTTCAGTGGGAGACCGTACGCAAGATCAATGTAGGCGTTGAAGGTTCATTCCTCAACAACCGTCTGAATGGTCGTGTTGACCTGTACTGGAACAAGACCAGCGACATGCTCACCATGCGCGACCTCTCTGACCAGTACTACTATTCTGGTATCACCAACTTCTGGACCAATGAAGGTGAGATGACCAACAGCGGTGTTGAATTCAAGGTTAATGGTGCCCTCATCAACACCAAGGACTGGAAGTGGGAAATGGGTGCAACCCTCGGTCACTATAGCAATGAGGTTACTGCCCTGCCCGAATCAAAGGATAACACCATCGAACTGTACACACGCGACGCAAATGGCGTACAGTATGGTGAGCCTGAAATCATCCACGGCTACACTTCAAGCGTTTACGGTGAGAGCAACATCCTGACAGCAGTAGGTTACAGCGCAGGTACATTCTATGGCTGGGAAGTTAACTACAACAACGAGAGCGGTACCGGTGTATTTGCTAGCGAGGCAGAAGCAAGCCGTGCTACAAGCGCCTTCGGTGCTCCCAGCAAGCTCCGTTACTACACTGGTGTTGCAGGCACCTACCGCGAATTCGGTGCTGGCGACATGGCATTCGTTGACCAGAACGGTGACGGTTGGATTGACGACAGCGATAAGGTTGCCCTCGGCAATGCCAGCCCCGACATCTACGGTAACATCTTCACCAACCTGACATGGAAGAACCTCCGTCTGGATGTTATCTTCAAGTACAGCCTTGGTAACGATATCTACAACTACCAGCGTTCTCGTCTGGAGGCAGGTAACACCACCTACAACCAGACCAGCGCAATGGCTCGCCGCTGGAGCTACAACGGTCAGGTAACAGATATGCCTCGTGCATGCTATACCAACAACCTCGGCTATGTAGAGAACGAGCGCATGAGCAGCCGCTGGATTGAAGACGGCAGCTATCTGAAGATGAAGAACGTGCGTCTGACCTACACCGTACCCTACCACAACAGCTGGTTGCAGGGTATCAAGGTATGGGGTGAAGCCAACGATGTATTCTGTATTACCAGGTATCTTGGCACTGATCCCGAGACCAGTGCACAGAACGGTACCCTCTATCAGGGCATCGATGCAGGCCGTATCCCCAGTGGCCGCAGTTTCAACTTTGGTGTCTCACTTAACCTGTAATAATAAATATGAAGAACAAATCAATCATAACCATTCTCAGCCTCTGTTTGGGGCTGAGCATGGCCACCACCTCTTGTGAAGATATGCTGAGTTCTGACAGCGATCGTCACTCATATGAAGTAGCTGGAGATACCCTCTATTCATACTGGGGTATCCTCAAGAGTCTTCAGAACATTGGCGAGCGCTATGTCATTCTTGGCGAATGCCGTGGTGACCTTATCGACGGCGGTGAGTTTACCACCGATAGTGTGAATGCAATCTTGAGTTTCGGTCTGAATGGCGATACAGAGAACATCAAGGACGGTGCCAACCGCTATCTGAAAGTCAGCGACTACTATCATGTAATCAACTCTTGTAATGCCTATCTGGCCAAGGTAGACACCTTGATGGAGAAGGCCGACGGTGAGAGATACATGCTTCGCGAGTATGCACAGGTTGAGGCAATCCGTGCCTGGACCTATATGCAGCTGGTTGTCAACTATGGCGAGGTCCCCTTCTATCTGGAACCCATGCTGTCAACAGAGGACATCACAAACTTCGACTCAAAGAATCCTGCAAACCGTGTAAATGCAAGCACTCTTTGGGAGAAGCTTGAGAACAAGCTGATGCGTGCATACCAGATTGAAGAGCAGTGGGGCTATCCACAGTACAACGAATATGGTTTCACGACTGCTGTATGCCACTCTTCAAAGGCAATGTTCCCCACATCTGTGGTATTGGCAGACCTCTATCTGATGGGCAACCAGTATGAGAAGGCTGCGGCCTACTACTATGAGTTCCTTGACGGAAAGTATGGTGGCGCACTTCCTCTGAACTACTATTCATACGCATACCTGCCCCAGGGAACAAACACTCCTACCTTAACTTATGTGGGAACTCCCTGGACTGAGACTGGTGCAACCTCCAAGACCAATGAGAGTGTTACAGCCATTCCCTCAAGCACCAATGCCCTTTGGGGTACTGTACAGCGTGGCGTTAATGATCTCTACGGTTTCGAGGCTACTATCCGCCAGAGCACAGGTAGCGACTCTATTGCACGCGCAAGCATTACCTTGAGTCAGAACTGGGAACGCCAGTTGGGTCCCAGCGCAGGTTACGACACTTTGCGTCTGGCACAGAAGTTCGAGGCATACTTTATGTCACACTCTGAAAACATTGACGACGATACCAAGACTCAACTCGTAGTTCTTGACTCTGTAGGTGATGCACGTGGTGTCAGCGGTCAGTTTGGTATGGGCTTTATCAGCCGCTTCAACTCTGGCGACTACTATGTTGACGACACCAGAACCCAGCGTTACATCATGAAGCAGAACCCCAATGTTGTATTCAGCACTGTGTTCCCCATGGTTTACCGCAAGAGTATGATATGGCTGCGCTTTGCCGAGGCACTGAACCGTGCAGGTTATCCCGGTTATGCCTTTGCTATTCTGAAGAACGGTCTTACCAGAAACAGTGACTGGTTGCCCAGCAGCGAGAACAACTTTGCTGCAAAGAGCATGCGTATACATTATGTACATAACGGCATCCAGTTTAATGAGGACGGCACTCCAAAGCTTGACGAAAACGGAGCTCCTATAGACACTGTTATCATCCTGCCACAGGATTGGGAGACCAACGACGAACTCTGTCTGATTGCTGGCGAAGAATATGATGCAGAGGCATTCATGGCTGACACAGCAGCATTTGCACAGTATCTCCGTGAGAACTACGCTTCACACATTGACACCGTAGCAAATCCCATCAGCTTCATAGTAAGTCAGACAGAAGAGTATGCTAACTTCCAGCCCAAGCATACCGAAATTGTCTGCGACTATATCAGCCGCGAGGAATGGCAGAAGTCTCAAGGTCAGATCTGGTTGGACTTCAACAAGGGCCAGTTTGATGGTGATGATGCGTTGGAGGTATGCTATGTAAACAACTATCCTCTGCTGGCAGACACCAGAATGCTGACAACAACATATCCAACCACAGCAGCTACCAACGAGTATGTTAGCCGTGGTATCCACCAGAAGGGTTGTGGTATGCTGAAGTATAATGAAAAGCGCAGTGTTTACAACTTCGTTGACCAGATCAACCTCAAGTTGGCTGCTGCAGGCAAGCCCACTCTCACAAAGGCAGAGATATATGAGGCAGCAAACCAGGCTGATGTTATCGAGGCTATCGAGGAGTTGATCCTTGACGAGGCTGGTCTGGAACTGGCATTCGAGGGTAACCGTTTCTTCGACCTAATGCGTGTTGCTAGCCGTAAGGCTAACCCTGCAGAGTTCATGGCTAAAAAGATCAAGGCTCGTGGCGCAAGCACCGAATCTTGGATTAACGCACTGCAGAGCGATATCAAGAACTGGTATCTGCCCCTCCCCGACTATAGCTACCGTCAGCAGTAATACAAGTTTGGTTCTGGGAGACAATCTCCCGGAACTAAACATAACACATAAAGAATGACCGAAGCCCGTCAATGGACTTCGGTCATTCTTTATGTTGTCGTGATTAGGATCTAACGATGAACTACCGTGCCAACTTTTCCTTAAGGAAACGACCTGTATAACTTTGCTTGCACTGGACAATCTCTTCTGGTGTACCAGATGCTACAAGGTTACCACCCTTTTCGCCTCCCTCTGGACCAATGTCCAAAACATGATCTGCACATTTGATTACATCCAGATTATGCTCAATAATTACAAGAGTATGGCCTTTCTTCAATAAGGCATCAAAGGAGGCAAGCAGTTTCTTTATGTCGTGGAAATGCAAGCCTGTGGTAGGTTCGTCGAAGATGAACATGGTGGGCACATGCTTGTCCATGCCAAGATAGTATGCCAGTTTCACGCGCTGGTTCTCGCCACCAGAAAGGGTACTGCTTGACTGACCAAGCTTGATGTAGCCAAGACCAACGTCCTGCAAAGGTTTGAGTAGTCGGACAATTTTCTTTTCGTTCCACTCCGTAAAGAACTCTATGGCCTGGTTTATGGTCATGTCCAAGATGTCATACACGTTCTTTTCGTGGAATCGCACCTCCAGAATCTCCTGCTTGAAGCGTTTGCCGTGGCAAGACTCACATTCGAGAACAAGGTCGGCCATGAACTGCATCTCAACGGTAACGGTACCGTCACCATTACATTCTTCACACCTGCCGCCAGAGGCATTGAAACTGAAGTATGCAGCAGTGAACCCCATCTGTTGGGAAAGTGCCTGCTGGGCAAAGAGTTTGCGGATTTCATCCCATGCCTTAACGTATGTGACGGGGTTGGAGCGCGAACTCTTGCCTATAGGGTTTTGGTCAACGAACTCTATTGCCTGTATGGCATTGGTGTCGCCCTCCAGAGAAGCGAACTCGCCGGGACGCTCTCCCACCTCGTCAAGGTTGCGCTTGATGGCATTGAACAGAATGTCGCGTACAAGACTTGACTTGCCGGAGCCGGAAACACCCGTCACGCAAGTCATCACATTCAGGGGAAAACGCACATCTATGCCCTTGAGATTGTTGGCACGGGCACCACGGATTTCTATGTATCGGTTCCATTTCCTGCGTCCTTCGGGAACAGGGATGCTGTCCTTGCCAGAAAGGAAATCAAGAGTGTGGGATTTTATATCGGTGAGCGGTGAGCGGTGAGAGTGCCGTTATAGACTATCCGTCCCCCCAGGCGACCTGCCTCGGGACCTACGTCTATTATCCAATCGGCGGCACGCATAATGTCCTCGTCGTGCTCCACCACGATGACAGTATTGCCCAAATCGCGAAGCTGGAGCAGCACCTTTATAAGTCTCTCCGTATCGCGCGAATGCAAACCTATGGAAGGTTCATCCAAGATATAAAGACTACCCACAAGAGCAGAACCAAGCGATGTGGCAAGATTGATACGCTGGCTCTCACCTCCGGACAGAGAGTTGGACAAGCGGTTCAGAGTAAGGTAAGGCAGGCCCACGTCCATCAGAAACTGAAGTCTGGACCTTATTTCAACGAGCAGACGCATGGCTATCTTCTGTTCATTCTCCGTCAGGTCCTTGGTCAAATCCTTCGCAAACCATTCGGCAAGTTTGGAGATTGGCCATTCCACCAATTCGGATATCGTGTGTCCCGCCACGCGGACATAGTTAGCCTCGGATTTCAAACGGCGCCCAAGACACTTGGGACATGTTGTCTTTCCTCTGTATCGGGAAAGCATCACACGGTTCTGTATCTTGTACTGACCAGCCTTGAGCATCTCGAAGAAAGCGTCGATGGAGATAAGTCCCCACTCATGCTCCTCGGGGAAAAGTGTCCATTCGGA
This sequence comes from Bacteroidaceae bacterium, assembly GCA_045645965.1. Taxonomy (GTDB): domain Bacteria; phylum Bacteroidota; class Bacteroidia; order Bacteroidales; family Bacteroidaceae; genus Physcousia. The sequence continues at coordinate 45,073 of JAZRJU010000030.1, forward strand.
TAGAGCCTTGTCGCTGGGTTTGCCGTGCCATAGCCAATCCTTCTCGGCTTGTGTGAGTTCGTAATATGGTTTGTGTATGGGGAAACCTCGCTCGGAGTTGAAACGTATGAACCATGTTTTCCATTCGCTCATCTTCTCACCACGCCAGCATTGCACACAACCCTCGTAAAGGGAAAGGGCGGAATTGGGTATCACCAAACGTTCGTCTATACCCATAATCTTGCCGAACCCCTCGCACTCAGGACATGCGCCCAATGGGGAGTTGAAGGCAAAGAGTTGGTCGGTGGGTTCCTGGAAGACAATACCATCTGCCTCGAAACGTGAGTTGAACCTATGGAGTATGCCGGCAGGCAAGAACCTAAGCATCATCTCTCCCCCACCCTCGTAGAATGCCGTCTCCACGCTATCGGTAAGACGCGAGATGGAGTCGTTGTCATCGCGCACCGAGAGACGGTCAATCACCAGATACACTTCTGTGGAAGAAGCATTGCCCTCCGCAGCAAGATACTCCTCTATGGTAGTTATCTGCCCGTCCGCCTCTATACGGACAAAACCCTGTTGCAGATATTTCTTCAAACACTCGCGAACATCTGCCGTACCATTCTCCTTGCAAAGATGCATGGGAGCAAGCACCACAAAGCGTGTACCAGGGGTGTACGATGCCGCACACCTTATCACGTCCTCCACGCCCTGCTTCTTCACCTCCTCTCCACTGACGGGACTATAAGTGCGTCCCACTCTGGCAAAGAGCATGCGCATGTATTCGTATATCTCGGTACTCGTGCCCACGGTGGAACGAGGATTGCGGCTACTTACCTTCTGCTCTATGGCTATGGCTGGTGGGATGCCCTTGATGTAGTCGCATTCGGGTTTGCCCATGCGGCCAAGGAACTGGCGGGCATAACTGGAAAGGCTCTCCACATAACGGCGCTGACCTTCGGCATACAGGGTGTCAAAGGCAAGACTTGACTTGCCGGAACCAGACACGCCCGTGACGACAATCAGTTTGTCGCGTGGTATCTCCACGTCTATGTTCTTCAGGTTGTTGACCCTTGCGCCTTTTATCTTTATACTTTCCATAGTAAAAGTCCTATAACTTTACCTTCACTCCCTTACTCTCATTTTGCATATGATCAAGGGCGGTTATTACATAGACATGCCCAAGGGCATCTTCTGGCAGATTGTAGAACGTGTTGCGTGTGACATGTACCAACTTGGTAGCATCGTCCAAATTCTGTTTTTCTCCCTTGCGAAAACGGTATATGGCATACCATGCGGCCTGATCCATAGTCGCCTTGGCCTTGGGAGCCGTCCAGAATAGTGTGGGACCGTCCTTCGTTGCTATGATGGCAGGCTTGCGCACCTTCTTGGGAGCTTTGTTATCTATCCATGGCATCAAAGGTGCGAGAGCGGGATATTTATGATACTCCTCCTTGAGCATTGTGGCATAATTGCCGGTATTGTCCACTACGGCCTTAGCATACCATTGGCAACTGCCTTCCACGCCGGGCAGAGAGCGCTGAAGGGTGTATTTTGCCTTCATCTGATGAATGTTGGCATTCTGCAAATCATTGTACTTTACGGTGCGTTCCACATCCTGACCGATGTACAGGTGTCTGCCTCCGGCATTCTCGCTCCACCACCTTATGAGGGTTTCATAATCGGCGGTAGGATGTCCTATCTGCCAATATATCTGGGGAATGTTGTAATCCACCCAACCCTGGCGCACCCATTCAAGTACGTCGGCATACAGGTCATCGTAGTTCTGCAAACCATTGGTTTCGGAACCGTTGGGGTCGTTCTTCTTGTTGCGGAATATGCCAAATGGACTTACGCCGAACTTGCACCAGGGCTTTACGCTCTTTACCGATTCGTTAAGCTGCTTGATGAACTTGTTGACGTTATCGCGCCTCCAATCATCACGCGCCATGCCGTTGCCGTACTTCTCGTATGATGCATCGTCTGGAATGGGAAGTCCGTTGGCAGGGTATGGATAGAAGTAGTCGTCTATATGTAAACCGTCTACATCGTACCTCTCCACAATATCCATTGCCACACGACAGATGTAGTCGCGGTTTTCCGGCAGACCGGGATCGAAAAGCATGAGACCATCATAGTGGAAGAAGCGCTCAGGGTTTTTGAAATAGGGATGACTGGCAGCAAGTGCTGTTGTACCCTTTGTCTTGGCACGATAGGGATTTATCCATGCATGGCACTCCATGCCACGGCGGTGACATTCCTCCACCATCCATGCCAAGGGGTCCCAATATGGTTCTGGCGCACGTCCCTGTTCGGCAGTGAGATAACGGCTCCATGGTTCCATCTTGCTCTCGTATAAGGCATCTGCCTCTGCACGAACCTGAAACATGATGGCATTGATACCGCAACGCTTCAGTTCGTCCAGCTGCATGGTCAGTGTCTGCTGCATCCGCTCACGTCCGATGCCTGTCCACTGGTTGTTTACACACTGTATCCAAGCGCCACGGAATTCGCGCTTGGGATTGACTACCACTCCCTGGTACTCATTCTTCTCTTGGGGGAACTGAAATCCCTCCGCCTTGCACATTGCCGACACAAACAGTGCCGCTATAATAATAATGTATTTCATCAGCATACAAAGATAAGGAAAAAAGGGTTATCACGTATGCCACACATCGCATTTTAGCGTCAAAAATGGAATGCAGAGCCTTTTTACATGCAAGGCCTTCCCCAATTCATGATTATTTTTGTACATTTGCAGAAGAATGTATAATCAAGAAACACATAATATGGAAAATCGCAACATTAAAGTTCAGTACAAACTCTACGCTCCCATGGGCGAGGAGAAGAAGATAGAAATGATCGAGGAAACCCGTCCTGATATGCCTTTCCACTTCATTAGTGGCATGGGCATGGTACTGGAGGCTTTGGAAAACAAGCTCTACCCTCTGCAGGAAGGCGAGACATTCAAAATCACCCTCAGCGAGGAAGAGGCATACGGTCCCTTCATCCCCGAGGGAGTACAGGAGGTACCTGTGGAGGCTTTCTTCATCGAGGGCAAACTGGACACCGAACATATCTATGAGGGCGCAGTTGTCCCACTGATGAATGCCGATGGGGAGCGCTTCAACGGCACCATTGCCGAGATTAAGGAAAAGGTTGTAGTTGTAGACCTCAACCACCCATTGGCAGGCAAGGAACTGACATTTGAAGGTTCTGTCGTTGAGAACCGCGTGGCCACCAACCAGGAAATCCAGGACTACCTCAACAGCCAAGGCGGTTGCGGAGGATGTGGCGGTTGCGGAGGCGGCGATTGTGGCGGTTCCTGCGGTGAAGGAGGATGCTGTTGTAATTAAAGGTGAGCGGGTGAGAGAAAGTTTTCCGTTTTCCGTTTTAACCTTTACGTTTTCATAAGTGAACACATTTGGCAACATATTCCGCCTTACCACCTTTGGCGAGAGCCATGGCGAAGCTGTAGGTGGCGTTATTGACGGCATGCCTGCCGGCATAGAGGTGGACCTTGATTTCATTCAAGGTGAACTTGCACGCCGACGCCCAGGACAGAGCCGTCTTACCACGGCACGCAAGGAGGAGGACAAGGTGGAACTGCTCAGCGGAGTGTTCGAAGGGCGCACCACCGGTTGCCCCATAGGCTTCATGGTAAGGAACGCCAACCAGCACAGTTCCGACTATGAGAACATGCGCCACGTGTTCCGTCCCTCGCATGCCGACTATACCTATGCCACCAAGTATGGCATTCGCGACCATCGTGGCGGAGGACGTTCCTCGGCACGCGAAACCATAAGCCGTGTCGTGGGCGGTGCCTTTGCCACATTAGCACTGAAGCAACTTGGCATCAGCGTTTGTGCCTACACATCTCAGGTGGGAGATATTGCCCTGCCAGGAACATATCAGGATTACGACCTCGGACGTGCCGAGGAAAACCCAGTCCGTTGTCCAGACCCCATCACCGCCCAACGCATGGCGGACCTCATCATGGAGGTGAAGGGCAAGGGCGATACAATTGGAGGCATCATAACATGCGTAGTGAAGGGATGTCCCGTTGGACTAGGTGAACCATGCTTCGGCAAATTACATGCCGCCCTTGGTCATGCCATGCTCAGCATAAATGCCGTAAAAGGTTTTGAATATGGTATGGGATTCTCTGGCATGAACCTTCGCGGAAGCCAGCAGAACGACATCTTCGTCCCCGACGGCAAAGGGGGCATCACCACCCAAACGAACCGTAGCGGTGGCATACAGGGAGGCATCTCCAACGGACAGGATATCTACTTCCGCGTTGCCTTCAAACCCGTAGCCACAATCTTGATGGAGCAAGACACCGTAACAGAAGATGGCCAAGCCACCACTCTGAAAGCCCGTGGCCGCCACGATGCATGCGTGCTACCACGTGCCGTTCCTGTGGTAGAAGCCATGACGGCAATGACCATATTGGATTATTACCTACTCAACAAGGCAACAAGGTTATAGACACGAAAAACAAAAACAATAATATCCGCAACTCTTCAATAAGTTGCGGATATTATTGTTTTTTAGTGCCTTACTACTGTTTCTGCTTTAGAATCTGATATACGCCTGTGCCCAGAGTTGGTGGTAGTCCTTGTCTACATTGGAAGCATTGGAATTGTTGTGGCAATAGTTCCACTGGAGTTGGAACTGGAGGTTCTTGTGGGGACGTGCCTGAAGACCGAGGGTGTAGATGGAGTTGAGGGATGTCCAGGTGGACATGTCCTTGCGGTAGGCATCATAACCGAGGTTTACACGGAGCCAGCGCCATGTGGGGATGCCCATGCGGATGTACCATGCATCAGACTTCTGGCCGAAGCCATTGAGGGCAGCACCATCGGCAAAGATATTGCGGGCATACTCGGCACGCGCAGAGAAGAGTCCTTCATAGGAAACGCCTGCTGCCCAACGCTTGAAGTAGTTGCTCTGTGTGCCGTTGTGGAAAGAACCGCTCCATCCAAAAACACCAAGATACAGTCCCTTGATGGGCTGGAACTGGATGGTACCGATATAATCCTTCTCCTTGTCCTTGTCGGAGGTATTGATGCCCTGACCGTTATATACACCTGCCTGGTAATGGAGAAGATAGTGCTGGGTCTTGCCCACCTTGAAGGCATCGCCATAAAGCTGTATACCGAGGTCGCGACCACCGCTATTAGTACCACCCTTATAGAAGTCACCGCTCATACCGGCAAAGTTCTTGGTAAGCTGGGTATAGTCGCCTGAAGTTATATCCCAGGGATTCATGGGGTTCTCGAAGGTGAAACAGCGCTTGAACTCACCCATCTTGATGCCCAGAGGCGCCCACTTCTGCCATGACACGAAAGCATCTATCACACGGGCGCTGCTTGTTGTGCCTGGCTCGCCAGAAACATTCATCTGCACGCGATACTTGAAGTCCTTGAACACCGTACCGTCCAGATACAGACGCAGGTAGCGAAGACCGAAACCGTCGCCCCCGTTCTTGCCCTCCTGGCTATTATATTTATAGGTGGAAACTATGTAACCGCCAAACTTTGGTACGGTAACATAGTCGGCTATCTTCCATTTCTTTTTGCCATCCTTGGCTTGCTCCTCCTGCTTGTCCTTCAGTTGGAAAATCTTCTCGGTGATGTAGTTCTGCAGGGAGTGGTCGTAACCATCCTGATACTCCTCGTTCATTGCCAACTGGCCTTTTGAGGTGAGTGAAAACGCAGTGGCCAACAGGGCCAATACCATGTGTCTTGCTTTCATCGTTATGTATTTGTTTTTTTGTTACATTGCAGACACAAAGGTAATACTATTTAACGATTATTAGCGTCCGTTTACGTCTTTTTTTACATCATTGATATTATGTATAAGGTTTCTCTAAGGTACTTTCGCTCGGAAATGCCAAATTAAAACTATCTTAATTTTGTATTTCGCTCGCTTATTCGTACCTTTGTACGCGAAACTATAATATTAAAAAGCAATATGAGCGTACAAGAATTGAGTGAACAGGAAATAGTTCGTCGTGGCAATCTTCAGCAGATGCGTGACCTGGGCATCGACCCATATCCTGCTGCCGAGTATCCCACCGATGCTTTCTCTACAGATATCAAGGCAGAGTTCGTGGACCTGCCCACAATGACCAACGAGCAGGGCGAGGAAGTTCCCACACCTGCCACTCCCGAGAACAGCCGCATGGTGTGCGTTGCTGGCCGTATGATGAGCCGCCGCATTATGGGCAAGGCAAGTTTCGTGGAACTGATGGACAGCAAGGGCCGCATACAGGTCTATGTAACCCGTGATGCCCTCTGCCCCAATGCCGAGGACACAACGATGTACAACACCGTGTTTAAGAAGTTGCTGGACCTTGGCGACTTCATCGGTGTGAAGGGTTATGTTTTCCGCACAAAGACTGGCGAGATCAGCATCCATTGTATGGAACTGACCGTATTGGCAAAGAGCCTGCGCCCCCTTCCCGTGGTGAAGACCGACTCCGAGGGTAACGTATTTGATGCATTCTCTGACCCCGAACTACGTTTCCGCCAGCGCTACGTTGACCTTATCGTAAACGAGGGTGTGAAGGAGACTTTCCTGAAGCGCACAAAGGTAATCAGCACCCTGCGCCAGTGTCTGGACGAGGCTGGCTACACCGAGGTGGAGACTCCCATCCTGCAGAGCATTGCCGGTGGTGCAAGTGCACGCCCCTTCATCACTCACCACAACAGTCTGGACATTGACCTGTATTGCCGCATTGCCACCGAACTGTACCTGAAGCGCCTCATCGTGGGTGGTTTCGAGGGTGTCTACGAGATTGGCAAGAACTTCCGCAACGAGGGCATGGACAAGAACCACAACCCCGAGTTCACCTGCATGGAGCTGTACGTTCAGTACAAGGACTACAACTGGATGATGTCCTTCACCGAGAAGGTGCTCGAACGTATCTGTATAGCCGTTAACGGCAAGCCCGAGACAGAGATTGACGGCAAGGTAATCTCCTTCAAGGCTCCCTTCCGCCGTCTGCCCATCCTGGAGGCCATCAAGGAAAAGACTGGCTACGACCTGGAGGGCATGAGCGAGGACGAGATGCGCGAGGTGGCAAAGAAGTGTGGCGTGGAGGTTGACTCCACCATGGGCAAGGGCAAGCTGATTGACGAAATCTTCGGCGAGACCTGCGAGGGCACTTTCATCCAGCCTACCTTTATCACCGACTATCCCATCGAGATGTCTCCCCTTACCAAGAAGCACCGCACCAAGCCCGGCCTGACCGAGCGCTTCGAGTTGATGGTGAACGGCAAGGAGTTGGCAAATGCATACTCCGAGCTGAACGACCCCATCGACCAGGAAGAGCGTTTCCGCGAGCAGATGCGCTTGGCCGACAAGGGCGACGACGAGGCAATGATCATCGACCAGGACTTCCTCCGTGCCCTGCAATACGGTATGCCTCCCACCAGCGGTATTGGCATTGGCATCGACCGTCTGGTTATGCTCATGACGGGCAAGCCCTTCATTCAGGAGGTTCTCTTCTTCCCCCAGATGAAGCCCGAGAAGAGCGCACCTGCATCTGCATCCAAGCAGGAGGCCGAGGAGGCATAAGAGAGCGAGAGAGCAAGAGAGAACGAACAACAGTTCTCACTTTAATATAACCTTGGGGGCTTAAAGACACCAAGGACTTTAAGTCCCCCAAAGGAATAAAACGCCAGAATGAGTATGATAGGTACAATAGCAGTAATGGGAGGTGGCAGTTGGGCCACGGCCATAGCCAAGATATTGCTGGAAAGGAACGAAAGGATATGGTGGTACCTCCGTCGCGACGACCGCATAGAGGACTTCAAGCGCCTGGGACACAATCCAGCATACCTGACCAGCGTACACTTCGACGTAAACCGCATCACCTTCTCATCGGACATCAACGAGGTGGTAAAGAATTGCCAGACACTGGTGTTCGTAACACCTTCTCCCTACCTGAAGGGACACCTGAAGAAACTGAAGGTGCGCCTGAGTGACAAGTTCCTGGTAACGGCTATCAAGGGTATCGTACCCGAAGAGAACCTTATCTGTTCGGAATACTTCCATCAGGTGTACAACGTACCCGACGAGAACCTGGCCGTCATAGGCGGACCCAGCCATGCCGAGGAGGTGGCACTGAACAGGCTCACGTACCTGACCATCGGTTGCACCGACCTGGAGAAGGCACAGGCCTTTGCCAAGTGCATGGAGAGTCACTATGTGAAGACCAAGGTGTCGCAGGACGTTGTTGGCATCGAGTATGCCAGCGTGCTGAAGAACGTGTACAGCATTGCATCGGGCATCTGCCACGGATTGAAGTACGGCGACAACTTCCAGGCGGTACTCATGTCCAATGCCCTGCAGGAGATGCAACGCCTGCTAACGGCGGTATTCCCCTTGGACAGAAGCATCATAGATAGCGTGTATTGTGGTGACCTGCTGGTAACAGGCTACTCCAACTTCTCGCGCAACCGTGTCTTCGGTACCATGATAGGCAAGGGATACTCCGTAAAGAGTGCGCAATTGGAAATGGAGATGATAGCCGAGGGCTACTTCGGCACCAAGTGCATGAAGGACATCAACAAGCATCTGCACGTGAACATGCCCATCCTCGACTCCGTATACAACATCCTCTACGAGCGTATAAGTCCCAACATCGAGATTAAACTCCTTTCCGAGGCCTTCAGATAACCCATGCCGGACAACGTATTGTCTCAAGCCGAACAACACATTGATTAAGGCCAGACAATACATTGACTAAGGTCAGACAATACGATGTGTCTGGCACATCAAAATATTCAAATCAGACAAACAAATAAAACATCTATAAAATGGTAACACTTGATATTTCAAAGGCAGCACAGTTCCTGAGTGCTGACGCTATTGCAAAGTTCGAGGCTCCCGTAGCAGCCGCTCAGAAGGCTCTGGAGGAGGGAACATGTAAGGGTAACGACTTCCTGGGTTGGATGCACCTGCCCAGCAGCATCACTCCCGAATTTATCGCTGAGATCAACGATGCGGCCAAGACTCTCCAACAGGAGTGCGATGCCGTGGTTGTTGCAGGTATCGGCGGTTCATATCTCGGTGCACGTATGGTAATCGACGCCCTGAGCAACACCTTCGGCTGGTTGCAGGAGAGCAAGTATCCCCGTATCCTGTTCGCAGGCAACAACATCGGCGAGGACTATCTCTCTGAGCTTATCGCATACCTGAAGACCGTTCGCTTCGGTGTCATCAACATCTCCAAGAGCGGTACCACCACCGAGACCGCCATCACCTTCCGTCTGCTGAAGACTCTCTGCGAGCAGCAGCGTGGCAAGGAGGAAGCTTCAAAGGTAATCATGGCCATCACCGATGCAAAGCGCGGTGCAGCACGTGTTACCGCCGACAAGGAGGGTTACAAGTCATTCATCATCCCCGACAACGTGGGCGGCCGTTTCAGCGTGCTCACTCCCGTTGGTCTTCTGCCCATTGCCGTAGCAGGTTTCGATATTGCTGCTTTGGTTAAGGGTGCTCAGGACATGGAGGTACAGACCGCTCCCGAGGTTCCCTTCATGGAGAACCCTGCCGCCGTATATGCCGCAATCCGCAATGCTCTGTATCAGCAGGGCAAGAAGATTGAAATCCTGGCCAACTACCAGCCCAAGCTGCACAACCTCGGCGAATGGTGGAAGCAGCTCTATGGCGAGAGCGAGGGCAAGGATGGCAAGGGCATCTTCCCCGCAAGCGTAGACCTCACCACCGACCTGCACTCTATGGGTCAGTGGATTCAGGACGGCGAGCGCACTATCTTCGAAACCGTAGTAAGCATAGAGCAGCCCAACACCTGCCTGGAAGTTCCCTCTGACGAGGAGAACCTCGATGGCCTTAACTTCCTGGCCGGCCGTCGCATCGACGAGGTGAACAAGATGGCTGAACTCGGCACCAAGCTGGCTCATGTCGACGGTGGCGTGCCCAACATCAAGCTGAGCATCACCAAGCTCGACGAGTACCACATCGGTCAGCTCATCTACATGTTCGAGCGCGGTTGCGGTATCAGCGGCCTTCTGCTCGAGGTTAACCCCTTCGACCAGCCCGGTGTAGAGGCTTACAAGAAGAACATGTTCGCTCTCCTTGGCAAGCCCGGCTACGAGGCAGAGACAGAGGCTATCAAGGCTCGTCTGTAATACATGATTATTAAGCAGTTCCCCTACCCCAGCGCATGCCGGAGCACAAGGGAACCGGCAATACATTCACCAACAATAAAGGCACAGACACCTGTGCCTTTATTTGATGATTAAACGTATGACAAACAAAGACATTCGTGCCATCCTCTTCGATATGGATGGTGTTCTCTTTGATAGCATGAAGAACCATGCCGAGGCGTGGGTGCGTGCCATGAAGGAGAACAACCTCATCATGTCTCACGAGGATGTGTACATGAACGAGGGACGCACCGGTGGTGGCACCATCGACCTCTTTGCACAGGTGCAATGGGGACGCAACGCCACCGACGAGGAGAAGGAATATATATATAAGGTAAAGAGCGACATCTTCAACACCCTTCCACATGTAGAACCAGTGAACGGTGCATGGGAGGTGCTGAAGGCCGTAAAGCAGATGGGGCTTCAGCGCGTAATCGTAACAGGTAGCGGACAGAAGAGCCTCCTGGAACGCCTGGAAAAGAACTTCCCTGGCATATTCAGCGCCGATCTTATGGTTACGGCCTTTGACGTAAAACATGGCAAGCCTCATCCCGAACCCTATCTGATGGGATTGGAAAAGGCCGGGTTCACCGCCGAGCAAGCCATGGTGGTGGAAAACGCACCCTTAGGCGTGCAATCTGCCAAGGAGGCAGGCATATATACCATCGCCGTAAACACCGGCCCACTTCCCGACAAGGTGCTTTACGATGCAGGAGCAGACATTGTCTTCCCCAACCATGCCGCCCTGCTGGAAGCCTTGCCGGGGCTCATCCGATAAGTTTCGGTGAGGTTCACGAACAATCAGGTCTTGAAAACAAAGACTGAGAAAGAGTCAATGTAAAAAGCATACCTTTATGAAAGAAGTAAACCCCAAAGATACGACCCGTGCATACGCCTTTGACATGTGGATGAAGGCTCCCATGCCTATGGTTACATTCTTCAAGACACTTGATGTTTCGCATCTCCTGAAAATCAGCCGCAGGAAGGATATGAAGTTCAATATGCTTATGTGCTATTGCATAGGTAGGGCGGCAAGCGCAATCAAGGAGTTCTACCTGCTTCCCGTGGACGGCAAACTGATGCAATACGATACTATTGCCGTAAACACCATCGTTGCCAACAGTGCCGGAGAGGTTAGTTCATGCGACATACCCTTCGACAAGGATTTACAGAAGTTCAACGACAACTACCTGCGCCTGACAAAAAAGGTGGCAGAAAGCTGCATTGACCACGACCTCTCACAAGAAAGCATGGTCATCGGCACCTCTGCTCTTGCACATTACGAGATAGACGGTGCCGTGGGCATGTATAGCGGCATCTTCAACAATCCCTTCATCATTTGGGGCAAGTACAAACGCTCATGGTTGAAAACCACCCTTACCCTTTCGTTCCAATTCCACCACACACAGATGGACGGTGCGCACGCCGCACACTTCCTTGACACATTGCAACAGACGATAAAGGAACTATAAAAAGAAGATGGCGCATGCAGGAAACAAGATCCTTCATGCGCCACTTTTATTCCCACAAATGGGTGATAGATTATACTCCGTCGCTGGATAGGGAGTCCGAGATGTACTCATCCTCCAGGTCGTCGTTCTTCACAATCATATAACTGCCGTCAGGCCCTATGTTCAGTTTGAAAGGACGAGACATGTCGCTATCCGGATAACTGACGGCCAGAGAGAAGGAAACCATACCTTCGTGTACCTGCAGGAATCTGCATCCATCCAGAATACTATGCTTGGCAAACTCGGCATCCAGCAGGTGCAGGAAATCCTTTTTCTTGAATGTGCGGTTAAACAAAGACGAACCGTTCTTCCTAACCGAAATCTTCAGGGAATTATCTGCATAGCGATATCCCATATCGTCAGTCACAATACCCAACGAATCAAAGGCTTCGCGATGAACCTCTATGACATAGACGTTTTTGCCAGACGTTACCGTGTCTACACCATGCAGCACTGGTAATCTATGAATGATATTCTCCGATTCCTTCTTCTCCGTCTTTTTCTCCTGTGTAACTTTTTCTACATCGGACGACTTCTGGTTGCATGCAGCCAATACCAAGGTGAGCAGGAGCAGGAGTATAGAGTTCTTTTTCATAGTTGTATAGAGTTTCTTATACAGATGCTCTATTTGTATCATCTGTATTATTCTGCAGTTTCTGTGCTCTCGGCAGGAGCTTCAACAGATTCCTCCTCGGTGGCTGGAGCCTTGTCTATCAACTCCAGGAACTGGTCAAGCTTGGGAGTGATGATAATCTGTGTGCGGCGGTTCTTGGCACGGCCCTCGGGAGTATCGTTTTCGGCAACGGTGTTGTACTCGCCACGGCCTGCGGCAGACAGACGACTGGGGTTAACACCATACTTGTTCTGCAACTCCTGAACAACACTACTTGCACGCAGGGCAGAGAGGTCCCAGTTGTTACGGATATTCTGACGGCTGATGGGCACATTGTCGGTGTTACCCTCAACCAGCACCTCATAGTCGTCATAGTCGGTGATAATCTTTGCAATCTTGCTCAGAGTCTCACCTGCCTTGGGACTGATCTCATATGAGCCGCTCTTGTAAAGCATGTTGTCGTTCAGAGAGATATAAACAACACCCTTCAGCACCTGAATGTCAACGTCCTTCAACTCCTCACGAGAGAGGCTGCGAGTCAGGTTGTTGGTCAGGGCAACGTTCAGAGAGTCGCTCTTGCTCTTTGCCTCCACCAACTGCTGGATATACTTGTTGCTTGAGTTAATCTCATCCACCAGCTTGCTGATGTTTGCACCACCCTGATAGATGCTCTGGTCAAGGGTCTTCTGCATAATCTGCATTGCCTCGTTCTTCTCCTTCAACTGAGCGTTCTTGTCAGCAATCTGTGCCTGGAGGTTCTCGTTCTTGGTCTTGTACTCTGTCAACTGGAGCTGAGCCTCATAGTACTTCTGACCGAGAGACTTGCCCTTATCCTGACATTCCTGCAACTGCTGCTGGGCAAGCACCAGGTCTTTCTTACTTACACAACTGCCCAATACCATAGTGGCGGCAGCACCTAATACCATGTACTTAATTGTCTTCATCTTCTTACTTTTACTTAGTTAAGCGCGACAAAGGTACGAAAAAGAAACGAAGTGCATACTAATATAATAAGAGAATTTGCCGTTTCTTCCATTCTATTAACAGAGAATGCATTGATATTAACAAACAATACCGTCTTTTTAACATTTGGCATTTTTCTTTTGTTTTGCTACCATATATAGTTATTGTGCATATATTTCCTCGCCATTATTGTGCACTTATAAATTATTTTCGTAACTTTGCCGTCAAATTGACACTTAAGGTAGGTTCTTTAAATTAGCTTTGAGTTATATGACGTCTATTAGGCAGCAGAGTTTTTATTTGAGCGAACTCGCATAGTGGTCTATGTGAGTAAGTGAAAATGAAAAAGATGCAAGTAAGAGACATTATAGAACCGAAGCAATAGGAATTCTACCAGACAAAAAAGATACACTAATTTATAGAAGCTACCTTAATACATGAGCAATCTAATAATACCTAAAGACTATAAAGCGGCACTCGACCTCAAGCAGACAGAGTTGGCCATCAAGCAGATAAAGGACTTCTTCCTGCGCAGTTTCTCCACGGAGTTGCGCCTGCGCCGAGTTACCGCACCTTTGTTCGTGCTCCGCGGCCTTGGCCTAAACGACGACCTGAACGGCATTGAGCGTCCCGTCTCCTTCCCCATAAAGGACATGAACGAATCCATGGCAGAGGTGGTGCACTCTCTGGCAAAGTGGAAGCGCGTCACCCTGGCGGAATACGAGGTAGAGCCCGGCTACGGCATCATCACCGACATGAATGCCATCCGTGCCGACGAGGAACTGGACAACCTGCACTCACTATACGTTGACCAGTGGGACTGGGAGCGCACCATGACGGCCGAGCAGCGCAACATTGATTTCCTGAAGGATATCGTGCGCCGCATCTACAACACCATCCTGCGTGCCGAGTTCTACATCTGCGAGACCTACCCCCAGTTGCGCCCCTACCTGCCCGAGGAGATACATTTCATACATAGCGAGGAACTCATGCAGATGTACCCCGACAAAACCGCCAAGGAGCGCGAAGACCTCATCTGCCAGAAGTATGGTGCAGTTTTTATCATCGGCATCGGAGGTAAACTATCCAACGGCGAGCCTCACGACAACCGCGCTCCCGACTATGACGACTGGAGCACCCCCAACGGCGACGGTTTCATGGGCTTGAACGGCGACCTGCTCATCTGGTACCCCATCCTGAGCAGAAGCATAGAGCTGTCCTCCATGGGTATCCGTGTGGACAAGGATGCACTCTTGCGTCAGTTGGAACTCCAGGGCAAGACCGACCGTAAGGAGCTCTATTTCCATCGTCGTCTGCTTGAAGACTCTCTCCCCCTCAGCATCGGTGGCGGTATAGGCCAGAGCCGCCTGTGCATGATACTTCTGCAAAAGGGCCACGTGGGTGAGACACAATCCAGCATCTGGCCCGACGACATGCGCCAGAAGTGCAAGGAAATGGGAATGAACCTGATTTAACCCCACTACCAATGTAAGAAGTCCCCTCTCAATACCATGAGTGAGAGGGGACTTACTTTTTCTTATACCTCATTTTATTTGTAAAGACCTATACCTATCTTCAGGCCGGCACTTGTACCGTTCTTGAAGTCATTCAGTGCGAAATCGGCATACAGGGCTGGTTCTAATGAAATGCTCTTACCCAGGAAGAAGGTATAGCCCACCTGAGGGCACAGCTGGATATAATTGCGGCCTGTTCCAGCATGTTCAAACTGCAAGCCTGCGCCAAGGTTCAATCCGTTTGAATCAAACGAATAGCGGAACTGGGGCTTGATCTGGAGACTATTATAGCCACCCGAATGGGTATATCCCAAAAGACCGCCAACCATCCAATTATCCTTTATAAAATAACCGTATTCGCCACTAAGGCCAAACGAGAATTCTCCCTTTTCAAAACCTATGCCGAATCCTGACAGTGAGGCATTGACATAATGTGTTCCCTTTTCAAATTGTGCATGCGCACCCAATGCAACGATGGCCATAAAAGCCATGAGAATGATTTTCTTCATAATATAATATGTATTTATTAGATTGTCTTGAATATTGACATCGAAGCATGTCCGCTGGACTTTTTATACTTCCAATCACAAAAATACAACTTTTTTTCATACCTTTGCGCACATGAAATATATTTTCACATTGTTTATGATTATTTGGTGCGTGGCCGCTGGTGCCATGCCCAAACACGAGGTGCGTGCCGTATGGCTTACCACCATAATGGGACTTGACTGGCCCAAGACAAGGGCGGTGTCCGAGGAAAGCCGCAAAAAGCAGCAGGAAGAACTTTGCAACATCCTGGACCGCTTGCAAGAGGATGGTATCAATACCGTGTATCTGCAGACGCGCACCCGTGGTGCCGTAATATACCCCTCTGCCATTGAACCTTGGGATGGTGCACTGACCGGCAAGTACGACAAGCACCCTGGCTACGACCCCTTGGCCTTTGCCATCGAGGAATGCCACAAGCGTGGCATGGAGTGCCATGCATGGCTGGTAACGATTCCTGCCTTCAAGATTCCCGATGCCAAGGCTTTGGGCAAGAAGTCGCTATACTACACCCACCCCAAACTGCTCTACAAGAAGAACGGTTCCTACTATATGGATCCCTCCATGCAGGGCACTGCCGACTATCTCGAGCGCCTTTGCCGCGAGATAGTAAGCCGATACGACATCGACGGCATCCATTTCGACTATATCCGCTATCCCGAGAAGACGGAGAAGACCAAGCAGGATTGGCGACGCGACAATATCACACGCATCGTGCGCCAGCTCTACAACGCCATCAAGGAGGAGAAGCCCTGGATTCGTGTTTCCTCCAGTCCCGTGGGCAAGTACCGCGATGTCTCACGCTATTCCGCCAAGGGCTGGAATGCCTACAATGCCGTATTCCAGGATGCCGTCCTGTGGATGAAGGAGGGAATCATGGACATGATTTCACCCATGATGTACTTCAAGGGCGACAACTTCTTCCCCTTCGCCGCCGACTGGCAGGAGCAGAGCCACGGCAAGGTGGTGGCACCTGGCTTGGGCATCTACTTCCTCGACCCCAGGGAGAAGGACTGGCATCTGCACGAGGTTACACGCGAACTTCAGTTCATCCGCCAGATGAACATGGGCGGTGCGGCATATTTCCGTGCACAGTTCCTTCTGGACAACGTGAAGGGGCTGGAGACGTGGGTGCGCAACCACTACTATACCTCCCCTGCCCTCCTGCCTCCGCTGAAGAACACCAAGGAGTACAAGACCTCTGCCAAACGTACACCACGCTATGTGCTCTATGCTTCGGACACCTATCCCGTGGATACCACTAATCCCGAGAATATCGTGCGCATCTTCTGGGGCAAGCCTCAGTACAACACACTCATGGCACGCATCTTCAACAAGCACCTTGCCATCACCCAATTGGACGACTTCGGCAACGAGTCGGAAGCGGTGGAGATAAAAGATTTATAACAACAATAGACCCTCCCCCCTACCCCTCCACAAGGGAGGGGAGTGATTACATCCGTGAAAAACATGTTCCCAAAGAGTTATAATCACTCTAACCCACTAACCACCTCATTAAGTACATCATACTCCCCTCCCTTGTGGAGGGGTTGGGGGTGGGTCCGTCTTATTATAGCACTGCTCGTGGGCAGTGCTTTTTTCAATGCCTTGCATGCGCAGGATCTTGTGCCACGTTCCACTCCAGAAGCACAGGGAATATCCTCTGCGCACATACAGGAGTTCATGGACACGCTGATGCAAGACACTCGCACCGAGGTGCACTCGTGCATCGTCATGAGGCATGGCCATGTAGTGGCAGAGTTGTATCCTATGCCTTGGCGCAAGGATTACCGCCACACCACCTACTCCCTCTCCAAGACCTTCACTTCCGTTGCCGTGGGCATGTGCATACAGGACAGCCTCATCACCCTCGGTGATACCATCGGCAAGTACATCTGCATGCCCGTTTCTGCCTCTAGGAATGTACGTGCCATCACCGTGCGCGACCTGCTCACCATGCAAAGCAGCATACCCGTGGACACAAAGATGAGGATACACGAAACAAAGTGGTTGAAGGCTTACCTTTCCAAGAAACCAACCGCCTCACCTGGCACCCGCTGGGCATACGACAGCATCATGTCCTACATACTTTCCGCCATAGTGCAGAAGGCAACGGGGCAGACGCTGATGGACTTCCTTCAGGAACGCCTCTTCCATCCCCTTGGCATCACCGATGCCCTGTGGGAAGAAAGTCCCGAAGGCATCACCTGTGGAGGATGGGGACTTTACATCCGTCCCGAGGCAATGGCGGCCTTTGGTCAGTTCCTGCTCAACAAGGGCCACTGGCATGGCAAGCAATTGCTTTCCCATTCGTGGGTAGAGGAGATGATGAAACCGCAAAGCGTAAACGGGCGCTACAGTTACCACATCTGGCAAACCCAATACCCCGGTTGGGCGGAGGCAAACGGTGCATACGGTCAGTTCATCTTCATTATTCCGGAAAGCGACATGGTAGTAAGCATCACCCAATGCACCAGCAAAAGCGCACCCATACCAGGATGGATAAAGACCATGCTCGTGGACAATTGTCGGGCAGAGGCTTTGGCGCCATACGACTACTCCGTTTCCTTCGAGGACTACACCCTGCCCCTTGCCAAGGGCATGGCATACTGTTCCGACTCCATTCCCTCGCAAGGCACAGAAGTGAATATCGATACTCCCCTCATACTTGACGACAATCCCTTGCGATGGAAGAACCTGGGCATTAGTCAATGCAACGACACCATGCAACTTGACGTATGCGACACCGATGGGCACAAATACACCATCACCCTTGGCTACGGCAAGTGGATAGAATCCGAGTTCAACGCCCTGCCCTACTACAACCCTCCTTTCCAGGGCAACTTCAGCAACCTTCCCGCCACCTGGCACGTGGCAGGTTCCTACGCATGGCAAGACAGAGACACCCTTAACATAGAGCTCCACTGGATTGACTGGCTAACAAGCGCCTCCTTGGAAATAAGATTCTCCGAACGAGGCAAAGCCACTATCTCCATCACTCCACACGACACGGGGAAAGTCAAGACATTCTTACATATCCGTAATTAACTCTATTAATAGTCTTTACTAAAAAAACAGCCTAGCAAAATCGGACATTTAAATATAAATCCATATCTTTGCGCATAATGTGAAGTGTATCTCCTAACAGACATGGACAGTTGAAGCTACTCTTATGTGAGCATTGATGACTACTATATCATCAAGGGAATCAACCTAAGAACTATGAGGAATTTCTTGACTCAAGTTTCAGAAGAATTAGGCTTAGGATTGAGACTCGAAGTTAGATAGTTTTAGGCATCACGTTGACATACGCATCCTCATCGAAGGATATCAGTACACGGTCTTAAAATACACTGCTATGGCATTGGCAAGTAAAACAAGTATTGATTTAGGCATTAGGAAGTTAGAAACATTTTGATTTGTTGTACTTTATGACGGACAAGGAACTGAAAGAAGTATGCCTATGTGGTGAGACGACTCGCGTGCAGTTCAAACGCGAATTCACCACGCAAAAGGAGATGGCCAAGGAGATGATTGCCTTTGCCAACACGCATGGTGGAACAATATTGTTCGGCGTTGAGGATAAGACAGGATCACTCATAGGAATCACTTATGAGCAACTGCAGTATACTTCACGCGAACTGGGGAACACGGCACAAGAGCATGTTCGCCCCACCATATATATTGAAACTGAGGTAGTGAAGGCTGACGAGAAGCATTTCCTCGTATGCTCTATTGCCGAAGGACGCAACAAACCATACAAGAATCTGCAAGGTGAGATATGGGTAAAGCAAGGTGCTGACAAGCGGAGAATTACGGAGAATGCAGAGATCTTGGCTTTATTTCAATCGTCGGGTATGTATCGCCCCGAAGAGGACACGATAAAAGGAACTTCTATGGCCGACTTGGAAATGGTATATTTGAAAGACTATTTCAAGACGGTGTATAACCGCAACATGGAGGACTTTGGACAACCTGTGGAAAGTATGCTACGCTCGCTGGGCATTCTCGCTGCTAATGGTAATGTGACACGAGCGGGTATGATGTTCTTTGGCAAAAACCCCGAAGAACATGAACGCTCATTCATGGTAAAGGCTGTGGCCTTTGATGGAACTACTATTGGCGATACCTCATACATAGACAGCCGAGACATCAGCGGCACCATACCTTGGATGTTTCGCGAAAGTATGACATTCCTCAAGTCGGTATTGCGACACCAACAACAAGGTCAGAATTTCAATAAGGTTGGCATACTCGAAATCTCCGAAGTAGTCTTGGAGGAGCTGTTGCAAAACGCATTCGTACATATTGATTTGTTGCATGCCGCAGCCATAAGGCTACTGGTGTTTACTGACCGTGTAGAGATAATCAATCCTGGATGTCTGTTTGGTGGGCTCCAGGTGGAGGACATAAAACTGGGCGTGTCGCGTCAGCGCAATCCACTGATGGCCACTTTGGCAAGCAAAACGATGATATATCGCGGACTAGGATCGGGAATCATACGTGTAATGAAGGAAGGCGTTAAGGTTGAGTTTGTCAATGAGGAGTCGGCAAACCAATTCAAAACCATCATTTGGCGCACTACCCAAAAGAACGGGAGCACTACCCAAAAGAACGGGAGCACTACCCAAAAGAGCGAAAACACTACCCAAAAGAGCGAAAACACTACCCAAAAGAGCGAAAACACTACCCAAAAGGAATTGACTACTACCCAAAAGGCAGTACTTGATTACTTAAAAGAGAATCCACAGGCAGGAAGGGTGGAAATTGCAAAATGTTTAGGGAATGTATCCGAAGATGGAGTAAAATTCATTATCGGCAGACTCCAACAGTTGGGGCACCTCAAACGTGAAGGTGGGCGCAAGCATGGTCATTGGATAGTAACGGAGAAGGACAACTGATAAAACTAAAACTAAAACTAAAGGAAGAGGAAATAAGATTTGTACGCAAGTTTGCCGTGTGGATATACCGCACCATCACCGTGTACAAAGACAAGTAACTTTGAGATAATATCCCAGATACCATTGCGATATGAAGAAATCAAAAGAAATGACAGACCCTAAGTTCCTGGATTTTTATAAGTTGCAGCCTTATCACCTAAAAAAGATTATAGATGCTTTTAACATCAAAAGTTTTGAGGACCTGCTTAAGATGTGCTTGCTGATGGGCATTGATCCAAACAAGGTTCAAGACTATGCAGAGAAGCATGGAGATGATTCTTGTCCATCGGTTGATGCCGTTCGTTTGGATGAGTATCCTTTCGGTTTTGAAGATGAGAACGAGTTAGACGAGGATGAGAATGATGATATGGACTTTGCACCAACCATTCCCAATGTTCTCTTTATAGAAGACCGCGAACAGAAGGAGTATCATCTGCGTATAAAGTTGAACAATGCTCCAGTACCTGTGTGGAGAGAGATAAAGGTTCCATCAAATATATCATTAGAATTCCTCGCATACATCATTGAAGAAGCAATGGGTTGGTGGCACGAACATCTGCACATGTTCAGAGATAAGGATACTTTATACAAGAACCGCAAAGAAATAAAAATAGAGAGAGGCATGTTAGCATGGGTCGAAAGCAGAAACCTACCAACAGAGAACTATGCGCTTTCAGACTTGTTAAACATAAAAGGTAAACGCATTAAGTTTGAATATGACTTTGGAGACAGTTGGGAGCATGATGTCTGGATGAAGGGTGTTAGCGATTACACCGACGAGCACCAACCTGGACTATATTTGGTTAAGGCTGAAGGTGCTTGCCCGCCTGAGGATTGTGGTGGAGTGTGGGGATATGCCAATTTACTCGAACTAAAAAACAAGAACAGAAAAACTCGCGAGGAAAAGGACAGGCTTGAATGGTATGGCATAGACAAGTACTATGACGAACATGACCCCAACGAGGAGAAACTGACATCTTCCCTGAAAGAATTGTGGAACGAAGCAACTGAATAAGAAAACATATTACCCCCATTACAATACCACGAAACACCGCCACACCTGGAGTCCATTTTCCATGTGTGACGGATAGCAATTTACTAAACATTTACATTATGGCCCCTTCGCAGGAGTTTTCTGATTTAATACTTGCCGAGGCTAAGATTCGACAGGTAAGTTTTGACTATCGCTGAATATGCGAACAAGGTCCTTGGAAGATTGGGTGGATGGTCAATCTGTGCCTTGTGAGAGGCGCAATCTCCTTTGCGACGTAGGGAGGCTACGTGTAGCGTCCGACTTGTTTGTCGATCTCGGACGCTGCACGCAGCTTCCCTACCATGCTTCTGCTCTCGATTCCTACGTTTTCACCTTTCACTTTTCAGTTTTCTCCACCGTGGCCTTGCGGGTGTTCACCTTCCATGTGCCCAAGGGGGTGGTGAAGGTGTAGGTGTAGGAGTTGTGCTGCTTCACGCCAACGGTCATGCCCAGCACCTCGTAGGTGTTCTTGGCGGTCTTCTTCACTTCAAAGGTCTTGATGGGAGTCTTCACCACGAAACTGCCGTCCTTCCTGGAGGTAACGCCATAGGTGGTGCCTACGGGGTCTTGCTTCAGGATTCCGAACCACTTGTCGAAATCGGTTGCGGCACTTGCATTGAGACATACACAGGTGAGGATGGCACAAAATAACTTCTTCATAACTTAAACTTTTTATAGGGTTAAACATTTCGCTCTGTCATTTGTTTTACGATGCAAAGATATGCCGCTTTAACCACATGAAAAAGTATTTCGAAGCACGTTGTATGAAATGCCCACTTTTGTGTATGAAACGAAAAAGGCATCCCAGCCGCATGTCATTCTGCAACTGGTATGCCCTTTATAATATTCCTCTAAGTATCTGGGATGAGTGTTCTCTAATACACCACTTTCCTGCCGCCGATGATGACTATCTGTCCCTTGCGGGCGGAGCGGAGGAGGCGGCCGGTGAGGTCGTACATCCTTTCGTTACCTGTACCCACGGACGCACCGGGGATCTCGTCTATTCCGGTATCTGTTCCGTCCATGCGCACGGCAATGTCGTCGATGGCAACATAGGTGGGGGTATTGACACCATAGGCGCCCTTCTGGTCGTCGGAAACGGAGAAGTTGAACTTCACCGAACTAACCTTGCCCAGTGCGGAAAGGTCGAACCATGTCCATCCCTGCACGTGATGCAAGCCGTCCACCAGTCGCAGGGTGGCGGTACCCGTCTTCTGCCCCTTTGCGTCAAAACCCTCTGCCAGAAGGTCCACAAACGTCTCCTCGGTAGCAGCCGTGCAGAAGGAGCTGCCATTTACTATATTGCTGAGGAAATACGTTGTCAGTGCCACATAGGCATGATCTATGGTCCTTGCCTGTCCGTCGCCAAAGGCAAGCACGGCACGAGTGTCCGTTCCACTGCTGACAAAGGTATTGTCCACACCGTTTATTACGGCAAAGCGCTCCGAAGCACCATGTCCGCCCTCGCCAAGTCCTGCCTCCGCTCCCTTGCGGAAGACGGCAAGCTGGTCGGTGTATGGCACGTTATCCAGATTGGAGTCAACATAATCCGACACGGCAATGCCGCCATTCCAGTATGCCCACGAACCCCAGCTGTTGTTCAGCATGGACGACAGGAAGGTATTCCCCTCGTCGTACCAGCGGTATGCCTCAGCCTCGTCGTACACACCCGTACCACTCTCGCCGTAGAGCAGTTTGCCGCCATACTGCCGGTCGTCCACCAGAGAAGACCAGTAATCGGATTCCTCTCCCTTGTAGTCCTCGTCCTCAAATGTCAGCACTCTCACGTCCTCACCCACGGAAGGAGCGGCGCCACCGGCAAGGTGCAGGTCCACGGCACCAGCCACCTCAGTACTGCTCTCCCCTATCCAACCGTTGCTCTGCAGCACTGCCGTCTGCACCTTCACGAAGTGTATGCCTGGCAGGTTGGCAGGATTGCCATCCTCGTCCACCGCCCACGCAAGGTCCAGTTTGCTCAAGGTGCTGTCGTTTGGCTGGTTGTCGGCATATCCCCAGGCATAGGTATTCTGCACGAAATAAGAACCGTCACCGTTCTTGTCCATGGTATTAGGTGCAAGGCGCACACCAGTGAAGGTCAAGGTCTGCTCTCCCTTCAGCCACTGGGGCCAGTAGTTCTGACGATGGTAGGCATTCATTGCCAGATAGCCCTCTCCACCCTCGCTGTCCGTCCAGCGGATGTAAGTATCGTCCGTCACGGGGGAGTTAGGAACGGGAGTTGGCGTATGCCCCTGCGGAGTCATGTGGTATGTTACCGTATAGTCTCTCCAAGTTCCCGTCTTGCCATACTCGCTTCCCGCCAATTCATACCACTTGTCGTCGGGCACGCCGTTGCCATTGTCGTCATGGCTCACAAACACCAGTGCCGGTTCACTCGAACCGCCCTGCCTTGCATCCCCGCCATCGGCAAGGTAGGAGTTGCCCAGTATCTGCAGGTCATAGAGGCCCGCACGGTTCTCCACCATGTGGTCGAAGCCGAACACCACATAGCCGCCAAAAGCACCCAGGGACACCGTTCCGCCCTCGCGCAACAGTTCCTCAGCCTTCCTGCAGATGGTTTCCCTGGTATCGCCCTCTTCGTATTCGGGCATAGTGTTCAGGAACTGTCCCGGAGCCGGACTATACTCGTAGACACGATTTATCGTGGCAGACACGCCGCGCGTTCCTGTAGATTGGGCATTCATGTGCACAGAGGAGGCGAGCATCAATACCACAGATGTCACAAACAGATAGTTTTTTCTCATAACTGATTACAATTACTTTTTTTACATGCCCGCAAGCAGGTACACGGCAAGCGTGTCCGCCGCTTCAAGCACGGTTTAACATAAAGTTTTATTTCAGCATGATTTCCGTGTCCGTCATCCCGCAGACACTTTGTTACGCTGGCATTGGCAGGTCTTCTGACTTTGTCCTATTGGCAGCACGCCTTCCCGGAATACGCGTCTTCCAGTGGCCCGTCCCCATATATAATATATAAGGTGTATGCACTGCCCAAAGAATGGACTCACAGCATCGGGTAATGTTGCAGATTCCCACTGCATTCCCATCTTAGCCCTTGGGTCTCACAACCCTCAGGAACCAAATGCGGGAGCAAAGGTAGTCTTTATTCTCCAACAAAGCAAGCAATCGCACAATAAATTGCACATTCTGGAAGCACATTTCACTCCTCACGGCAAACAAAGAGTTTCCCTATTGGAGAACTGCGGTTTCCTTGTAGGGAAACTCGAGTTCTCCAATAGGGAAACTCTTGCACCAATACTATCAGTCAAACCAGTTGTAAAGTTCCTCGTAAATATCGAACGGCAGGTCTTCCTTGAAGCCAGTGCTACGCAAGGCATTGAGCACCACTTCCTGCTCAACAGGAGAGAGAGCGACAACACCCCTACGGCGATAGAAATAGCCTCCCCTGCCGAAGTGTACTATAAGCACTGACATGAATTCCTGATACTGTTCGGGGAGCAGATGCTTCTGGAATTTGGTGAATCCTTTGGCATACCGTACAGGAGTGGCATCACGATAGAACTTGCACTTCTCGTCTTTGGTGCAATGACGAGGATTGATCATGTAGATTTTCTCCATTTTCTCCATCATCTGCGAATAAGCCACCTGACGGAGGCATTTGCCAGCCATAGGGCAATCGGCATGAAGGCACGCAGAGAAGTTTTCCGGCAAAGTGGTGTATGTTTTCTTTGGCATAGTGTTAAGGATTTGCAGACAAAGATAAGGAAGTTTCTGGATAGGCACAAGGAATAGTGCGCATTTATCATGGCTGAAGAGTTTTTTAGTGGCACAGAATGCTTTCAATACACGTAATAAAAAACATTACCTTATCTTTGCACCATGATGAAAAAGATTTTGGTCACAGGTGCGAGCGGCTTCGTGGGAAGCCGCCTGGTGGAGAGATGGAAGGGGGAGTACACTATCATTGCCCCAAGGCATGCGGAGATGGACATCACGGATGCGGATGCGGTGGAGGAGTTCTTCACAAGGAACCGTCCCGATGTGGTGGTGCATCTGGCGGCGATATCCAATACAGGGTATTGCGAGGAGCACCCTGAGGAGAGTTACCGCATGAACGTGGAGGGGGCGTGCAATGTGGCACGGGCTTCGGCAGGGTGCGGGGCGAAACTGGTGTTCTTCTCCAGCGACCAGGTGTATAACGGCAACCTGGAGAGCGGCCTGCTGACAGAGGACATTGCCGTCCATCCCGAAAACGTGTATGGCAGGCACAAACTGGAGGCAGAGCAGCGTGTGCTGGACATCTGCCCGGGGGCGGTGGCATTGCGTGCCACGTGGATGTACGACGTGGAGAGGGAGGGGATGCCAACGCATGCCAACTTTGTAGTGAACATTGCCCGTGCCATAAAGGAGGGAAGGCAACTGCGCTTCCCGGTGCGCGAGTACAGGGGCATAACGTGGGTTGGGGAGGTTGTGGAACTGTTGCCGCACACCTTTGACCTGCCTGGCGGTGTGTACAACTTCGGTGCAGAGAACCTGCTGAACACCTACGAGACGGCCTACCGGTATTGCGAGGCGATAGCCGAGGGACTAGGCGATACTGTTATCGTTCCCGACCATGACCGCTATGCCGAGCACGTGCGCAACATCTCCATAAGCATGGACAAGGCGTACAAGGCCTCGGGGGGAAGGATAGGGTTTAATAGACCCCTCCCCATCCCTCCCACAAGGGGAGGGAGTGATTACAACCGACAATGAATATTAACCTTTAACAAAATACTCATTCCCCAGAACATCATACTCCCCTCCCTTGTGGAGGGGTAAGGGGGAGGGTCTTCTTCTCCCGCAGAAACGCAAAATGTGCCGGGATGTCGCCGGTGCGGACTTTCCATAGGAGGAGGCCGTCGGGGGAGAAGCAGAAGAGGGTGCCGGGGTTGACGTGGCTGCGGGCATCGCCAATGAGTATCTCGCGGGTGTGGGGGTGCACGGCAATGCCGTAGGGCTCCTGGATGGAGGCTTCGGTGCCGTCGGTGATGAAACTGGTGGTGAGAACCTCGTGGGTGCGGGTGTCCACGATGGCATAGTTCTCCACGTCCTTCATCCCGGTGAATGAAAATTCCTTGCCTATCAGGTAGAGGGAGTCGCCACAGAGGGTCATATTCTCCACAACGAGGTCGGTGCCGTCAGGAGCCGCAACACGGCGGACATGTGCCTCTCCGGCAGGGTCGGTGATGCAGTAGAGGGCACTGGCATTGCCATAGTAGTCACCACGCGAGGATACCCACACCTGGCCACAGGCATCGGCTACGAGGTGATGGAGATTTACCGCCACGGGGATGCGCTTTTCCTCGCGGAACGTGGCAAGGTCTATGACGGAAACGGTGTTCTCGTAGTTGGGGAACATGTATCCGCCGCTATTGGCAACGTATATCTTGCCACCGGTGATGTCCAGGCGGTCGGGCTGGAAACCCACGATGCAGGTGTCCACCTTTTCAAGCGTGGCGGTGTCTATCTTCACCACGATGCCTTTCTGTTCGTAATCGGGATTTATCTGCACAGGGCCGGCATAACTGCTGACGTAGGCATAGCCCTCGTGGAAGGCGATGTAGCGGCAATTGGCAAGGTTGACCTGCCCCACCCTACGGGCCGTGCGTGCCTCCATGACCTCTATCTTGTTGCTGCAATTTATCACCGCCCACATACGGCTGCCGTAGATGCGCAGGTCGTTGCCCACATCGCCAAGTTCCTTGACGGTAGAGGGGTTGGCATTGCCATAGACATTGCGTGTGTATGTGCCCGTGGCGTAGTCGTAGAAGTCCATGGTGCACTTGTTGCTGCCCATATTGCCCTCGTTGAGCAGGTAGAAACCCAGGATGCTGTCCTGGCGAGTCTCTCCCACCTCCTCTTCCTCGCTGGGCCACACGATGATGTCGTGGCGACAGGAGTGGAGGAGGAGGAGGATAAAGACCCACCCCCAACCCCTCCCTATATGGAGGGGAGTATTTAGTATAGACGCTGATATCTTTCTTAGCATTGAAACAATTGCATTATATATTATAAGGTATAGGAGGTGAACGATGAACGATGAACGAAATAGTTTTAATCCCGCTTTCCGTTTTCTGATTAAAAAAGTTTTCCGTTTTCACCTTTCCGTTTTCCGTTTCCTAAAACTCCACCTTCACCACTCCCTTCCAGTTGCGGCCGGGCATGGGGTAGTTCTGGATGACGTCGTACTGCTGGTTGAATAGGTTGTTGCACTCCAGGGCAAAGGTGAGGGCGAAGCGTGGGAGTTGCCAACGGTAGGAGGCCGAGAGGTCGTGCGTGTACCAGGGCTGCTCGTAGTTCTCGCGGATGTTGGCACTGGTGTGGTAACGCTCGCCCACGTAGATGAACGAATAGTTGAGTCCCAGGTTCTTCCACGAGAGGTTTCCCGACACGCTGCCGCTATGCCAGGGGACGTATGCTATCTGTCCGCCGTAGGTGCCATAGTAGGGATCATTGTCCGTGGGGTCGGTACGGTCGGTGGCCGACTGGTAGGTATAGTTGAGGCAAAGCACCAGCGAGCAGTCCTTGTGCCAACGCATCACGGTCTCTGCCACCATCTCCACGCCCAGGATGTGCACCTTGCCCACGTTCATCATCATCCAGCGGTACTGGCCCGAACCCTTGGGAATGGCAACTATCTTGTTGTCCACACGGTTGAAATAGCCATCGGCCTTGACCTCCACATGGCGGAAGATGCCACGGTACCAGTCGTGCGAATAGATGAAGCCGAGGTTCCACTGGCGGGTTGTCTCAGGCTGGAGCGAGGCATTGCCCACCTCGGTATAGTAGAGGTCGTTGAACGTGGGCAGGCGGAAGATGCTCTTGTAGAAGGCACGTAGCGAGAGGTCGGGACAATCGCTGAGCGGCTGGTACGAGAGATACACCGCCGGGGTCCAACGGCTGGTGGCGCGGTAAACGGGTTCGGCGGTGATGCCCTTGGTGGTACGATCCCACACGTTGGTGCCCAGAAGCGAAGCCATGAGGCGCAGACGGCGGTACTGGTACTGAGTGGCAAGGGCAAGCAGGAGGGTGTGGCGCTGGGGGAAGACGAAGTTGGTGAGCGAGGCATCCAGCGTGTTGTACTGATAGTCGGCGGCAAGGTTCATCTGCCAACCGGGCATGAGTTCCACGTGGTGCGCCGTGCTGAGGTAGAGTTCCTGCTGGCGGAACGCGTTGTCCTGATACATGAGCGTGGTATCGGGATTGAGATAGCGCATGTGGTCGTTGGCATACTTGGCATTGACCTGGAACTTGTAACGGTCCGACACGTGCTTTGTCCACCCTGCCTGGGCAAAGAAGTTCCTGTCCCACTGGCGCTGGGCATGCTTCCATACGTTGCTGACGATGGCACCGGGGATGCCACGCTCGGAGTCGTAGTAGTAGGCCTTGGCATTCCATGTGCCGTCCGAGGTGTTGCCAAAGACGGAGGCCTCCACACGACAGGAACGTATATCGCCATTCTGGCGCACGGCGGTAGTGTCCCATGCCACCTGTCCCGAAGGCAGGACGCGGCGATAGCGGAACGGGTACTTGCCCGAAGCCCCGGTGTAGTCGGCACTGAGGCTGCTGGTAATGCGGCGGCTCCATCGCTGCTCCCATACGAAAGAGGGATTGATGAGGCCGAAACTGCCTCCCTTCAACGAGGCACGGAGGTTATAGGCCTTGCCCTCCTCGAAGCGGGGGCGACGGGTGCGGATATACACCGAGCCCGATGTGCCATAGTCGCGTGCCGGCTGGAATATCTGCGCCTTCTGTCCGTTGTACAGGGCTATCTCCTCCACATTGTCAAGGGAGAAGCGCCCAAGGTCTACAAGACCGTTCTGCGCATTGCCCAACTGTATGCCGTCGTAGAAGACGCCCATGTGGTTGGTGCCCATGCTACGGATGTCTATGGTCTTCAATCCACCCACACCGCCATAGTCCTTTATCTGCACGCCGCTGAAATAGCGCATGGCATCGGCTACGGAAAAGGAGGACAAGGACTCCAGGCGCTTACCGGAGAGGCGCTGGCTGGGCACTATCTCCTCCGAGCGACGGGCATAGACACTGACCTCCATCATATCGGAAACACTGTCCAGAGCGAAGGAGGCAGAATCCCTCTCCTGGGCGGAGGAAGGGTGAATGGCAGAGCCGCTCCCCTGAACGGAGGAAGGATGAATAGCAGAGGGACTCCCCCACCCGATGGATGAGCGAATAACAGAGTCCCTCTCCTGAGCAAGAGCCAGAAGAGGGAATAGAGTGCAGAGTATGAATGCGATACTCCTTAGGTTCATTTCTTATGACGATTGGCACGCTGGCGACGGATGTCGGCCTTCTTCTTGGCCGCACCGCTGCCATGGGCACCAGTGATGTACTGCTTCTTCTTGGCCTTGGTCTTCACCTTGGCCTGCTCACGGGGATTGGGCTCGCGCTTGGGCCCGCCCTTGAAGGTGATACCACCTCCCGTGATAACTGCATCTATATCGTCTCCACCAAACATGTTCATAATTTAAACGGTTAGAGGTTAGAGGGGGATGAGCGGTGAGCGGAGTTAAAGAGGTCGGAGTAATCTTAGTAATCAGAATAATCGGAACTTCCAGATGTCTCGCAGTTTTCCGTTTTAATCCCGCTTTTCGGTCTTGAATCTGCTCCCGCTCGGCAATTCAAACAAGTTTGATTGCTCTCGCTTACTCGCAGATTTCCCCTTTCCGTTCCTATTAATGGTGGAACAAGCGCACGCCTGTGAATGCCATGGCTATGCCGTACTTGTCGCAAGTGTCGATAACATGGTCGTCGCGCACACTGCCACCTGCCTGTGCCACATACTGAACACCGCTCTTGTGAGCACGCTCGATGTTGTCGCCGAAGGGGAAGAAGGCATCGCTACCGAGACAAACATCGGTGTTCTGTGCCAACCACTCCTGCATCTCCTGCTCGGTGAGAGGTTCGGGGCACTCGGTGAAGAACTTCTGCCATTCGCCATCGCGCAGAACATCCTCGCGCTCGGGGCCAATGTAGATGTCGATGGTATTGTCGCGGTCGGCACGACGGATACCGGGCACGAAGGGAAGGTTCATCACCTTGGGGTGCTGGCGCAACCACCAGATGTCGGCCTTGTTGCCTGCCAGGCGGGTGCAATGGATACGGCTCTGCTGACCGGCACCGATGCCGATGGCCTGACCGTCCTTGACGTAGCATACGCTATTGCTCTGGGTGTACTTCAGGGTGATGAGGGCAATAACCAGGTCGCGACGGGCCTCGTCGGTGAAGGTCTTGTTCTGTGTGGGGATATTCTCGAAGAGAGCGGGATCGGCAAGGTCTATCTCGTTGCGTCCCTGCTCGAAGGTGATGCCAAAGCACTGCTTGCGCTCGATGGGAGCGGGGGTGTACTCGGGGTCTATCTGGATGACGTTGTAGGTACCCTTGCGCTTGGCCTTCAGCACCTCCAGAGCCTCGGGGGTGTAGCCGGGAGCAATGACGCCGTCGCTCACCTCACGGTTGATGAGGCGTGCGGTAGCCTCGTCGCACACGTCGCTCAGGGCAATGAAGTCGCCATAGGAACTCATGCGGTCGGCACCACGGGCACGTGCATAGGCAGATGCTATGGGAGTGAGTGGCAGAGGAGCATCGTCAACAAAGTAAACCTTCTTCAAGGTGTCGCTTAAAGGCAGACCCACGGCAGCACCAGCAGGGCTGACGTGCTTGAAACTGGCGGCAGCAGGCAAACCTGTAGCAGCCTTGAGTTCCTTGACCAACTGCCATGAGTTGAAAGCGTCCAGGAAATTGATGTAACCGGGACGGCCGTTCAGCACTTCAATGGGCAGTTCGCCCTCTTCCATGTAAATTCTGGAAGGCTTCTGGTTGGGGTTGCAACCATACTTCAATTCAAGTTCCTTCATATACATTTATATAATATAAATTAAATTTACTCATTAAAACACAAATAGCCACCCTTCTCTTGCAGAAGGAGTGACTATATGGATTTTGTGGAGCTGGAGGGGATTGAACCCTCGTCCAAACAGGGACATCCCATGCTTTCTACACGCTTATTCCGGACTTCGGTTGTAGGGAAGCGACAAGACCCGGACCACCAATCGCAACCTTAGCATCAAGAGAATTTCATCACCGAGTAGATGCGTCCTCAACGACTATCCCCGAATTGCTGTGCCACTGAGCCTGAGAGTTTCAGGGCGTGAACCTCAGAGTGACATCCCGTTTCAGCACCTGGTGCCGAAATTAAGCCGGTAATCTACTATACTTCGATTAGGCAGCGAGAGCGTAAGTGTTTTCGCCAGATAAATTCTTGAAGGTCTGATATTATAGAGAGCGGCCAACAACTCTCTGCGTGCTTACATGACATCTCATCCTGCTGTCAAATCCATGTCAGCCCCAATGTCATTTGCAGGGACAAAGGTACGAATAAGTGAGCGAAAAAACAAATTTTATTTGATTTTTCCGAACGAGAGTACCTTCGAACGGAGGTCAAAGGTACGAATAAGTGAGCGAAAAAACAAATTTATATAAGGAAATCACTCTGCCACTGCAAAAAGGCGCATAGAAAATGCCAATACAATATGGCAATTCAACACATTTTTCCTATCTTTGCCATGATATTGACCCTAAGGGCAATATATCCGGAACGACCTACGTTCTATACCAAGAGAACATGACAATAAACCTCTACCCTAACGAAGGAAACAAGAACAGAACAAAGATATGAAAAACAAACTCATTGCCTTTGCCACCATCCTGCTCATCAGCATGAGCGCGATGGCACAATCATCAATGACTGACGACCAGGTGCTGAAGTATCTGGTTACAGAAACACAAAAGGGCACATCGCAACAGAAGATGGCCGCAGAACTGCTAAAGAAGGGCGTTACAACCACTCAGTTGCAACGCGTCCGAAAAAAGGCCGAAAAACTCCGCGAGGAGGCAGGGAAGGCCTCAAAGAAGGACTCCAATTCGCAGAAAAACGCCAAAAAGAAAAGCAAGAAGAAGGGTGCTGCAGACGGAACTAATGAAGACGAACTGCTCATAGATGCCGCCGAGAACCGGGCCCAGGAACTGGGCCTGGAACAGGACGACAGCGAACTGATGGGCGAAAGCACCGACGAAATCATTGGCATATCCGAGGAAGAGCAGCGACAGGTTTTTGGCAGAAATATCTTTAGTTCCGAGAACCTTAGTTTCCAGGCACCCGTAAACATAGCCACTCCTGCCAACTACATAATAGGAACCGGCGACCTGGTGACAATAAACATCTGGGGAGCCAGCCAGGAAAGCATCGAGACAGAAGTAAATGCCGACGGATACGTTGTCATTGACGGTGTGGGGCCGATAAAGATTTCCGGCCTTACCGTTACCAGTGCCAACAAACTGCTCAGCGGCAAGCTGGGACAGTTCTACAGCGATTGCGAAATAAGCCTGACACTGACCGAAGCACGCAGTGTGCAGGTGCAGGTTATGGGCGAGGTGGTTACACCTGGCACATACACCCTGAGCAGTTTCTCCACCGCCTTCAATGCCCTGTACATGGCTGGCGGCATAAGCAAGATAGGCACCTTGCGCGACATCAAGGTGTACCGCGGCGGCAAGCTGGTAAGCGCCATTGACGTGTACGACTACATCCTGAACGGCAACACAAAGGGCGACATCCGCTTGGAGGACAATGATGTGATAGTGGTGGGTGCCTACGACTGCCTGGTACAGGTGAAGGGCAACGTGAAACGCCCCATGTGGTACGAAATGAAGAGGAGCGAGACCGTGGCAGACCTTATAAGGTATGCTGGCTCATTCAACGGCAACGCATACACCAAGAAACTCCGCGTAACACGCAAATCGGGTGACGAGTACAGCGTACACACCATCGATGAATTCCGCATGGGCACTTTCACCCTCTCCGACGAAGATATGGTGGAGATTGACAGTATCCGAGCAAGATTCAGCAACAAGGTGGAAGTGAGGGGCGCCGTAAAGCACGAAGGCGTCTACGAAATAGGCAAGGACATAAACTCAGTACGCACCCTGCTGCTGGCGGCAGACGGATTGAGCGAGGACGTGTATGAAGGCAGAGCCATTATGCACCGTGAAAACAAGGACCTGACCCTGCGCATGATAAGCGTGGACATACATGGCATCCTCGCCGGAACCGTAAGCGACATACCCCTGCACAACAACGACATGCTCTTTATCCCAGCAAAATCCGACATGCTTGGAGAGAGAATCATTGACGTTAAGGGCGAGGTGGTATATCCCGGCCAATACCCTTATGCCGACAGCACCACCATACAGGACATTATCCTGCAGACGGGAGGCTTGACAGAAGCCGGTTCTCTGGCACGCGTGGACATTTTCCGCCGCATACGCGACAACAGGACTCCTAAAGAGGGTCCTGTGAGCGCCTTGAGTTTCAGCTTCCCTCTGGACGAAGGCTTCGCCATCCAGCAGGACACCACATTCTACCTGCAGCCATACGACATCGTCGTTGTACGCAAGAGCCCAGCCTATAAAGAGCAGAAAAACGTAACCGTAGAGGGCGAGGTACGCTTCGAAGGACAATATTCCATCACCAACAAGGACTACAGGCTATCCGACCTGGTGAATGCCTGTGGAGGCCTGACCGACATGGCGTACATCAAGGGAGCCAAGCTCATACGCCTGATGACCCAGGAAGAACTGGAGAAAAGAGACCAGGCCAACCTGAAGGCGCAGATTCTTCTGTACGAAGACGGTCTGAAGGAAGGCAAGGACATGAACATGCAGATAGCCGACTCGCTCCTTTCGCTAAAGACCAGCACCGCAAACACCTTCCCTGTTGCCATAAATCTGGAAAAGGCCCTGGCAAAACCTGGTTCGCATGACGACATCTTGTTGCGCGAAGGCGATGCCCTCATTGTTCCCGAATACACCAACATCATCAAAATCAGCGGTGAAGTGATGTATCCCGTGAGCATGAGCTATGAGAAGGGACGTAACCTGGCATATTACATCCAGCATGCCGGCGGTTACAGCAATAATGCATCAAAGAGAAAGGTATATGGCATAAACGCCAACGGTTCGGTTGTCAAACTGGGAAGCAATTCCGTGAAGTCCATTGAACCAGGCATGGAGATTGTCGTTCCGCAGAAGAATGCCAAGAAAAAACTCACCACAACAGAAATCATTGGCATCGGTTCCGGCATAGCCGCCCTGGCCAGTGTAATAGTAGCATTGTTGAATGCAATAAAATAACCCATTTGTACCGTCATGAGCACGAATAACAATACTATTCCAGGCAAAAACATCTTTATTAAGCTTTGGAGCAAGAAATACCTTTTTTTAAAGGTTTGGATTCTCACATTCATCATATCCGTTGCATATATCCTACCTGAACCGCGCAAATATACAGCAAGCACCCTGTTGGCACCAGAAGTTGGCAATACAGATAATGCAGGAGGCCTTTCGTCAATTGCATCTGCATTTGGATTTAATATCGGAGGAGCATCATCGGTAGATGCCATCTACCCCACCCTCTACCCCGAACTTATTTCTTCCAACGACTTCATCGTAGACCTTCTCGGTGTTCATATCCAGACTTTGGATGGGGAAATATCCACCGACCTGTATACATATCTGCATAAACACCAGAAGGCTTCCTTCTACAAGAAACCATTTATATGGGCAAAACGCAAAATCAAGGCTATATTTGCAGACAAGAATCAGCGAGGAAATGGAGGTAAAATAGACCCCTCCCGTCTGACAGAGCAGCAATTCGATATCGTAGAAAGACTTAAGTCGAACATCATCTGTACAGTTGACCCCCTGACAAATGTCATCTCACTAAAGGTAAATGCACAAGACCCTCTGGTAGCAGCCAACCTTACCGATTCCGTATGTGAGCGTCTGAAGACTTTCATCACAAGTTACCGTACCAGCAAAGCCAGAGTAGACGTCGACTACTATGAGAAACTTGCACAGGAAGCACAGATTAACTATAAAAAGGCACTGGATGAATACAGTGCCTTCTGCGACACTCATAAGAACATCACACAACAAGCCACCCTATCAAAACGAGATGACTTGGAGAGAGAGGTGTCTATGGCTCTGTCAATCTACCAGACCATGATTACTCAGGTAGAAAAGCACAAGACCAAGTTACAGGAGGATACCCCCGTCTTCACGACATTGCAGAGTGCAAGCGTACCCATCAAGCCTTCTGCGCCCAAACGCGTGCTCTTCTGTCTGGGTATGCTGATGCTTGCAACAATCATCACCTCTGCCAGAATACTCAAAGACGAGCTTTACAGTACTATTGTATTCTTTAGTGCAAAGAGCAAAGGAACTGACAGCAAGGAAGACTGACACATCTGATATTGTCTTTACCAAAGCACATACCTCACTATAACAATCCTATCCGTACTACACTGAATGCATGATGGCATTTGTCAAGAAATACATACTGACCTCTGAAGTTTTCTTCCATCTCCTCATCTTCCTTGCATGGGGTAGTATGTTATTGGCATATATGCGCGGATTTGTTGGTATGCTTCCTATCATAGGCAATTACCAACTTGAAACAGAGGCCGTAGTTGTAACATGCATTGTCATAGCGGCACTACCCTCTGTCATAAACAGGATGGCAACAATAGACTGGCTGTTTCTGTTCGGATGCCTATGCATATACACACTGCACATAGGGATATACTACAACAACTACGATGCCCTCATTGAGAATATGTTTCCCACCCTATGTCTGGCAATACCATTTTTCATAATAGGACGAACTCTTGACATCAAGCAATACATCGCGCCAATGACGGCAATCTCTACGCTATGCATTGTGCTTGATGCCTTCTATTTCTTGATCTACATGCGCAATCCGGCAAAAATGGCAGAGCGCATGGCAGGAGAATACTACATGTATCAGGCATACCGACTGCTTCCGCACGTTATGTTCATGTTTTGGCAAGGCATAAGATTGGCAAGTGTTTGGAAAATACTTCTTGGAATATTAGGATTCTTTCTGATAATAGCTTACGGAACAAGAGGCCCGTTAGGATGTCTGGGAGCATTCTGCCTTGTCTATTTCTTTTTCTACACCAAGTTCAGGTTCTCTTTCATAATAAAGTCCATCCTCATCTGTCTTGGAGGTATAGTTGTCTTGTTTCCACAGACAATATTGCTGTTCCTGCAGAAAATCCTCTCCTCATTGGACATGAGCACACGCATCGTTGAACGCATGCTGGGTGGAGGTCTGTTTCACGACACTGGCAGAGGATTTATCAAGATGAAGCTTTACGAATATCTGGACCGACCCGATACTTTTTGGGGGTATGGACTTTTTGGATGCAGCCGTTTCGGTATGAAATATCCTCACGACTACATTCTGGATTTCATCTTCAGTTTCGGTTACATGCTTGGCAGTATTATTCTGATCATATTGTCGTACATAATGCTCAAGGCATATATTGTATGCAGCAGTAAGCTTGAGCGAGGATTCATGTTGCTGTTGGCCTCATGCACCTTGCTAAAATATAATTTCAGCAGCACATACATAAGCGAAGGACTATATTTTGCATTGCTCGGATTCTGCACCACTGTGCTGATCAAGCACAGGCAGTCAAACGCACCATTGCCTGAAAAAGGAATAAGCGAGAAAACACAATGACAGCACACATTATATATTATAACTACCTCACCCCAGATGGCAAGGCAATGTCAATTGGCGGAATACAGACCTACATCACCAACCTCATGCCTGTCATATCAGAGTTGGGATACAAAATTAGCATATACCAACGCTCCGACCATGACTTCCGCATACAGGAGGACGATGTAGACATCCACGGTATAGCCTACACCAAGGAGACCTGGGGAAGTGAAGTTGCCAGGCATCTTGTTGACAATGCCCTACCATACATAGATGCTTCAAAGGATATATTGATTTATGGATGCGAGACCTGTATCACCAGGCGTGTCTCCTGCCCCACCATTGCCATCCAGCACGGTATCTTTTGGGATGTGGAGGACAAGGCGCCAATGAGCAGACTTGAGTATCTGAAGAAAACCTTTCGACGCCTACAAACATCGTGGAACACTGTGCAACGTGTCACCAAGACAGATACATTGGTATGTGTAGACCACAACTTTGTCAACTGGCACAGAGCAGTATGCATCAACACCGGCATCCGACACTTCGTGGTGCCTAATTTCAGTCACATACCTGATACTTGTCCCACCAAGGCAGAGGGTGGACCATTGCGGATAATCTTTGCCAGACGCTTCTTCATCCACCGAGGCACCAGAATCTTCACCAATGCCATAAGGAGGATTTTAGAGGAATATCCTCACATCGACATAACCATTGCCGGTGACGGACCAGATGCCCCATACATGCACGAACACCTCGACTCACACAGCAATGTGCACTTCATAAGATTTGCCAGCAACGAAAGTCTGCAAATCCACCAAGACAAGGACATTGCCATCATCCCCACCATAGGTTCAGAAGGTACCTCGCTCTCCTTGCTCGAGGCTATGGCCTCCGGCTGTGCCGTAGTGTGCACCAATGTTGGTGGCATGACCAACATTGTACTTGACCACTACAACGGGTTGATGATAAATCCCGACGAGGAGTCTCTCTATCAAGCCATCAAGTTGCTTATCGAGGACCCCATATTAAAGACCTCCTTGCAAAAGCACGCATACGAAACAGCAAAGGCAAGCTTCTCGCTTGAAATGTGGAAAGAACGCTGGAGACATATCCTTAAAAAGGTAAAAAACGGAAAACTATAACATATACCCCTAAAAGATGACAAATACCGTTCTGTCCATAATCATGCCAAGCTATAACCGGCCTGAAGAGCTTAAGGTTATGGTAGACTCCATCATTGCCAGCACCCTTTCCGCATGGGAACTAATCATCGTGGACGACGGTTCAGAAGAAGAGGCCATCTCGCTTCTGAAATCCTACTCACAAGCAGACACTAGAATTAAGTTGCATCCTCGCAAAGAGGAACCTAAAGGAGCACAGACCTGCCGCAACCTCGGTGTCACACTTGCCACAGGAAAGTACATAATCTTCTTTGACTCTGATGACTACATTACCCCAGTGTGCCTCGCCAGGCGCGTAGATGCCATGGAGCAGCACCCCGAACTTGACTTCATGGTATTTCCATCTGCATCTATGGACCACAACGGACTGCACGAGACAGACTGGTGCAACAACTACGGCTATCCTGTCTACGGCGACGACATCGAGGCTATCATTTCCAGACGCCTGCCATTCGTTGTCTGGAACAACATATACCGACGCTCCTCACTTGAGCAGAAGTCCATCAAATGGGATGTACAATTGCACTCCTTCCAGGACTCCGACTTCAACCTCTCAGCACTCCTCTCTGGAATGCGATACGGTTATGCCACAGAATGTCCCAACTTCTACTACAGGATACCTGACAAAAACAGGAACAACACATCCATCGTCAAGGAAATGTACAAGAAGGAGAGACACCTGAACAGCCATGTGTATCTCACCCGCAAATGGACAATGATACTGAAGGAGGGGAAGAAAGGCAAGTATGCAGATGCACTCTACGACGGAGCCATCTTCATAATACGCTTCCACCACGAGACCTCCAGTTCATGGAAAGCTGGGCATCTGCTGTGTCAGGTGTTGAAAGACTACTCATACTGGATGCATATGAAACTGGCATTCCACATAAGACTTGGAGAAGCGCTCCAGAAATTCCTTTCACCACGCCTGTCATTCACCCTTGCCTTCCTTACATACAAGATGAGAGACTGGATGAAGGCAAAGAAACGAATCCGTAAGTTGAAACAGATCTACCAATCACAACACAACCAAACAACAAGACAAGCATGAAAGCGAGAATTATAGCACTATACCTTCCTCAGTTCCACCCCATTCCGGAAAACGACCTCTGGTGGGGACCCGGCTTCACAGAGTGGACAAACGTTGCCAAGGCCAAACCACTCTTCCGCGGACACCTGCAACCTCGTATCCCCGCAGACCTCGGTTTCTATGATCTCAGATTAGAAGAGACACGAATACAACAAGCAGAACTTGCCAAAGAGGCTGGCATTGAAGGATTCTGCTATTATCACTACTGGTTCGGAGGCAAGCAGCTTCTGGAACGTCCGTTCAACGAAGTGATACAGAGCGGCAAGCCCGACTTCCCCTTCTGCCTATGCTGGGCCAACCACTCGTGGAGTAACAAGACATGGAACCGCAAGTCCAACCTCCAACCCAACTCCATGCTAATGGAGCAGGTCTACCCTGGCGAACAGGACGACATCAACCACTTCATGCACCTACTCCCCGCATTCAAGGACAAGAGGTATATGCGCATGGACGGAAAACCCATCTTCGTTCTCTACGAACCTATGCACCATCCCAAGGTGAAGCAATGGATCAAGACATGGCGAAGACTAGCCACCGAACACGGTCTTCCCGGATTATACCTCATCGGCATGACACCCAACACACTCACCAACAGAAAGAGCGACAAGAACAAGTTCGGATTTAGTGCGCCAAATCTGCAAAGTTCTGCCGACCTCTATCAGGACATACTCGACATGGGATTCGATGCAGTGAACTCCGTAGGTAAGCGCCGTGGCGAAATGCTCTCCACCAACATGTATCTCGACCTCGCAAAGACCATCCTGCGCAAGGCAGGAGTACCAATGGTGAACAAATACAACTATCTTAAGACCGTCAAAGGATTCTTCGCGCCAGAAGACAGATGGGAACGCGTCTATCCCACTATAATGCCCCAATGGGACCGCACACCTCGTGTGAACAGCTATGACGGCATATATGTCAATGCTACCCCGGAGAACTTCCGCAAGCACATAGAGCACGCCATCAGTGTGATAGAGCACAAGCCGGAGCAACATCGTATATTGTTTCTCAAATCGTGGAACGAATGGGGTGAAGGCAACTATGTGGAACCAGACACGGAGTTCGGACACGGATGGCTTGATGCAATAAAAAGTGCTGTCCTGGAGTAAAAAAAGCAAACTGACGATAAGATATGCAGTACATAAACATCCTACGGTTAGTAGCAACCATTATGATAATACTGATTCACACCTGCTCCGTGGGTGAATCAAACATTCCTGCAGATGAAGAATATGCCTACGGTCTGCTCAAGCACATCGGTGTTTTTGCCGTACCGCTCTTTGCCATGATTTCCGGATGTTTCTTTCTTGACCCCAAAAGAAATGTCACCATACAGACCATACTGAACAAATACTGTAAGCGTATCCTGCTTGTACTGCTGTGTTTCGCTCTACCAATGTGCCTATCGGAAGCATTCATCACCAAAGAGTCTCTATGGGTGGGACTATACAATTTTGTCAGAGGACATTCGTGGATACACATGTGGTACATGTATATGCTGATATGCCTGTATCTGCTCACTCCCCTTATCAGAACATTCATCGTAAACTCGTCCAAAAGGGAGATTGAATACACATTGGCTGTTCTGTTCGTGCTAACGATCATAGTACCATCACTACAGACATACGGCATACAACTGCAGAATTACCTGACATTAGGAACGCCCTTCATTTTCTACTATATCCTCGGATACTACCTTGCTCACATTGAAACTCTACGACTCTCACGCACACATTGCGGCATTATGGTCGTCGGATACATCCTGATCATCGCAACATTAGAGACGGGTGGATTTGCCTTTAGTCAGAAAATACTTCAATATCACGACATAACCCGTGCCTTCGGAGCAGCAAGTATATTCCTCCTCTTCAAGCGTATGGACCTGAACTGGAGCATTGCCAACAATCTACGCGTATATTGCTTTGCCATATATCTGGTTCACACCGTCTTTACAAACCTCTCCTACAAGTTCCTCCACATAATGCCATCCAACGTTGCATCCCCTTGGATTTCTCTGCCACTATTCACTGCAATAATCTTCCTCGCCTCACTGGTCATGGCATATCTGTTAAGACAAATCAGATTCCTCAGAGAGCATGTGGTCTGAACAAACAGATGGTCCAAGTTATCTATATATACTATCCGTCAGTTATCTTTTGCACAACAATCGCAACATCCAGAAGGGCAAATAACTCTTTATAATGGTGCGGAGTGAGTTTCTCTTGATTTGCAGTGGACGAGTGTTCTTGCGTATCGTTTCAAGAGGAGAAGCGAGGAAATCACGGAAGAAGGTGTCCCTGTTCTGTGAGGACCATGTCTGGTGTGCAAACAGAGGATTATATTTTATCACATCATCCAGATGATAGGTACGCAGATACATTGTCTTTGACAAGTTGGCTGTGGCCATTTCTCCCTTCCGGGTGTTGCACACGATGGTGGAGTAATTTCGCTTGCAACCTTTCAGGTCAGGGAAAATCTCAGCCAATCCCTTGCAATCTGCAATAGTCAGGTCTGCAGGGCGCCTTATGTCTCGGTACTTACAATTATCTCCACAAGAGGGTCGTAGGATGTCTTGCTTGAGAAAGAGTTGCTGGTAGGGGTCGGATACGATATAATATATTCCATTGGCGGTAAACACCTTGGACATATACTCCTCCTCTATCATTCTTCTTTTTGTCCTGAATTCATAGGCCAAAACCTCTGAATCGAGTTGTGTGCCTATCTCCTTGATACATTCGGCGAAGACCAACGGACTACCTTGACCATGACATATGAGATCGATTGTGAGCAAATGCTCATACTCCTTTCTCAAGAATTTCCTCAATCCGTCAACCTGACAAGGACAGCCACAGAAGACGGCCTTCTTGCCTTTCTGCAAATGAGTGCGTATCTCGATAAAGGTGTTCTCAATAGAACTTGCCATGTATTTGGACTTGCACAAAGGGGCTATGTTGCGAAAGCCCACGACACCTGCGTGGAGTACAGTGAAGCCTCTCCAAACTGCTCCAACTATAAGTGAATCGTCGTCCGTCCAATGGCGGACTATCTCGCTGAATGCTCCTCCAGATGTGCTGCGATGCCAAATGGCGTAGTCCTTGGAAACAGCGGCATACACGCTTTTAGGGTGCGCACATTCGGCCTTTTCCTTAAACGAAGGACAAACCTTCTCGCACAGACCACATTCGATACACTCGTCAGTCGTCTCCGGATAGAGGAAACCCTCCTCGTCGGCTTTCATGCTTATACAACGCACCGGACAGGCGGAATAGCAGGCAGAGCAGCCGGTGCAGTTCTCTTTATGTGGATTAAACTTCAACATATCTGTCTATAGAGCATTTCTTAAGTAGGTGAGCGAATGCAAACGCAGCTCTGTCAGTTGGCGCTCGAATAATTCATAGTCTATGGCTTTCGATTCGTCCATTTCAGAGGTGGCCGATATGATGCGGTGGCCTATACCGAAATAGTTCTGTAGTTGCCTAATACGTGAATTTTGGCATATGGGACTATCCTCGGCAAAGCGGACGAGCGTCCAAAAATCCTTGTGAAAAAGCAGTGAGAAGATGGAACCGTGATATGAATCGGTAAAGACAGCGGTGGCATTGTCTACAAGCCACAGGAACTGGTCCGCACCCACATTCTCCAGTCTGTGCATCCACTCTGCATCAGACTCCTTATCGGAACATCCTACTATCTGCAATCCATACCTCTTGGCATACTCCTCCACCCTTTCTCTATACTGGTGTGTCTTGTTCAGGAAGTAACAGAACAGGTATCTTCCAGCTATCGGAACATCAAGCTGCCGTTCCATATTACGGTAAAACTGTACCTCTATCATCAGAGTGGGATCAAGAACCACCTGTGCATCAACATCGCATCTGCTCTTTAAAAGGTCCCTACCCTCTTCCTCACGGACAGCAATGGCATAGAAGGAAGAAAGGTTACTGGCATATGTATCTGCAAGTTCGTCGGGGATGTGGTTCAAGCCAACGCTTGCGGCATAGGACACCTTGCGCACTCCATCAGGTACATAGGCTCCCATATATATAGGCTTGTACACATTAGGAGCCCATATCTGGTCTGCCCCATACACGAGAGAACGGTATCCTCTAATCCAGAATGGAAGACTCTCTGGACGCTCAAAGCGGTTGGTCTGCCTCAAATATCTTTCCTGAAAGCGCAGGGCATTAGGGACAGAGTATTTGCTGCGAATACGCGGAGAGAGCAGTCCGATGGTATTGCGCAACACTCGCCTCGAGATATCCTTCCACCAGACACGCTTATCAAGGCGAGGATCACGGTAATTGATAATGCTGACATCATACCCCAGCCCTTCTATCAGTTTCTGCAAGGCAAAGGCCTGAAGACTGCTGCCGAAATTGAAATAATAATGCCAGGTCAATATTCCTACCTTATCTTTCATAATATTTTTTCAATAGACTTAAAATATAACCGAACTCACTGTTGCGTGTCAGCAAGGAAAGTCCAATGTATAGAACGCCTCCTATAACGGAATCTACCAAAAGGGTGTAGGCATCAGGCAAGAGCACATAGTGATTGAAAACGGATATTGTCACAAACACACAGGTACCCATCAGGAGCGACGGACAAATGTCGGCAAACTGTTCCTTATAAGAATAATGCAGTAATCTACGGTTAGGGTAGGCATTGATTATCGTAAACAATGCAGAAAGGAGAGCCATATTTATGACTATCGCCTCTACGCTAATCCAA
Source organism: Bacteroidaceae bacterium (assembly GCA_045645965.1). Lineage (GTDB taxonomy): Bacteria > Bacteroidota > Bacteroidia > Bacteroidales > Bacteroidaceae > Physcousia. Next base: position 88,992 of record JAZRJU010000030.1, read on the forward strand.
ACAACCGCAAGCAAAGCCAGCATCTCTATCAGTTTCTTGACAAGTTCCAGGTTGAGACAAGTGTCGCTTCTACCAATGGCCTTCAGTGCCTGCATATTGGCAGTGTGGATAGGCATAAACAGGAACACCACACAGAACCATTGCATCAGCGGCACACAGCCAAGCCATTTCTCCGTGAGGAGCAGCCTGACAAAGGGTTCTGAGACAGCAGCCAGTCCCAACATGATGGGAGACATGATGTAGGAGCAAAAACGTATTGACTGGCGTGTTGTCTGCCTTATCTGCTCCATATCGTCCTGCTCGTTTGCCATCTTTGGAAACAATACGGCACCGATGGAGGAATTGATGTTCGTGACAACTAATGAGGGGAACTGCTTTCCTCTGTCAAAGTATGCGAGATCCTGTGCTGCATATACCTTTCCTATAATAAGTGCCCTTATCTCCTGATAACCGGTTATCAACACATTCGCGCCCAACAGTTTAACTCCGTATGCAAACAGCGACCTCAAACGTGAGAATGAAAATTCCAGCGTCGGACCCTTACGGGTGATGGCATAGAGAGTGAAAGTGTTTACTATAGTGGCAGTGAGCTGCTGATACACAATGGACCATATACCATATCCAAGATAAGCCATTGACAGTCCAACCACAGCGGAACATACAGTGCCAACAAGAGTGGCCCAAAAGAAGTTTCTAAACATCATTTGTTTTTGGACATAAGCCTGCTGGACAGAATTTACGGCAAATATAATCACTTGTATGCCCAATACTCGCAACACTGGTGTCAGTATTTCATATTCTTCGCCATAGAAGGAAGATATGAAGGGTGCAAAGAAATAAAGAACCGCATATAGCAGTACGGAGCAGAAGATGGAAAAATAAAGTACGGTTGAGAAGTCCTTGTCGTCTGCATCCTTCTTCTGGATAAGCGCACTGCTAAACCCCCCATCTATGAGCACATTGGCAAAGACAATGAATATTGACACCATTGCCACTGCACCATAGTCAGATGGCGAAAGGATGCGCGCAAGCACAATGGAAACGACGAGTTGTACGAGTTGTGCCGACATTCGCTCTAAAAATTTCCATAAAAGATTATTTAATGTTGATGCCATCTCACTACAATTACTAAGTATGCTTAACAAGGATAAACTTTATACACTTGACAAACATCTGTTTTTACTTCACCTCTGCCTTGAAGCAAATCTTCAGTATAACTCAAATAACGGTCATATATTTTTGAGTGAACATTATCTTGATTGGTAATAATAATACAATAGATAACGACCTAATAAACATTCGTGATTCATTAAATCGAAAATTTATAGCCTATTATCTTCCATTCCTATAAGTTTGAACAACTTTCCTCTCTATGCTCAATATGTTTTTCAACGCTCCAAGCATTCTTGTGATATAAAACATCAGGTTGTAACTCATAGGGTTTTTAAAATAAATCCTAGTATATTGAAACATTACGTTTAGCCAATTGCTTAATAGGTATTTTAACGGTTGCTTGGTCGTAACTGCCGAGTTATCTCTATATCTTCTGTAATATATTGCCTGAGTAGATGCAAAATCAACATACTTAAAAGATTTAGATATCATAAACATAAACAGACAATCTTCACCATTGGAAAGGGATGTGTCAAATTTATAATCCCTGACATAGTCACGAGGTATCAGTTTCATACAAGGACCAGAAAAAAACTTTCTGGCTTTAGTATATTTTTGTTTACCAAACTTCGCTCTATCCATATAATGAGTTGTCAACGCTGACGGCAACTGAGTCATGTCCCCATCAATAAATGCATATGGATAACAAAGAGATATAGTATCATTTGAAGCAATGGAAAACATCTCCTCCAAAAAAGACGGAGAAACGAAATCATCATCGTCTATAAATGTAACATATTCTCCTTTTGCACATGATAATGCCACATTTCTTGCGTTAGAAACACCTGCCTGCAAAGAATGAATAAAATTTACATTCATATGAGACATTTTATTGGCTATATAAGTTTCTATCTCTGTCTGGTAAGGTTCTGTGCATCCGTTTAATACCAATATTATTTCAAAATTTTCCTTTTGAAATGTCTGATTAGCCAAAGATTCTAAACAGGTAAATAAATATTCCTGTGGCTTGTAAGTTGGAACTATTACAGATATCTTCATCTTGTTCACCCGAGCTATACAATTGTGTTATATACATGTTGTACTATCCTTGCACATGCCTTTCCATCTCCATAAGGATTGATAGCCTTTGACATTCGTTCGTAAGCACATACATCATCCAATAGTTCAGAAACCTCCAATATAATCTTGTCATAGTCTGTGCCTACCAGATGCACGGTCCCACTCTCCAGAGCCTCAGGGCGCTCCGTGGTGTCACGCATCACCAATACCGGTTTACCTAAACCTGGAGCCTCCTCCTGTATACCACCAGAATCAGTAAGGACAACAGAGGACTTCTCCATCAGGTAGACAAACTCCAAATATTGCAATGGTTCGATGAAGAACATATTACCAAGGTTGTTCAAGTCCTCCCCAAACACATGATGTATCGGTTTACGAACATTAGGATTCAAATGCATAGGATAGACAAAATCCACATCAGGATACTTCTGTGCAAGATCTCTTATTGCCGTGCACATGCTAATAAAACCATCACCGAAGTTCTCACGACGATGCCCAGTAATAAGCACCATACGGCGATTGAGAGTGTCCAGACGGTCTATGTCGTAACCAGCCTTCCGCAATATAGCCACTTGCTCCTTACGCAGACTTTCGTCTTCCTTTAGTCTGCACACAACCATGTGAAGAGCGTCTATCACAGTATTGCCAGTGATATGTATTTCTCCAATAGCAGCCTCACTAAGCAGATTGTTCTTAGACAGAGGGGTGGGAGAAAAGTTGTAGGTTGCTATTCGTCCGGTGATCTGACGGTTCATCTCCTCTGGCCATGGACTGTATATGTTATGAGTGCGCAAACCAGCTTCCACATGGCCTACCGGAATCTGCTGATAGAAAGAGGCAAGTGCTGCTGCCATACTTGTAGTGGTATCGCCATGTACCAGAACAAGATCAGGCCGACACTGTGCAAAAACATCGCGCATACCTATCAGCACCCTTGCCGTCACATCGGTCAGGTCCTGACCGCTCTTCATTATATTCAGGTCAAAATCTGGTGTGACATCAAACAGTCTCAACACCTGATCAAGCATTTCACGATGCTGTCCAGTAACACAGACCACTGTCTTGAAGTTATCCGTATGCTTTTGGAACTCCTTTACCAAAGGGCACATTTTTATTGCCTCTGGACGAGTTCCGAAAACAAGCATTATTGTCTTTTTCATTACCTTCCTACTATAAATATACTATATTATTTACGGACAAATAGAGAACGCTTCTACCTTCCTAATATATATCCTTTCATCTTTTCTTTCCAGGTATAGTTCTGGCATACCAATTCATATCCTGCCTTTGCTATAACATTCCTCTCTTGGGTGTGCTTCATCAGACGAATACAGGAATCTGCAATCGTTGCTGCCTCATCACGGATAATGCAGTTCGTTTCGTCTTCAAGCTCTGGTATTGCATGTGATATCAAACTAGTCAACACAACAGGCAAACCGCATCCCATTGCTACAAGCACCTTGTTTTGTATGCCAGCAGCCACTCGTACTGGTGCAACAGCAACAGCAGCATCCTGAATGGTAGATACCAGGTCGTCAACGAAACCTGTCACGATGATATTGTCACTTGCCAGTTCCAATATGCGCGGAGGTGCCTGCGCTCCGACTATATAGAACTTTGCATCTGGTATTTTACTTAATATACGGGGAAATATCTCTTGTACAAAAAACAAGACTGCATCTTGATTTTGCAATGTGCGCATATTGCCGACAAAGACTATCTTGTTTGGATCATAGTCTGTTAGAACAGATTGTGTGACATCAACTCCATTGGTGCGAACAACAAGGCTGGAGTTATGAGGTGATATGGTGCGCAAATATTGGGCGTCAGCATCAGATACCAGTACATTTACAGGAAAATACATCATCGAGTACTGTTCTGCTCTACGAATCAGGTGCCTTTCAAGTCTGTAGACAAAGCGCAACAGCCAATTTCCCTTGCTGCTGGAACTCAAAGAATAGGTTTTGGACAAAGCATCAGTCATCTCTATTATTGAGCGGTCGTGAAGGTGGAGCGCATCCAGATACGGCATCATACGCAACAGATGAGCTATGAACAGATCTGGTTTTTCTTTCTTTATAACATTTTCCAGCACCTGTCTGTAATGTGCAGAATAGTAGTAACCACATTGCAATGGACGACCAGTAAACAGGTGTACGGCAGACTGCCAAATGCTATTGAAAACATTTCGATGAACACAATACACCTTATTATATATACGCTCGGCATCAAACAGGTGTGGAGCATCATCCTCGACAAAACTTACAAGGACCAGTTCATATCCCTCTGCCTTCAATCGTCTCGCAATATTGTTTATCCTTAAGACATCACCACCGTTTTCTGGTATAGGGAAGCGTGGAGTAAGTATGCATATCTTGCGTGCGCTCTTGGCATGTGTCAGAAATCTCTCTTGCAGGTTGCTTCTCAACATCATCCTGTTCTTATATGTACGGATGCGCAATGTAAGCAATCCCATAAAAATAGAATACAAAAGCACATCAAGAACAAATATCAATGTAACAGAGCAACCAAGCAATGCCGATATCAGATTGGATATTGCTATCACCAACATCAAGGCAATGACACACAGCAATGTCATACGACCATATATGCCAGCAAACATTATCTGGTAATGAATATGTCGCTTGTCGGATTTGAATGGATGCTCTCCGGCAAACAGGCGTTCAAGAAGAACACGACAAAGGTCTATGCACGGGACAAAAAGCATTGACATACATAAAATCACACGACCTTCTGCATCAATACTGCTATCATGCTCCGAGCATATGTATTTTACAGAAAGATATGCCAAGGAAAAGCCCAACAACATAGAACCGCTATCTCCCATGTGCGTTTTTGTTTTCTTTTCTATACTGCCAAACAGATTAAAGCAAAGAAAAACAACCAGGCTTCCAATCATTGCCGCTGCGATGTATCCGTATATCAAATTAGCAGAATCACAAAAACAATAGCCAAAACATAACAGACAAAGCATCGCATAAATGGAGGCCAGCCCATCAATACCGTCTATCATATTGACAGCATTAATGATACATACTGTAAATAATACAGTCATTAAAACCCCTATCTCTACGGATATTACATCTATACCAAACAGACCATGCAGATCTGTAAAGTACAAACCACATAGTGGAAGCGAACATGCAGCAATAATCTGAATGAAAAAACGTATTTTTACAGACAAGCCAAACAAATCGTCCAACAGTCCGATTATATATATCATCATCACTCCACAACCAAGGAGCATTGATGACGCCTTCATGCTTTGGTTCAAATCCTCGCCTTCATTCATCAGAACCATTGACAGAGTCAATCCAATAAGCGTGCTGGGGGCAAAAATTGCACCACCAAGGCGCAAGGGCTTTCTATCTCCTCTTTCATCTCCTCGTAAGGTATACAATCCTCTACTATAGGCATGTCTCAGTATCCACGGCAGAAAGACAAGCGCAGATAATGCAGAGGCGACAAATGCGACAAGAAGATACACCAAGCTAAACATTGCAATACGATTTCTTTTATAACCTTCTTATACAACAGACGCTTGCGCGTTTTACCTGAAGTACAAGCTGTTTCCTTTAACGCATCGGAACAGAAACACTATTCTTTGTAGATATAACGTAATTTATTCGCAGATATTGTATTGTTTCCTATATTCGAGTTTATAAAACTAATATTTTCTAAAACTTAACTTACCTGTTTCCGGACTACTCAAAACAAGAGTCTTGGATGTCAAACTCTCTACCTTCATCATTCCGTCTGACGGTACACCATATTGTTTAAGAACATCCATAGACAATATCTCATCATGACCATTACCTTTGTATTTTACCGGTTCATACACTCTAATAGAAGAACCCATATTCTGAAAAGAGGAGAGTTGGTAACGCTTTGACACTGACAACTTCTGAAACATCATCATCTGTAGCTGGAAACTATAATAAATCTGCATTTCCTTGTCTCCTATCAGCTTGCCATCGGGAGATTTCCACTCGTACATTTGCCATTGGCCATCTAATCCGTCATTACAGTCCACCTTATCACAAGAGCAGAATATCAGCACTGGAACGAATACTGCCAATAACAATATATATATATTCTTCATTGCTTTAAAATTCTTGATTATTTCCAATATCACAATCTCACAAACAAACAGCCTTCTATTACTGTGTTTTGTTAAGCCATCCGTCAAAAGCTATAGTCAGCATTGCTGCGTTTGAATTACCCAAAAGAGTGCCATCATTATGACCATATGCCGCTGAGAAAGACAATCCTCCTCCCCATTTGGGTTTATATGTTGTCTCTAATAATAGATAGTTGGCGTAACAAGGTTCTTTTAGTGGCAGGATATAGGTACCCAGACTGTACTGATGAGTATACATCGCTCTCCATGACCATTCATCTGTTGGCGCTCCCATCAGTCCTATGTGGTGAACCTTAATACGATTATGCTGCGGAGACAAGCTTCCTTCGCTTCCCAAATAGTTATTATATATTGGAGACAAAATCAACGGATTACCTATAACAAAACCACCCATCTGCCATGCACTATAAACGTGATTGTTGTAATATTCATCGCGAGCACTTATCTGTTGAGGGTTCTCAGCAGTCTTGTCATGATATATCGGTCCAGACTGGTTCATGGTTGTGTTATACTCATATACGAAGGAAGACAAAAAAGGATTCTTTGACAAGTTCACTTCCAATCCCAACAACATATCCTTCCAGAAACCATATTGCATAAACATCTGGCTATGGTCTTCAAACATATGCTCCATATATGCACCTACGCTCCATCCTTTGGAGTTCCAATCCAGACGGATATGCCATGAACCTACATGATTACCTGATGCATTAGTATAATTTTCGTCATTAACATCACCGCTACTTGGAATAAAGGCTGTCCAAATGTTTCCTCCTAAGTCAACCTTTTCTCCCAGTGAACCACCACCATATTGTTCAATGTTCCAACCGGTACCGCCAAACTGGCATGCCATCTCCAGACCTCCAGAAAACAGAAGTGGGAACAATTCACTATTACCCAGACGGACAAACAATGCCTTGGAATGGAACATACTACCACTTGTGTATTTATTAGAAGTCCCAGCATTGAACTTGCGTTGCCATGCTCCATCCGTGTACATACCATAAGCAAGGTGTCCCTTAAATGAGAAAATACCGTTAGTGCCAGGTACGCACCAAAAATCAGGCATCTCTGCCCTAATCTGGGGGATAGGACGAGCATTGATACCCATTGCCAATCCACCTGTAGAGAGAGCAGGATTCTTCAATTCAGAGGGACGCTCCTTCTGGCCTATACTTAACCTGAGCATCTTCCATTCTATATCCAAATATGCCTGTTGCACGCAAAAATAGCCATTCTCACTATTGATGGGAGAGGACAAATCAATGCCGTAACCGGTACGCCAAAACCACAAAGAATCTGTTTCCACATCTCGCCAAAGAGCAACTCGAGCTAGTCCAGAATAATTGTCAGTAGTCCCTAATCCATAACGGTTATTGGTAAACCAAAATGGAGCATTGTCTCCACCTCCTGCTGTACCCTGTGCAGCAAAAGAATATCGGACATTCTCTGTAAGGTGCGATAATTGAGCTGCGCAACCCAATGAGAAGATGAACAATGTCAGACAATATATTTTTCTTAACATCCCTTTATACTTAATTTACAACAATTATACGTGATACCACCGTCTGCCGAGCATCCTTGGTATTACATACTACATGATAAACCCCACTGAAAACTCTCTTGCCGGACATATCGGTACAGTTCCATTGAATACTTCCTCCAATACTTCTTCCTGCCCAAACAGTCTTTCCTGATGCTGTAAGCAGTTTTACCTCCGATTCGTCTGTCAATCCCTTTATGGTGACTTCAGAATGTTCAGATGGACGAACAGGATTGGGATAGACAAGGACATTTTCCTGCAACAAGACATCTTCTGCTTCTGTAACCCGTTCATCATAACTGCACAATCCCATATCGGTACCTATCATCACAAATCCGTTTTTAGGATTTATGGCTATGGAATAAATATAATTAGACAGCAATGGCGAAGTCTCTTTGGTAAAATGATATATAGTCTCCTGGCCATCCGGACTCAGAAGATATACTCCATTATTCAATGTACCAATCCACTTCCTGTTGGATGAATCCACCGCAATACATGTAATATCCACACCTGCCAATAAATAGTCAGCGTAACCACTACCATCATTCCTGTTTCTCTTTATTTGATGAAAACGGAAATCATCATTGAACCAGTCTTGCGGACTTGTTATGACAAACAGGCCTTCATTTGTTCCGCACCAGATTTGATTATCATAATCCTCTGTCATGCAATAGAATTGAGTTGGCATAACTGTAGTGCCATCCTGATTGGTAATGACATTACGCAAAAGATGGCGGTCGTCATCGGCATAATTCAATGTTCCATTGGTATCAAAACCGAAGAAACCACTTTTGTCTCCCTGATAACTAACCAGAAAATTTATATCATGAGAACTAAAAAGGTATTGGAACACATTTGTTGTCTCAGCAATGTCCGGATAGAACAAGGACATCCACTTGCCGTCAGGGCGGATGAATCTGATAATTGTATCAGTTTGCTGATTTGCCATCCATAGATTTCCGTTCATATCATATTGGAGGGCCGTACATGTACAATAATTCCATGGTATTGAAGTTGCGACATCAATACATTGAAGTGGTGAATTCTCATAATTATATAACCTGACAAAATCTACTTCACCATCATCTCCAAGACGATATTCGTGAAGACCATTTCTATATACAGCACCATAGAAATGAGTCTCATCCAATGGATCTTGCACTAAGTCTACACTATTATAATGAGACAATTTCGGATATTGCTTCTTTGGTCCCTCTTCATCAAACAAAGTCCACTTTGGATCAGTCCCACCATCCTCCATAAACATAAACGTTACAGGATAATAAGATGAAGTTTGTGTATTTATACCTCCTGCAGATAACAATCTATCACCAACAAATGTTATATGATAAAACAAGTCACGTCGAGGAGAATCTAAATGGAACAGAGTTTCTGGATTCACGAACTGCTTGTCCTGCAAATCATAACTGCTTATACCTTCCAGACCTTCTGCTACATAAAACCTACCATTTATACAGGTTATATCTTTGGTTGATTTAGGTAGTTTGAAATTAATATTATTCCATCTACTAGTATACTCATCATTATAAATGAACACGTGAGATGAATTTCCAAACACAAGACATCCATCGGCAGAATCCATGTAGGTAACCGTATTTTGCAAGATACTAAAAGCACGGCCATTTAATGAGATTTCGTCTACCCCATTTTCTTTTCTACCAAACAGATGCGAATCATGAACGGCAAGTTCTACATATATCTCCTCACTCATCGGAGTGTCCCAAACGGACTTATCGTGCATATTGCTTATTGCCGAAAACTTAAAAAGGCCATGATTCGTTGCGACATAAAACATTCCATCTATTTCTGCGAAAGAATAAGGCTTGATACCAGACAAATGATAGGTTTCTCGGACAACAGCCTCATGAGAGTCTAACTCAATAATTCCCTTATCCATACATAGAAAGATCTTTTCACCATAATGTCCTATGCCATAGACACTCTCTCCCATTATAGACTTGTCCATCAGTGCTGTAATGTTATGTACATCACCGTCAATGTCAATCAAATCCAAATTACCAGTAGCATATACGAGAAGAAGTGACTCTGTTGTTGAGTTGTATGATATATGATAAATCTCCTTGTCGTTCAAATCATGTAGGCAATCATAGGTTTTGACACTTCCGTCCTCTGTATCATAACGCACCAGGTTACCCGTTGTTGAGCCTACTATCCCACTACCCTTCATTACACAATACAGATAGTCGCCAGCAACCTCCACCTGTACTGCCTCGGTATAAGCAGGATATACCTGCCACTTCTCGTTTTGCGAATACGATAAGAGGCAGGTACAACAGAATAGCAGAAATGCAACAAATGTTCTTTTCATTCTATTTCTCGGTACGAACATCATGACTGCGACTGGCATTGTTTCCATACGAACCATAATGCCTGTAATGTCCGTAATGTCCATATTGCTGGGCATAACGGCGTTTGTTAAAGTCAACCCCATTGATGACTATGTTACACTTAGGAAGTTTACCCGATTTAGATATTGAATTAATCAAATCAAAATTTGCTTTTGGAGTGAAATCCGTACGGGTAACAAAAATTGTCAGATTGGCAAGTCTTCCTATGGACAATGTATCTGAAACTAATCCAACTGGAGGTGTATCCAGTATAACATAATCGTACTTTGATGACAAGTATGCAATTGCTTCCTCCAACAATGCTCCGCTCAACAGCTCCGCTGGATTTGGCGGAATTATGCCCGCGGGAAGCACATCCATATTCTTATGCACACCAGAGGATATTATCTGACTATCCAACAACCCATAATCTGGTTCTGAAGTACAGAGGAAATTTACTATACCCTGGTTCGTTGGTTTTAGACCAAATAATGCTACTAGCCTAGGTTTACGTAAGTCACATCCGACAACTATGACCTTCTTGCCCAACAAAGCCAAGGACATTGCCAAATTTGAAGCAACAAACGTCTTACCTTCGCAAGGAATACATGAGGTTAGCATAATGACTTTTTCCTCAGGCTTTAACACAAAACCGATATTTGTACGCAAATCACGGAAACCCTCTTCTATAACATCATTATAGTTTTCTCTCACAACAACGGCACGTTCATCCCTTTTCATGTCCAGATTCTTAGCAAGCGGGATATCGGCCAATATCGGGAGATTTGTCAATTCCTCGACATCCTTTCGTCCTGCAATATGGATACGCAACATATCCATTCCCAAAAACAGTACTATTGGCAAGATTAGTCCCACCAGGAATCCGACCAATATTATTGTACTCTCCTTAGGGCCAATCGTTCCAGTAATCACAGGCATATCTATCAAACGCCCTTTGGCTACTGTGCTATATAGCTGAATGAAATTTTCTTCACGTTTTTGCAAAAGGGTCAAATATAATTCTGACTGCAAGGTTTGCTGACGCAAAATACCCGTCAACACTCGCTCCTGTGTGGGAGTATTGGCAATTCGACCTGTCATGTATTTATATTCGTCCTCAATTGTCTTTTTGCGCAATTCTGCATTTCGCAGCACACTTTCCATATTTTGACGAACAGTAGGCCAAAGAGTCTCAATCTCAGCCGTAACCCTTACTACCATAGGATTTTCCTCGCTACTGCCTTTCAAATAGCGTGTCCGTTTCAACACACAGTCATTGTATTCAGCAATTATCTCTCCTAAAGAAGCCCCAATAGAGGAACCATCAAGTCCGACATTGGCTGGAATAATCTGCAGATAGTTTTCTGGATTATCCATATATTCTATTAAGGACTTAAGGATTGTCACCTGTGTTTCTGCATCCAAAAGTCTCTTCTTATATTCAGAAGATGACGTTAGAGCTGTGGTTGCATCATTGGCAAGATTAATAAGTTTATTACCTTTCTTATATGACTCAATCTGTCCCTCGGTCTGGTCTAATTCTATTCTTATATCCTTCAATCTATCGGATATAAACTCCTCCGTCTTGCATGCAACTTCATTCTTGTCCTCATTAGCGGCATCATTATAGCATGCAAACAACTCTCTTAGATAATCCAATGCACGATCCGCGTTGGTATCTACTACCCTAACATCTGCTACAGTCGTTGTTTTTGCAGTGGCAGAAGCGCTCAACATACCTGCTGCATACATTCTGCCAACAATCTGAGGAGAATTTATGGCGACATACAAAGTCCGTCCATTCTCCATACCTTCAAGAACTCCTTCTATCTCCTGTTCATATTTCCCTGTTGATGCTCCCCCATTAGCAGAAACCATTACGATTCCATAAGGAGTAGGGATTTTTGCAGGCAATGCTTTAACAACTTCATTAAAAATCAAATGTTCTGCATCAAGAGCGCCAGAATAGCCGCGCACACTAAAAGAGTCCCCAGTTTTCACAACCTCAAACTGCAGCGTTGCATTCAAGGTCTCTATTGACTGGTCGTCCAAATCAATCTGTATTGGAGAAGTCTTATACAATTCAACATTCTTGACAGAGCCTTCCAAATAGTATTTCTGATATAGTTTCAGGCGCTTTACAACATTAACGGACAATGATGTACTGCGCAGTATCTCCAATTCGTTTTCAAATCCGTCTGTATTAGACATTGTCCCCATTTCATTCAACGAAAGACCCATGCCGGCGAAAGAGCGGTTCTTTTGCCCAGAATCCTTTACAAGAACCTTCATTGATGCCGCATATACAGGAGACTTGTATTTCAAATAAACAAAAGACACTCCTACACATATCAAAACCGAGATTAAAATCCAATACCAGTTTACTGCTACGATATTCCAGATTTTCTTGAAGTCAAACAATTCCTTCCCCCCTGTGATGTCCAGCAAATCCTTGTTATTAAATCCTGCCATAACTAATCAAAAATAACACTTTTTCATACATCAAATAGAGACCACAAAAGGCAATCTCAGTCAGCAAAGGTATAAATTATTTTTCTTATACCCAAAAATAAAAGACAAAAGTAATCCACTATTCAAAAAAAACAATATATGTTACTTTTTTATATTTTATTACAATAACTTTGCCGAATAATGAAAAATTCAGTTCAAGAGAACATAGACAATAAGTTCAAGATATACTTAATTTCAGCATGCGACATAATTATGCTGAATGCATGTCTTGTGTCATTATACTATGGACTCTGCATTAACCAGGACTTTCTGTTGGCTTTGCTCATCTTTAATGCAATCTCAATACTGGCATTGCGTTATTACCTGTCAAACGCATTACAAATACCCTGGCTTTACAGTCCATTTAACCGCGCACTGAAACGCACGACAGACATATGTTTGTCCATTCTCTTTTTGCTTACTATCTTCCCTTTGGTATACGTATTTCAAGCCTTCTGCACAAAGAAATTCCACAGTGGTCCGATACTTGAATCATGCCATATCAAAGGCTGCAACGAGCAAGTTTTTACAGCCATAAAATTCAGAAATAATTCTTTTTGTGACAAAACTTATCTAAGGTTGAGCCCAATTGTTTTTAATGTCATTCTTGGGCACTTCTCTTTGTGGGAGATTAAACACATACAAGAGACAAGCAACAGTACCGAAAGCGTCCCTAATCTTCCTGAAGAAACACAAACTACGGAAGGCGCAAACGTTTCAACAAATAACACACTTATACAACCTGATTATACAGAAAATACAAACTCAATGGACTAATAGCAATATAACATGACAATATTTGATAAACTATTTAAGAAAAAGGCGCAGGACAATATTGGTGGCGTAGAGGATTTCATGATACTCATTCGTGTTTACTACCAAGCAACCATTGCATCACATATTGGTATAAACAACCTGGCAGCCCTACCTGATTTGAGAGTCTTCAAACAGACATACCACGTGACAACACTTAACAACAAACTCGGACTTGCAGAAAAAAAGCAATGCCAGAAGATGTTGCAACGCATTTATAACTGTAGCGACAATTTCTTTAAGGAAATAGACCTCAGCATCAAAAAGAAATGCCGCTCCATCCAAGATGTCCAGCCATACCTTTTGCAGTTTCAGGGATTCTGCCAAGACCTCATGATGCTAATGGGCAACTTGATGCAATGGAAATTCCGTTTGCCTAGTTTCTTCCACAAGGCGCTCCACTCCATGGTAGAGAAGCAAATACATGACATACTGACAAAAAACGATTGGAAAGATGAAGCTGTACGAAGAGCATGCATATCTGTTCGCAAGTACCAATCCGCCTTGTCATATAGCGAAAATTGGATGACCGAATACGTACACACGACAGTCATGCTTGCGAAAAAAGAGAAGAGTCCCCAAAACGCAGAATAAGTATGAACCAGGACGTCACATCACTTATCTCAACACTAAAAACACGAACACGCCAGCTACTACTTCAGCATGACAAGCTCAAGTCGCAGTTGGAAGAGGCCGAACGCATGCTTTCCGAGCAAAGACTGCAATGCATGGTTTTGGAAGAGGAAAAACGCGACCTTGAAGAAAAATATGCAAGGTTGAAAATGGCCAAACTTATTGACATGGCTGATGATGACGAACTAAGAAGCACCCGCAAACGCATTAACAAGATGATATCATCAGTGGACAAATGTCTTGCCACGCTCAAAGCACAATAAACATGGAAGACAAGCAAAGAATAACCATAAGGTTTGGTTCATGGGATTTGCCAATGACTGTACTGCGGAAGGACGAACACCTTTATCGCCAAGCAGAAGAACTCATGAAGGAAAGATATGCTTTCTACACACGTAATTACAAAGGTTTAACCCCCGAACGCTACATGGTGATGTGCATGCTGGACATAGCCGTCAGACTTCAGCATTCATTAGAGAACAACGCTAACAATAATTTGATTGAGGAATTACAACCTCTTATTGATGAAATTGAATCAAGACTGAACCCCTAAAACTAAGACATTTTACATTAAATATAATTATTCTTTAACCTAATTTACACAAACGCGACATGATCGAAATAATAATTGGAGCAGCATGCGGCATTACATCAGTCATTATCTGGTGGGCCATCTGGTACTTCGCTGTAGTACCACAGAAACAAAAAAAGATGGAAGAGGAAGTTCGTAAGGAGGCTGAAGTTATCAAACAGAAGAAACTTCTTGAAGTAAAGGAAAAGTTCCTATCCAAGAAGAACGAACTTGACAAGGAGATCCACCAGCGAAACCAACAACTGCAACAAGCAGAAAACCGCAGCAAGCAACGAGAATTAAGCCTTAACCAGCGTCAAGACGAACTTAATCGTAGAAAGCAGGAAACTGAGGCCATACGCACCAAGCTGGAAACTCAACAAATTCTTCTTGAGAAAAAGGAAGAAGAACTAGATGCCCGACAAGCTGACTTAGTAAACCAGGAACGTTCTAAACTTGAAGAACTCTCAGGTCTTTCCGCAGATGAGGCCAAGCAGCAACTTATCGATTCCCTTAAAGACGAGGCACGTACTAACGCACAGGCCTACATAAATGAGATCATGGATGAGGCTAAGATAAATGCTAATAAGGAAGCCAAGAGAATTATCATACAAAGTATACAGCGTGTCGCTACAGAAACGGCCGTAGAAAATAGCGTTACTGTATTCCATATTGACAACGACGAAGTCAAAGGTAGGGTCATCGGACGCGAAGGCCGTAACATCCGTGCACTGGAAAACGCAACAGGTGTGGAAATTGTTGTTGACGACACCCCTGAAGCTATTGTTATCAGCGCATTTGACCCCGTACGTAGGGAAATATGCCGTCTGGCCCTTCACCAGCTTGTCTCCGACGGAAGAATACACCCAGCACGAATTGAGGAAGTTGTTGCAAAAGTAAAGAAGCAAGTTGAAGAGGAGATACAGGAAACTGGCAAACGAACAACTATTGACCTGGGCATACACGGTCTTCATCCCGAACTTGTACGAATTATCGGTAAGATGAAGTATCGCAGTTCATATGGACAAAACCTGCTTCAGCATGCAAGAGAAACAGCAAATCTCTGTGCCGTGATGGCAAGCGAACTTGGTCTGAACCCCAAGAAAGCCAAACGTGCAGGTCTGTTGCATGATATAGGTAAGGTTCCCGACGAGGAGCCAGAAATGCCTCATGCTCTATATGGTGCAAAACTGGCTGAAAAATACAAGGAGAAGCCTGATATCTGCAATGCAATTGGAGCACACCACGAGGAGACAGAAATGACATCGCTCATTGCGCCCATAGTACAGGTCTGTGATGCCATTAGCGGTGCACGTCCAGGTGCACGTCGTGAAATCGTGGAAGCATACATTAAACGACTAAAAGACCTGGAGAATATTGCAATGTCGTATCCAGGTGTTACAAAAACGTATGCAATACAGGCTGGCCGCGAACTTCGCGTTATCGTTGGTGCAGACAAGATTGACGACAAACAAACAGAGAAACTGTCTGGAGAAATAGCTACACGCATACAGAACGAGATGACATATCCTGGCCAAGTTAAAATTACAGTAATCCGCGAGACACGTTCAGTTGCTTACGCTAAATAATGCTGTAAATTATGACAATAGCAGTTGACTTCGACGGAACAATTGTTACACATGACTATCCACAAATAGGAAAGGAACTTCCTCTTGCCATCACAACTCTTAAAAAACTTCAAGAAGATGGGCACAAACTTGTTTTGTGGACAGTGAGAGAAGGAGATTTGTTGGATGAAGCTGTACTATGGTGCCATGAACGAGGATTAGACTTTTATGCTGTAAACAAAGAGTTTCCTGAAGAAGAACCCCAAAACGCTCATTACTCTCGCAAACTGAAAGTTGACATATGGATTGATGACCGAAACGTAGGCGGATTGCCAGATTGGGGAACTATATATCGAATCATAAAAGAGCGCAGGACTTACAACGATATCCTTTATGAAGATATGGACGAGACTACCAATAAACGCAAAAGCAGGAAATGGTGGTCTTTACACTAAGTTCACAATACATAATTCAAACTATATTGACGTAGGCACTAAATCTCTTAAAACAGACCAATATGAGAAGGATTTCATATATTGCCAGCATAGCATTATTAGTGGTTACAAGCATCTTTTCCAGCAGTTGTGTCAGCCAAAAGAAATTAGTATATTTCCAGGGAGCTGACACTTTATACCAACATGCCCAGGAAATAGCCCAACAATATGACATGAAGCTTAAACCTGCAGATCAAATATTGATAAAAATCACCACATCAAGTTCAGATCCTGCACTTCTTGAAATATTTGCCCGAGACGTCACTATGGGTTCATATGGTCCCAATGCCTCGGCAACCAACCAAGGAGGAAGTCTCTCAAACTCATATGGCTATACCGTAACGAATGATGGGTATGTTAATCTCCCTGCTATAGGCAAGGTATATGTAGACCATATGACATGTGAAGAAGTAGCAAAAGTAATCGAAGGCAGAATTAAAGAGCTGAAGCTCATCAACGACCCTGAAGTTACTGTACGCCTCATGAATGCTCGTGTAACAATAATAGGTGCTGTCAAATCACCCCAGACCGTAAATCTCACCAGTGAGCGCAATACCATCATTGATGTTTTAGCACAATGTGGAGATCTCTCACCGGCCTCTTTAAGAGAGAACATCAAACTATTCCGAGAGGAAAACGGCAAACGATTCATGTACACTGTAGACTTAACTGACGTTGATGTTTTCAAAAGTCCGGCATTCTATGTCCAACAGAACGATATGATTTATGTAGAACCCAACAAGAGTCTGGGAATACAGAGCAGTGCATTCTACACTTTCCTTGGCGCAGGCGCAAGCATATTGGGACTTGCTTCCAGTATAGTTGCGTTGATTCTAAGCATTAAGGGATCGTAACAGATACCATAAATTCTGACAATAGCAATTGCGGACCAACATTCTGGAACATGATGTTGGTCCGCATTTTATATCTTTAATACTTATACGTATTATTATTCCCTAAAAATATATCACATAAGATTGTGTTTCATAAATAATTTCACTATATTTGTAAGAAAATATCAGTTATATCCACTAATATTATTACTATTCATTATGAAACGACTAATCTCATCCCTATTCTTGATTGTACTTCTGTTCTCATCGTGTCAGAAAATGTCGTTTGACGAAAACGAAGTTGGAAGCGAATCTCGCACCAAGTGCATGACCTTCAGATTTGGCGGTTTTACTATGACAGGCATAGAAGAAATACAAAACGATGATCCTGATTCAGAAGAATCAAGAGCAGCAACAAACCAAACAAACTATTCCGACAACCTCCTGTTAGGAATATTTGACATGGACGGATGCCTCATTGACAGTATACAATATCAGTATAAGAAAGACACCAATACTAATTACGGAACGTTTACCCATACACTCAAATATGGCAAATACACTGTTCTGGCCATTGGATGGAATGGAGAGCAACAATGCCATGTTCACAGTTTAGATAGCATCTGTTTTAGCGAGAAGTGGGTCCCCAATACATTCCTCTGTCGCCAGAACTTCATTGTAAATGACTCTTATTCCGACACACGAACTCTGGTGCTAAAAAGATGCGTTGCTAGATTCATGCTATCTTTCAAAGATGAAATCATACCAAGCGATCTCGACAAATTCACTATGGACATATCAGGCGCAGGCAACACACTAAATAGCGGTACAAGACATTGCTCAAAGATAGAAACATACCAAAGAGTGATTGATGTTGATATTGCACCATCCTTGGTAAAGAGCATCAGTTCGTACTGCTTTCTACCATTGGACAGTGCTGGAGTCAATATTGATGTTGTAGCTTATAATAAAGATGGCGACACTATTTCATCAAAGAGCTTCAGTAATGTCCCCATGAAAATAAACTATTCTACAAACTTTATCGGAAACTTCTATAACTTTGCATCAGGCACAGATGAAATAACTTTCGCTACAGATTTCGATGGAGAGTTTGTTCATGAATTCTAATCCATGAAATGTTATCACACATCTACAGATCCATAATCAGAGCCTCTTCATCATCGTAGTATCTGTAATGCCGAATACGTTTCCATTCTGGATTGTACAACAACCAAGCCGGAGAAAAGTTTTCTGTACCACGACTATCTAATCTTCCAACTACCATACGGACCGTTAATCTGTGTATATCTACAGCCGGTGTATACAACATCTCTGTACCCGAATTATTATAAGTTACAGCCAATATCCCAACCCCGACAAGTTCTTCCAACAAAACCTTAACTAAAGTTTCGGGCAAATGGGTGGAATGAGACAGGAAATGCTGGCTCATGGGTCTGTTGCCCTGAGCGAATCCCTTGGCTATATGACAAACCAACAATATAGATAATGTATCACGGAACCTGCGACTCATTCCTCTCGTAGAACGCTCAAAAGCATACTCCTTTACCATCTGATTAGCATAGCTCAACTGGCATCCGACAAGACAAATATACCAAGTAAATTGCAGAAAAATCAGCAACAGAGGAATGGCTGCGAAAGAACCGTAAATTGCATTATAAGCAGACAGCTTAATCTGATAATGTATATAGAAAAACTGCAATCCCTGGAACAAGAGACCTGCTATCACGCCAGGTCCTATGCATGCACTCCATCTGACATGCGTATTAGGCATTAGTTTGTATAGAAGTACAAATACGATACAGCTTATAAATGAGGGCAAAAGAACTATCAAAATATGTAGAGCCCAACCTGCAGAAAAATACACATCCATCCAGGACTCCAATGTTTGCATTACCACATGAAGACCGTTTGTTATAATCATAAGTATGGGGAGTAGCAGGAATACGGATATGTAATCCACAATCTGCCGGTATATATTCCTGCTCGTTGTTACCTGCCATATTGCATTAAAGGCAGTTTCTATGTTCATGGTAAGATTTACCAAGGTATAGAACAACAACAATATACCTACACCCAAGAACACTCCGCTCTTCGTGTGCTGAAGATAACTCTCCACAAAGTTAAGCACCGTGACGGTTATTTCTGGGCTGAACGGTTCCAGTGCCATACGAAGGCGCGACTCTATCAAGCTGTCAAAACCAAATCCGCGTGCAATGGCAAAAATAATTGCCAGTACAGGAACTACGGCCAGTGTGGTATTGTATGTAAGAGCCGAGGCATAAGAACCAAGATTATTGTTGACAAAATGATCTACGGTTATATATATTCGCCTGAACAACAATAAAGCCCAACGCTTGAAGCAATTACATTTTCTTTCGTCCAGAGCCCACCACGACTCCATTCTTTCCATTATAGTCATAAGGAGTTGTCGGATTTTCTTCTGTTATACACAATAAAGGAACAGTGGTCCTGTAAGCCGGGTTCTGTGCACGGGAACAGTATGCATAAAGCACTTTTCCCCGCCGCTTGTCATTTATCCACTACCGGTGTCACCACCGGTCTCTATCGTTCTACCCTCCAGCTCGGACGGACAATCCTCTCATCATCATGCCCTTCTGGTCATAAAGACATCGCTGGTATACGCGAACTTTCAACATCCGGAGTGCACAGCACGCATGTCGCCATACGCCTGGTGGGCTCTTGCCCCACCTTCTCACCCTTACCTGTATAATATAATACTGGCGGTTATTTTCTTCTGCACTGACCAGCCATTACTGACTCCTACCCGTTAGGTAGCGGATTGTCCTGTGTTGCCCGGACTTTCCTCTCGTCTTTCCATATTCATAGAAAAACCAGCGACAAGCCGGACCACTGTTTCTTTGTGTGCAAATTTACGAATATTCCTTAAAATGGCAAAATCACCTTCACTAAAAGGTTAAAATAAGACAAGGAAAAGTACATCGGATACCTTTTCTCACTACTTTTGCAAATGGAATACCGACACACGTCAAAGCGAATATCCAACAATAAACATACAAGAATATGAAAAAGACACTATTCATCATCATTGGTTCAACATTGATTGCATGTTCAGGCAATGCAGAAACATCCGGCAAAAACGACTTGTCATCACACGACGAGACCAAGACTCATGTCACAGTCGTTCCTCAAGTAGGCTATGTCGACCTCACCTATGCTGCCGAACAGAGTGTTAATGCCGTTGTGTACATCAAGGTAACGAAAATGGGCAAAACACACAAGGTAACCTATCGCGACCCGTTTGCTGAATTCTTCGGTGATTTCTTTGGACACCGTGGAGTTGCCCCACAACAGCGCGAATACAAGGAACCCGACCAAAGAGGGGCTGGTTCCGGCGTTATTATTTCCGACGATGGATATATCGTCACCAACAACCATGTTGTGGCTGGAGCAGACGAGATTCTTGTGAAACTTAATGACAACCGTGAATTCTCTGGCCGCATAATCGGACTTGATGCCAGCACAGACCTTGCACTTATAAAAATAGAAGGAAAGGACCTCCCCACCCTACCCATCGGGAACAGCGACGAACTCAAGATCGGTCAGTGGGTACTGGCAGTGGGCAACCCATTTAACCTCACCAGTACTGTTACAGCCGGTATCGTTTCTGCAAAAGCACGCAGCCTTGGAGCCAACGGCATAGAAAGTTTCATCCAGACCGATGCAGCTATCAATCAGGGTAATTCCGGAGGTGCTTTGGTGAATGCTAAAGGAGAACTGGTTGGCATCAATGCCATGCTATATTCACAGACTGGCAGTTACAGCGGATACGGTTTTGCCATCCCCACAACAATAATGAACAAGGTTGTTGCCGACCTTAAAGCCTACGGAACAGTTCAGCGTGCTGTACTGGGTGTAACCGGCACCGATGTAACAAACTACATAGACATGGAGAAGGCAAAGGGCAACACACCCGACCTCGGCACTCTCACAGGCATATGGGTAAATGAAGCCGTAGAAGGTTCTGCAGCAGCAGAAGCCGGTCTTCAAAAGGGCGACATCATTATCAGTTTTGACGGCAAAGAGGTGCACAAAATGTCTGAATTGCAAGAAGCAATCACCCAGCACCGCCCCGGCGACAAGGTTAAGGTAACATGGCTTAGAGACAAGAAAAAACACACCGAGACCGTAACCATGAAAAACTCACAGGGTTCTACCCAATTGCTGGAAGAGGTAGACATTGACGACCTCGGTGTTTCCCTTGCCCCTTTGTCGCAGGAAGAGAAATCACGTCTAAGCATCCCATACGGACTGGTCGTCAAAGCCATACGCAATGGAAAGATGCAGAAGGCAGGAGTCTCCAAAGGCACTATTATTCTGGCCGTCAATGAAACCAGGATGGAGACAGCCGAGAACTGGGAGCAGGCCATCAAGGCTGCCAATCAGAGTTCTGACCGCACTCTATGGATCAAGGCTATTGCGCCAAGCGGTCGCAAACAAAGTTTCGTAATAGATTTGAACGAAAACTAGTCAGTCTCGCACGCTTGTAACAAACGAGTCCTCTCCATACAAGGAGGCACTGCCAGCATCACATACATAAGACAGTCCTCCTAATAGGAGCACCATAGTCCTCTTAATAGAAGCACTCTCGTCCTCTTAATAGGAGGATTGCAGTACTCCTATTAGGAGGACTAACCTGTTGCCACGGACTGCATAGAAGACAATTATCGGAACAACACTTTATTTTTCATATATCCTCCGCTTTATTTCGTATCTTTGAGCTAAAGCTCGAAAATACTTACGTTCGCTGTGAAAAATATTCAAGCTAGCTTGATATTTCTCGCTCATTTATTCGTATCTTTGAGCTAAAGCTCGAAAATACTTTCACTCGTTGGGAGAAAATATTCAAGCTGCTTGATATTTTTTCACTCGTTTATTCGTATCTTTGCACGGAATAAATACAATATAGCATGAAGAGAAGATTAAAGATTATCGGTATAATGGTTATTGCAATGCTCACCCTTTTCAGCGGTGACATCTGCGCTAAACCTAAAAAGACTAAAGTATACGTCTTTGGAATCAGTACCAACTTCACAGATTCCATCACATATATTACTGACATACAAACATTGGAAGCAGCTTACATTGAGACAAAAACAGGTTTCCTATACGACAGAAGCATCTATGCCCAGCAATTGCAAATATGGGTGGAACAAGTAAAATTACAACCATATACTACATGTGCTATATTTTTTAACGAGAGTAAAAGCAAACTTGAAAAAAAATATAAGAAGATACAAGACAAATACTATAAGGACCAGTCAACTATAGTCCAACTACTGGAACCTGAAGAATTCAAGTTTAAACAATTAGAATGGAGCGAACATGAAAGACTATAAGATTGCTGGGCACAGAATATCTATAAACTTTGAAGATCCTACAACCAACGAAAATCTTTTGCCCAGTTTTGCACCATTTATCTGTGAAGAAGAAGAAGCTCCTCTAATCCTTATAAATGTTGTCGATGAATATTCATGGGATAATGATGCCAAAGAGATAGGACTCTTTGATGTTGGCGGCAGCAACCATGGTGTATATCGCAACAAAGATGGCGGTTACCGTATTGATGTCTACGACACAGAAGGGCACCTATGCAGTCGCATGCATTCTTCTCCCGATTTCAGGCAATGTTTTGTCCATGTCTATGAAGGCACATCATCACAACGCAACTATGGCCTTAACAACTGCATGATGATGGCCTTTGCATTTGCCACCGCAACTATGGACACAGTGCTAATACACTCCAGTGTGATTCGTTGCGACGGAAAGGGGTACCTCATGACTGCACCCAGCGGCACTGGCAAAAGCACACATACCCACCTATGGTATACAACCATCCCCGGATGCGACCTTATGAACGATGACAACCCAATTGTCAGAATCATAGACAACAGACCCTTTGTCTTTGGCTCGCCCTGGAGCGGAAAAACGCCATGCTACAGAAACATACAAGCACCTATCGGAGGCATCGTGCGCATCAAGCAGCGACCCGAAAACACCATACGCAGATTAGGTGCAGTTGAAGCATTCACCACATTGCTGCCCGCTTGCAGCAACATGAAATGGGATGCCAGAATCTACAACGGAATATGCGACAGCATAACTAAGTTCATACAGACATGCGGTATATGGGAACTGGGATGCCTGCCCAACAGCGAAGCAGCAATACTATGCCATGATACAGTCAGCCAAGAAAGCAATACTTAAAGTCCTGCATTTTCTCCTATACCCCATCCACAGGGTATATAGAAGGAAGAACGGACAGGAGGCAATAGTTCCTCGCATGGAACTACCCAATCACATCCTGCTTGGCGCAGTCAAGGATGCCATACGTGAAGGGCACACGGCAACTATCGTAGTGAAGGGATGGAGCATGCGTCCATTTCTTGAACACCAAAGGGACAAGGTCATACTCGATACCCCTGCCTGTGCACAGATCTATGATGCCGTTCTGGCAGAAATAGCCCCCGGGAAATACGTTTTACATAGGATTATAGACATAAAACCTATCCCTGGCAACACTGATATGGATGAAATCACCCTGATGGGCGATGGCAATATCCAAGGCACCGAACAATGCCTCCGCAAGGACATCTGTGGCAAAGTAACACACTACGTCCGTCCCAACAGGGTTATCAGCGCCACCGACCCAAGGCTCATAAAGGACATCAGACTTTGGAGGCGTCTTCTCCCTATCCGAAGATACCTGCTCATAATATATAAAGCAATAATATAATCTACATAGAAATGAAAATAAAAGAAGGTTTTGAACTCCGAGAAGTATGCGGAGAGTACATTGTGGTTGCCCATGGCGACAAGAATATTGACTTTTCAAAAGTCATCAACCTCAACGAATCTGCAGCCATCATGTGGAAGGCTGTTGCAGACAAGGACTTCTCCTCAGACGACCTTACTGCAATTCTGCTGGACACATACGATGTGAACAAGGACACTGCCTGTGCAGATGCCTTGCGCATAATGCAGGAGTGGAAGGAAATCGGCCTGGCAGAATAAGCACACCTCAACATATTCTCATATGGAACAGATTTGGCAAGATGTAGCGGAATGGATAAATCTGCTGGCACAGACCCTGCGCATTCCCACCTCCTTCCTTCTCATCGAGTTCATAGGTACATTCGCCTTTGCATTGTCAGGCATCCGCCTGGCCAGTGCCAAGCAGTTCGACATCTTCGGAGCATGGATAGTGGGTATGGCCACAGCCATCGGAGGCGGAACTTTCCGTGATGTCATGCTGGGTGTAAACCCCTTTTGGATGACCAACGAGATTTATTTCATCTGGTGTGCATTGGCAGTTCTCTTCGTGCATATCTTTGCAAAATACCTGGTAAAGCAGAAGAACACATGGTTCATCTTTGATACCGTAGGTTTGGCCCTATTCAACGTCGTTGGCATAGAGAAGACCCTGCAAATGGGATTCCCCATGTGGACGGCCATCACCATGGGTTCCGTTACCGGTGCCGCAGGCGGTGTCATCCGTGACGTGCTCATCAACGAAGTGCCGCTCATCTTCCGCAAGGAAATATATGCCCTTGCATGTGTGGCCGGTGGCATTGTCTATTCTGCACTTCATGTATTGGAATTTGACCCTAACATCAGTGCACTTTTCTCCAGCATCGTCGTTATAGCCGTTCGTTGCTTTGCAGTAAAATTCCATTGGCATCTGCCCATAGTAAAGGGCGAATAACCAATTGTCATGAGACGCGCATTACTCGTCATAGCTACCATTATGCTGACCACTGTAGCACATGGCCGGCATAGGGTCTTTGACGAGAATGTACGCACGCTTCAGGTTAGCCTCAACGACAACCCTCTCCTCCCTCCCGTGCTTACCTTGGGAAAGACGTCCTACCTCAGGATTTCTTGGGACGAGATGTCGCACGAATATCACCGCTATATCTATCGCATACAGCATTGCACCCGCAACTGGGAACCCACCGAAGGATTGTTTGAAAGCGATTTTCTTCATGGAACCAACGACCTGCCCGTTGAAGACTACGAATACAGTTTCAACACCATCCAAAACTACACCCATTATTCCATGACCTTCCCCAACAAGGATGCCAATGTGCTGCTTAGCGGAAACTACAAGCTGTTGGTCTTCAACAATGACGATATGGACGATGGTCCCGCCATAGAAGTCCGTTTCCAGGTCGTTGAAAACGTAATGCCTGTTTCCATGCAGGTATCATCCAATACCAACATTGATTTTAATGCACAGCACCAACAAGTGACATTGAGCCTCAACTACGGCACGTGCAGAGTAACCGACCCCTATAACCATATCCACGCTGTTGTCATGCAAAACAGGCGCCCGTCCCGTACCGTTGACGGAATACGCCCAGACATAAACAAAGCCAACGGACTGGAGTGGAAGCACTGCAAAGAACTCATATTTCCTGCGGGCAACGAATATCACAAGTTTGAGATACTTGATGTCAACCATTCCGGCATGAACGTAGACCACATGCATTGGTTCGAACCATTTCACCATGCAATATTGTGGGAAGACAAGGTTCCCCATAGCTATCTTACGGAAAAAGACCACAACGGAACGTTCTATCCCAGAACAGACGACCAGGAGGCCAACGACACCCAGTCGGAATACGTAATCGTACACTTTGCTTTACAGTCTCCCCGCCTTTCCAAGAATGTTTATGTAAATGGAGAATGGTCCAACGGAGAATTCTCTGAAGACTGCCAGATGCAGTACAACGAAGAATATAGTATGTATGAAGCCTCTGTTCTCTTGAAACAAGGATACTACGACTACCAGTACATTACTGACGATGGAGCTACAGCAGACACCATGGGCAACTTCTGGCAGACAGAAAACGAATACCAGGCATTCATCTACTACAAGGAAGCAGGAAGCAGGTATGACAGAATTGTAGGATACACACGTGTGAACACACGATTCTAATCCCGGTTTTCACGTGCAACCAGCTAAGATCTACCGATGAAGAACAAAGAATACACATCCACCCATCACATACTTAAGTATATAGGAATATTCGGAAGCGTAGAGGCCTTGAAGATTCTGGCAAACTTGTCAAGAGGCAAGATCACGGCCTTCTTTCTGGGTCCTCTCGGTGCAGGTCTAATAGCCATATACCAGAATATTCTGGATGTTATAAACTCATGTACCAACATCGGTCTTGAAACTGCCAGCATCCAGCAACTGAGCGAGATAGACAGCCGCACCAATCAGCACGAGGTTGCCGCAATGGCATGCGTAATACGCACCTGGTCCATGGCTGTGGCTTTTGCCGCCCTTACAATCTGCCTTTTGGCTGCAACAGTTTTCTCTGGTGTGTTTTTTAACGACACTGCCACACACTTCAACGTTCTATTGCTTGCTCCGGCAACATTCCTCACTCCCATTGCTGCCGGGGAATGTGCCATTCTGAAAGGCATGCACAAACTAAAGCGGGTTGCTACAGTTGAACTCATCTGTGCCATAGGTGCAGTAGTCAGTACGTTCGCTGTGTATTCCATCCTTGGCATCAACGGCATACTGCTGGCAATAAATGTCTGCATAGCCATCAGTGCCATTGTGCACCTTTATTTCTGCACGCAGGTTATGCCCTATCACGTGGACTTCCTTTCTGCCGAAACATGGAGAAAAGGTATGCCTTTGCTTAAGTTCGGCATACCCTATGCAGCAACAGCTATTATGACTGCCGTCACCACTACAACACTATATCATGTGATAAAGACTACAGGCGAAGTTGGCTTATACAAGAATGGATATGCACTGATCATGTATTATGTAGGTGTTATATTCAGTTCGTACGCCATCGACTACTTCCCACGCCTCACCAGTGCATGTCACGACACAGAACTTAAGACACGTACCGTAAACAAACAGATTCATGTGAGTTTCACTGTCACCACTCCCTTGGTCATGTGCTTCATCCTGGCATTGCCAATCACCATACCTCTTCTATACACCAAGGAATTCATGCCCATGGCAGGCATATGCGTAATGGCCGGACTGTTCCAGCTGCATCGTGCCGTGGCACTGCCACTGGAATACGTGTCTTTGGCACACGGACATTCCTGGATGTTTCTCATTCTGGAAAGTACCTATAACCTTATGGTCATAGGAGCCGCATATCTAATGTATGGCCTATGGGGATTGCCAGGCATGGGTATGGCGCTTTCTGTGGTAGCAGTAGTCAATACCGTTATTTTAGGTATTGTGAACAAAAGCTTCTACCATATCCGCATCTCCTGCAACAATTGGATAACCATAATTATCGGTTCATGCCTCGTACTTGTTATCATGACCTTATGCTGCACAGACAACATGGGGCTACGTTATGGGACAGGAATACCCATAACCCTGCTGACTGCTGCATATAGTTATCTTACGCTTAAAAAAGGAGTAAAACAGGAGGGACAGTAACTTTTACATTATAACCATATTTCATACATGAACAAAAATGGCGAACCTTATCTAAGGCTCGTCATTATTGCATAGCGATTTATAAAGTTTTTCGTATTCCTTAGCTACCCGTTCCACGCTGTGATGCTTACGGACATACTCTATGCTCTGTCGTTTCAACTCTGATATGCGTTCCGGATTCAGCACCAATGCCTCCAACTCACTATATACGCTTTCTTCATTGGGCAACACGTTCACAATCGGCCGCAAATCACACTCTCCAAGCAACTCGTAATGTTCAAGTTCGCCACCTCCCACACAAATTATACCCTTACTCATTGCTAACAGTGCATTCATGGCTGGTGTATAACTATAAAGCTGGTCAAGTATAGCATCGCTCCCGTCCATCATGCTTTGGTACTGAGCAAAAGGCACTCCCTCAGCCACTATCAATTCAACCTTGTCGGGATGTGCATGTGCCAGGCGCTTAGCTGCACTCAGCATAATATCCGTTCCCTTATATTGTGATCGTCCCTTGCTGATACCTACAAATATTCTTATCTTGCCTCCCAATGTAGGGTGTGAATTGGACTCGGGTATAGGGAAAGGTATGAATTTAGTCTTTGCTTTCAACGCTCCACCCTCTGCCAGTTGGTATGTTATCCAGTACTCATACAGACCTGCCACTATGGAATCGGTTCTCTCTGCCACATACCTGCAAAGCCTTTCTGCTTCTGTACCTATCCATATATCCACATCAGTCTGTGCCACTTTATCTGTGCGTATTTCATTGCCAATATTAAAGTCGCTATAGCGCATCGGACGCAGTTCCCTGTTCACCTTCACCCAATAGTGGTCCATGCCAAAGGCACCAAGCACAATATGTTTGTTATACCTGCGAAGATAGTCAAAGATATATCGGTGGGGCCATGGACTCAACTCCAAGAAGACGGGGTTTATCAATTGCACTATGTCGTATCCCCGCATCTTGGGCAAGGCACGCAGCAACCTCCATGCAAAGGAAACATGTCCTTTCAGTGTCAGGACATGCGCCAGGTCCACATCACGCGGATACCCCTTCCAACTGTCACCGCCACTTGCCACTGTCACCTCATGGCCAAGCATTCGCAGTCCCTGCGCCAAAGTCCAATGGACATTACTGTATTCACCTATCAACAATATCTTCATCTCTTCACAAACAGTTCTTTCCAACGACGGATTATCACCTCTCTGGAAAACCTTGCAGAGGTTTCAAGAGCCTTCTTTCCCATCTCCTTCCTCAGCACATCATCTCCGATAAGTACTGACACTGCGTCCACAAAGCACGTATCATCATTCATGGGCACCAGGTAACCGTTTTCTCCATTCTTGATTATATCGGCAGGACCATAGGGACAATCCATGCTTACAACAGGCAAACCATTTCGCATCGCCTCTATCAGCACCATAGGCAGTCCCTCGGTTTGCGAACACAACAACAGCATTGCTCTTTGGGCGTACATTCTGGAAACATCAGAGACATGACCATGCATTTGCACACTGTCTTCGATGGAAAGGCGCACTATCTCTGCACGAACCTCTTTGTCCAGTTCCCCTTCTCCGCAAATATCCAAGCTCCAACCGGGATGTCTGCCAACAATTTCTTTCCATAGTCGAAGAAGTCGTAACGGGTCCTTCTCCGGACACAGGCGCCCAACAAACAGACACCTGTTTTCTCTCACCACAGATGCCTCATGGCTGGTCCTTGCAAAATTAGGAATCACCTCCACCCTCTTGGCTCCGGAATAGTTCTTTGCGTCGCCACTTGTAAGGCAAACCACCACATCAGCCCTGCGTTCCATCAAAGGATAAAGCCACCTGTGATTGCTGAATTGCCTTGCGCTATGAGCCTCAAACACTGTGTACCCTTTCCATGAGGAGAAGACTGTGAGCATAGCACCCATGGCACGGAAATGTATCACCACATCCGGTGCTATCGCGCGTACCTTATTATTATATATATATAGCACCTTGGGCATTGTTGCCAACCACCCGAATCCCGACTTGGGACGCTTTACATCAAGGCAGACCTGCTCCACCCTTTTATCCAAGGGGAAAGCAGGTCTGTCTCCATCCTGCCATATCGTCATCAGGACAACATCAAAACCATCCTCGGCAGCCAGGGCATTCATCTTGTCTATAAGAATGCGTTCCAGACCGCCTACAGTGGATATATGTTCTATGACGTATAGCAGTTTCATCCTATTTTTGCTTTTTAACCACAGACACCTCTTCGTCGTTTAGGCGAAGAGGTGTCTGTTTTATATCATAAGTATCATTCTCTTGTTGTTTACAGAGACCAGTCTTCCTGAGTCTTGCGGATGTAAGACTTATAACGGCGCTGTGCAGCCTCCTTACAAGCATCAAACAGTTCCTGAGCCTCCTGAGGAGCAGCCTTCTTCAGAGAGAGGAAGCGAACCTCACCCTCGAGGAAGTCCTGGAACTTATCCCAAGCGGGTTCCTTGCTGTCCAGCTGGAAGGGGTTCTTGCCCTCCTCGCCCAGAGCGGGGTTGTAGCGCCACAAGTGCCAGTAGCCGCACTCTACAGCCTTAGCCTCCTCAGCCTGGCTCTTACCCATGCCACCCTTGGCCTTCAAACCGTGGTTGATACAGGGAGCATAAGCAATCACCAGTGAAGGACCATTCCATGCCTCTGCCTCCTTGATAGCCTTCAAGCACTGAGCCTGGTCGGCACCCATAGCAACCTGAGCCACATATACGTTGCCGTATGTAGCCTGCATCAAACCCAGATCCTTCTTGCCCACGCGCTTGCCGTTGGCGGCAAACTGTGCAATGGCACCGATAGGAGTAGCCTTTGAAGCCTGACCACCGGTATTTGAGTATACCTCGGTATCAAGAACGAATACGTTCACGTCCTCGCCAGAACCAATAACATGGTCAAGACCGCCATAACCGATATCGTATGAAGCACCGTCACCACCGATAATCCACTGGCTGCGCTTAACCAGATAGTGCTCCAGTTCCTTCAGCTGCAGGCAAACGGGACAACCAGCCTCAACGCCAGCAGCAATCATAGGCTTCAATGCGGCAGCAGCAACCTTAGAAGCCTCGCTGTCGTTCTGGCCATCTATCCACTGCTGTGCAGCCTCCTTGAACTCGGCAGGAGCCTCGTTACCGGCAATAACTTCCTTCAGCAACTCATTGATGCGAGCCTTCATCTTCTTGTTGGCCAGTACCATACCCAGACCGAACTCGCAGAAGTCCTCGAACAGAGAGTTTGCCCATGCAGGACCCTGACCCTCGGCATTCTTTGTATAGGGAGTAGAGGGGATAGAACCAGAGTAGATAGAAGAGCAACCAGTAGCGTTAGCCACCATCTGGCGGTCGCCGAACAACTGGCTGATGAGCTTCACATATGGAGTCTCGCCACAACCGGCACAAGCACCGCTGAACTCAAACAAGGGCTGTGCGAACTGGCTGTTCTTGGGACTCTGCTTGATGTCCACCAGGTGCTGCTTGCTTGTCACCTTCTGCATGAAGTACTTCCAGTCGGCAGCATTCTTCTGTGCCTCCTCTGAAGAGTCGTCGTATGCCTTCATGGTCAGAGCCACGCCCTTCTTGGGATTGCCAGGACATACGTCGGCACAGTTGCCGCAGCCCAGACAGTCCTTGTCGTCCACTGCGATAACGAAGTGCATGCCCTTCATTGTAGCAGGAGCCTTCATCTCGATGCTCTCGCCCTCGTAACCAGTCAACTCCTCGTCGGTCATCACGATGGGACGGATTGCAGCATGAGGACAAACAAATGCACACTTGTTACACTGTATACAGTTCTCGCTGTTCCATACAGGCACGAAACCAGCCACACCACGCTTCTCGAAAGCAGAAGTGCCCTGTTCCCATGCACCGTCTTCAATCCCCTTGTAAGCGCTTACGGGCAGCAGGTCACCGTTCTGGGCGTTGATGGGACGTACCAGACTAGTGATGTACTCGGGCTCGTCATACTTGGGAGCCTCATCTGCAGGAAGGTTGGCCCATGCAGGATCCACGGGCAGCACCTTGTACTCGCCACCACGGTCCACAGCAGCAAAGTTCATGTTCACCACGTCCTCACCCTTCTTGCCATAGGACTTCACGATAGCCTTCTTCATCTGTTCTACTGCCATCTCCACGGGGATAACCTCAGTGATGCGGAAGAATGCAGACTGCAGAATGGTATTTGTACGGTTGCCTAGACCTATCTCCTGAGCAATCTTTGTTGCGTTGATATAATATACGGTGATGTTCTTCTCGGCGAAGTACTTCTTCAGGTTGTTGGGGATGAAGTTAACCAGTTCCTCACCCTCGAAGATAGTGTTCAGCAAGAACTGGCCACCGGGCTGCAGACCACGGATAACATCGTACATGCGCATATATGCCTGAACGTGGCATGCTACGAAGTTGGGAGTCTTGATCTGGTATGTGCTGCGGATGGGAGTGTCACCGAAACGCAGGTGAGAGCAGGTAAAGCCACCGCTCTTCTTAGAGTCGTAGGAGAAGTATGCCTGACAGTACTTGTTGGTATTGTCTCCGATAATCTTCACAGAGTTCTTGTTGGCACCCACGGTACCGTCGGCACCCAGACCGAAGAACTTAGCCTCGAAGATACCCTTGCCACCCAAAGCCATCTCTTCCTTCTTGGGCAGAGAGGTGAAGGTCAGGTCGTCAACGATACCCACTGTGAAGTGATCCTTGGGCATAGCCAGTTCCAGATTCTCGAACACACCCAGAATCATGGTGGGAGTAACGTCGGCACTGCCCAGACCATAGCGGCCGCCAACAATCAGAGGAGCATTCTCTACGCCGTAGAAAGCGTCCTTCACGTCCAGCAACAGAGGTTCGCCATTGCTGCCGGGTTCCTTTGTACGGTCCAGAACGGCAATACGCTTGCAGGTTGCAGGCACAGCCTTCAGCAGGTGCTTCACAGAGAAGGGACGATACAGGTGAACGCTCACCATTCCATACTTCTTGCCGTTGGCATTTGCGTGGTCTATAGCCTCGCGTGCAGCTTCGGTAGCAGAACCCATCAGGATGATGATGTTCTCTGCATCCTCTGCACCATAGTATGTAAACAGGTCATACTTGCGGCCTGTGCGCTCGCTGATAGCAGCCATGTACTTCTCCACGATGGCAGGAACAGCATCATAGTAGCGGTTGCAGCTCTCGCGGTGAGCGAAAAATGTCTCTGGGTTCTCTGCCATACCCTTTGCCATGGGGCGTTCAGGTGTCAGTGCACGAGAACGGAACTCGCTCACAGCCTTCATGTCAACCAAATCGCGAACATCATCTTCCTCAATGAGCTCCACCTTCTGGTACTCATGTGAAGTACGGAAACCATCAAAGAAATTGATGAAGGGTACACGAGATTCTATCGAAGCCAGATGAGCTACAGCACTGAGGTCCATAACCTCCTGCACGCTACCCTCTGCCAGCATTGCAAAACCTGTCTGGCGGCAAGCCATCACGTCGCTGTGGTCACCGAAGATACACAGAGAGTGAGTGGCCACGGTACGTGCGCTCACGTGGAACACGCTGGGCAGCAGTTCACCGGCAATCTTGTACATATTGGGAATCATCAGCAGCAGACCCTGGCTGGCGGTGAAGGTAGATGTAAGCGCACCTGCCTGCAAAGAGCCATGAACGGCACCGGCAGCACCGGCTTCAGACTGCATTTCCTGAACGAGGACTGTATCGCCGAACAGATTCTTTCTGCCCTGTGCAGCCCACTCATCCACATGCTCCGCCATAGGAGACGAAGGAGTGATGGGATAGATGGCGGCAACCTCACTGAACATGTAAGCCACATGTCCGGCACAGGTATTACCGTCCCATGTCACAAATTTCTTTTCTTTTGCCATTGTTATTGTTGTTTTGTTGTCAGGCCCTCGGCCTGATAGCGGTTAATAATTATATTTCTTTTTTACTATAAATAATCTAATTTGGTCTAATTTGTCTAGAAATACTAGAAATACTAGAATGACTAGAAAACACCCCTGGAATCTTTAATACAGCAGGCCGAACATCCACAAGGGTATCTCCTGTCCTTCACCCTCCCTTCTGTCCGAACATACATAGATTACGTCTGTCGCCTTGCGTCTTGGCACCTCATCCATTATACGGAAACGGTGTTTTCCATCCAGCATGAAAGTGGAAGACCTGTCGCTCACGTTCAGTTTGTGCTTGGCACTTACTGCATTCATGAAGAATGTCTCTATCATGTCCTGTCTGTCCACACGTCCAGGAGTCATTACATGCATCAGGTTTGTATTGTGCATGAGCAGTCGTGCAGGCTTTTTGGGATAGTCATCACCTTTTCTGTATACCATGTTCATTAGGCGGGCATCACTCAGGAACTTCACATAATTCATTATTGTTGTTCTTGAAGTCTGTACCTCCATAGCCAGTTGGCTTACATTAGGAGCCCCTGTGCCGCCTGTTGCCAACATAAAAAACAGTTTCTTCAGTCGGTTCAGATTCTTCTGTTCCATCTGGTATATCAGCAGGATATCCACTTCTATCATCATGTTCATCACCTTCAGCAGATTCTCGCTGAAGTTTCTTTTTTCCAGATAGAAGGGGTAATAGCCATGGTGCAGATAGGCATTGAAGTATTCCAGCGGGTCGCATTTGGCACACACTTCCTTTGCTATGCGTTCGTGCCTGTTTTGAAGTTCGCGCAAAGTATACGGCTTGATATCTGTACCTGCCTTTATGTTCAGAAACTCGCGAAACGAAAAACCTCTCAGGCTATAGCTTCGGCATATGCCGTTCAGTTCCGGATTTTCGTCCTTCAGTCTCATCACCGTACTGCCAGTAAACACTATGCGCAACATTGGATACTTCTCATAGCACTCATGCAAGAGATGGCTCCAGTTAGGCAGTTTGAATATCTGGTCCACAAGCAGCACCTGACCACCAGCTTTATAGAATTCTCCGGCAAACTTCACCAAACTGTAGGTCTGAAAAAAGAAGTTATTCATGTTAATGTACAGGCATGCCCTATCCTTTATTGAGAAGTTCTCTTTGGCATAGTGCAGCAGGAAAGTTGTCTTTCCCACTCCGCGGCTGCCTTTAATTCCTATAAGGCGGTCTTTCCAATTTATCTCGTCCATCAACGAACGACGGACAGGTTCTCCCAGGTGCTCCAGCAGATACTGGTGTGTTCTGAATAGGGTCTCCAACATACTCGGAAGTTCAATTTACATGCTTCTAACGTACACTTTACGTTGACAAAGATACACTTTTTTCCTGAAATTGCAAAGTTGAAGTGACAAAAAAGGTGTTAAGCATATAAATGTGCAAGTGCAATTTGAGGGCAATATAATCGCATATCGTCACCAGTTACTATTGGTTTGGCTAAGGCAAACATCGAAAATCGAGAGGGTCAACGATCACCACTCACACATAATCACTCAGCATTCACCGTTCATCGCTCCTCATCTTCAACCTTCCCAGGTTTCTCATCTGCCTCATTATCTGGGTCTGCCTTTTCAGCATATATCGCGAAGGTTCTTTAGAACTGTATTTTAGAGGATTAGGCAGTGTAGCGGCTATCAGGGCACAATTGGCACGTGTCAGTCTGTCGGCACCACGACCGAAGTGTTGCCATGCTACAGCATCAACACCATATATACCGTCCCCTGTCTCAATGACATTCAGGTACACCTCCATTATCCTATGCTTGTCCCACATCAACTCTATAAGTATGGTAAAGTAAGCCTCCAGTCCCTTCCTGAACCATCCGCCACCAGGCCAAAGGAATACATTCTTGGCAGTCTGCTGACTTATGGTACTGGTACCGCACTTACGCTTGCCGCTCTGCCTCTCGTCCCATGCCTTGGAAATGGCATCAAAGTCGAAACCATGATGTGTCATGAACCTCTGGTCCTCGCTTGCCACAACAGCCAGCGCCATATCCGGAGTCATTCCCTCATCCATACTAACCCAATGATTCTTCAGCCTTATCTTCTCCCCTCTGCCCATCTGCTGGCAGCATCTTATCAGCATCAGAGGAGTCACCTTCACGGGTATCCACCTATATGCCAGCACTGACAAGAAAGAAAAGGCGAAGAACAGGCACACTGCCCATCGCAAAATCAAACGCACACGCTTCAGAATAGTCATTTTAATTACATTATATATATATATATTCAATACCCCTTCCCTCAAACGAGAGAAGGGGCATACATATTTTATCCAACAGAATTACTTTACCAGTACAGCCTTGCCGCTCATGATGTACACTCCCTTGGCGGGGTTGTTGATGCGGCGTCCGCTCATATCATAGATTTCACTGCTGGTACCGACCTTGTCTGCCTTAATGCTGCCTATGGCAGTTTCATCTTCAGATGTGCTGTATGTGCCATTGGTGATTTGCTCTATTGTCAGGGGCACATAGACCATGCAGTAGCCCTTGGCCTGGTCATCGCCAAAGCAGGGAGCCTCTTCAAAGAAGAATGCCACCTTGCCGTCATTCTGCAATGTCATGGCGCTATATGCACTCTGCTGGGTGCTCACCTGCATACCCAGTTTCCAACCTGAGGCAATCTGCGCAGAGGTGTACTTGGCATCAGTAATCTCCTTGTACCATATGGTGACATCGCGACGGTCATAAAGCCCGCTGCCACCCTTGGGTTGAGACTGCAGAAGCAGCTTCACCGGCTCGCCATCAGCATTCTTTGCATCGACGCAATAGGGTTCGCCATTACAGGTATTGCTGCCGCCATTGTTACAACCATTAACATTGCTATCCCATTTACCGGCATTTGTAGCCTTATTTGTATAAGTGAACACATTGAACTGACGGCCACCTCCACGACGGACGCTCAACAGGATCTGGCCGCTGGGCAGAATCTCCACCTTGGGTTCATCCTGGTTCGCCACAGGATTCTGGCTGCGGCCCAGAATGTTCCATGTAAGACCAAGGTCATCAGTATAGATTACATAGTTGCCAGTGCCTGACGCTTTCTTCAGCAGCAATGCACCATAAATGCGAGCCTTGCCTGTGCCGTTGTAGTTCTCGTCCACAGCCAGACGACCGCTGCCGAAGAAGGAAGAGTAACCGTTCTTGATAGTAGCATCATCGCCCAGGAACAATGTCTCAGAGATGTCCTGCTTGGTCCATGTGGCGCCATTGTCCTCGCTAAACACGCGAACTGCTCTGTTGTGTGCTGTGGCACTGCCGTTGCCAAACATCACGTCGCCTGCAGCAGCCATGACAAGGATCTTCTCACCTACCACGGCAATTGCAGCATCGCCATAGGCACAGTCGTCAGTTCCTCGCTTGCACGAACCCTTGGCAATGGTCTTGGTCTCGCTCCATGTGGCGCCATTGTCGTCACTGTAGCGCATCACCAGATCGATACCAGGATTAGCAGTACCAAAATTGTAGCGACCGATGTCGTCGAGGCTGTAACGGTAGTCGCTAACTGCAACTATGCGGCCTGTTGCGGTCTTGGCTATGGCAGGAATACGGTACGAGAAGGGGTCGTTGTCCGAAAAGAGCATAACATCGTCTGTAGCTGTGAACTTAGCCACAAGAGGATTCTCTTCGGTGATGCGTTCCTGGAGTTCTGCAGTCAGTTCGAAACTCTTGCCCAGACTTTCCTCGCCAACGAAATAGCCCTGGAAGTCAAAGCCACGGTAGGCACGTGTTAAATCAATGGTACTTGCCTTTGTGCCGTCGAAGCTGAAGAATGTCACACCCTCGCCTCTCTGCAGCCTGGTGGTGATGGCGCCAGTTGCATTTGTTGCCCTGATACTGCCCAGATAGGTATTGGGATTGTTCTCCTGCAGGCCTTCGATCTGCGTTATTACTGGCAAGCCCTTGTCGTATGATTCAACGATGTCGGCAATCTTCTGAAGCTCTTCAGCAGTAAGCATGTCCACCAATGCCACCTTATGATTGCTGCCTGCATCATCAAGATTATTCCAACCGCCTGTCCAGTTGATAAGACCGCCACCGTGATTTGCACTATGGTTTACAACACCAGCATTGTCGGTAGAGAACATAATAGGATATTCTGTAGAATTGCTTTGCTTGAAAGTCAAAGTCTTGCCTGCAGGGGTATCTACAAGGGGGATGTCAGTGTTATTGGCGCTCTGTATGCCCAGGAACTTCTGCTTGCCTATGTTGTAGAGGTAGTAGTTGCCGTTAAACGACTTGTATACGGTCCATTGGAAATATGCATTGTCTGCTGCAGGGGTAACATTTGTGCGGGCAGTAGAAATAGCATTGCCATTTTCTGCCGTAGCACCCATCCAGCCGCGGGCAGTAACAAAGGTGTACACTCCGCCATTGACAAAGTCGTCTACATTGTTCACAACAACATCATCGGGAATCTTGGTGTAGTCTATCTGGGCAATCTCGTCACCACCGAGCGCACCTTCGAAGAAACGCACTGAATGGATCTTGCCGCCAAACTTGTCGTGAGCTGTTGTGCCGTTAACCACACCACCGCCTACATAAAGCTGTGCATTGGCATTGGATGCAAAATTGCTGAACGACTGCAAGTCGTACTCCACAACGGGATAATTGGCAGAACTCTTCAACGCACCGTCAACATAGACAGAAAACTTCTGGTTAGTCTTGTCAATGACATAAACCACCTTGTAGTTTGTGCCGCCAGCAAACGTATGATCTCTATAGGTGAACTTGTCGCCACTTGCAGAAGAAGGAAGATAGGCAGGATTGCTGCCGTTAAGTCCGAAGCCTATATAGGGAGAGTCCTTTTTTGTTGCCCCAGTAACTGCCTTTGTGGGGTCGGCAGCACACACGAGGGCATAACGGGTATTGGCACTCATCGAGGCAGGCATAGTCACATCAACGGCGATAGTGATATCATCCTTTGCGAATACCTTTGACGCTACAGAAGGACTTACGGCATAAGGATAGCCCTGAAATTCTGTTCCGCCCACAAATGCAAAGGGGTCAGGAGATGTTCCGTCATTACCATCCTCTTTCACCTCCACCTCGGTCACCACATACTTGCAACCGGTATCGGTGATGTTAGTGCCAGAGCCCCAGTTGTACAGTTTGAACTGCTGGCCTCCATTTGTCTGGTTGAACTGTACGGTACCGCTGGTAATTATCACATAACCGGCAGCATCTGCGGGTTTCAGTGTCCATCCGGCATTGGGCTGTGCCTTTACTGTAGTCAATGCCGTGTTGTTGCTGCTGGCAGGAGAGATATAGGTCTGGTCGCCATAGTTTACGATATCGAAACTGCCATCCTCTCTCTGCACGAACGTCCACACCGAAGCATTCGTTGCAGGATTCTGCTCACCTATTATCGCCTGACCAGCACCCTTGCCAGTAGGAAAGCGGTTGTCGCGCAAGGGAGTACTCATGCGATAGTATTTCCCCTCCTCAGGCTGGTTCATCTTGTCTGCTGTCAGGCTGGACTTAAAAGCCAGCCACGCCTCCTCGAGTTCCTCCAGCTGCTGCTGGCGCTCGGCTTCGGTCATAGTGGCAGAATACGTTGCCTCTATCTCCTTTACCTTGGCATCCAGCTCTGCTGCCACCGATTCAGGCCAGTAGCCTACCTCTGTGCCGATATAGTTTCCCAAGGCGCGCTTCTTCTCGCTCACCTGTGCTGCCACCTTTTCTGTAGCCTCATCCATGCACTGGTTGGGAGAGTAGATAAGTCCGTCTACTGCATTCTTGCCCTCTGTATCGGTAAACACGCAGGTAAACATCCACTTCTTCAGGCGATAGCCCTTGTTGAAATAGGGCAACTTCAGGAACACCTTGTTCCAGCCTTCCTTCAGTGTCACCTTGATGGGCTTGCGTCCGGGGAAGTTCTCGTTCTTCAGTTCAACCTCCTTGCTGCTGATGCTAACGCCGGTGTTGTCCCACTTGGGAGCAGCAATTTCAGTGCCATTGACCCAGATCTTAGAACCAAAATGGTCCCACTTTCCTGCCGGTGCAGCACCGTCCTGCTCCGAACGGCTGTAGTTCTGGAACTCGATCTGTGCACCCACCTCCTGTGCCTTGGGAGAGTATACGTATGTCCATGCATAGGCAGTGTGGTTGAATGCAGGAGCATCGTAGTATGCGTCGATAATGCTATTGCCCCAGGTGTGGCTCAGGTAGATGCCAGCACCGGTTGCAATTCCTGTATAATAGTTCTTACCCTCGTGTGTATACATCTCAGGAAGCATCTCCGCAGAAGCAGTCTTGCCTTCAGCCTCTGGCCCAAAGGCTGCAGTCTCCGAACCTCCGTTGGGGAAAGCATCGGTAATGCGCCAGCGCACGTTGGTCTGCTTCACGTATGGAATAGGCTCATTCTTCAGGGAGTTTGCCTTGTGGAACAGGAAACGTGTCTCCCAGCTCTTGAACTCCTCATACTCCTCACCCGAATTTGGCAGCATCACACCGCCATGACCACCGTCTGCCTTCAGGTTGGCAGGCGTGTTTGTCATGTTGTCGATATACTGCTTGCCGCCGCCTATCCATGTACGCTCGGCAGTAGCAATAACATTTGCCCACACATTGTTCTGCGCCATAATGGCCTTCTCGTCAGCCACCTTGCGGTCATTCCAGCAGCCGGACACAGAACCTGCCACCTCGGGAGTACCCTTCTCGTGATAGTAGATATTGCTCTTGTAGATTCCCACCAGGTCGGCAAACACGTCGAAGTGGTTGGTGTAGTTATATCGGCTGTCTATGTTTGCCTTGCCCGATGCGAGATAACCTCGGGTACCCCACATCTGTGCATAGGTAGCATTGAGAGCATCCTGGCCAACACCATTGATGGGATTCCATATCTCCACCTTCTTGCCCTTGCTCTCCACATAGGCTATCATCTCGTTCAAGTATGCTGCTGTAGTAGCCACCTCGTCACCACCGATGTGGATATACGGAGCGTCGGCAAATACCTCGCACACCTCGTCGAGCACCTTCTTCAGCACCTTCTTGCCCTCCTCGGTCTGCATGCCAAATCCCATGGCACGCTCAAAGGCCTCGCTATGGCCCGGCATGTCAATCTCAGGAACAACAGCCATACCGTGCTTCTTGGCAGCAGCCAGCAAACGCCTGCAGTCCTCTTGGGTGTAGTACTGTCCCTTGAAGCGTGTCATAGAGGCATCCGATGTCAACTGGGGATAAGCCTTCACCTCAAAGCGCCATGCCTGGTTCTCGGTCATGTGCCAGTGGAAGGTGTTCACCTTGAAACGAGAGAACAGTTCCACTTGCTTCACCAGTTCGTCAATGGAGATGAACGAACGGCCCACGTCGTGCATGTAGCCACGCAACTTGAATGCAGGCCAGTCCCTCACAGTCACTGCTTCCAACGCAGCTGCTCCGTCCCACCCTTCTGCCATCTGTGTCAGGGTCTGGGTTGCACGGATTATGCCGGTGGGGGTTACTGCCGTAATGGCAATGCCTTTTGCTGTAACATCCAGTGTGTAGGCCTCGTTTTCATAACCATACAATTTGTAGTCGTAGGCCCCTTCTATGCTTTCTACCAGAGTCACATTCACTGCACTGCCACCCGACTCTGCCAACGTACATCCGTTAGAGGTAAAAAACTCTTCCAGCAAGGCACATCTCTCAGCGCCGCCAGAATAATTGATAGTCACACTGCCACCCAAGGTGAACGCAGCCACATTCTCCGTTGCAATAATTTGCTGTGGCTTGGGCAACAGGTGCTGCACCTTGGCCTGTAATGCCGAAGGTGCCAGAAGCATCGTTGCCACCGCAATAGCTGATAGCCTTTTCTTCATCTGCTAAACTGCTTTTTAAGGTTAATATTTTTTATTTTTTTATTTTCATTAATGCGCAAATATACAAAAAATATCGTTACCTACTTTAAAACAACATGAAATAATCATTACCTACTTTATATATTAACATATAATTATCCCATAATACCATATCATAGTAACTCCATGGAAGATTTAGATTTTTATAAATAAATTTGTAAAATCACACACTTAATCGTACCTTTGTAGCCAGAATAATACATTATATATATAATATGGCTAAAGAATTGGATTTCCTTACAAAAAGAAGTGAGGACTACTCTAAATGGTACAATGAACTGGTAGTTAAGGCCGACCTCGCCGAACAAAGCGATGTGCGCGGATGTATGGTAATTAAACCCTACGGCTATGCTATATGGGAAAAGATGCAGCGTGTGCTGGACGACATGTTCAAGGATACCGGCGTACAAAACGCCTACTTCCCACTGCTTATTCCCAAAAGTTTCCTATCCAGAGAAGCAGAGCATGTGGAAGGTTTCGCCAAGGAGTGTGCTGTGGTGACCCATTATCGTCTGAAGACTAACGAAACAAAGGACGGTGTGGTGGTTGATCCTTCTGCAAAACTGGAAGAAGAACTGATTATCCGTCCCACGTCTGAGACAATAATCTGGAACACCTTCAAGAACTGGATACAGTCCTATCGCGACCTGCCTCTGCTGGTGAACCAGTGGTGCAACGTAATGCGTTGGGAAATGCGTACCCGCCTGTTCCTGCGTACTGCCGAGTTCCTGTGGCAGGAAGGACATACCGCACATGCCACAAGAGAGGAAGCAGAAGAACGTGCACGCCAGATGCTGAAGGTGTATGCCGACTTTGCTGAGAACTACATGGCTGTGCCTGTGGTACAGGGTGTGAAGAGCGAGACAGAACGCTTTGCCGGCGCACTGGATACATACACCATAGAGGCTATGATGCAGGATGGCAAGGCTCTGCAGAGCGGAACAAGCCACTTCCTGGGCCAGAACTTCGGTAAAGCCTTTGATGTTCAGTTCCTGAACAAGGAGAACAAACCCGAATATGCTTGGGCTACCAGTTGGGGTGTGAGCACACGTCTGATGGGTGCTTTGATTATGACACACTCGGACGACAACGGTTTGGTGCTGCCCCCTGCCCTGGCCCCCATACAGGTGGTGATAATTCCCATAGGCAAGCCTGCACAGATGGAGCAGTTGGATGCCAAGGCTACGGAGATAATGAACAACCTGAAGGCAATGGGCGTGAGCGTGAAGTACGACAATGCAGACAACAAGCGTCCAGGCTTTAAGTTTGCCGACTATGAGTTGAAGGGCGTACCCGTACGTTTGGTACTGGGAGCACGCGACCTGGAACAGGGTCTGGTGGAGGTTATGCGCCGCGACACTCTGGAGAAGGAGAACATCGCTGTGGAAGGCATAGAGCAGTATATCAAGAACCTTTTGGACGAAATCCAGCAGAACATCTTCAAGAAGGCAAAGGATGCACGCGATGCACGCATATACGAGTGCGACAACTATGAGGAGTTCAAGGAGCGTGTGAAGGACGGCGGTTTCTTCCTGTGCCACTGGGACGGCACTGCCGAAACAGAGGCCAAGATCAAGGAAGAGACTCAGGCTACAATCCGTTGCGTTCCCTTTGGTGTAGAACAGACACCCGGTGTGGACATGGTAAGCGGAAAACCCTCCGTAGCACGAGTGCTGATAGCAAGATCATACTAAATATCCATAGAGTTGGACGTTTAACGTTGAGAGTTTAACGTTTAACATTCAATGTTCAGCAAAATGAAAAGCAACGAAGGAGGTTTGTGGACCATCACACTGTTTGCCGCCAATGAAATTCCATCGGTGGTGGTAACCTTTGTTGCTTTAATTATGTTCCTGCAAATGAACATAGGGGTGGCATTGTCCACCCTTTTTGCTGCAATATTGTTGTTACCATGGGTAGCACAGCCTTT
Source organism: Bacteroidaceae bacterium (assembly GCA_045645965.1). Classification (GTDB taxonomy): domain Bacteria; phylum Bacteroidota; class Bacteroidia; order Bacteroidales; family Bacteroidaceae; genus Physcousia. The sequence goes on from JAZRJU010000030.1 coordinate 132,885, forward strand.
AATGAGAAGATTACTTCCCGGAATGGGGGGAGACAGATGGTGGCTGCACTTTATAGAACTCACAATGGCAGGAACATTGGCCATGTTTGCACTGACACTGAAAAACGGCATGTGGTGGACAATGCTGATGCTCTACTGGATAAGCACACTGAGTGCCTGGCACGACCTGCTGGCACGACAATACTTTATGCGCAGAACCACGATAGCACAAGATAGCCTCCATCTGGTACTAAGGGCACTATCGTCGCAGATGGCGACTGTTCTGACTTACGGACTTATGATTATGGCCGTTGGGGTGTTGCAGATATACTTCAGACAGCGGTCGCAGACATACTCGTGGGCACTGGGATATTACCTCCTGGCTGGTGCATATCTCTTCATGACACTGACGAACATGCTATTGCTGAGAAATCCAGACCACACACAGATGAACGTTACACGGCAATGGCCCTGGCAACAGAAGAGATGGAAGGAACAGATGATAATGTTGGTACTGATGCTATTACCACAGGGACTGATGTTCTACAGCCGGACGGTATTCCTTCTGACGCAACCGCAACTGGGCGGACTGGGATGCACCTTGCAGGAAGTGGGATTTGCACATGGCACAATAGGTGTAATAGCTTTTCTGGCCGGTGTGGCCCTTGGAAAGAGCATCCTGAACAAATGGGGAGAAAACCGCACAAAATGGCCTCTGACCATATGCCTAGGCATATCTCCCGCCGTGTATCTGGCAATGACACAAAGCAAACCTGAAGGAGTGTGGATGCTATCAGCATATACATTCGTAGCCCAGCTGATGTTTGGCATAGGGCTGAACGCCTGCCGAAGATACATTGAAAACATTTCGGGGGAAAGATACAGAAACTCCGTAAATCCGTTGTACATTCCAGCAATAAGTCTATGCATCATGCTGCCAATGACATTGAGTGGCCTTCTGCTGGAAAGATTGGGATTTGCAAACTTTTTCCTGCTGGACACTCTATGCGCTCCGGTAACTTGGTTGATGATACTATGTCTGACAAACACGCATAAGTTACTGCGACAGAAAAGCATCTGACATACAGACAGGCCCGGTTGAGACTACACTAACCTGCTATAACAGAAAGAGGTGAGACAAGCGTTTCCTGCCCGGCATCAAAAAGATATCATATGAAACTAAACATAAACACTACACACCCGGCTTCATGGGTGCCATCGCTATACTTCGCCGAAGCCTTGCCGTACATGATGGTAATGGTTTTGTCCACTGTGATGTACACCAACATGGGACTGTCAAATACAGAAATAGCGCTATATACCTCGTGGCTGTACCTGCCATGGGTGATAAAGCCGCTGTGGAGCCCGATAGTGGACAGCCTGAAGACAAAGCGCTGGTGGACACTAGTGATGCAGATACTAGTGGGAGCCGCACTGGCCGGCGTGGCACTGACGCTGCAGACCGAGATGTGGTTGCAGCTATCGCTGGCATTCTTCTGGCTGATGGCATTCAGCAGCGCTACACACGACATTGCAGCAGATGGTTTCTATATCATAGGACTGACAGAGAAGGAACAGGCGTTCTATGTAGGATGGCGTTCCACCTTCTACAGAATAGGAACCATTTTCTGCCAGGGGGGACTGGTTTTCCTTGCAGGCATACTGCAACAACAGTGCCCATCTGAGATGGCTTGGGGCATGACCATGGGACTGGGCGGAGTGATTATGTTGGCACTGGTCCTGTGGCACGCCGCAGCACTGCCCAAAGTGAAGGAGAATACAGACGAGGACCAGAAAAGATACAGCGATGAGCATACGAAGAATTTCATGAACACGATGACAGACATTGTTCTTTCTTTCTGGAAAACACTGATTGTACTCTTCCATAAAAAGGGAATCTGGCCTGCCCTGCTTTTCATGCTGCTGTTCAGATTTCCTGAGGCACAACTGGCAAAGATGGCACAACCCTTCATGCTGAGAAGTACGGAAGAGGGCGGCCTGGCTCTGGCTACAGAAACCGTAGGTGTAGCTTATGGCACAATTGGCGTAATAGGTCTGCTGCTGGGCGGCATACTGGGCGGTTGGCTCGTGAGCCGCGACGGCCTGAAGAAATGGTGGTGGCCAATGATTGCAGCTATTTCCCTGCCAGATGCCGTTTACATATACCTGGCCATTGCACAACCCACATCGATGTGGATAATAAACTCGTGCGTGGCAGTGGAGCAACTGGGATATGGATTCGGTTTCACGGCGTATATGCTGTTTCTGGTTTATTTTTCCAAAGGCGAACGTAGTACAAGCGTATTCAGTATATGCACCGCATTCCAGGCTCTGGGCATGATGCTTCCAGGCATGATTGCTGGATATCTGGCAGACCAGTGGGGATTCACCAATTTCTTCTGGTGGGTGATGGCATGCTGTCTGGTTACTGTGGTTGTGAGTGGATTGGTGAAATTGGAACCGTCGATAGGACAAAATGAATGAATCATTCCTCGTAATACTGCAACAACGAGCTCCCCAAAAACAACAACTAAACTATACATAGAAATGTACATCCTCCTTGATATTGGCAACACACGACTGAAGGCATCTACAGCCGACTGCAACAGCATATATCCCAACGAGAACTGGCTTGATTTTACAGACATAGCAGAGGAAATCCTGGTTAGTAACGTTGCAAGCAGCGATGCCTTACCCAAAGAAGTTGCGAGGAGTCCCAAATGCAAATTTCTTACTTGGCAATCTCCAGAGGCCAGGGAGTGGCTGAAGGACATACCTGCTGGATTGGGAGCAGACCGAGTGGCAGCCGACATTGGTGCACGCAGCATGATGCCTGAACATACCTTATTAATAATTGATGCGGGAACATGCCTCACCTTTGACGTAATAGGAAGAGACGGTACTATATTGGGCGGAGCAATCTCTCCCGGCATAAACCTAAGGCTGAAGGCCATGCACGAGCACACAGCTGCCCTACCCCTACTTGACGCAGAGGGAGAACATCCTGTTTTGGGATACGACACACCAACATCCATGAGAAGCGGTGCAATAAACGGAATAAGATGGGAAATTGAGGGATATATACGTACTATGCAGAAGATGTATCCCGACCTTCATGTATTTATGACAGGAGGCGACGACATGGAGTTCCCGGAAGATTTGCAACATATCATTACCAGAGAACCTCTATTAGTACAAAAGGGATTATTGGCAGCCTTTACCTCGTAATACCCACCACTACAGAATCTCTATCCAGTTATAATTTCTGCCCGTGTTTATGGTTTCGCGGCGGGCAGAATAAAACAGAGTGGAGGTCATCGTATCCACTCCGGCTGTATATATATCCTTTACTCCACACTGCTCAAGAATCCATCGGTTGGCGTCCCAAAGGTCTATATGCCACTTGCCTGAGGACCAACGGCGCGCTATCCGTTCCATGGGAAATCCTTGGATGAGGAATCTCTCATAGACTTCATCGCCAACTTCAAAAGACTCGAGGGAGATGCCGGGACCGATAATGGCAGAAAGGTCTTCGCCCCTGGATTGCATGGCAATGATAGTCTTCCCCACTATATTCTGCACCGTACCTTTCCATCCTGCGTGTATGGCTGCGACACAACGACGATGGCAATCGTAAAGCAAAACCGGGATACAATCTGCGGTCTTGACCGCAATACAAAGCCCAGGAACATCAGTAAAGACAGCATCGGTGTCATCTGGGCGTCCAGCTTCGGAAACATACTGCACATGGTCGGAATGCGTCTGACGCGGCAGGGCCAATGGAGTGCCGGTTCCATAGGCACGGGCCTCATCTAATTCTGTGCCCTTACCCGTGGAACCGGCATGCAACCAAACTGGAGTATCATACTTCAGCATAAAACAATCGTATCTTGACCTTTTTATGCAGGACTATTCCTCAATATTAGCCTTTATCTCCTTTATACCTCCTGTATGCTGGAAGAAAGTAACCTGAGTGTCAGTCTTCTTGTCAAACAAAACGTTTGACAATATCTCCTCGCAGCCGAACTGAGCAATGGGAACTTCAAGTTCTGTAAAGGTATGCTCTGCATTGAACACCTTGACCATTGTGCGCAAGGGGACATTGTAATATACTGCACGCTGGAGTTTACCCTTCTTGTTGAAAACTGCCGGATCAAAACTTGTTTCGGGCAATTCTGCATTACGCTTCAAACTAATATAGTATGGTGCTCCAGACATATCATCAGAATCCACAAGACCATTCCACTTGGAGAAACGGAAAAGAAGAAGTTTGTCTGTCTCCTCGGCAGGAACAATATCTATAACGTAGAACATCTCGCTCACTTCCTTGCTACCTACGAACATACTGCTGAGTGCACGATGCTGGCGTTCAAGGCTTTCAAGCATGAGTTTAAGCTGAAGGCCATCCTTGGGAGTATTGTCGGCTTCTCCACGGATAAGAGCATCGTGACTCTCGCGAATGTCATAAATCTCTTGAGCCACCAATTGTGCCATCTTAGCAGAAGAACCTGCCTGAAGCATCTCGCGAGTCATATATTTGCGGGCTTCATTGGGATGAATACCTTCTTCAAGGATACGCGATTGTGGCAGAGGAGGCAACACGGATTCCTCTACAGTGTTGTTTATTCCCAACAATATGCCGTCGCTGGTGAGACTTACCAATGGCGCAATGGTACGTTTGTTAAGTTTGATACTATAAGCCTTGTTCTTGTCGGGTACCCCATAAGGCATGAGCTTGACGTCCTTTACCTCCCAAGTGGTGGTAGGCTGAACCGGAACATCTTGCATACGCATATACTTGAAAGCATACATATGAAATTCTCCTGGAGTTACCACAGTCTTCTCCACCGTAACCACCATGCGCAAAGCTGTACGAGGAAGAAAGTAGTTTACGCCTTCCAAAGTTGAACCTGGAACGAATTTTTCGATCTGCGTCTGAGCATGGGCAGAACCTGTTAAAAGAAAAAACGAGAGCAGTAGCATACTGCGAACTGCTTCATAAAATCTCTGTCTCATAAACGTCTTGTTATTCGTTTTTATTTGATTTCGTTACAAAGATACAAAAATTATTAAAACAATATAACCTAATAAAGCATAACTTTGGATTTTTTTACTACCTTTGTGTATCTTATATATTCAAAATAGCAATTTCATGAGCACTATCCAAGTACTGGACAAAGAATTTGTGACAAGCATACCAGCCAACGAGATTCACGAAAAGGTAAAAGACGTGGCCAAACAGATAAACTCAGACTATGAGGGAGAAACGCCTCTGTTTCTGGTAGTCCTGAATGGGGCTTTCGTATTTGCTGCCGACCTGATGCGTGAAATAAGCTTGCCTTCTGAGGTCTCTTTTGTAAAGTTGGCGTCTTACGAAGGCACGTCGTCTACTGGTACTGTGAGAGAAGTGATTGGACTGAACACAGACATTACAAACCGCCCAGTGATCATTGTCGAAGACATTGTGGAAAGCGGAATTACAATGGCTCACATGATAGAGACCCTGAAGAAGCAGAACCCCAAAAGCATAGACATATGCACCATGCTTCTGAAACCGGAAAAACTGGAAGTGAAACTGAACATCCGCTACGTGGCAATGGAGATTCCCAACGACTTCATTCTCGGGTATGGTTTGGACTACAACGGCCAGGGACGAGGTCTGAAAGATATCTACACCCTCAAATCATAACACTACCGCAAACGACAAAATATCCAAAACTACAAAACTATTAAAACTTAATTATATATGAAGAACATTATCATCTTTGGTGCTCCCGGCTCAGGCAAGGGCACATATAGCGACGAAATTGTAGCCAAGTACAACATGGGGCACATTAGTACCGGTGACGTACTTCGTGCACAGATTAAGGCCGGAACAGAACTGGGCAAGACTGCACAGGGCTACATCGACAACGGCCAACTGTTGCCCGACGAACTGATGATAGACATCCTGGCAGATGCCTATGACAAGTTCCCCGCTGGCAAGGGTGTTATATTTGACGGTTTCCCCCGTACCATCCCACAGGCTGAAGCATTGAAGAAGATGCTGGCTGAGCGCGGACACGACATGGGCATGATGATAGAACTCGTAGTGGAAGAAGACGTGCTGATGGCCCGTCTGCTGAACCGTGCCAAGGAACAAGGACGTGCCGACGACAACGAAGAGACTATCAAGAAACGCTTTGCAGTATACCATTCACAAACAGCTCCTTTGTCAGAGTGGTTTGCACAGGAAGGCATTCGCAATACCTTTGCCTGGGCAGAACTTGGCAGCAAAGAAGCAATGCTGGAGGCCATCTTCAACACAATAGACAAACAGGCATAATAGCTGATGGAAAGTAATTTTGTAGACTATGTTAAAATAGTGTGCCGCTCTGGCAAAGGCGGACGCGGCTCCATGCACATGCATAGAGCAAAATATGCTCCTAACGGAGGACCAGATGGTGGTAATGGCGGACGTGGCGGCCATGTCATCCTACGTGGCAACCATAACTACTGGACATTGCTGCATCTAAGGTACGATCGTCACATCTTTGCTACCCATGGGGAAAACGGAGGCAAGAACAAGTCCACCGGTGCCAACGGCGAGGACAGATACATTGACGTGCCATGTGGAACTGTAGTCTACAATGCAGAAACAGGCGAATATATCTGCGATGTAAAGGAGGACGGACAGGAGGTGATCCTTCTAAAAGGTGGCAGGGGAGGTCTGGGCAACTGGAACTTCGCCACTTCCACTAACCAGGCGCCACGCTATGCACAACCTGGCGAACCGATGCAGGAGATGACGGTTATCATGGAACTGAAATTGCTGGCAGACGTGGGTCTCGTAGGTTTCCCTAATGCAGGCAAGAGCACCTTGTTGTCCAGTTTGTCCAGTGCAAAGCCCAAGATAGCTGACTACCCCTTCACAACGATGGAACCATCCTTGGGCATAGTACCATACAGAAACGGGCAATCCTTTGTTATGGCAGACATCCCTGGCATTATAGAAGGTGCCAGTGAAGGTCGTGGCTTAGGCCTTAGGTTCCTGCGACACATTGAGCGCAACTCCCTGTTGCTGTTCATGGTTCCTGGCGATACGGATGATATAAGGAAAGAATATGAAATCCTACTGAACGAGGTTGCGACATTCAATCCCGAACTAATGGACAAACAGCGTATATTGGCCGTAACCAAAACCGACCTGCTGGATGAGGAACTGCAACAGATGCTTTCAGAAGACTTGCCAACAGACCTGCCTGTGGTTTTCATTTCTGCAGTTACCCAGAAAGGCATAATGGAACTGAAGGACCTGCTTTGGAAAGCGCTCAACGCAGAAAGCAACAAGATTGCAGCAATTACCCACGAGGAAAGTATCGTACACCGCAACAAAGACGTCTCCATGCTGCAACGCGAAATGCAGATAGAGGGCGAGGATGATGAAATAGAATTCCTGGACGAAGACGAGTACGAAATCGAGGACTGGGAAGAGGAAGACTGGGAATAAACAGGATACAGAAACCCACTACTTCCTGTGACACATAAAATTAGGTCAGCAATTAGACTAATTGGTGCTGAAATAAAAGAGGACGCTCGCGCGTCCTCTTTATTATATATAAGCCTATCTTTAAGATTAGAGCTTGTCGTTAGAACCGAGAACGTTCATGATCTTGTGAACGTACATCTTCTTCATGTTCTCACGAGCGGGCTTCAGATACTGACGGGGATCGAAGTGACCGGGGTTCTCTGCGAAGTGCTTGCGGATAGCAGCAGTCATAGCCAGACGAGAGTCAGAGTCGATGTTGATCTTGCATACAGCGCTCTCTGAAGCCTTGCGGAGCTGCTCCTCGGGAATACCTACTGCATCGGGCAACTTGCCACCGAACTGGTTGATGGTGTCAACCTCGTCCTGAGGAACTGAAGAAGAACCGTGGAGAACGATGGGGAAACCGGGCAACTGCTTCTCGATCTCTGCCAGGATGTCGAATGCCAATGGAGGAGGAACGAGCTTGCCTGTCTGAGGATCTACAGTGCACTGCTCACGAGTGAACTTGTAAGCACCGTGGCTGGTACCGATAGAGATAGCCAGTGAGTCGCAACCTGAACGGGTAGAGAAATCTACAACCTCCTCGGGCTTGGTGTAGTGAGATACCTCTGAAGAAACCTCATCCTCAACACCTGCCAATACACCGAGCTCAGCCTCAACGGTTACGTCGTGAGCGTGTGCATACTCAACAACCTTCTTGGTCAGAGCGATGTTCTCCTCGTAGGGAAGGTGAGAACCGTCGATCATAACAGAAGAGAAACCATTGTCGATACACTCCTTACAGATCTCGAAGCTGTCACCGTGGTCGAGGTGAAGAACAATCTGAGGATTCTCGCAACCCAACTCCTTTGCATACTCTACAGCGCCCTGAGCCATGTAGCGCAGGATTGTACCGTTAGCATAAGCACGAGCACCCTTAGATACCTGCATGATAACGGGAGACTTGCACTCTACAGCTGCCTGAACGATAGCCTGCATCTGCTCCATGGTGTTGAAGTTGAATGCGGGGATAGCGTAGCCACCAGCTACTGCCTTAGCGAACATTTCACGGGTGTTCACCAGACCCAATTCCTTGTAACTTGTCATTTTTTGTAATTGTTATTAAAGGGTTTATTAATAAATTTAACTATCTGTCGATTTTCTTATAAATATCTAACAAAAGATTACTACTAATTCGTTTTTGAAAGATAGACTACAACTGGCAAATGGTCACTGTAGCCATCAAGCCATACTTCTCGAGAGAATGTGCGCTTAGGACTGCCCTTATACCTGCCCTTGGTCTGGAAAAGGTAGTCTCTTTTGAAAATATGATAGGAATGCAATGTCAAAGTGCTACGTTCCTCGCTCTCGTATTCTTCAATAAGACTACGCCCAAGCACTATCTGGTCAAAATGGTTCCATATACCCTGATAGCGTAGAGTTCCCTCTTCCTTGCTTCGAAGCATATCCCACCAGGGATTGTAGAATTCCCCTTTAGCAACCTCGGTACTATGGCGCCTTGCTCCAAGATACATTGCCATGGAAGCATCATCGGGGTCGTCATTCATATCTCCCATAACAATTATATGCTGACTTGGATCTGCCTCGGAGATGCTGTCTGTAAGGGCGCGAACCTGACGACCTGCATATTCTCGGAAAATACCTTCAGAACTGCGACTTGGCCAATGACATACAACAACGGTCAGGTTCTCATCGTCAAGTTTGCCCTGCACACACAAAAACGGGCGGGTACGGCGCAGCGTGTCGCCATTCTCGTAGATATAGTCTTTGTTGAATGCCTTGACAAGCTTAAAAACACGAGGATTATAAATCAGGGCACAGTCTATTCCTCTTTTGTCCGGTCCCTCAATGTGAACATATTTAAAACCACGTTTCTTCATCTTGGGCTGTGCGACAAGAGCATCCAACACCTTAGAATTCTCAACCTCACAAACACCAATTATGCAAGAACCGTATGGCAGTTTATCTGTACCAAGTTCGCTCAGAACACGTGCCATGTTTGCCAACTTATGTCTGTACTTCTTCTTAGACCAGGTATACGTGCCATCAGGAAGATAATCCCAGTCGTTCTTTCCTTCGTCATGACAGGTGTCAAAAAGATTCTCCAGATTATAGAAAGCAACAGCATGCATCTGCAACTTGCGATCCTCTGCAAGGACCTGCATTGCAAATGTGAATGCAAGGAAGCATAACAACAACTGCGGTATCTTTCTCATTGGAACAAACAACGTTGGCAAGGGGATACTCTACCCCACTATATTCATGCACTGCAAAGTTAACCATTTTTTAAATAACTTGTACACATTTGCGCAAAAAAATAAGGTATGCGCGTGTTTTTAGATGTGATAGAAGAAGCCATTGCCTTTTTTTCAACTTTATTTCACAAAAGTTTGGCAATGAAGATAAATTGCCGTATCTTTGCACTCCGAAAATAGCACTCCATTACACCTATATAGTTACCAGCTATATAAACAACACGAAAATAATAAATAAATACAGATATGAAAAAAGGACTTCATCCCGAGAATTATCGTCCCGTTGTGTTCAAGGACATGAGCAATGGCGACATGTTCCTGAGCCGCTCTACTTGCAAGGCTACTGACACCGTAGTATTTGAAGGTCAGGAGTATCCCGTAGTTAAGTTGGAAATCTCTAACACTTCTCACCCCTTCTACACTGGTAAGAACAAGCTGGTGGATACCGCTGGTCGCGTGGACAAGTTCATGAGCCGCTACGCAAAGACCCGCAAGTAATTGGAGTCTGGCGTGAAAGACGCTACAAAAAAGATTCACAAGAAGATGTGTCATTAAGTTATGGCACATCTTCTTTGTTATTTAGGCCAAAGGCAAACTCAACTTTATAATTAAAGAACAGCACTCATGAAAATACTTAAAACATACAATTACACATTTTTTATATATATTGCATCATGTTTCTCTCTTTGGTCGTGCGGCGAAAAAGACATACCTGTGCCTGATGAACCACAGAACAAACCTGTCCTGCAACAAGAGGAAGCATCGCGTATAGAAGTTCCCAGACAGAAGGAAGGCAGCCACAACCAATTCATTGTCAAGAAAGCCAAACTGCGTGAGGATGGCGACAGCATGTTCGTAAACTTCTGCATGGAATACGACCAACAGAAGAAATCCACAAGATGGACAGCCTTCCGTTGGGACATGGACAACATATACGACAGCAAGTGCGGAAGATACGGAACATACCTGTCTGACCCAGATGTACCTAAGCAATACCGTGTAGGCAGCGGTTATTTCCAAGGATACTCACGTGGACACATGCTTGCCAGTGAGGACAGGCAATGCTCCGCTTCTGCCAACAAGCAGACGTTCTTCATGACCAACATGCACCCACAGTTCGAACGATTCAACGGCTACGACAGCCAGGGCGACTATGTGTGGCTCAATGCGGAAAAATTTGTGAGAAGCCTGTACCATAACTGGAACGTTAACGACAATGCACAGGATACCATCTATGTCGTCAAGGGTGGCACTATTGACAAACAGGAGCATATACTCGGGTACACGAGCAACAACAACTCAAGCAAGATTATTGTACCTCGGTATTTCTATATGGCAATTCTGTACAGACATGCCAACCTAAAAACAGGAGAAAACTGGAAAGCCATTGCTCTATGGATACCGCATACAGAAGGAGATACTACCTCAGGAACAAACATAGCAAGGCAGTATGCCATAAGCATTGACGAACTGGAAGAAAAGACCAATATTGACTTCTTCCATAACCTGCCTGACTACATAGAAAACAATGTAGAAAATAGTTACAGTCTAAACGATTGGAACTGGAAATGAGCAGAAGACCCAATACTTAACGGCAGGAATACTACAAATCACATATAACAGGTTGCAGGTACCTACTTGCAACCTTTTTTAATTCCTTACTGAACCCTGCCGTCTGAAGCACCCACTCCACCTTACCCGGTTCTGAAGACAGCGAAGCCTTCATCAAAGGCAGAACCTCTGCCTCAGCGCGAATCATACGAAGCGTGTCAAGTTCCTCTACCTGCCATTTCCCTGTTTCTCCTGAAGTTTTGAAGAATTGGCCGAAGTCAGGGCGACGAACTACAGCGATAAAACCCCATGAGGCATCATAGATCCTAACCTCACTGTCAGCAACAGGTCCATAATATGTACGGTTAACACATAACAGTGTATCAGGTGCCTTAGAGAGAAGTTTCATTTCCACATATCCTAACTCACTGGTATGTAGCAATAAATAATCATGAGTAAGAGAATCCAATATAACTGGATCACCAAAATGATTCTTCACACGAGCTTCCATTCCATTTTCTATGAAATCTATGCAGTCCAAACGATTGTTCTTACTCATTAATGGCAATACAGAATCTGGAAGCTGAGCAAAAACCTCCCTCATATGCAATTGCGCAGAAACCGCTGTGCAAAACACGAAAAGGCAGACTAATATAATTATCTTCTTCATATCATAAATTAACTACAAATTGTTCCTAAATAAAGACAAAGCATACCAAGAAGCACTAATACCAAATCAACTGCTTTGCTCTTAAGGTTTCGTTCATGAAACAAAAACGCGCCCATCATAAAACTAACCACCACACTGCCACGGCGAACCATGCTGACAACGCTTATCATTGCATCATCTAAAGACAAAGAATAGAAATATGCCAAATCAGCAGCACAGATGAAGATACTTATGAATGGTATTGTCCATCGCCACTTGAAACTGTTTTCTGACTGTCCTTTCCATCTCTCCAGCATTACCACTATAAGCATTATTGCCAACTGATAGAAATTGAAATAACTCTGCACAGTCAGTCGGTTCAATCCCAGACCACCTTCCTCGGGCGAGGACATCAAGTATTTATCGTAAAGTCCGCTACAAGCCCCCAATAGGGCTGCGGCAATAAGACATAAAGCCCAACGGTTGCGTATAAAGTCTATACCCTCCTTCTTACCCCCTAATTTAAGCAACAAGAAGGAACTAAGCGCTAACAGTACACCAGTCCACTGAAAGAGATTAAGTCGTTCACCGAAAATAAATATTGCACCCAACAGAACAAGCATAGGACGGGTTGCATTTACCGGACCTACTATAGTCAAAGGCAAGTGCTTCATGGCATAGTATCCACATATCCAGGAACTGAGCACGATAAATGCCTTCAGTACAATATACCTCTGCACCTCCCAACCTCCAAAGGGAGCATACCATATCATGGGCAGGAAGATGATGGACGAGAACAGGCAGTTTAGCAACAATACTGTCAATACTGCATTGTCCCTTAGAGACTGTTTCTTGAACACATCATAGAAACCCAACAAAGTTGCGCTTACAAAGGCAAACAATATCCACATAAGCTATATTCTCGGACTATTACAATGCAACTAATATTTCACATCTACCAAAAACAATGCATTTCCCGGTACGCTGTCGCCGGCACGGCAACGGTCCTTGGCATCTACTACGTTGCGGAGCTGCTCAATGGTCATACGGCCACGGCCAACCTCCATCAGCGTTCCTACGATTGCACGTACCATATTGCGAAGGAAACGGTTAGCGGTTATGGTAAAACGCCACTGTCCGTCTGCCACTCTGTCCCAACGCGCCTCGGTTATGGTACAGTCATTGGTTTTGGTGTCAGTATTAACCTTGGAGAAAGATGTAAAGTCTGTGTATTCCATCAAGACTGCGGCAGCCCTGTTCATTAGTTCAAAGTCAGGGTTTCCATACACCTGCCAACTGTATGAACGCAAAAAGGGATTCTTATCAAGATGTACATAGTAGTGATACGTCCTGGACTTGGCAGAAAAGCGTGCATGCATGTCATCGTCAACACGCTCAACCTGTTGCACAGCAATATCACGTGGAAGAAGTTTGTTCAGTTTATAAACCAGCTGGGGACATTCCAGTTCATATTCACTATCAAAATGAGCAAACATCTTACGAGCATGTACCCCAGTATCAGTACGACCAGCGCCAACTACCTCCATTGGCATACGCAACAAAGTAGATAAGGCCTTCTGAATTTCCTCCTGTACACTTACGCTGTGAGGTTGTATCTGCCACCCATGATATGCAGTTCCATCGTAGGAAAATGTAATAAAATAGCGCATCTTCCGATTTAATTTATCTCCTCAATCTATATTACCCAGACTATACCTGATTTTCATTAGCATTTATAACCTCAAACTCTACGTACTCTGCCTCACGAGCTCTTCTTGCAGCCTCCTCTGCCTTTCTTTGCTCACGTTCAAAGATACGAGAGTAGTGCTTAGCACGGAGCGTGAGAAACATGTCGCTTAATCCATAGTAAATGCATGTTCCGCCCAATATCTTAAACAAAGTTTCTGCCGCATCCTTGGAATGCCCAATACAATATCCGCCAACACAAACCAATACTATAGGAATGAACAATAGAAGAAAAGAGAATGGTGATACCCTTCGATTTGCAAGCATTGATAAAATTTGACTAATACCCGCCAATATCAGCAATACACCCATCAGAAGAATCAACGAGGTAACGAAATAATCCGGATATAACTCCAAATACACTCCGAAAAGAATACTTCCGATAGACATTAAGGGAAAAGAAGGTCGGATTACAGAGTTACTGTTCATCCTACTTAACAGATACGTCAATACTCCAAATGTACCCGGAAGCAGGAACAGGATACCAATAACTCGAATAATTATTGATGGCATCTGTTGCGCATTGAATAGCACGAGCAATCCAACCAACAAAGAACATAAAGAGCGGAAAATGTAACTACCTATAAACTTCATAACGATATTGCTAAATAAGACAAAATAAAACTATCTTGTAACGTGCCACAAAGTTACAAATAAGCAAGGTAACTGCAAAACAAACTTAGTTAATTTTTATAACTAAAGAAAACTTCACCGCCCCTCCGCTCACCGTCAAACACTAAACTCTAAACTCTAAACACTAAACTCTAAACACAAAACTCTAAACACTCCCCGTCAAACGCAAAGAAGTCCCTTGGAACAATCTCCAAAGGACTTCTCTCTTCTAAAAACGGCGGCTACCTACTCTCCCACGGGTGTGCAGTACCATCGGCGCGGACGGGCTTAACTTCTCTGTTCGGAATG
>JAZRJU010000031.1:0-25950 GCA_045645965.1 Bacteroidaceae bacterium
TGTAATAGTTGAAGATTAGTATAAACTAAAATTATGACTAACATAAAGTAGAGTCAACCTAAAGTAACATTAAGTTTAAGCAAAGTCAACCTTTATTACAAGTAAGACAACTAGTAGTCAACCAAAAGCGTTAAACTACAGTCGTAGACCGAAAGTGTTCCTACAGAAGCAATAGTCCTCTTACTATGAGTACTCCAGTCCTCTTACTATGAGTACTGCTGTCCTCCTATTATGAGTACTCCAGTCCTCTTACTATGAGGACTGGGAAGAGAGTGTAAGGTATTTTTTTCGGAAAATATTAGTTATTTTTGGTAATATAAGTTATCTTTGCACTGGATTACATACATTATGTATATATAAGCAGACAATATTTAAGTATTATACCATGTTAAGAAAACTGAGAATCGGCCTGGCGGCAACATTCTTCCTGCTTGTTACGGCCTTGTTTCTGGACTTTACCGGCACTGTCCATCTGTGGTTCGGGTGGATGGCAAAGGTTCAGTTCCTGCCAGCGGTTCTGGCTGTGAACACTGTTGTGGTTGCACTGCTTGTGGTGCTGACGCTGCTGTTGGGGCGCGTGTACTGTTCTGTAATCTGCCCTCTTGGTGTCATGCAAGATATTTTTGCATGGTTGGGCAAGAAGTCCAGGAAGAACCGCTACACATATTCTTCTGCCAAGAACTGGCTGCGCTACACTGTGCTGGTGCTGTTTGTGGCTTCCCTGGCATTGGGAGGCGGAGTCCTGGCCAAACTGCTTGCTCCCTACAGTGCCTATGGCCGCATTGCAGGCAACCTGCTTGCTCCCGTGTGGCAATGGGGCAACAATGCCCTGGCGTATCTGGCAGAGAGGGCCAACAGCTATGCCTTCTATGAAACGGAGGTTTGGCTCAAGAGCGGACTTACACTGGCGATAGCCGCGCTGACGCTGCTGGTTCTGGCTGTCTTGGCATGGCGTGGCGGACGCACCTATTGCAATACCATCTGCCCCGTAGGTACGGTCCTGGGCTTCGTGTCGCGTTTCTCATGGCTCCGTCCTGTGATTGATACTGGCAAATGTGTGGACTGCGGACTTTGTTCCAAGAACTGCAAGTCTTCATGCATAGACCTGTCTGCCCATAGCATTGACTACAGCCGTTGTGTGGCATGCATGGATTGCATAGAGAAGTGCAGAAAGGGTGCGATAAAGTATGCTCATGCTCCCGGCCAGTGCTGTTCATGTCAGTCTCAGAAGAAGGAGCAGGAGAGTGTCTCCACTTCGCGCAGAGCATTCCTGGCAGGCAGTGCCGCCTTCGTGGCTACAACTGCGGTAAAGGCGCAGAAGATGAAGGTGGATGGCGGTCTGGCTGCCATAGAGGACAAGGTGGCTCCCCAGCGCGAGCAGCACATTCTGCCCTCTGGCGCATTGAGCGCACGCCAGTTTGCACAGCACTGCACCTCGTGCCAGTTGTGCGTGTCTGCATGTCCCAACGGGGTTCTCAGGCCTTCATCAGACCTTTCCCGCCTCATGCAGCCGGAAATGTCCTACGAGCGCGGCTATTGCCGTCCCGAGTGTACACGTTGTGCCGACGTATGCCCCACTGGTGCCATACGCCCCATAACACGCGAGGAGAAGTCATCGGTGCAGATAGGCCATGCGGTATGGATCAGGAAGAACTGCATCCCCGTGCGCGACGGCCAGTCGTGCGGCAACTGCGAACGCCATTGCCCCACAGGTGCCATACAGATGGTGCCCCTGGAAGAGGGCGGAAAGAAGAGGCTCAAGATACCTGTGGTCAACACCGAACGCTGCATAGGATGCGGCGCTTGCGAGAACCTATGCCCGGCACGTCCATTCAGTGCCATATACGTTGAGGGACATGACACCCACAGGATTATTTAATGAAAGGAAAGAACACTATGGATAGACGCGAATTTCTAAAGATATTAGGCATCACCACCGCTTCTGCAACTTTGGCAGGGTGCAATGCTGGAAAAGAAGAAAATAGTCAGGCAGGGGAACTTGGACCTGTTCCTACTGACGAGATGACCTATCGCAGTTTTCCTGCTCTGGGTGAAGATAAGGTTTCGCTCCTCGGATATGGTTGCATGCGCTGGCCCACAATCCCCAATCCAGAGGGGAAGGGGGATATCATAGACCAGGACAGGGTGAACGAACTGGTGGATTACGCCATTGGGCATGGTGTCAACTTCTTTGACACATCGCCAGTGTACGTCCAGGGCATGTCGGAGCGTGCTACGGGCATAGCGCTGAAGCGACATCCGCGCGAGTCATACTATGTGTCAACAAAGTTGTCCAACTTCTCTGATTCTTCGCGCGAGAACTCCCTGGCCATGTATCACCGTTCCTTCCGCGAACTGCAGGTGGACTACATCGACTATTACCTGCTTCATTCCTTGGGCGGCGGCGGTATGGACAACTTCCGCAAACGCTATGTGGACAATGGCATGCTGGATTTCCTCCAGGAGGAGCGCAAGGCTGGACGCATCCGCCATCTTGGATGGTCGTTCCACGGTTCCAAGGAGGTATTCGACGAGATTCTTGCCCTGAACGACACCTATCATTGGGATTTTGTGCTCCTTCAGATGAACTATGTGGACTGGCACATAGCCAAGGGCAGCGGCATAGGGTGCGAATACCTCTACACGGAGTGTGCCAAGCGCAACATCCCCGTCATGGTGATGGAACCCCTGCTTGGCGGACGCCTGTCCAAACTTCCCGACCACATCGTGGGCATATTGAAGCAGCGCAGCCCCGAGCGCAGCGTTGCCTCATGGGCATTCCGCTTCCTCGGCACACAGCCCAACGTGTTCACGGTGCTGAGCGGCATGACCTACATGGAGCACCTGCAGGACAACATACGTTCGTTCTCGCCGCTTGTGCCACTGACGGACGACGAGACGCAGTTCCTGTTCAATACCGCCAAACTCATAGAGCAGTATCCAACTGTTCCATGCAACGATTGTAAGTATTGCATGCCCTGCCCCTATGGCATAGACATTCCTGCCATCCTGCTGCACTACAACAAGTGTGTGAACGAGGGCAATGTGCCCGAAAGCCGTCAGGACGAGAACTACCGCAAGGCTCGCCGTGCCTTCCTGGTGGGATACGACCGCAGTGTGCCCAAACTGCGCCAGGCCGACCACTGCATCGGGTGCAGACAGTGCAACCATCACTGCCCGCAGAGGATAGACATCCCCAAGGAACTTCGCAAGATAGATGCCTTTATCGAGAAACTGAAACAGGATACATTGTAATTGGGAGCAGTACAGTTACGGATAAAATATAATTGCAGATAGAATATGTTTGGAATAGGATTTCAAGAGATCGTTGTCATAGCGCTGGTGGTGCTGCTGCTCTTCGGGGGCAAGAAGATACCCGAACTGATGAAGGGACTGGGCAAGGGAGTGCGCAGTTTCAAGGACGGCATGAACGGCAAGGACGATGCATCAGAAACCACAGAAGAGAAGAAGTGAGCGAAAGCCAGAGTTTTTGGGAGCATCTCGATGAATTGCGCGACATACTCATACGGGTGATTGCCGCACTGCTTCTTTGCAGTGTGGCTGCCTTTTGTTTCAAGGATTTTATCTTCAATATCATACTGGCTCCTCGGGACGGTGGGTTCGTTACCTACCGTCTCTTGGAGCAGGCGGCATCCCTGTTCGGTTCCACTAGCAGCAGCGGCATAGCGGAGGACATGTCCGTAAGGCTCATCAACACAGGTCTGGCACACCAGTTCCTTATCCATGTCAAGACCTCTTTGTATGTAGGGTTTATGGTTTCCTCGCCATATATCCTTTACCAGTTGTTCCGCTTCGTTTCGCCAGCGCTATATCATAGGGAAAAGCGCTATGCCCAATGGCTGGCGGTGTGCGGTTTCCTCATGTTTCTCCTTGGCATCCTTCTTGCCTACTTTCTCATTTTCCCGCTCACGTTCCGTTTCCTGGGCACGTACCAGGTAAGCCAGGCCATAGAGAACACCGTAACCATAGCCTCCTATCTGGATACGCTCATAACCATATGCCTGTGCATGGGCCTGGTTTTCGAGATACCAGTTGTATGCTGGATAATGGGCAGACTGGGAATAGTCAATGCCGGTATGATGAAGAAGTACCGCCGCCATGTCGTAGTGCTCCTGCTTGTACTTGGCGCCATCATCACCCCCACGGCGGATGTCTTCACGCTGATGCTCGTGTCCCTGCCCATGTGGCTGCTCTACGAACTGAGTATCCATATTGTAGGGAAATAAAAACTCTGGCACAGAACCTTCGTTATATATAGGTTTTGTGCCAGAGTTGTGTTTATGTGTGGCGGAAGTTCTTATTCCTTGACGAACTTCTTGCTCAGCAGTTCAATGCCAGTGACGAGGAAGAAGCCTGCGAATGCAAAGATGACGGCTCCCATGTAGTGCATGTCCACACTTTCAAGGGGAATCTGGCTGAGCGCATCTTCTGGGAGGTCTGGATACTGGGAGGCCTTGATGGCGTCCATGTTGCTCCATGGCCACACCTTTACAAGCGAACCGATGATGAAGCCTGCCATGACCAGAAGGGTCTGCTTGTGGAACTTGCCAAGAAGCCAGTGCAGGAACTTGGAGAAGGAGACGATGCCAGTGGCTGCTCCGGCACCAAAGACTGCAATGATGGGGAGTGTGCCTGCAATGTCGCCTGCTGTGAGACGGCTGATGGTTTCCATGATGTACTCGTACTTGCCCAGGATGAGGAGGATGAAGCTGCCCGAAATGCCCGGAAGTATCATGGCACAGATGGCTATGGCTCCGCTCAGGAAGATGAACCAGAGGTCGTCGGGTGTCTGGGTGGGAGAGAGGGTGCATACGGTTACACCCAGGATGATTCCCAGGATGGTAAGCACTACGGAAATCAGGTTCCAGCCCTTCACGCCACGAAGAATGAAGATGGAGGATGCCACGATGAGTCCGAAGAAGAATGCCCAGGTTTCGATAGGGTGGCTGTTGAGCAGATACAGCATGATCTTCGCCAGGGTGAGCACACTGAGCAGTATGCCGCATCCTACAGCCAGAAGGAAACTGCCGTTGACGTGCTTCCAGAACGCTCCCACCTTTCCGCCAAGAAGCAGACGGAGTGCTGTGGCATCGAAGGAGTTTATGGAACCGACAAGTTCCTCGAAAATACCTGTCATGAAGGCTATGGTGCCGCCGCTTACACCAGGGATTACATCGGCTGCTCCCATTCCTGCTCCCTTCAGAGAGAGGAGAAGATAGTCTTTGATTTTGCGCATGATTAGTGTTTTGTTCAGTAATGTTTCTTTGTGAATGTTTTCCTGCTGGCAATGCACCATCTGAGATATGTGACGATATCTTCCACAAGATAGAGCAGTGCGCCACGGTGGATGCTGGTGAGACAATGCCAAATGTAGGACATGTGGCGTCTGATGGGATGTGAAAGATGGCGGTTTACCTCAAATGCAAAGAGACGCTTGCGTTTCCATCGGCGGCTGCTCTGCATGGCATCCCTGTGTGGATACAGGTATTCTTCCGTGAGCAGTGTTGTGTTGTATGGAGTTGCAACGTCGGAGATAAAGATGTCCATGGTGCCGGTTTCCAGAGCCAGATGGCTGGCGGGACAGGTGTGGGTGAGGAACAGTTCCTTGTGTATTCCTGCCACAAAACTGCCGGCACGGAAGAGCTTGTGGCCCAGTGCCTGTTTCTGGTGCAAGGAACTGCACCATGCCTCGTGGCCGGCGTTGAAATAGTCGCCTAAGCCCTTGCTCCTTTGCCTTATGGTGGGGATGAGCATGATTTTGCTGTCCGTGCGCCATCGTTTCTCTATCTCCATCAGCCAGTCGTGGCTGGGCACATGAGTGTCGGCACTGATGAGCAGTACCCGCGGATAGCAGGCTGCACGCATGCCCAAGTGAATGGCCAGGCGCTCGCGGCTTATGTCGCGGGCACTGGTGGGGAGAGAGAGGTATCTGAGGTGCGTGTTTGTCTCCTGCAAGGATTTGAGCAGGTCTGGAGTCTGGTCCTCGCTGTTCATGTCCACCACCACAACATCATAGTCCGTGCCCTGCTGTGTGAGCAGGGCAGGGAGATGAAGTGCCAGTTTGTCGTGCTCCTCGTGGGCTATGATGAGAAGGCTTGTCATAGGAGGTCTTCGGTGATGTATCCAATTGGGAGGTTACGGCAGTTATACCCCGAGGCCATTATCTCGCCATAGGCGCCTGCAGAGCGGAAGGCTATGAGGTCGCCACGGCTTGTGCGCGGCATGCCGTAGTTCTTGATGAACACGTCGCTGCTCTCGCAGATGGGACCCACCACATCGTAGGTTACAAAGTCGCCTGGGTCAGAGGCCGTGAGGTTCTCTATGTGGTGATAGGCATTGTAGAGGGCCGGACGGATAAGGTCGGTCATGCCTGCATCCACGATACAAAAATTCTTTATGGGATTGCTCTTTATATATAGTACGCGCGATACAAGCGTTCCGCACTGTCCCATGATGGCACGTCCCAATTCGAAGTGCAGCTGCTGCCCAGGGCGGAGCAGGAGGTTCTGGCGGTAGGTGTCGAAATAGGATCGGAAGTCGGGCACGGGATGGAGGTCGGGCTGCTTGTAGTCGATGCCCAGGCCTCCGCCCACGTTGATATTCTCAATGCCACTGATCCCTGCTGCCTCCAGGCGGTCCTGGAGTTCGTTGATGCGTATGCAGAGAGCGGCAAAGTCGTCCATCTCCAGAATCTGGCTTCCTATGTGGAAATGCAGCCCTGTGAAGCGGACACCCTCCATGCTGCTGGCAAGGGCAATGATGTGCTCCATGTCCTGCATGTCTATGCCGAACTTGTTCTCCGCCAGTCCTGTAGTGATGTTTGCATGTGTGTGTGCACCAACATTGGGGTTGATGCGCAGGGCTATCTGTGCCACCTTGCCCTTCTGCAGGGCCAGGGAGTTGATGATTTCCAGTTCTGGTATGCTCTCCACATTGAAGGCAAAGATGCCTGCTTCCAGTCCCAGTTCTATTTCCCAGTCGCTTTTGCCCACTCCGGCATAGACTATCTTGTCGGCAGGGAAGCCAGCCTGCAGGGCAGCCCTAATCTCTCCTCCGCTGACGCAGTCTGCTCCGAACCCCTCCTGTGCAATGATTGCCAGGACCTTGGGGTTGGCACATGCCTTCACGGCATAGTGGATGTGCATGTGCGGGTCGGCATTGTCCCTGATTTCGCCCAATGTGCGTCTCAGGAGTGCCGTGTCGTAGTAGTAGAAGGGTGTGTGGAGCTTTTTGAATTCTTCTATAGGAAACATGTGTCTGTCTTATGTGAGTATCCTTGCTTGCATTAGAAGAGTGTGTTCTGCAGTGCCTGGAGTGTGCGCTGCTTGTCCTCGGCCTTGACCAGGAAGGAGATGTTGTGGTTGCTGCCGCCGTAGGAGATCATGCGTACGGGTATGTCGCGCAAGGCGTCGCAGGCAATGCTCTCGAAACCGCAGTTTTCAGGACGGAGGTCGCCCACCACGCAGATTATGCACATGTTCTCCTCGCAGGAGACGGTACCGTACTTCTTCAGTTCGGATACGATGTCGGCCAGGTGTGCGGTATTGTCGATGGTGAGGCTCACGCCCACCTCGCTGGTGCATATCATGTCTATGCTTGTGCGGTAGGTTTCGAAGATCTCAAATACCTTGCGCAGGAACCCGTAGGCCAGAAGCATGCGTGAGGAATTGATGCGGATGCAGGTGTTGCCGTCGCGGGCAGCCACAGCCTTTATCTTGCCTTCGTGGAAATCGTTGTTGATGATTGTTCCTGGTGCCTCGGGTGCCATGGTGTTGAGCAGGCGTACGGGCACACCGGAGAACTTGGCAGGCTGGATGCAGGTGGGGTGAAGGATCTTGGCGCCGAAGTAGGCCAGTTCGGCTGCCTCGGCAAAGTGCAGCTGGCGCACGGGATGTGTGCCTTCTACATAGCGGGGGTCGTTGTTGTGCATACCGTCGATGTCGGTCCATATCTGTATCTCCTCAACCTGGAGGGCTGCACCGATAAGGCATGCTGTGTAGTCGGAACCGCCACGCAGGAGGTTGTCCACCTCGCCATAGGCATTGCGGCATATGAATCCCTGTGTGATGTATATCTGGTAGTCGGGATTCTCGTTCATGTAGTGCAGGCACTTCTCGGTGATGTAGTGGAAGTCGGGTTCTGCGTTCTTGTCCGTACGTATCATCTCCAGGGCGGGAAGCAGGATGGCGTTGACACCGCACTCCAGCAGATAGTTGGTGACCATGTTGGTGGAGATGATTTCGCCCTCGGCCAGAATCACCTTCTCTTCGAAGGAGGTGAAGTGGGTCTTGGTGAAGCTGCGCAGGTAGCGGAACTGCTCTTTCAGGAAGCTGCGTGTCTTCTCCTTCCATTCCTCAGTCTGGTAGAGCTCTTCCACGTGCCCCATGTACTTGCGCTCGAGCTGGTTTATGATGGTGCTGGCACCCTCGGGATTCTTCTTGTAGAGATAGTCCGAGATTTCCACCAGAGAGTTGGTGGTTCCGCTCATGGCAGAGAGGACAACTATTTTCTGTTCGCCGTCAGCAGTGAAGAGCTTGCTGACGTCTTTCATGCGCTCTGGAGAACCTACGCTGGTACCTCCGAATTTCAAAACTTTCATGTTTGTAGTATTTATTGATTATTTGTTTTTCGTGTTAGTGTCTCGTTCTCGCATACGTACACCGTTCCAGGGAAGTACTCGGGCCATTGCAGGTTGTGAGTGGAGATGACCACGGCACATCCCGTCTGGCGCCGCACTTCATCGAGCAGAGCCATGACCCGCTCCCCGTTCTCTGCATCCAGCTGGCCTGTAGGTTCGTCGGCAATGATGAGTTCTGGGTGGTTCAGTATGGCACGTGCTATGCATATGCACTGCTTCTGCCCTCCGGAGAGTTCATGTGGGAAGCATTTGCCGGCATCGGGCATTTCCACCCAATTGAGCACCTCCTCTATGCGTTCGCGGCGGAGTTCCTTTCGTCCCCAGTCGGTGGCGCGCAGTACGAAATCGAGGTTTTCATATATGGTACGGTCCGAGAGCAGCCGCAGTTCCTGGTGCACGATGCCTATCTGGCGGCGCAGGTACTGAAGTTTGCTTCGGCTTATCTTGCGCATATCATGGTCCATGACCATTGCACGTCCGTTGTAGACAGGTGTGTCTCCGTACATGCTGGACAGCAATGTGCTTTTTCCACTACCTACCAAACCGGTAAGGTATACCATTTCTCCTGGCTGTACCTGCAGGTTGATACCTGAAAGGATGGTCCTTTTATCGTGTCGCAGATGGACGTTGGTGTAGTTGATGGTCATTTTATGGGAATGTGAATCAGTGTTTTTTCCAGTTGGGATTGTGGCGAAGCATCAGTTCCTCAGCCATCTGCTCTATGCGGAGACCCTTGCTGGTCATTAGCACCAGAAGGTGGTAGAGCATGTCGGACCCCTCGTATATCATACGCTCGTCCGTGCCGTTAACCGCCTCGATGACAAGTTCCAGCGCCTCTTCCCCCACTTTCTGTGCCATTCGGTTCAGACCGTCGCGGAAGAGGGATGTCGTATACGAACCCTCGGGCATCTGACGGTGGCGCTCCTCAATGAAGTCCTGCAATTCGCTCAGGAAGAGCAGCGGGTTGGAAGCCTCATCCCGTTTGGGGGCTGGCATGGGAGTGTTCTTCTCGCCCCAGCATGTATCTGTGCCGGTGTGGCATACGGGACCAACGGGATTAACGCGTATGAGCAGAGTGTCGTTGTCGCAATCGTTCTTGATGTCCACGACGTGGAGGTAGTTTCCGCTTGTCTCGCCCTTCGTCCATGTGGTCTTGCGTGTACGGCTCCAGAAGGTGACCTTGCCGGTCATTACCGTGAGGTCGTATGCCTGGCGGTTCATGTATCCGAGCATAAGCACCTGTCTTGTCTCGGCATCCTGTATAATGGCAGGAACAAGGCCCTGCATCTTGTCGAAGTCTATTTCCATATTGTCTATGTTAAGCATGGTGTGGTTAATTGTTTGTTAAAGTCTTATCACGATATTTTCCCTGTGCAGATATTGTTTCAGTTCGGGGATGGGTATTTCGCCAAAGTGGAACACGCTTGCCGCCAGTGCGGCATCGGCATGCCCCTGGGTGAAGGCATCGCGGAAATGCTCCATCTTGCCTGCTCCTCCGCTTGCTATGATGGGGATGGAAAGGCTGTCGGCCAGAAGTGCCAGGGCCTCGTTGGCAAAACCTTGCTTCACTCCGTCGTGGTCCATGGAGGTGAAGAGTATTTCGCCAGCACCTCTTTCCTGCACCTGGTGCGCCCAATCGAAAAGGCCCAGTTCCTGTCGCTGGCGTCCTCCCTTCGTGTAGCAGTGCCATCCGTCGGCATCGTTTCTTGCATCTATGGCGCATACTATAACCTGAGACCCAAAGTGCCTGGCTATGTCGTCGATGAGCGATGGATTGTAGATGGCGGCCGAGTTGATGCTCACCTTGTCGGCTCCAGCATTGAGCAGCCGCTCCACGTCGCCTATCTCCTGTATGCCGCCGCCAACGGTAAAGGGAATATTGATTTCCCGTGCCACACGGCTCACCATGTCGGTAAAGGTCTTGCGGCCCTCGAAACTGGCGGTAATGTCAAGAAAGCACAGTTCGTCGGCCCCCTGGTCGCTATAAGCCTTGCCCAGTGCCACCGGGTCGCCAGCGGTGCGCAGGTTCACGAAGTTGGTGCCCTTCACGGTCATTCCGTCCTTTACGTCAAGGCAGGGTATTATTCTTTTTGCCAGCATAGGTCCTCCATGTTTATTTTGCCTTCGTAATACGCCTTGCCAAAGACTACGGCAGGGATGCCGTTTGCTTCCAGCAGGCGGATGTCATCGTTGCCAGACACTCCACCGGATGCAATGAGGTGCAATTGCGGGTAGCGCTGCATGACCTTGCGGTACATCTCTGTGGCAGGTCCTGCCAGTGTGCCGTCCTTGCTGATTTCCGTGCACAGGACATTACGCACTCCGGCACGCACGTATTTCTCAAGGAAAGGCAGAAGTTCCTCTGACGAGTCCTCCTTCCATCCGTTTATGCTCACCTTTCCGTTGCGCACGTCGGCACCCAGGATTATCCTTTCTGCACCGTACTTCTGGATCCAGCCGATGAACATCTCGGGGCAGGTTACCGCCACACTGCCCACGGTAACCATGTGTGCTCCGGCGTTGAAGGCTTTCTCCAGGTCTTCTTCAGTCTTTATGCCGCCGCCGAAGTCAACGACAAGATTGGTATTTTGCGTGATGGCGTTCAGCACGGCATCATTGACGATATGCTTGCTCTTGGCACCGTCCAGGTCCACGATATGCAAGCGGCGGAACCCAAGGCTCTGGAATTCCAGAGCCTGGCTCACGGGGTCCTCGTTGTATACGGTTTTCTGTGCATAGTCGCCTTTGAAGAGGCGTACGCACTTTCCGTCTATAAGGTCTATGGCAGGTATAAGTTCTATCATAGTTCCAGAAAGTTTCTCAATATTTTTTCGCCCACGCCACCGCTCTTTTCAGGGTGAAACTGTGTCGCAAAGAAATTGTCGCGGTTCAATGCGGCAGAGTAGGGAAGGATGTAGTCGCATGTGGCAATGGTGTAGTCCTCATGGTGCGGAACATAGAAACTATGCACGTTATAGATGAACTCCCCATCGCTGATGCCCTTGAAAAGAGGAGACTTCAAGTCGTGAATGCTGTTCCATCCCATTTGCGGAACCTTGTCGGTGTGCTGCTGGGGCTGGAAACGCTTTACGTCGAGGGGAAAGATGCCCAGGCAATCTGTATCACCCTCCTCGCTATGCCGGCACATCAGTTGCTGGCCTATGCATATTCCCAGCACTGGCTGGCGAAGTTCAGGTATCACTCTGTCCAGGTCATGCTGGCGCAGGTATGCCATTGCCGTACTTGCCTCGCCCTGGCCCGGAAACAGCACCTTGTCGGCCTTTGCCAGCAGTTCGGCATCGTCCGTCAGTGTGGGTGTGATGCCCAGGCGCTTCAACGCATGGATTACGGAATATATATTGCCGGCGTTGTATTTTACTATGGCTACGTTCATCTCTGTTGGTTTAGTTTTTCTTCAGTGTGAGGCTATGGGTCATGCACTCTGGCAGTTCCTCCTTGTAGTGTGTCACCATTATCAGGGTCTTGTGCGGGCGCTGGCAGAAGGTCTGTATAATTTCCCTCACCCTCTGCCTGTTCTTCAGGTCAAGTCCGTGGAGCGGTTCGTCCAGGACCAGGAGTTCGGGGTCCTTTACAAAGGCGCGTGCCAGCAGGCAAAGCCTTTGCTCTCCGCTGGAGAGTTGCAGGAAGGTCTTGTCCTGTATGTCTGCTATGCCGAAGACTTCCATCCACTGGCGGCATATTTCCTTCTGCTCGGGGCGTGGGCGGCAATACAGTCCCACACTGTCCGAAAGTCCGCTTGCCACTATGTCGATGGCAGGCAGGTCGCGCAGATAGGCACGGTGCATCTCTGGTGAGACATAACCTATGTGGCGCTTTATCTGCCAAATGCTTTCTCCGCTTCCGCGCTTGTGTCCGAACAGACTTATGTTGCACGAGTAACTTTGTGGATTATCTGCACACACCAGTGAAAGCAGGGTGCTCTTTCCTGCACCGTTCTCTCCCTGCAGAGCCCATCTCTCGCCCTCGCACACGGTCCAGTCAAGGTCCTTCAGTATAGTGCGGTTGCCGTATCGGATAGACACGTTGCTGAGGTTCAGTATTTCCCCTCCGTGCTGGGGGTAGAAGGGTATGGATGAAATATCCTTGTGTGGAAGGTCGGTGATCCATCTTGAGAGGTGATGGGGTAGGGCGTCGCCTGTATGTGGCAGGCTGTTCATGAACTCCTGTCTGCTCTGCTTGGGCATCACATTCATTCCCTGCACGGGTATTACGTGAGTAACGAATTCCGGAACGTCATCATATTTGGACAGAATCAGTATCACGGTGAGTTCTATTGCCTGTGTAAGCCGTTCCAGAAGTTCCTTCAGCAGGTCGCGTGTCTTGGCGTCCAGGCCTATGAACGGGTTGTCCAGTATCAGCACACGTGGTGCTGAGAGCAAGGTGCGTGTCAGCTGGAACTTGCGCAGTTCTCCGCTTGAAAGTGTTATTATGTACTTGTCCAGGACAGGATGCAGGGCAAACATATCATAGAGTCTTTGTCTCAGCCCTGGCAAGAATTCTGGGACGCTCTCCAGCAGGCTTCCTGCCGTGGGTGTGTGCTCGTCTATATCGTGCTGGTTCCAGCGCTGCTGATAGTAGTATGTGCCATCCTGCTCGCCATATGAGTCGCGAAAGGATATGAATCGCATCTGTTCGCTTATTAGACGTTTCTGGGTTGGGGTACCAGCCTCGGCACCAGTATTGTCAAAAGAGTAGTGCACTTCGTTGCGCAGGAGCGGATAGTGCCCTGTGATGATTTCCACCAGACGGCTCTTTCCTGCGGCATTGTCACCGCATATTGCTATCTGTTCGCCTGGCAATATTTCCATGTTCACTGGCTCTGCCATGCGCCATGCGGGATGGCGGGTCACTCCATCGGTTATCTTGATAATTGGTGTCATCTTGTCTTCAGTCCGGCTATGTTGGCGGTTTGTCTGTCCTTGTTTTTGTTCACGAAGTCTTTCCATGACGAATATTTCCTGTCGGTCTCCGGTTTGCCCATTTGCAGGAAATGGCAATATGCAGCGGCCAAGGCATCTGTTGCGTCTAGGAACCTGCCCATTTCTTCACGGTCTAGTTTCATCATCCTGCGCAGCATATCTGCCACCTGTTCCTTCGAGGCCGTGCCCACTCCTGTTATTGCCATCTTTATCTTCATGGGGGCATATTCGGTAATGGGCACCTGACGCTGTATGGCTGCCGCCATGGCCACTCCCTGTGCTCTGCCCAGTTTCAGCATAGACTGTACGTTCTTGCCGAAGAACGGCGCCTCAATGGCCATCTCGTCGGGCAGATAGGAGTCTATGATACCGGTTATGCGCTCGAATATGTGTCCAAGTTTCAGGTAATGGTCGCCATATTTGCGCAGGTCTATCACGCCCAGGGCAAGCATCTCTGCCTTATTGCCACATACGCGGATAACGCCATAGCCCATGACGTTAGTGCCAGGGTCTATGCCCAGGACTATCTTCTCTGCTTTGGCTGCATTCTGTGCCACTATGTTCTGGGGCATGGGGGTTATTCGGTCATTTCGCCTTCGATGATGAGGCGCACGATTCTGTTCTTGGCATTGGAGCGCACGGTGACGGTCTTGGAAAATCTTCCAGGCACCAGTCCCTTGCCGTTGTAGGTTATGTCAATGCTGCCCTTTTCGCCAGACTTGATGGGTTCCTTGGTAAAAGAAGGTACGGTGCAGCCGCAGGAGGCGAAGGCCTGGTTGATGATAAGCGGAGCGGTGCCGGTGTTAGTGAAAGTGAAACTGTATTTTCTGACGGCATCTGATTCAGGGAATATGCCCAAGTTGCAACGCAAGGTATCGAACTTGATTTCTGCATAGTTCTGCGCCTTGGTATTTCCATCGGGGCGTATTTCGCTTCTGACAGACTTCTGGGATTGGGCATTTGCGCCCATGGTAATGCCCATGGCGAGGCAAAGTAGCAGGATTACGGTTTTCATATTGTTGTTTTGTTTACTCTGTTATACATCAAAAATGCTAAAATCACGCGCAAAGTTATAAAAAAAAAGTTGGATTACTGTCACTGCTGGCATACAAATGTTCATGTGCGCCTTTAAACAAGGTGAGGGGGGAGGGCAGGAGATGTTTCTGGGCGGGTACATAAAAACCGTGCCTGACCCCGAACAAAGTCTGGTCAGGCACGGTTATGCCGATATTTTTCGTACTATGCTTTATAGGTTTTCGCATTCCTTCAGCCAACTTGCCGACGATGCGTCGCTGGGCATGCTCCAGTCGCCTCGGGGCGAGAGACTGCATGTTCCCACCTTTGGACCGTCGGGCAGACAGGAACGCTTGAACTGCTGATTGAAGAAACGGCGATAAAATATTGTTAGCCATTTCTTTATTGTCTCATCGTTATATAATGATTCGCTAAAGGCATAGCGTGCCAGCATGTATATCTTCCCTGGTCGGAATCCATGCCTCAGGACGTGGTAGAGGAAGAAATCATGCAATTCGTAAGGTCCCACAAGGTCCTCTGTTTTCTGCTTGATTTCGCCATTGTCGTGAGCGGGCACCAGTTCGGGAGAAATGGGTGTGGCTATTATGTCCTTCAGTATTTCCTTTGTGGCGCTGCTCTTCTGCACTTCGGCATACCATGCCACGACAAGGCGCACGATGGTCTTGGGCACCGAACCGTTTACGCTGTACATGGACATGTGGTCGCCATTGTATGTGGCCCAGCCCAATGCCAGTTCTGACAGGTCGCCTGTTCCCACCACCATAGCGTTTTCCTGGTTGGCAATGTCCATCAGTATCTGTGTACGTTCTCTTGCCTGCGAGTTCTCGTAGGTCACGTCATGGTTGGCGGGATTGTGACTGATGTCCTTGAAGTGTTGCAGGCAGGCGTCCTTGATGCTCACTTCGCGCAGGGTGATGCCCAGTTGCTTCATCAGGGAGATGGCATTGGTGTAGGTGCGGTCCGTTGTGCCAAAACCGGGCATGGTTATGCCCACGATTCCCTTTCTGTCCAGTCCCATACGGTCGTATGTACCAACGGCCACAAGCAGTGCCAAAGTGCTGTCCAATCCTCCGCTTATGCCAATCACAACTTTCTTGCAACCAGTGTGTTTCAGTCGCTTTGCTAAACCTAAAGTTTGGATATTGAAGATTTCCTCCATGCGCTTGTCCAGAGCCTCTTTGGTACTGGGTGTGAAGGGGTGGGGCGAGTATGTTCTGGTAAGGTCCAGATGCTGGCTTACCATCATGTCTGTGTCTATGTGGAGACAGTTGGCCGAGGGCGTGGATTTTGCCACATCGGCAAACGAATTGTTTTTCCTGCGTTCGTTTCTGATGTACTCCGTGTCTATTTCTGTTGTTACCAGCTGGGCTTCCATGGCAAAGGGCAAATCTTCTGCAAGAATGTTTCCGTTCTCGCACACCATGGCCTGTCCTCCGAACACAAGGTCGGTGCTGCTTTCTCCGAAACCGGCGCCTGCATATACATATCCTGCCATGCATCTTGCACTTTGCGTGCATACCATATTTTTTATGTACTCATCCTTTCCTGCCAAGGCTGTGTCTGCCGCAAGGTTCAGGATTATCTCGGCGCCCATCAGGGACAGGTCCGTTGAAGGCGCCTTGGGTGCATGAAGGTCATTGCCTATTTCTACAGCAAATGTGCATGATGGGGTGTTGAACAACTGGTGCTGCCTTATCTCAACAAGTTCTCCGCAAAGCCACACCTTTACATCCTTTATGTCCTGTATGGAGGAGAACCATCGTTTCTCGCAGCATTCCCTGCTGTTTGCAAGAAAGGTTTTTGCCACGATACCCATTATCTTGCCTTTCTGTAGCACCACAGCGCAATCCAGCAATCCTCCCTTGCATGCTACGGGCATGCCCACAACGATTATCATGTCCATGGAACGGGTAAAGTCCATGAGTTTCATCAATGCCACTTCCGCTTCCTCCATAAGAGTCTGCTGGAAGAACAGGTCCTGGCATGTGTATCCAGTAATGCCAAGTTCTGGTGTCACCAGTATCTCCACACCCTGTGTCTGGGCTTTAAGTACCAGTTTCTCTATTTGCTCTACATTAAACTGAGGGTCGGCTACCTTTATTTCCGGCACACCGGCACCAATTTTTACAAATCCGTATTTCATAAGTATTTATTTGCGTATGTAGGAATTTCAGGGGACTAAAGTCTTGTTGACAGACAAAGGTAACGATTTTTTCTTATATTCAAATGTAGTTTGTGTAATTTATTGCATTCTTATTTCCACTTTCTTTGCAAGAGTCCAAACCCAAACGTCAGAGCACATAAAAAAAGGTGCACCATAAAAAGCGGCGCACCTTAATGGGGATTATGGTATCAGAACTCATTTCTTCATGTACGAGCGTATGCCGTAGATGGTGATGAAGAAGAAGCAAATCAGGGGAAGAACAAAGGATACGTTAACCGCAGGATGACCAGAGATTACGCCCATGTCGATTATGGTTCCTTGCAGGGGAGGCATGATGGCACCACCTACAATTGCCATTACCAGAAAGGCTGCGCCAAGAGAGGTGTCCTGGCTGTCTACGTTCTCCAAGGCTATGCCATAGATGGTGGGGAACATGAGTGACATGAAAGCGGAGATGCCCACCAGACAGTAGAGCCCAGGGACGCCTACAATAAGAATTGCTCCCAGAGTGCAAGCCATGGCACCAATACCGAAGATTGCCAACAGAACACGCGAGTTGACATACTTCATGAGGAAGGTGCTGATGAAACGGCTACACAGGAACATGCTCATGGCAAAGATGTTGTAGTTCTGTGCCGTGGCCTTGTTGATGCCCAGATTGTCGGCATACTGGATAATGAAGGTCCATACCATAATCTGTGCTGCCACGTAGAACATTTGTGTCAGTACGCCCTCGCGGTAGACGCTGTTCTTCCACAGGCGAGACAGAGTGCGGAAAGCGGAATCCTGCTTCACGTCGGTAGACGTCTGTGGCATCTTCTTGATGGCGATGATGATGAACATGATAACAACAACTACACCGAGCATTACATAGGGGTCTCGTATCACCTCAAGGTCGTGCAGACGGATTTCTGCTTTTTCTGCTTCGCTGAGTGTGTGGAAGAATGTCTCGCCGGCATCGTTTCGCCTGTCTGACCACAATGAGGGCAACACCATCAGAGAAGCAACAGCCATGCCGGAGAGCGACCCCATGGGGTTAAATGCCTGGGCGAGGTTGAGTCGGCGTGTGGATGTTTCCTTGGAACCGAGCGACAGGATGAAGGGATTTGCTGTAGTTTCAAGGAAGGCCAGACCAAAGGTAAGAATGTAGAGCGACAGGCAGAAGAAAAGGAAATTCTGCATGGAAGCCGCCGGGATAAAGAGGAATGCACCGAGTGCATAAAGTCCTAATCCCAAAAGGATTCCGCTCTTGTAGCTAAACCTACGGATGAATAGTGCTGCTGGTACAGCCATGGTGGCATAACCGCCATAAAATGCGCACTGCACCCATGATGCCTGGAAGGCGGAAAGCTCCATCACCGTCTGGAATGCCGCCACCATGGGGTTGGTGATATCGTTCGCAAACCCCCATAACGCGAAGAGCGAGGTGATGAGGATGAAGGTGATGAGATACTTCTTTTCAACTAATTTTTCTTTCATGATTTATGTTTAGGTTTTAGGCATGTGCCTATGTGTGGTTAATAGAGATGGAAAATTCTGTCCATCATCTGCCATTTCTCGGCCGAGGACATGCCAGCCTTTACCAACTGGAACTCGGCCATGTAGTCTTCCCACTCAGCCTGTCTGGGCAAGGTGCCAAGGCGAGCCATAGCAGTGTCCCAGTCGAAGTCGAGGGGTGTCTCTACTATCATGAACAGGCGTGTGCCCAGTAAGTATATCTCCATCTCCAGAATGCCCACCTGGCGTATGCCTTCAGGTATCTCCTTCCATATGTGTTCCTGGCTATGACGACGGCGATACTCGGCTATGAGTTCGGGATTGTCGCGCAAGTCCAGTGTCTGGCAATAGCGCTTCACGGGGCCTTGGTATTGTTGTACGGGATAACCGTCTTTTGGATTTTCCATTGTATTTTTCGGATTGTTAAGTCTGTTTGTTTGCAAGGGGGGGAGGAATTAAGCCTTTTGTGGTTCAAAAACCTTTGGAGTAACGCTACGGCGCACCACCTCGCGCAATTCGCTCATGTCCGCTATCTCGCCGGCAGCCATTGCCTGAACAAGGATATTGCCCATTGCCGTGGCTTCAACGGGACCTGCCCATACGGGTATGCCCAGGGCATCGGCGGTGAACTGGTTGAGCAGACCGTTTTGCGAACCGCCTCCAATGATGTGCAGGCGCTTGGGCTTCTCTGGAAGGATATTGTCAACACCAGATATGGCCTCGCGGTATTTGGTGGCTAGCGACAAGAGTACACATCGTACAATTTCTGCCTTTGTCTGTGGCACTTGCTGGTTGCTCTGTGCACAGTAGTCGCAGACGGCTTTTTCCATGGAAGCAGGATTCATGAAGGCCGCATCTGCCACAGGGATTATACTTGAGATCTGTGCCTTGTCGGCGGCAGGAAGTATTTCGGCAAAGGTCTGTTCCTCGCCACGCTCCTTCCATTCTGCCATAAGGCGCTGCATGATCCATAGACCGGTTATGTTCTGCAGGAATCGGATTCTACCGCCCACACCACCTTCGTTGGTAAACTCAGCCTTGCGAGCTTCTTCTGTGAGTATAGGCTCTGGCAACTCGAAACCAAGCAGAGACCATGTTCCGGAACTGAGGAATGCGGTTGCTCCATCGCCTTCTACGGCTGGCACTGCAGCTACGGCAGAAGCTGTGTCGTGTGAACCTACGGCTATTACCTTCGCGTCGCCAAGACCTGTTTCCTCGGCAATGTCCTTGCGCAATTCACCACGCACGGTACCAGGCATCACTATCTCACCAAAGATATGCTTGGGCAGTCCGAGTGCCTCGATTGTCTCCCACGACCAGTCTCTTTTCTTTGCATCGAGAAGTTCGGATGTGGAAGCAATGCAATACTCGTTTGTTGCATTACCTGTGAGGAAGTAACTGAAGAGGTCGGGCATGAAGAGAAGTCGGTGAGCCGACTCCAGTTGTGCCGTGCCCTTGATGCTGAGCAGCTGTGCCAAAGTATTAATCTCCATCACCTGAATGCCTGTAGTTGCATAATGCTCGGTGGGAGAGAGGGTCTCGAAGAGTTTCTCTGTCATGCCGGCGGTGCGTGCATCGCGGTAGCAAACTGGGTTGCCAATGAGTTGCCCGTCGCGGTCAATCAGTCCGAAGTCCACTCCCCATGTGTCCACGCCGATGCTCTCAACCTGATAGCCCTTGGATGCGGCTTTTTTCAAACCGGCCTTCATGTCCTCGAACAGGGCAGGGAAGTCCCAGTAGACATGCTCGCCTAAGCGTACCTGTCGGTTGCCGAAACGGTGTACCTCCTCCATGACAAGCTTTCCGTCTTCGAGCCATCCGGCAATGACGCGCCCGCTACCTCCGCCAAAGTCGGCGGCAAGATATACTTTGCTCATTTAGTGTCTTGTTGTTTTTAAGTGACTGAAACAAAGGATGAAAACATCCGTCAACTGTCCTGAAATGGGATAGTAGGGTGGATGTCCTCATCCTTTGTCTATGCTGATTGATTACTGTTGCAGAGGAGTCTTCTTGCCCAGAACGTAGATGTCCAGGTCCTCAATCTCCTGAGGTGTGAGCACAGAGTAATCACCACCTGTCTGCACGATGATGCGGCATGCCATCTCGAAGAACATGGCACGTTCGAACGCCTGGTCGAAATCCTTGCCGCAAACCACCTGTCCGTGGTTGGTGAGCAGGATGGAGTTATGGTCTTGCATAGCCTCCACTACAGCTTTAGCCAATTCTGGGGAACCTGGTCTAAGATAAGGTATTACAGGAATCTCGCGACCAACGTGGCAAGGCACCTCGGCGGTTACGTTGTAGTTCTCGGGCTTCTTCTTCATGCAAGACACGGCTGTGGCATATGGAGACTGGAAATGCAGTACCACGTTCACGTCGGGGCGTGCACGCAGAACACCCAGGTGGAAACCGCTTTCCATGGAGGGCTTAACACCGTTGAGCACCTCGCCGGTGGCAACGACACACTGAGAAACCTTCTCCTTCTGGATAGTTGGCACCCATGAACCAGTACCAGAAACCAATGCCTCTTCGCCAATGCGCCATGAAAGGTTACCGCTACTGCAAACAGTAAGTCCGGCATCGCCCACACGGTGTGCCTGCTTGATGAATTCCTCTATATGAAGATTTGTAATCATGTCTTTTGTAATTTAATATTATATATAAGGTGTAATGTTTTGAGGTATTAGAGAACCTTCTCGTACAGACCCTGGATGATGTCCTTGTCCACAAAGCGAGGGTTACCGGGTGTGCACACATCGGCGGCGGCAGCAGTGGCAAGACGGTCGAGATCTTCTGCCTTGATGCCCAGGTCGGAGAGATGCTGGGGAATACCCACACGGATGGACAATTGGCGAACGGCCTCTACGGCAGCCTCTGCTGCCTCCTCGTTGCTCATTCCTGCTGAGTAAACATCCATTGCCTTGGCTATCTGCACGTACTTGTCGATGGCGGCAGGCATGTTGAACTCCATCACCGTGGGCAGAAGCAGGGCGTTTGCTACACCATGAGGAATGTCGAAGATAGCTCCCATGGGGTGTGCCATGCCGTGTACTACGCCAAGACCAACGTTGGAGAATGCCATGCCGGCAATGTACTGTGCCACGGCCATACCATTGCGTGCCTCAGCATTCTGTGGTTCGTTGACGGCGGTTTCCAGATAGCGTGCAATCATCTCTATGGCCTTGAGTTCGAACATGTCGCTCATCTCCCAAGCCCCCTTGGTGATAAGGCCCTCGATGGCATGTGTGAGAGCATCCATACCAGTGGCGGCGGTGAGGCTGCGGGGCAGGGTGTACATCAGTTCGGCATCGACAATGGCCATGATGGGGATGTCGTTGGGGTCAACGCATACCATCTTCTTTTGGTTCTCCTCGTCAGTGATAACGTAGTTGATGGTCACCTCGGCAGCAGTACCAGCGGTGGTGGGCAGTGCGATGATAGGCACTGACTTCTTCTTGGTGTCGGCAACGCCTTCAAGAGAAACCACATCGGCAAAGTCGGGGTTGTTGGTGATGATACCCACGGCCTTGGCGGTGTCCATGGAAGAACCGCCGCCGATGGCGATGATGAAGTCGGCACCAGACTTGGCAAATGCCTCCACACCAGCCTTCACATTGGAAACAGTGGGGTTAGGCTTGATCTCGCTGAACACCTCATAGGGGATGTTGGCACCTTCGAGAACCTTTAGTACCTTGTCGGCAACGCCAAACTTGATGAGGTCCTTGTCTGTGGCAACGAAAGCCTTCTTGTAGCCAAGACGTGATATTTCCTGAGGGAGCACCTCGCGTGCACCAGGACCGAAGTAGGAAACTTCGTTCAGTATAAAACGGTTAATCATTTGTATCTATATTTAAGGAAAAATTTAAAAATGGTTGAAAAGGCAGTGTCATGTTTGTTATGCGCATCTTGCCTTTTCAACCCAATATTTGGTTAATTACTTGTAAACGGGACCGTATGTCTGGCAAGCTCTGTAGTCAGAACCCTCCTTGTCCATACCGAAGGCGTTCCATGCGGCGGGACGGAAGATATTCTCCTCGGGTACGTTGTGCATGCACACGGGAATGCGGAGCATAGAGCACAGAGTGATGAGGTCGGCACCGATGTGGCCATAGCTGATGGCACCGTGGTTGGCACCCCAGTTGTTCATTACAGAATAGACATCCTTGAAGGGAGCCTTTGTCTCGTCCAGACGGGGAACGAACCATGTTGTGGGCCATGTGGGGTCGGTACGCATGTTCAGCACCTCGTGGATTTCAGGATCCACGTCGGCTGTCCAGCCCTCGGCAATCTGCAATACGGGGCCAAGGCCCTTAATGAGGTTCAGACGAGACATGGTAACGGGCATGCCACCCTTAGAAAGGAAGTTGGAAGAGAAACCACCGCCACGGAAGTAGTCACGATCGGCGGGCATCCAGTTGGTGTTCTTCAGACAGCCCTCTACGTCGGCCTCTGTCATCTCCCATGCGGGCTTCATGCAGGGTTCGCCCTTAGCATTAGTGCTGGCGCCTGTTGCGTCGAGAGTTGTAGCACCAGAGTTGATGAGGTGAATCATACCGCCAGAAGCCAGGCCGGTCAGTTCCTTGCCAGTTACGCGCTTAACAGCCTCGGGGCTCCAGTATGTACGAACGTCGGAGAACATCTGGCCGCAACCGGTCAGCAACTTGCCGAAGAGCATAGCCACGGCATTGCATGCATCATTCTCGGTAGCAACAACATAAGCCTCGCGAATACCATTCCAGTCGAAGGTGCTGCAAAGCAGAGCCTCGGTGAAGTCACCGTTGGGCTTCCAGTCGGTCCACTGACGCTGTCCTTGGAAACCTGCCGCGATGGCATTGTGGCCGATAGCCTCTTCCTTGAAGCCCATCTCGCGGAGCTTGGGGTTGCCCAGCATAAGGTCGCGAACGATGAGGGTCATCTTCACCACGAACTCCCAGTCGGCATCCTTGCCGGCACGGTCCTTCTGCTTCTCGGGACGGTTCTTGTCCCAACCCTCGTTCACCTTACAGTATTTCTCTGTCCAAGCCATAGCCTTGGCATACTCCTCGTGGTCGTAGATGCCCTCTTCCATGCGGCGGAGGATTTCTGTCTCGTCCACGCTCTCGTTGCGCATGCCCAGATATTCCTGGAAGAAGTTCTGGTCAACGATACTGCCTGCTATACCCATGCACTGGCTGCCTACAGACAGATAGCTCTCGCCTCGCATGGTGGCAACAGCCAGAGCGGCACGTGCCCAGCGCAGAATCTTCTCCTCTACATCAGCAGGGATAGTGTTGTCTGCCAAGTCCTGAACGTCATGGCCATAGATGCCGAATGCAGGCAAACCCTTCTGTGCATGACCAGCCAATACGGCAGCCAGATACACGGCACCGGGGCGTTCTGTACCGTTGAAACCCCAAACGGCCTTTGGCCAGTGGGGATGCATGTCCATGGTTTCAGAACCATAGCACCAGCATGATGTCACGGAGATGGTGGCACCTACGCCCTCACGCTCGAACTTAGCCTGACAAGCAGCGGTCTCAGCCACACGGCCGATTGTGCCGTCGGCAATAACGCACTCAACGGGAGTACCGTCGGCATGCTTCACGTTGGCTGAAATCAGTTCGGCAACAGCCTTTGCCAGATTCATGGTCTTCTCTTCAAGACTCTCGCGCACGCCACCCTGACGACCGTCGATGGTGGGGCGAATACCAATTTTAGGATACTTGCTCATAAGTATTTTATTAGGTTAATATTGTTTGTTTTTATGCTATTAGCGGAACAAATTTAAGAAAAATAAATGAGAAAACAAACACCCCAAGGCAGTTATTTTAATTCCTGTAGGCATACAATGCCTGTATTTATGTTTTCTCGTTTATTATATGCTTATCTAAAATGCTCATCGGCAGACAAGCATCCTTTTATGTATGGATGTGTCTGCCGACGGATATTAAATGCGGTATAGCATATGTGACTATTTCTTGCAGCAATCCTTCTGCTGCTTCTTGCATTCCTGCTTCTTGTCGCACTGCTTCTTGCATTCCTTCTTCTTGTCACACTGTTTCTTGCACTCCTGCTTTTTCTCGCATGTAGCACAGTTTTTCTTTTCGCACTTGTCCTTTTTTTCGCATTTCTTTTCGCACTTCTGCTTTTTGTCGCAGCCTTGCTTTTGTGGACACTGTGCACTAAGTGCAGTTGCAGAACTCAGGAAAATTGCCATGAAGGCTATCTTAATCAGGTTTCTCATTGTTTTAAAATTATTAGTGATTTGTAGGTTTGTTTTTTACTTTAAAAGAACCCCAATTAGAATTTAGAATTACTTTTCCGCATGGGGTTCTTTAATATAAGGTGCCGCACTGATGATGTGATGAAACTCCTGATGATAGGATTTGAGGGCCTGTCTCGCCTTTGTAATCCACCTGACCATAATGGGATGGCACGCCATTGGCGGACAGAGCTGGTCTCGGTTTCTGAATATAATTGATGAGTATCCCGATCAAACCAGTGCGGCAATATCTGTGATAAATCAATCCTGTAGGCAGGGATGCTTTACATTGGAAACCTCTGTTTCTCTCACCTCTGCAATGCAAAGATAAGAAAAATATTTTTATCCCAAAATAACTTAGATACAATTTTTGCAACATTTAATCATATAATCCGTATTGGGACATTAAATGTTAACAAATGATGATTATTTCATTCTCGGTGTTTCGCCAATCAAATTATCCATACATGAAATGGCTTCCGGTTTGCATACCTATAAAAAAATCCCGCAGTCGGAACGACTACGGGAGACTGAAAAGTAACTTTCTCTTGTATTGTAACTAATTTGCTACTACTTTATCTTCTGCCAATAGATGGTTTGGCCTATTCCAAGGATTGTTGCACGCAACTTCAGCTTGTTTGCCGATTCAAACTTGGCTGTAGCATTCACGCGTATACCCTTGGTGGGGTCGTATATTTTTGCACCTGACCATTCTTTGTCTTCTGCATCGAACTTAAGTCCGCGAACCAGAACCACCTTGTCTATATCCACATTGCGCAGTGCTTTGTCGGGGTTCTTTACGTCCTTGCGCTTCTTACCCTCCTTGTCAAGGGGATTCTCCACCCAAAATACCTGTGCATCGTATGTGCCCTGTGCGTTTTTGGTGATACGAACCTTGCTTTTACTACCACCACGATCTGTCAGGTACTCGCCAACAATGTTGTCAGCCTTGTCGTTAATTCCTTGTGCAAATACGGGGCATACTGCCATCATTGCACACAGCATAAGCATAAAAAATTTCTTCATATTAGTACTCGTTATTTTAAAAACTGTGCAAAGGTAATGGTTTTATTGCACACATACAACTATTATGCGAATTATTTGATATATAAATTAGATAATTATTGCTTCAGTTGTGTTATACATTATATTATATGCTAATGAGAAACTTGTTTTGAAAAATTGACCACGTATGGAGTTAATATAGCATAAGGTCAGAAAATAATTGATAAAAATATTGTCAGTAATGAATAAAAAGTGTAATTTTGTATGGAGAAGTTACGAAAAAGGTCTAAATTATTGAGAATGAATAACGACCTTTTGGTTGAATATGTATTGGGTTACGAATTAGCAATATACAGAGTGTTTTGGTCTTCTGCGTTTTGCATAACTTCAAATAACTCTTTCTGTATCG
>JAZRJU010000032.1:0-54179 GCA_045645965.1 Bacteroidaceae bacterium
ATAAGAATAAGATTACGAGAACATGGAAGTTTCTTTACCAAAACGCTCTTTTTAACAGATAAACACCTAGCAATAAAACCTCTTTTTGAAAAGGCAGAAAACAATGCTTAATTTGGGTGACGCATTGACGAAGTCAGGAAATTTGATGGAAGCGGACTACAGAGACATCATCCTCGGATGCAGGAAAGAGAGGCAGGGGGCGCAACTTGCCTTCTACGACCTGTTTGCCCCAACATTGTTTGCATCGGCCTTCCGCTTGCTCAATAATGACTGGGAGGCAGAGGAGGTGGTTCAGGAGGTTCTGCTGAAGGTGCTTACTGACACATCCCTGCTGAACAGCGAGGCAGACGCGATGCTGAGGATACTGAGACGCATGACCATAAACCTGTCCATCGACCATCTGCGACGGCGCAAGGTGGTGTGGGAGGAATGGAGCGACAACCTGGCGGAGCAATCAGTGGAGAGCATAGAGCAGGCGATGATACGTCAGGAGGATGTCTCGCAACTGTACACGGCTATTGCCATGATGTCCGAGAAGGACCGGGGCATCCTAATGCTATCCATCGTAGAAGAACTTACAACGGAGGAAATATCGCAAATCCTTGGCATACGCCCATCCAGCGTTCGTTCGCAATTGTCCAGAGCCAAACAGAGACTAATAAAGCTATACAGATATGAATAACAAAAACAATAACGCATTGAAGCAAATGATGGAGCAGGCATGGCCAGTGCCGCCACAGCCCGCAGGAAGCCGTGAGCGCTTTGCACAGAGATTGTCGCAAGCCCGAGGCACGCAGCGCAGACATTGGTTCTATGGCGTTGGTTCGGCTATAGGCATTGCTGCGTCTGTGATAATAGCTTTCCTGATGTTGCAACCCCAATCAGATGTTCCTGCCACAGAACTTTCCGTCCAGCAAACGCTCAGCGCTGGCATTGCCGAGGTGAAGGGCTACTATAAAGCCCAGATGTGGAGCGAGACGGAGTTTATTATGGAACTAAGCAAGAATCTCGACCCCGAATTGCGCCAAAGGCTATTGATGGAGGTGAGGCTGGTAAACGAAACACCAGACTCAATAATGTTAGACATCATGAAGCAGGAAATCGACGAAGACCAAAAGATATACTATATCACATCGATGTATATGGCTCACCTGCGCAGCCTTAAGTATATGCATGAGGCCCTCAGCGACAAGACAATGGCAATCAAGTAAAACCTATAACGTATATACAATTATGAGAAACATTATCAAATCTATTCTTTTAGCACTTCTCGTGTTATTATCCCCAAATTTCATTCATGCGAGCAAGCAGGCTAAGATGGCAAAAAAAAGTGGAGAGATAAGAATAAAGGATGTGTCTCCCCATAAAACACTGAATCTGAACTACAATTATGGCGAGATGGAACTTGTGTTCTGGGACAAGAACGAGATTGTGCTCAAGTATGACGAATGTGTCAGAGCTTCATCACAAAAACGTGCCGATGAAATTCTTCAACAAAGAATTGCCATTAAGTCTATTGAGGGACATTATTTTAGGGTAGGAAATGCTGATGACTCGTCCGTTAGTTTCAACAGCAAATGGACCGTCTACGTCCCCTCCCATATCTCGTCAGTAGCTGCTTCTAACAGCTTTGGCAACATAACAGTAGGAAAAGGTTTTTCTGGGCTTATACGCATCGATGTACAGAATGGTGATGTGAATATACCCGAAACCAAGGCTATGTGCGTGGTAGAGGTGACGCATGGCAACTTTTATGTGGGCAATGCCGCTTACCTGAACATGACCACAAAGCATGCCAACGGCACCATCTCTTTTGCCCAAACACTGAAGGTGCAGGCCGAGCACGCAGACTTCTGCAAAATTGACAAGGCAGACGTCATGACAATAAATAGCAAGCACTCCAAGATAAAGGTAGGCAATGTGGGACAACTGAGTTCCCAAGGCTCGTACTCTACTCTGGAGGTGAACGAACTGTCTGGTCTGGCCAATATAAGAGATATGCAGCACTCTACCATCGAGATGGACAAGTTTCTGGGCAAGTTAGATGCCACGGACCTGTCGTATTCCAAGCTGAACATCACAATTAGCAAGTTCAACCACACTCCTTTTATCATGGTGACGGACCTTGACTATACCGATGTAAAGGTGAAGCTTCCTGCCAGTTTGAGAACCTCTACTTACGTTAACTGCAAGGGCTCATGTAGATCCATATCCTCAGGTACCGCCAAAATTAAGTCATCAGCACCATGGTCTTCTCCTAATGGAGTTAGCACGCATGTATTTCAGAATACGGAATCCTTTACCCCTAACTCTCTGATAGACATAAACAACGAATCCTATGGCACTATCCTGATTGAGGAATACTGATTTCTGTTACAATACACAACATCAACCGCCGCACTTGTCAAATACAGGTGTGGCGGTTGGTGTTGTCTATATTAATAATGTATATGTTCGTAGAGAGAGGGTGCAGAATGTTAAATTTGAGGCAATGTACTATGATTGTAGTATAAAAGGTTTGGTTGATTAGTCCTATATGTACTATCTTTGCAGTAGAAAAGATTGAAACAGGCAAGATATTATTACCAAACGTAACACATTCACCAATAAAATTATGGAAAACAGCAAGAAGAATCTTACCAAGGCCGAACTGAATGTCATGAACATTTTGTGGGACAAGGGGCAAGCCACCGTGAGTGAGATAATCGGCGAGATGAGCGAGCCCAAACCTGCCTATACCACCGTGCTCACGGTGATGCAGGTGCTGACACGCAAGGAGGTGGTACAACCCGAACGTCAAGGCAAGGCGCATGTATTCCGTCCGTTGCTCTCGCGCGAGGAGTACATCGACGGTTTCTTGAACGAGACCCGCGATACGGTGTTCAAAGGCTCGGTGCGCAGTTTCTTCTCCTACTTTGTAAAGAAAGAGAGGTTGAGCAAGGAGGAGGTGCAGCAACTGCTGGACGAGATAAACAGAGAGGAATAACCAACATTAACCACAATCACACTCTTACGACATGACTATACTACTGGATTTAATGCCTCTGCTCAAAGTCTATGGCGCTCTGGTGCTGGTGTCGGCTCTATTGATGGCTTTCTATCATGTGGTGATGAACGGCAAGCAGTCGTTCCGTTTCCAGCGCCTATATCTGTTGGCCATCCCCGTGGTATGTCTGATGCACATTGCCACATTGATGGTAATACCACAACTGACACCCGAACCCATGGTGTTGACAATGACACATAAGGAACTACATGCCTATAAAAGAATAGCCCCTGAAACCAACTTTATTGTTCACGACGAGACACCCGTTTCTACCGAAACGATGAACTCTCCCATTCAGGTGCATTCCGACACCTCTAACTATACGCAATCACAGGCTCCCAACAAGGTGTCATCCACCGAGCAATCAGGCGTTACACTAAGTCCTAAGGATATTACAAGCCTCATCACCATAGCCATTCCATGCATCTCGGCCATTCTGTTGCTAATGGTTTTGGTACCATTGATGCGCCTGCATCTTCGTCTGCGCAACCTGAAGGATATGACACCTGGCAAGGACCACAACTTGGTGCGTGCCTCATGGGTCAGCACCCCGTTCTCGTTGGGCAAGACCATCTTCCTGCCCGAAGGAAGGATACAGGAGGCTGAGGATG
This sequence comes from Bacteroidaceae bacterium, assembly GCA_045645965.1. Classification (GTDB taxonomy): domain Bacteria; phylum Bacteroidota; class Bacteroidia; order Bacteroidales; family Bacteroidaceae; genus Physcousia. The sequence continues at coordinate 3,658 of JAZRJU010000032.1, forward strand.
TTTTCATCCGCCACGAACAGGCGCATATCCACAACCGCCACTATATAGATGTGTGGTGCATAGAGATCTTGGTCCGCATGCTATGGTTCAACCCCATTCTATGGCTCGTACGCAAGACACTCCGAGATATACACGAGTTTGAAGCCGACCGTTGCGTTCTCTCACAAGGCATCGACTCGCATACATATCAGTGCCTATTGGTACAGGAAGCTTCGGAGGAATGCATCATCGTGGCCAATGGTTTCAACCGGTCATTCATTCGCCGACGCATCAAGGAGATGAAGCGCAAAGGCATCACTCTTGGCAGAGTTGGAAAATTGGCGGCCATTCTATGGATTCTGACAATTACTGGTGCCATGGCCATATCTGCCATGCCCGACAAGAATGTTGTTGTGGTGCATTTGGAGGATGAGGTTCTGTATGTTGACACCTGTTACGATGAACCTCTGGGTGTAGATACCTGTTACTCAGCAATAACCATAGCAGGACAAGATGCCCACAAGGCTGCGCTCCAGAGCGGCAAGGAGTTGGAGGAAGGTAAGAAGGTGGCAAGTGTTATAGTTTACCTCATTGACACAATTACAGTCATCGCCTCAGCCGGAGACACGCTTAAGATAAGTTACGCAAAGGGCAGGGATAGCCACGAGGAGATCTGGAAGAAGGTGATACAGAAGTACTACAAATACGAACCCTACTCCATGCGCCATGCGCTGAAGAGCATTCCATGCAAGCATGTAGATTTTAACCCTAATGACGAAGATCCCTTCAAGAAGTTCCTCACCGAAGAGAGAATCAAGGCCAACCCTCTGCCCACTCACGCCTCCGACGGATGGCCGATATTGTATTATGATGACATTAAGGAACATTCAGAGAGAATGTCGGACCACACCAATGCCACCACCCCAACAATCCAGCGCACGGAAACGGAAACCTTGGTCACATACAAGTTTAGTTGCGGTTCTGACTTCCAACTGGTGCGCTTTGGCGGTCCCGACAGTTATCTGGTAGACACCGAGACAGGAACTCACTACAAGGCCCGTCGCAGCATTCCTGCCAAGGCATGGCACTATTTCTACCTGTCTGGCATGAAAAACCAGAGTGCTTGTGTTACCATAGTGTTCCCCCCATTGCCCAAGTCGGTAAGGTACATAGCCTTCTACCAGGTCAACGACCAATTGCAGGATGGATACATGCATCCCGACTATACCGACCCAAAGTATATCGGAAAAGCATTGGAACAGATGGTAAAGAAGTTAAAAAATAATTCACAAACTAATACACACTAACCCTATGAAGAATCTGATCTACATCTGCCTATTGGCCATTGGCCTTGGCACTATGACATCATGCAGGCCGACCAAGTATTTCATGGCCAGCAACACCTATAACTACGAAACCGGACGCATGGACATCGACCTCCACACCATCACAAAGGTTCCCGACTCGATGGCCCGAATTGTGGAACGTGTCAATGCCAGGTACATCCAGTACGACACCACCCCAGAGTTCCGTATTCCTCACCTTAAACAGCCTGCCCAGGACTATGACTCGTTGGACTACAACACATTTGCCGTCTACACCCAGGCACACACCGTGGCTTCCATGAAATATGCCACCCGTTTGCAGAGGATTGCCATCTGGTGCACCAAGGAGGCCACTTATCTGGCTTGGGTGGACGAACAAAATTGGACAAAGAAGTATTACCACAGCTCGCCAGCCCAATATCTGCGCGATAGCAAGACGGGCAAGATATATCCAATCAAGGGTATGCTGGGTTATCCCATGGGTCAGACTTATTGGATGGAGGGGATTCCGGGCGAATGGACATGCCGCGTGCAAATCTATCCGCCTCTGCCCAAGGAGTGCACCACCATTGACATAATGTATGGCCGTGGCAAACAGACACAAATTCCAGGCACAACAGGTTGGACCAATCCCACTAATCTGTATAATGTGAAGGTCGCCGCCCTGCAAATACAACAATACATTGCCAATTTCAAGCCAACAGAGGTGGTGGAGTAGGGGGATGTCTTATGTACTTCGTGGAATTTGCCAGGCAGTCCAAATTGTGTGTATCTGGACGAGAACAACGAGGAGAAGCATCGAAAAAAAATGTTTCAACTTGCAACGCATATGGCGGAATTTACGTTATAATATATATAATCCCCAATCGGTCATTAGACTGTTACACGCTATTGTCACACTGTTGTCACACTATTGTCACGACTCATTGCATAGATTTTTCCTTGCTAATGCATAACTTTGCATCGGCAAACCGTCTATTACTATTAATAAAGGTTAAAATGCTCATAATAAAAAAAATACGTCTAATAAATGTTGCAATGGTGAGGCTTTATGCATAACTTTGCAAAGAACCTCTAAACCATTAATCGCTCATCTCTCACAGTTAACCGTTAAAACAAACATACCAATGAATCCAAAGAAACTTCTATCCATCCTGTTTGCCTTCTGTGCTCTTGGTGCTATGGCGCAAAAGTATCAAGTCAGTGGCACTATCATAGAGGCTGACACTAAGGAGGTGTTGCCTCAGGTTAGTGTTCAACTGCTTGCTAAGGACTCCACGCGTATTGCTGCTACCAACACCAATGAGAAGGGAGAGTTCCTGCTGAAGGCTAAGGCAGAGGGAGAATACATTGTGGTGACCAGAATGATGGGCTTTGTTCCCTTTGTGCGCAATGTGCAACTGACGGCAGAGCGCCCGTCGGCAACAATGAACATAGGCATGAAACCATCCACCAAAGAACTGGACGAACTGAATGTTTCTGCCCTGTCGCGCATGATGACTATGAAGAAGGATACGCTCTTGTTCAGCAGTGCAGCCTTGCGCCTGCCGCCTAATGCGTCGTTGGCAACGCTGATGAACCAGTTGCCCGGCATAGGCATAGACAAGGACGGCAACATGACCTATCAGGGCAAGGTGGTGAACCAGATTCTGGTGGACGGCAAGCCTTTCTTTGGCGATGTGAACACCGCCCTGGCCAATATGCCCACCGATGCCGTGCAGAACGTGAAGATATACGATAAGACGGACGAGGAGAAGGAATACCGCGGGGAACTGGATACGGACAAGGCCACGGTGGTGGACCTGACCATCAAGAAGGAGTACAAGTCGAAGTGGATGGCAAACGTGGACCTTGGCGGTGGTACTGACAAGCGCTATGTGGGCAAGATATTCGCCACTAACTTCACCGACCGTCGCCGCACCGCCGTGTATGCACAGATGAACAACATCTGCCAGAACCAGCAGGTGGATGCCAACGGCAACTGGTCTTATTGGAGCGATGGCAGATTTGGCTTGTTCGACTATCGCAAGGCAGGCATGATAATGCAATGGGACAATGGCAAGACCAACAAGGAGGCAGGCAACCTGCGAGGCAATGCCAACATAGATGTGTATCACAACAACATGTTCTACAATACGCTGAACAATAGCGAGAACTTCCTGGGCGGTGGCAACACGCAATACACCTATGCCAAGAACATTACCGACGATCGTGAGGCGGGTGTGAATGCCAGGGCAAACATTACATATAATATAGATAGCATCAACCGTATGTATTTCATTGCCAGATATGGCTATCAGAACAGCAGGAGCGACAAGGAAGGCACTTCATCCACCTTCCACACCAAGCCCGAGGAGATGGAGGACATGGCAGGGAGCCTTGTGGGCGATGACGTGTCGCTTGCTCTCATGGGGCAGGGCATAAATTCGCTGGACGCCAACGGCAATTCCAAGAGCAATGGGCATAATGCCAACTTTTACGCCGAATACACCCACCTGTTCAAGAAAGAGGGCAGAACGCTGGGCGTGGATGCCAGGGGAAGTATCAATGACCTTCAGGGCAGTGGCAACTCAAGGCAGTTCTACCGCTATTTCTCGCCTAATGCCCCGGCTTCTAATCTGGACAAGCGCCAGGCTAATGAGGCAAGCACGACGACCTACAGCCTCTCTGCCAGCATGTCGTATGCCGAACCAATCAACAAGCATCTTCGTTTCAGTGCCAATTATGGATTCTCGCATAGCAAGGCCAACGAGGACCATGGCCTTTACGATGTCTACACCATCCCCGAGAACCTGCGACCCACTCCTGGCGACTCGCTCCAGTATGTAAGCGACTTGCAGAATACATATTACTCGGACAGCTATACCAATGAGCACTACTTGCTTGCACGCCTTCAAGGCACTTGGGACAAGGTGGAGAGTGCCATTTCTCCTTCGGTCAACCTCTTTACGGATTACCTCCATTACGACCGCAATGGTGAGCAGTACAACCCCTCCCGCACCCATTTTGGCTTGGGCATGTATGGTTTCGTGAAATATAAATTCACCCGGCAGAACTATATTCAGTTATATTACAATGGTAGTAGTGCACGTCCGTCTCTCATGGAACTTCTGCCCATCAGGGACACAAGCAATCCCATGGCGGAAACGGTGAACAATCCTGACTTGAAGGCGGGGTGGAGCAACTCCGTATCCTTATACTCCCGCTTCTTCAAGCCCAAGCGTGGTGACAGTTATACCGTGAATGCTGGTTTCAGTAATCGAACCAACTCGGTGGTGACGACCCAGGAGACAGACCCCACAACTGGATACACCCGATATGGCAAGACCAATGTAAACGGCAACTACAACCTGTGGCTATCAGCCTATACCGACCAGCCTCTGGACACCGCACGCCACTGGAACCTGAATGCAAGGGTGTATGCAAACTATTCTCACAACATCGGCTACGTGGGTGCCATGGGCAATAGCCTTGGACTTTCCTCTGTTGACTCGTATGCTGCCAGTGCCAATGTTGGGTTGAGATACAGAAAGGACATCTGGAGCGTGTCGCTCAGCGCGAAGTATAATGGTGACTTCACCCGTTACGGCGAGACTCCGCAATACAACCAGAACGGACACACCTACGAGGTGAACCTATCGCCACAGGTTGACCTGCCTTTCGGCATGAAGATAAACACGCAGTTCATCTACTATGCCCGAAGCGGATATGCCGACCCTCTGATGAACCATCCACAATGGATACTGAACGCCTCCATCTCGCAATCCTTCCTCAAGAGCAAGGCACTGACCATCCAGCTGGAAGGCACCGACCTGCTGAAGTCGCGCACGGCGGAAAGAAGCATCCTGTCACCCACATCACGCTCCTTCAGCCGCACGGACACCTTCCTCAGCTATGTGATGCTGCACGCAATATACAGGTTCAGCCTGTAGAACACGATATATACCTCCCTGCCACGTTTCCATACGCAAAGCATGATGTAATCTTTTTCGGTATGGCAGGGAAGAAAATCCCCCTCACTGACCTTTTGGCCGATGAGGGGGATTCTGTAACTGACGGTGCAACTGCACTTACTCTTTCATTAGTTCCTCCAGGAAGGAATCCAAATCTTCGTTTACACCTTCAAGCAGATTACCTGAGATAATTACCGTTTCGTGGTCGTCTACTATATACAGGTCGGTGAGGGTTTCGCCGTCCTCGTCCTGCATGACGAAGGTATACGGGCGTAGCAGGGACATGGTGTCCACAACCTCGGTGCGCACCTCGCTGATGGCATTGCGCAAGATGGGGGTGACCTTATGGTAGAAATCCACATCGCGCGAACCGTGTATCCATTCCGGTATGACGATGCGCATGAGTTCCCTTTCGTCATCGTCATAGAATTTCACCTCGCCACTGTGTGGGAAAACACGTACAACGATATCCGTAAGTACTGGCTCGTTGCCTTGGGGAAAGCGCTCTGCAACATGGCGCAGGGCTCTCTGGATTTGCTTTTCAGGTGTAATCATAGGTATGTGTGGTTTTGGTTAAACGGAAATGTGAAAACGGAAAACGGAAAACTGAGTTGAACGGATGAGCGGGTTAGAGGTGAGCGGATTAGTTTTCCGTTTTCCGTTTTCCGTTTTCCGTTTTCCGTTCGATTAAAGGTTTCGTCCGTGGCAATGCTTGAACTTCTTGCCGGAACCGCAGGGACACAGGTCGTTGCGTCCGGGCAGGTTCTCGCGGCGGATGGGCTGTATGGGCTGCTGTTCGCGTGTGTCGTGACTTGCTGCCTGGCGCATGCCTTCGTCTACTCCGCCATGGCTTTCCTGAAGACGCTGCTGGGGGCGGGGAGGCTGGGGTGCCTCGGCCTGGCGTATCTGCAGCTCAGGAACCTGGGCGCGCATCAGTATGCTTACTACTCGGTCGTTGATCTTGTTGACCATCTGGTCGAAGTACTTGACAGACTCCAGCTTGTAGATGAGCAGGGGATCCTTCTGCTCGTAGGAAGCATTGTGTACGGAGTGCTTCAGTTCGTCGAGCAGGCGCAGGTTCTCCTTCCATGCATCATCGATGGTGTGCAGGATGAGGCTCTTGTGGAAGGCGGTGACTACAGCCTGGGACTGGCTTTCGTAGGCCTCCTGTATGTTGCAGCTGATCTGGTAGACACGACGGCCGTCCACCACGGGCACCATGATGTTCTCGTAGCGGGGCATCTGGTCGGGGTTCTCCACGATCATGCTCACAGCCTTGTGGGCATTGGTGGAGATGATGGTGCACTTCTGCTTGAAGCGCTCCATGGCCTTCTGGTAAACCTCCTCTGCCAGTTCGTCCATGTTGCCGCTCTCGTAGCGGTCCTGAGTCAGGGGGAAGTCCATGGCCAGTATCTCAAGGAACTGCTCGCGGCAATTCTTGTAGTCGTGGCTCTCCATGATGTGGCACACGCGGTCCCAGATCATGTCGGCAATGTCCATGCCAAGGCGCTCGCCCATGAGGGCATGACGGCGCTTCTCGTAGATGACGGTACGCTGCTTGTTCATGACATCATCGTACTCCAGCAGGCGCTTGCGCACACCGAAGTTGTTCTCCTCCACCTTCTTCTGTGCGTTCTCGATGGAACGGGTAATCATGGAGTGCTCTATCATCTCGCCATCCTCGAAGCCCAGTTTGTCCATCACACGGGCAATACGCTCGGATGCGAACAGACGCATGAGCTTGTCCTCCAGAGAAACGTAGAACACGGAACTGCCGGGGTCGCCCTGACGGCCGGAACGTCCGCGCAGCTGGCGGTCGACACGGCGGCTCTCGTGGCGCTCTGTGCCGATGATGGCCAGACCACCGGCGGCCTTCACCTCGGGAGACAGCTTGATATCGGTACCACGGCCTGCCATGTTGGTGGCAATGGTTACGGTGCCCAGTCCGTCAATGCTACGGCCTGCCTGTGCCACGATGTCGGCCTCCTTCTGGTGCAATTTAGCGTTAAGAACCTGATGAGGAATCTTGCGCATGGAGAGCATCTTGGAGAGCAGTTCGCTGATTTCCACGCTGGTGGTACCAACGAGGGTGGGGCGTCCGCTATTGCGCATGCGCTCTACCTCTTCTATTACGGCATTGTACTTCTCGCGCTGGGTCTTGTAGATGCGGTCGTTGCCGTCGGTGCGGACAACATCGCGGTTGGTGGGAACCTCAACAACGTCGAGCTTGTAGATGTCCCAGAACTCGCCGGCTTCGGTAACGGCAGTACCGGTCATACCGGACAGCTTGTGGTACATGCGGAAGTAGTTCTGCAGGGTGATGGTGGCATAGGTCTGTGTGGCAGCCTGTACCTTCACGTGCTCCTTGGCCTCAACAGCCTGGTGCAGGCCATCGCTCCAGCGGCGGCCCTCCATGATACGGCCAGTCTGCTCGTCAACGATCTTGATTTCGCCGTCCTGGATTACGTACTCATCGTTGAGGTTGAACATGGTGTAGGCCTTCAGCAGCTGCTGGAGGGTGTGCACACGCTCGCTCTTGATGGCATAGTCGCCATAGACCTCGTCCTTCTTCTGTATGCGTGCCTCGTCGTCGAGGGTGGTGTCTGCTTCAATCTGCGACATCATGCCGGCAATGTCGGGCAGGACGAACAAGGCTGCATCGTTTACCTGGGAAGCAAGCCATTCGTTACCCTTGTCGGTAAGGTCAACGCTGTTCTGCTTTTCTTCAACAACGAAGTAGAGGGGCTCTATTGCCTCGGGCATACGGCGGTTGTTGTTCTCCATGTAGATTTCCTCGGTGGAGAGCAAACCAGCCTTGATGCCGGGTTCTGAGAGGAACTTGATAAGTGCCTTGTTCTTAGGCAGAGCCTTGTAGCTGCGGTAGAGCGACAGGAAACCGTCGGCGGTCTTCTGCTTGTCCTTGGTCTCGGTGCCCTCGGCAATGAGTTTCTTGGCTTCTGCCAGATACTGTGTTGCCAGAGTGCGCTGAACACCTACGAGGCGCTCCACAAGAGGCTGGTATTGTTCGTACATTTGGTCGTCGCCCTTGGGCACGGGACCTGATATAATGAGAGGTGTACGGGCATCGTCGATAAGCACGGAGTCCACCTCGTCCACGATAGCAAAGTTGTGCTTGCGCTGAACCAGGTCGGCAGGATCCTGGGCCATGTTGTCGCGCAGGTAGTCGAAACCGAACTCGTTGTTGGTGCCGAAGGTAATGTCTGCCAGATATGCACGGCGGCGGCTTTCGCTATTGGGCTGGTGCTTGTCGATGCAATCCACGCTGAGGCCATGGAACATGTAGATGGGACCCATCCACTCGGAGTCGCGCTTTGCCAGGTAGTCGTTCACGGTTACCACGTGCACACCGTTGCCGGTAAGGGCATTGAGGAAGACGGGCAGGGTGGCGGTAAGGGTCTTACCCTCACCAGTGAACATCTCGGCAATCTTGCCCTGGTGCAGGACGGTACCGCCGAAGAGCTGCACGTCGAAGTGCACCATGGCCCACTGCATGTCGTTGCCACCGGCTATCCAGTGGTTGTGGTAGATGGCTGTGTCGCCCTCTATGTCCACGAAATCATGTTTGGTGGCAAGTTCGCGGTCGAAGTCGGTTGCCTTGACACGGATGTCGGCACTGTTGGTGAAGCGCTCGGCTGTGCTCTTTACGATGGCAAACACCTCGGCACGCACCTCGTCCAGAGCCTTTTCCAGAACGTCAAGAACCTCCTTCTCCAGCTTGTCTATCTGCTGGAAGAGGGGAGCACGGTCCTGGATCTCTGTCTGTGGGATGCGTTCCTTGATTTCCGCAATCTGCTGGCGCAGAGGAGCAGCCTTTTCTGCTATCTCCTTGCGGATTTCATGTACACGGGCACGCAATTCGTCGTCGCTGAGAGACTGTACCTTGGGATATGCATCCAGTACGGCCTGTACCAAGGGGCGGTATGCCTTCAGGTCGCGCGACTTCTTGTCGCCGAAAAGTTTAACTAAGAAATTTGTTATATTCATTGTGTGTTGTTTTATATTCTGTTTTATGTAGTATGTGTTGTATTAAAAAGGGCCTCTGTGAAGGTCTGGCCTGTTTATGGATGAGGCTGGCGTAGTGGCGGATGCCCGCAACCATTGGGGGAACGTATGCGCAGCACACGTGCTACTGTAGGGGCAACGTAGTCTATGGTAACTGGTGTTTCTATTTTGCGTGGAACAAAATTGCTGCCCATTATGAATAAAGGAAATGCCAGATAGCTCTCCCTGGAGATGTTGTTCCTTTTTGAAGGTGTGGTGCTATTGGTTTCGCTGATTGTCCACCCCGGGTCAATCTGTATCATGATGTCTCCGGAACGCCTGGGGTTGTATGCGTTGCGCAGTTTTGATATGCCCGGTGTCCATGCACCCAGCGACAGTCTCTGGCTGGTATATACGTCCTTGACTCCTGACAGCTGGATGAGAAAGGCAGAACTCATCTCCAGCAGTTCTGTCAGGTTTACGTTGCGTTGTTCGATGTACTTGAGATTGAGGTATATCTCGTTGCCCAGACTACTCTCCACCCAGTTCCCCTGTCCATACACGGCTATAAGGTACATGTTCAGAAGCATTTCTGCCCGTCGCATGTCGAATGTTCCGGTTGGGATGCGGTATCGCGACAGGCCGGATGATGCTGGCTCATCGCAATATCCTGTACTTGTAACGACAAAAAGCGCATTGCCTTTGCCGACTTTATTTTCCACATCGTCAATCAATTGCCCCAGAGCACTGTCCAGACGTACGTATGTGTCCTGGAGTTCCATGGGACATTCCGATGCAGAGCGATGGTCGAAATTGCCTGCATAGTATGTTACTGACAGCATGTCGGTGATGGGGTCCATTCCCATCTCCGTGGAGGCGATGCTGTGCAGGGCAAAGCGGTTGACCTCCTCATTGAGCATGCCGCTGGTCTTGAACTGGCTATAGGCACGGTCGCCTTTGAACCTATGTGTGAACGAGTTCTTCTTGCCTCCGGAAATAAAGTAGTTGAAATTGCCCGTAATATTGTTGGCTGGCACCCAGACTATGCTGTTTATGCGGTCAGGCAGCGACTGATACCTGTTGTACTTCTGGGCCCAGAACGGAAACTCACCATAATAGGATGATGAACACCATTCTCCTGTATGGTCGTTTAGCCAAAAACATGCGTCGGCAGCATGTCCGGCAGACAAAATGGCTGCATCGCGGAATGGAGACACGCTAATGACAATGCTTCTTCCTTCTGTGGCAACTTTCAGTTCGTCTCCTATGGTTGAGACGCTCAGGTGTACTGGTGATGATGATTCCGTTGTGAAGAGGCCGCCATGGTTCTTGTCGTCCACGCAGAATACTGGTCGCAGGCTTTGACGGTCCAGCCAGCTTTCTGCAGGTATGCCATTGTTGTATGGAACAGTGCCGGAATGCAGGCATGCGGTAGAACTGGCGCGGTCGGGGTGGGCAAACGGGTACTCCGCCTGCGTGTAGACACACCCGTCTTGCAAGAGCCTGTTGAAACCTCTCTCTCCAAAAAGGGGAGAAAATGCCTCCAGGTAGTCAGTGCGCAACTGGTCTACCATCACATTGACTACTATCCGCGGCAATGTGGGGGCATTCTGTGCTTCTGTTCCGCAAAAGGAGAGCAGGACGGCCAGAGTGGTAAATAGTCTGTTGTATGATGAGTGATGACTCATTTTTTCTTTTTAGCTGCTTTTTTTCTATTTGTCGCAAGTTTGCTTGCCGGCATGCGGCTGTAGTGAAGTATATAGGAAACTTGTCGACCGAGCAACGTGCTCAGTAAGGGGATTAGCAATAATGGCATTTGTTGGGGCATCCAGGGGATGAACAACAGGAACACTGCCAGCCATACTGCCATGAAATAGTGCCACATTGAACGGTGTCCGTGCCATGCGGCCTTGATTGTGAATGGCATAAGTATTAGCGGAAGCGGGTTGAGCACTCCGATCAGCCAGTTGCAGTCTACTGTAGGGTGTTCCGAAAAACAGAACATAAAAAGAATCAGACAACCTGCGACACCATGTGACAGCATGAGTATGGCATCCAGCAGCCACATCATTTTGCGGGTATAGTGTTCTATCAGCAGTATTATAATACTTATGGCAAAACAGAGCCAGCCAGTCTTCCAAGGTTCCAGCGGAAAACCGTTCTCTGTGTGCCGTACAGTATGATTGGCTCTTACAAGTGTGTCGGTACTGGCCACTAATTGCCTTGTGTCTTGAAAGTCATTGCGTACTACTGCACCGGATAATGCATTCATGTAGTAGTCTGGAATGAAACATGTAGCACGATGCGAAAGTACAGTGTCTACATCTGCTCCCAAAAGCAGGTCGTTGCCGTCTTGGGTCCAAGGGTAGTCCTTTGTGTACTCGTGCAGGATGTTGCGGTAAGTCAGGAGAGTGTCCTTCCAGGCGTAGACCAACGTGCCATCGATGCATGAATCTATACAGTCCATGACTCGTGTTGTGCAGTTGTTCTTCAGGAAATTATAACGGTAGGTCCGGTTTTCTGGACTGATGTTCCTGTAAAGATAGTCTGCTATCTTCGTTGCTTCTGAGTCGGTGAGATTCAGCCTCTGTGCCACTACACTGCTGCCTCTCCTCTCGTATTCCCTGGTGAAGTATTCCCACGGACTGGCCATACAGATGTAGTCGGTGTGTCCAAGTATGAATTTCCATACAAAATAGTCAGTGTTGAAATCAAACACCCCATAGTTGAACACATGGTCTGTGCCGTTCCTCCTGTCCTGTACCCGGATGGCAGTGTGTCCGTAAAGCGAATATACTTCCTGGCCAGGTGAACATGTAATCACGCTCACCACAATGTCTTCAGCCACTTTCGTCGCATTGGCGAAAATGGCGTAGAGAAATATGGGTATAAGGAGCAGTATACGTTTCATTCGGGCGCAAAGTTACTAAAAATAAATTGTAATCCGGCAAATACCTTTTAAAATATATATAAATTAGGTGTCTTCATTTCAAAATAAGCGGGCATGCTTGCTTAATCAGATCTTTTGCATTACCTTTGTGCACACATAAAACTATACATTCCCTTGAACAAGATTAAAGTAATAATGAATCCGCGTCTGCTTGTAGTGATTTTGTCACTTCTGTTCTGTGCTACGGTACGCCCGCAGAATGGAGGGACACATTCTTCCTATTCACGTTTTGGCATAGGTCTGCTTAATGACCAGTCCCAGGGATGGAATCGTGCTATGGGTGGAGTAGGAGTGGCATTGCCTTCTGGCAGCAAGCTCAATACAATGAATCCGGCATCCTATGCCCATATTGATTCGCTTAGTTTCATTCTTGATGTAGGCATGTCAGGAAACTTTGGCATGATGTCTATGTCGGGCAATAGCAAAAGGGTGAATAACGCCAGTTTTGATTATCTCGTTGCAGGTTTCCGCTTGCATAGGGGGGTGGCCATTTCATTTGGCTTTAAGCCCTATAGCACTATAGGTTATAACTACACGACAGCCAGTAATGAGGTCTATAGGGATGAATTGACTGGTGAATTGGTGCGTAATACAACCAACTATCAGGGTCAGGGTGGACTGAAACAGGTGTTTTTGGGCCTGGGGTGGAAGCCCTTCGCCAACTTCTCGGTAGGCGCCAATGTGGGACTGTTATGGGGCGGTTATGACCACGTGATGATGCAGGTTTTCACAGAAGGCGGTACAACCAGTTCTTCCTTTGACGGATTCAATTTCATGCAGCATGCTGATGTGCTTACGTATAAGTTGGATTTCGGAGCCCAGTATGCCTTTCGCGTTAGTCCCAAGGACTGGCTTACAATAGGTGCAACAGTCGGACTTGGGCATAAGTTCGACGGTGATGCCTTTTTGTATAGATTCATGAGTACTGGAGACACCCTTAGTGTTGATGGCGAGAAAAATGGCTTTGATATCCCAATGAGTTATTCTGGCGGTATCGCCTGGCAGCACAAAAACAACCTGCTTGTTTCTGCCGATGCACATTATCAGAGTTGGGGCGAATGCCGTGCGCCGGTAATGCAAATTGTTAATAGCAATGTAACTTATCCCAGTTCCGACAGAATGTACAAGGACCGTTATTCGCTCAATGCTGGTGTGGAGTATACACCCGACCCTATGGCAACTAAGGGGTACTTTAAGCGTATTAGGTATCGTGCAGGTATGTCGTACAGCAGCCCGTATATGAATATTGCACAGGGGACGGGGGGGGCAGAGTCTTTCCTTGAAGGTCCTTCTGAAATAGGGGCCAGTCTTGGTGTTGGTCTGCCTATTTCGGCTCGTAGAGCCAATGGCTCCATGATAAATCTGGGAGTACAATGGTTGCGTCGTGCCTCCAGTACAAGAAATCTGATAACAGAAAATTATATTATGCTGAATCTCGGTGTAACTTTCAATGAACGTTGGTTCATGAAATTCAAGATTCAGTAACTTAAGGCATGGGTTCAGAGCATTCCAGATCCTGTCAGTCGTATCTGCGCATCTCATCCCTTTGGGGGGTGGGGTGTGTCATTGTGTTGCTGTTCGCTTTCAGTTGCACTTCGGGCGAGACCCAAGGTTCAAAAAAGGTACATGCTGCAGACTCTCTTCCATTCATGCATAGTGTGGGAGTAAGCACGCTTATTTCTGACTCTGGCGTGATTCGCTACCATCTGGTTGCGGAAGAGTGGGACATCCATACTCCTGCCAGTCAGGCTGCCACATGGAAATTCATGAAAGGTATGCTGATGTTGAGACTTGATGAGAACTTCGACGTGGATCTCTATGTACAGGCAGATACCGCATATCTTCACAACCAGAAGTTGTGGGAACTTAGAGGCAGGGTGCGCATACGCAATGTCCAGGGAACCAGGTTCAATACCGAGGAACTCTATTGGGACCTGAACAAGCATGAGATGTGGAATCATACCCACATGACTGTGATTACGCCCGAGCGCACGCTGGAAGGAACGGAATTCCGCAGCAATGAGGATATGACACGCTATTCGGTGGCAAATTCCAAAGGAGATTTTCCCGTGTCGGATGCAGAAGGGGAAAGTTCGCCATTGCAGGGAGACTCACTCTCCAATGCAAGTGCTCCTGCTGCTCTAAATGCGGTACAGGAAGATACCGCCAGGAAGGATGTGAAACCTGTCACCGTACTGCCTCCTGCTCCAACAAAATACGATTTCAAGAAAAAGAAATGAATATACCAGACGACTCGTACATATTGTTTGTAAAAATCTTTGTTGTCCTGATGTTCTCTGCATTCTTCTCGGGAACAGAGATAGCATTTGTGTCCAGCAACAAGATGCGCTTTGAGATGGACCGTGAGGAAAGCGGACTGACATCCCGGATAATAGACATCTTCTACAAGCATCCCAGTAATTTCATATCCACCATATTGGTGGGCAACAACATTGCCCTTGTTATATATGGTATTCTGATGGCTAAATTCATTGAGGGTCTGGTATTGCAAACTGTAGTAAGTACTGTTATTGTGCTTTTTACAGGCGAGTTTCTGCCAAAGACTCTGTTCAGGATAAATCCCAACAGAACCTTGCATGTGTGCGCCATACCGGCATTCATATTCTATATACTGCTTTGGCCCATCAGCAAGTTTACCAGTGGACTCTCGCACATGATTCTCTTTCTTCTTGGCATGCGTGTGCCTAAGGAAAAGGAAGACCAGGGATTCCGAAAGGCCGACCTGGACCACTTGATTCAGAGCAATATAGAGAATATAGACGATGAGAATCTCATCGAGGAAGAAGTGAAGATCTTCCAGAATGCTCTGGACTTCCGCAATGTCAAGGTTCGTGACTGTATTGTTCCACGCACGGAGATCGTTGCTGTTGGCATGGATGCTACATTAAGCGAGATACGTAATCAGTTTACCGACAGTGGAATATCAAAACTTGTCATCTACAGAGACGACCTTGATGATATAGTCGGTTTCCTGCATTCCAGCGAGATGTTTCGCTTGAAGCCAGGAGATGACTGGACCAGATGCGTAAGGGAAACACCTATTGTGCCTGAGACAATGTCAGCGCAGAAACTTCTCTCCACCTTGATGGCCCAGAAAAAGTCCATAGCTGTGGTAGTTGATGAGTTTGGCGGCACATCTGGTATCGTTACTGTGGAGGACCTGGTGGAGGAAATCTTCGGAGAGATAGAGGACGAGCACGACAGCAACAAGTATATCGCCAAGCAACTGCCCTCCGGGGAATACCATATCTCTGCACGTATGGAGATAGAGCAGGTAAATGACCTTCTTGACTTAGACCTGCCCGAAAGCGACGACTACCTGACGGTAGGTGGATGGATTCTGAACGAGTATCAGAGTTTCCCCAAACTTAATGAGGTTATCAAATGCGGAAACTGGCAGGTGAAGGTTATAAAGAAAACCGCAAGCAAGATAGAAGAGGTAATTCTTTCGTCACCTGAAACATCTAAATAATTGACGATTATCGCTAAAGCGGAGAAATTCTTATAAATATATTAAGGTATATCCAAGAATTTTCATTAACTTTGTGCCCTAAATGCGCATAATTGCGTGATATTTCGATTAAATAATAACAAAATAATATCTAAAACAAAATGGCAGCTTTACAAAAAGTAAGAAACGCCGGCCCAGTGGTGGTAGGCGCGCTCTTCCTCGGTCTGATAGGCTTCATCGCTACAGACTGGACAAGAGTTGTAGAGGTCTTCAGTATGTCCAGCCATAACATCGTTGGTACAATCAACGGCAAGGACATCGACCTTATGGAATTCAACAACAAGGTTGACGAGTACACCAACGTAATCAAGACCAGCAATGGTCTTACCAACCTTACCGACGAGCAGATGCAGAGCATCCGCGACCAGGTGTGGCAGAATTTCGTTGAGACCGAACTCATCGCCAGCGAGACAAATGAGTTGGGACTGACTGTTACCGACCGTGAACTTCAGCAGATTCTCATCAAGGGCGAGCATCCCATGCTCCTTCAGACTCCCTTCCGCAACCAGCAGGGTCAGTTTGACTATACCATGCTCAAGCAGACGCTGGAGCAGTGTCAGGAAATCCTTACCACTCCCGAAGCTTCTGCCGACCTGGTGGAGGAGGCAAACAGCCTGACCCAGTGGTGGAAGTTCATTGAGAAGAACCTGCGTCACACTTTGCTTGCAGAGAAGTATCAGAACCTTCTTGTGGCAACAATCCTCAGCAACCCCGTTGCTGCCCAGCAGAACTTTGATGCACGCACCACCGAGAAGACTCTCCTCATGGCTGCTCTTCCCTATAGCAGCATCATGGACGGTGACATTACAGTAACCGACAAGGACCTGAAGGCCAAGTATGCTGAGTTGAAGAATCTCTTCGAGGCTCCTGCCGAGACACGTAGCATCAAGTACATTGACATTGCTGTAAAGGCAAGCAAGGAGGATGAGGCAGAACTGAACAAGCAGATGGCAGAATATGCACAGCAGTTGAATGCTGGTGTTGCTCCTGCAAAGGTAATCCGCGAGGCTCGTTCACTCGTTCCATATTCTTCTCTGCCCATTAGCAAGAATGTGTTGCCCACAGATATTGCCAATCAGCTGGATACCATGAAGGCTGGTCAGCAGGTAGGTCCCTACTATAGCAGCATGGACAACACCATGAACATTGTGCGCCTGATTTCTTCTAAGATAATGCCCGATAGCGTAGAGTACCGTGTAATCGGTGTTCCCGGTATGGACATGACTTTGGCAGAGAAGTCTGCAGACAGCATCATGAATGCTATCAAGGCTGGTGCTCCTTTCGATACCATTGCCAAGAAGTACAACCAGAGCGGTGAGAAGATGTGGATGGCTTCTTCACAGTATGAAGGCATGAACATCGATGAGACCAACAAGAAGATTATCGAGACTATCTCTACTGCATCTGCAGGCAGCCTCCAGAAGCTGGTTCTGGACCAGAGTGTTCTCGTTATTAATGTGCTGGAGAGCCGCAACCCCATCAGCAAGTATGATGTGGCTGTAGTCAAGGTGGCTATGGACTTCTCAAAGCAGACCTATGACAAGGCATTCTCAAATTTCTCTTCTTTCCTTGCCGGCAAGGATGCTGAGGCTATTGATACACTGGCAGCAAAGGCTGGCTACCGCATTCTTGAGCGTGACAACCTGAGCAGTGCCGAGCACACAATCGGTGGTGTAAGCAGCACCCGCGATGCAATGCGCTGGATCTTCAACGAAGACACTAAGGTGGGCGACGTAAGTCCTCTCTACGAGTGTGGCAACAACGATCACCTCATGTGCGTTGTCCTCACAGGCATTGCCCCCAAGGGCTATCTGTCTTGGGAACAGGAGGATGTCAAGAGATTCCTGACTGAGGAGGTTATCAAGGACAAGAAGGCTGCTATGCTTCAGGAGAAGATGGCTGCTGCAAAGAGCATTGCAGAGGTTGCCAAGCTGGCAGGTGCTGTAACAGATACTCTTCGTCGTGTAACTTTCAATCAGCCTGTATTCGTTGCTAAGACTGGCTATTCCGAGCCCGCACTTAGCGGTAGCACTTGCAACGAGGCTAAGGATGCCTTCAAGAGCGGTGTACGTGGCAACGGTGCTGTTTATGCATACCAGGTTCTTGCTGCTGACAAGCAGGAGGCTACTCTGGACCAGAAGGTAGAGCAGGGCATGCTGAAGCAGACTGCGCTCCGTGGTATTAACGGTTTCCAGAGCGATCTGTACCGCAAGGCAAATGTAGAGGACAAGCGCTATCTCTTCTACTAATCAGCCCTGTGCTTTTTACAAAATATATAGAAAATGCTGTGGTTTATGCCACAGCATTTTTCTTTATCCCTGATTCTGCTATTTCAAAATCAGTGCCGTATATTCCTCGTTTTTATTCATGAGCACTCTGGCATAAGAGCACAAGGGATTTATCATACAGCCTTTCCCTTTGGCATATTCAATTACTGCTACAACAAGCTGACGACCTATTCCGCGCCCTTCTATGTATGCATAGGTGTGGGTAATGGTTATTGTCTTTTCTGCTTCCTTGTATTCAATCCTGCCCACTTCATTGCCATTTTCCTCTGCACGAAAGAGATTCTGTTCTGGGATGTGATGAATTGTTACCATAATATATATATATATAGTGTGAATAGGTATAAATGCCATGCAAATATAATGCTTTCTGTATAAAAACTACAACATGTAGCAGGTATTCTTCAGCGTGCCACGTGTTATATCATTTCATTATAGATGTTTTAGACGTATTGTGTATTGTGTGGTTTGCAAATGCCCCCATTTATAAGTATATTTGCATCCGTTATTTCAATAGATCTAATCCATTAATTTTATACTAAAGATGAAACGTAGAATTTTCTCTCTCTTGCTCGTGGCATTTTCTTATGTCATGGCATTTGCCGGTCCGGTGGATCTGGAACAGGCCAAAGGCAAGGCTGCCAGATTCATGAAGGAATTGAACGGCAGTCGCATTGCTGCTGATGCTGGTGCCGAATATGCACCTGCACGTTCTGTCAAGGGCAAAAGAACCAAGACGGACGTACCTGCATATTATGTGTTCAATGTACAGGACGAGAAAGGTTTTGTGATAGTTTCCGGTGATGACAATACGGACGAGATTCTGGGTTATTCCACCAATGGTTCATTTGATATGGAGAGCATGCCGGAAAATGTTAAGGCATGGCTCGAGGGCTATGCCGAGCAGATTGCCATGCTGGAGACTTATGCCCCACAGCATCGTGCATCCATGCAGAACAGTACGCAATGGAGCGCAATCTCTCCTCTGACACATACGCAATGGAACCAGAGCGCTCCATACAATGACAAGTGCCCCAAGCATGGAGGTGAAAGGAGCGTTACCGGATGTACTGCTACAGCCATGGCTCAGATAATGAAGTTTCACGAGTGGCCCCAGGCTGAGACTTCTCCCATCCCAGGATACACTACGGAAACTGCAAAAATTGTCATGAAAAGTCTTTCCGCAACGACCTTCAACTGGGAGGATATGCGCGATTCCTATGGTATGGAAACCAAGGCCGATGCCGTTGCAGAACTGATGCAATATTGTGGTCAGGCTATACTGAGTGACTACACCAAGGATGCAACAGGAGCATTTACGGCAGATGTTGCCATTGCCCTGCAGCGCTATTTCGACTACGATGCCAATTTAGAGCTGAAGAGACTTAATTACTATAGCCCAAGCGAATGGGAAACCCTCATTTATGAGGAACTTCAGAATGGAAGACCTGTCTACCATGCCGGATATTCCATGGGTGGCGGGCATGCATTCGTGTGCGACGGATACGATGGCAATGGCATGTACCATTTCAATTGGGGCTGGGGTGGTTCCTACGACGGATACTACAAACTGAGTCTTATGAATCCCGGTGTGGGAGGCATAGGCAGCGGTTCTGCCGATGGCTATAGTTGGGGACAGGAAATAATTACTGGCATACAGCCTCCAACAGGTGAAAAGGCAAAGCCAAAATATTTGCTGCCCGATGCCGAGCAGATTGTAAACAAGAGCATATTCAGCTACTTCCTGAACCCACATATGAGCACCTTGACTGCTGATGCCGGTTTTGCGGTTATAGACGAGGACGACAATATAGTGCGACGCCTTAAGGCCATCCAGCTGACTGTAGGAGGCAATTACTCTGACTATGGAAAATATGTCGGTCTCGACCTGGAATACGAAGCAACGAGCCTCACACCCGGCAAATACCGCATTGCCACGGTGTGCCGCCCCAGAGGTTCGGTTATATGGAAGCGTGTGGGCAGCAGCCACAAGTATTTCGAGGTTACAAAGGACGAGAGCGGACGTATCTCCGACATAACACTGCATCCTCAGCAGAAGGTGCGTATAAAAGAGATGAAGTGCAGCGGAAACCTTGTTGCCGGAACCAAGCAGAATGTTACCATAAGTTTGGAGAATATGGGCGACGAACTTAACACCGCATTCTATCTTTTTGCTAGTACGGATGACGAGCCTGGAGAAGCAGAGAGCCGTACGGCAGTGCTGATGAAGCAGGAAGAACATGCCGAACTGACCCTGAATTTCACTCCGGAGGCGGAGGGGACATACAACATCTGGTTGTCTGACGACATTAACGGCCACACCCAACTGATGCATATCCGCGACTCAGTTAAGCCTGCTCCCAAGCGTGCTTCCAACCTAAGCCTGATCAGTTGCGTGCCAGACAAGAACAGGGTAAGTGCCAAGATTCGTATCAGGAACAATAGCAGCGAGGGATATTACAGGGGCATAGTGGCAATACTCTTGGAGGACCTTTATGACGATGGCAGCCTTTATGGAACAGAGGTGATGGAATTGCCTGGCGACATTGAACCAGGAAGCATAAAGACCTTCGACTTCCAGTTCAAGGATGCTGAGAGTTACAGCGAATGCGCCATATACATTGGATACTACAAGAAGCATACCGATGCCAGTTATACGCAGTTGGGCGACTTCGTCTTCTTCACAACAGGAGATACCCCAGTCCATGATATTGATGCTGCCTCTGCCGTACAGGAACCTGCATACCGACCTGACGGTGTACGCATGACGGACCTCAAGCATAAGGGAATAGTCATACGTAAGGGAAAGATACAACTGCAAAAATAGTACACAAGCATCATTTTTCCTCACTACAAGTCCTCGCCCTCCAATGGCGGGGACTTGTTGTGATCTAAGCTGGTTTTAGTCCTCGGTATTGTCGAGTTTTGTCCTCAGTATTGTCACACCCTTACATATAGTATTGTCAGTTCCTTGCCCTCGGGAGAGCAAAAAAAGATATTGGCATCCGTGCAGACAGATGCCAATATCCATATCGTATATTTTGTGTGTAATAAGTCTGTTGCCTACTTCTCCAGGGTCAGACCCAGATACATGCCGTCCACCTTGTTGGCAAGTCCGGCAATCGTTGAAATTGTTGAGTTGTTGGCAGCACTGCCTGCTGTGGAAACAACCTTTGATACGAAGTCGAGCAGCTTGTCGGCCTTGAACGAAATCTGTATGTCGGTGAGGTTCACCTTACAGTTCATCTTGAAGGTCGTGTACTTGCTTAAACTGCTCAGCTTGGTGCTGTTGGCCAGGGCGCTTTGAGTGCCGCTTCCCAGTTTGATGGTCAGGTCGGTCTCTGCCACGCTCCACTGGAAGGGAATGTTCTTGGTGGCATAGGTTACAATGCCTGTTCCGTCTTCCTTAAAAGCAATCTTCATCTTGCCGGCAGTGAAACCTATTTTGTTCAGGTATTCCTGGATTTTCTGTTCTGCTGCCTTGCCAGCTGCCATGCCTCCTACGTTGGTGAGCATGTCCTCACTGTCGAATACCACGGCAGGCTGCTTGTAGTTCCATGTGCCTACGAGGCTGTTCTTGCTCACCTGGTCTTTGCCAAGCAGACCTGCAACGAAATCGCCTATTCCGCTCAGTCCGCTCAGTGCGTTCTGTGCCTTTTGGTCTGTTGCTAATTTTGAATTCTGTTCTGTATTGGTGGTCTTCTTGAACAGGTCCATAAGACCCTGTGCCTGTGTTTCCATTGCGCCTATAGACAAGGCCGCCAGAAATGCGATGAGTGTCTTTTTCATAATCTTTGTCAGTGGTTATTTTAATAGTTGTATTATCAGTATGGGTAGTGTCAGAGTGGCGAGGGTCAGCAGCTGTGCCGTGGGTGAACTAACCTTTCCTTTGGGCGCACACATGAGCAGGGTGGGGTATATGAGCAGGGCAACGGCCATGGTCCAACCTGCCAACCTTTCCAAAGATAGTGTTCCCATGGTCACGGGGAGTATCAGTATCAGTATGCCAGGCATAAGCATTAGCAGAGCGGCTATGTACTTGGCTCTGTATACGGCACGGAGGTTGTGCATTCGTGTGTTTAGCAGAGGCATGTAGGCTTGCTCGTAGCCCAGACGTGTAGTGAGCAGTGGCAGGGTGGGGAAGGTGAGTGTGTGCAGGACTGTGAAGTCGGTGTACATTTCCATATCCAGAGATATGCTTATTCCCGTTAGTATAAGGGCCGATACGAGTCCGTTCCTTATCTTTTTCCTCAGTTCAGGATGTCTTGTCCTCAGTTTCAGTTCGCACGAGAGGAAGGCACCCTTGTCCAGAATCTGTGGCAGGCGGTGCTGTGTCTCCTTGCCTTGGGTAAGGTGCAGGTAGGTGTGCCAGCATGCCAGATACACGTATCCACTCAGTATGAACCACCCCAAGAGCCACCATTGTGGCCATAGTGCCGGCAGCCAGATGAAGTTGATGGGCGTGAACAGCATTCTTAGCAGGTAGGCGGCAAGCACATGCCAGTTTCTGATGGGCATGAGCCGGTATTGCTGTGCGTTGTATGCTGGTGTGCTTTGGCTGAACCATCGTATTATCTGGTCGGTCAGGAGTAGCAGCGGCAGGCTTTCCCCTATGCTTATCCCTGCGGTCTCAAGTGTGCGTGGCAGAGCCAGTGCTATGCTTGTCCAAAGAACGATTTTCAGGCTCCAGATGATGATGTTGCGTGTGAAATGCATACTGCGCCGTTCACGAAGATATTCGTGGTGGCACAGTTCTGCTATGTTTCTCAGTGCGTTGTTCATCTTTGCGAACGGAAATCATAGGATTTTAGAGGACTTTAGAGGATTTCAGAGGACTTCATAGATTCTCCTATGATTTCTTCGTCTTCGTTTTCGTCCTCGTCCAAATTAGTTTTCCGTTTTCCGTTTTCACCTTTCCGTTTAAATTTATCCCTTTAGCGCCTTCACGGTCTCCTGCAGAGCGGCAATCTTGCTTTCTGCATCGGCCAGTTTCTTCTTCTCCATTTCTACCACCTGGGCAGGGGCGTTCTGCACGAAGCGCTCGTTGGAGAGTTTCTTCTGTATGCCGCCCATGAAACCCTGCAGGCGTGCTATCTCTGCCTCGGCCTTCTTTATCTCTGCCTCGGCATCGATGAGGTTGCCCAGAGGTACGGCATATTCGTTGGTACCCACGAGGAAGGCCTGGCTGCCTTCGCCCTTCTGTGCAACGTAGAGGATCTCGCCCAGAGTGGCCATCTTGCTGACGATGCTACCCATAGATGGGTATTGTGTGATGCGGCTTTCGCCCTCTGCCATTACCACCTCCAGGGTGAGAGGTTCGCGCTGGGCTATATTCTTGCTCTGACGAACGGCACGTACACCAGATATAATCTGCTTCAACTGCTCAAACTCAGCAATCAGCTTGGCATCCTCGGCGCTGGGTGCTTCCATGTTCAGAGTGCTCACCATGATGCTCTCGCCCTCCTTGCGCTCTGCAATGTGCTGGTAGAGTTCCTCGGTAATGAAGGGCATGAAGGGGTGGATAACCTGCATCAACTGCTCGAATATCAGCATGGTAGCCTCCAGAGTCTTGCGGTCGATGGGAGCCTGGTAGGCAGGCTTTATCATCTCCAGATACCAGCCAGAGAACTCGTCGGTGAAGAGTTTGAACATGGCCATCAGAGCCTCGTTCAGGCGGTACTTGCTATAGAGGTCGTTGATTTCTGCCACATAGGTGCGCAACTGTGCCTGCATCCACTCTATGGCCTTCACATTGGGCTCGGGCTGTGCTATCTCGTCGCTTATCTCCCAACCCTTCACCAGACGGAAGGCGTTCCAAATCTTGTTGCAGAAGGCAGCACCCTGTCCGCACAGGCTTTCGTCAAAGAGTATGTCGTTGCCCGCAGGAGCAGCCAGCAGCATACCCATGCGCACGCCGTCGGCACCATACTTGTCTATGAGACCCAGGGGATCGGGACTATTGCCCAACTGTTTAGACATCTTGCGGCCCAGGTTGTCGCGCACGATACCGGTGAAATAAACGTTGCGGAAGGGAACATCCTTCAGATACTCCTCGCCAGCCATAATCATGCGTGCCACCCAGAAGAAGATAATGTCGGGACCGGTTACCAGGTCGGCCGTGGGGTAGTAGTAGTTTATCTCCTCGTTGCCGGGGTTCAGTATGCCGCCAAACAGGCTCACGGGCCACAGCCATGAGCTGAACCATGTGTCCAGAGCGTCCTCGTCGTGACGGAGCTGCTCGGCGGTGATGTTCTCGTAGCCGGCAATCTTGCGAGCCTTCTCCAGAGCCTCCTCGCGGTTCATTGCCACCACGAACTGCTCCTCCTTACCCTCCTCGGCGGGAAGGTAGTAGGCTGGTATGCGGTGTCCCCACCACAGCTGGCGGCTGATGCACCAGTCGTCGATGTTCTCCAGCCAGTTGCGGTATGTTGTAACGTATTTCTGTGGGTAGAACTTGATGTCGCCATTCAGCACGGGAGGCAGGGCAATGTCGGCAAAGTGCTGCATGGACAGATACCACTGCATGCACAGACGGGGCTCTACTGCCACCTCGGGATTGCGCTCGGAGTAGCCCACCTTGTTGGTATAGTCCTCCACCTTCTCCATCAAGCCAGCCTCTGCCAGGTCCTTGGCAATCTGCTTGCGCACCTCCATGCGGTCCTGGCCTACGTAGAGACCTGCCGCCTCGCTGAGGGTGCCGTCGGGGTTGAAGATGTCTATGGTCTCCAGGTTGTGTGTCTTGCCCAGGTTGTAGTCGTTCACGTCATGAGCAGGAGTAACCTTCAAACAGCCAGTACCGAACTCTATCTCCACATAGCGGTCCTCGATAACGGGGATTACACGGCCCACCAGGGGAACAATCACCTTGTGGCCCTTCAGCCACTGGTTCTTGGGGTCTTTGGGGTTGATGCACATGGCGGTATCGCCCATGATGGTCTCAGGACGTGTTGTTGCCACCACGGCATAGTATCTGCCCTCCTCGTCCTGATGCAGAACCTCGCCCTCCTCGCCAGTGGGAACCACAGGGTTGGTGTCGGCATCGGCCACATAGTAGCGCAGGTTGTACAGTTTGCTCTGCTCTTCGCGGTAGATAACCTCAATGTTAGACAGGGCAGTCTGAGCCTTGGGATCCCAGTTCACCATACGCAGACCACGGTAGATGAGGCCCTTGTCGTAGAGGTCGCAGAACACCTTCAGCACGCTCTGGCTGCGCTCCTTGTCCATGGTGAATGAGGTGCGGTCCCAGTCGCACGATGCACCCAGTCGGCGCAACTGCTTCAGGATGATGCCGCCGTGCTCGTTGGTCCAGTCCCAGGCATGCTTCAGGAACTCCTCGCGTGTGAGGTCCAGTTTCTTGATGTCCTGCTCTGCCAGACGGTTCACCACCTTTGCCTCAGTGGCTATGGATGCGTGGTCGGTGCCGGGAACCCAACAAGCGTTCTTGCCCTGCAGGCGTGCACGGCGCACCAGGATGTCCTGGATGGTGTTGTTGAGCATGTGGCCCATGTGCAGCACACCGGTCACATTTGGCGGTGGGATAACCACGGTATAGGGTTCACGACCATCGGGTTTGCTGCTGAACAGTTTGTTGTCCAGCCAGTATTGGTACCATTTGCCCTCCACTTCGGCAGGGCTGTACTTGGATGCTAATTCCATAATGATATAATATCTTTAATTTATATTTCGCGCACAAAGTTACGATTAAGTGAGAGAATTACCAAATTTATTTGAGTAAATCCGAACCGACAAACGAAACAAGAGCAGAGTATGCGTATACTATGCCTTGTAAGGAGGAGGAAGACCGTAGGTCAATGTGAGTAACTTAGACTGATATGTCAGAGTACGAATAAGTGAGAGAATTACCAAAGAAACGATTAAGCGAGAGCAGAAAAAGTTTACTTTTTATGCCGAGTGTGAATTTCTAAGACCGTTGGGTCAAATTTATTTGTTGTAAGAAGACAATAAAAGCGCAAAAAAGGACGACTTTTCTTTGTGTAAGGAAACTTTTTAGTTAACTTTGCACTTGAAATGTATCTAAATACATCGCGTTATGGCTAAACGAGAAATCAGGTTTTATAAGCATTACTTTAACGAGTTCTTTGTTGCGCAGGACGATAAAGTGAGACGAAAGATAGCTCAAACTTTGCTTTGGATTCAAACATTAGACAGGTTGCCGGTTTCCATACTTAAGAGTATTGAAGGAAAAAAGGGATTGTATGAAATACGTGTTGAATACGCAGGAAATATTTATAGGATTTTCTGTTGTTTTGACGAAGGTTCGTTGGTAATCCTGTTTAATGGTTTTCAAAAGAAGACACAGAAAACTCCGTCTGGAGAAATTGATAGGGCAGAGCGATTGATGAAAGAATATTTTAACAATAAATAAATATATTATGGATAAGTCTAAGGAAAAAGCTTTGATGGGATGTACTTGTCTACATGAATTGTTGGATGTAGAATACGGTAAGGTCGGTACCGCGTCCCGTGAAGAATTTGACCGCGAAGCAGAGGCATTTTGTCTTGCCCAGACACTTAGGGAAGAACGCCTTCGTGCAGGTCTCACACAGGAAGAACTTGCAGAGAAGATAGGTACTAAGAAGACATATATTTCCCGTCTCGAAAATGGAAAGTCCGACATACAGCTCAGTACGTTGTTCAGAATCTTTGAGGGCTTGGGTCGTCGCATCAGTCTGACAATCATTTGATATTCCTACAACTTATGAGTACAAGAGAAGAGAAACTGGCGGCGTTTGGCCGTTTGCTGGATGTGATGGACACTCTGCGCGAGAAGTGCCCATGGGACCGCAAGCAGACCTACGAGAGTCTGCGCCCCAATACCATAGAAGAGACCTTTGAACTGTGCGATGCCCTCATCAAACACGACACCAAGGAGATATGCAAGGAACTGGGCGATGTGCTCCTGCACGTTGTCTTCTATGCCAAGATAGGCAGCGAGGAGGGTCAGTTCGACATTGCCGACGTGTGCAACAAACTGTGCGACAAACTCATCTTCCGCCACCCCCATGTCTATGGCGAGGCCGAGGCACAGTCGGCAGGCGAGGTAAGCCAACTCTGGGAGCAGGTAAAGCAGAAGGAGAAGGGTGGCAACAAGACCGTGCTTTCTGGTGTTCCCGAATCTCTGCCTTCGCTCATCAAGGCCTACCGCATCCAGGACAAGGCACGCAACGTGGGTTTCGACTGGCAGAAGCGCGAGGATGTCTGGGACAAGGTTCACGAGGAGGTGGACGAACTGCGCACGGAACTGGAGAAGGACGACAAGGAGAACTCCACTAACGAGTTTGGCGACCTGCTCTTCTCCCTCATCAACGCCTCACGCCTCTACGGCATCAACCCCGACAATGCCCTGGAGCGCACCAACCGCAAGTTCATCTCCCGCTTCTCCTATGTGGAGCAGCGCGCCAAGGAGCAAGGCCGTGAACTCAAGGACATGACCCTGGAAGAAATGGACCGCCTCTGGAACGAAGCAAAGCAAGGAGAGTGCGGTGAACGTTGACTTGGGAATAACGTTTAACGACTTGCCAGAACATAGTAATATTCAGTTTGCGTTATGAAGAAGAGAATTGCTTTTTGGTTTTGTGTTCTCTGCACAACCTTGTCTGGTTATGCACAGTCCTCGTCGTTGCAAGACTATGTGGCAAGTGTAAGGTCGAAATCATGCGCTCCTGTAGACTATATATTCAAACTGTTTGAACACTCCGATATCGTAGTGATTGGAGAACGTGACCACAGAGATACCACACAGTATGAATTGATATTGGACATATTGCGTGATGCTCGTTTTGCCGAGGAGATCGGTTATGTGTATACCGAAGTAGGATGTGTAAACAGAACAAAAGATGTAAACAGATTACTTCAGAGGAAATACAAGACTGCTCAGGCATTCAACGACGCCCTCTATACATACCTTCGCAACGAGGATTTCAATCCGCTTTGGGATAAGTACAATCGTGTACAGTTCCTTCGAGGACTCTATGAAATAAATCGTGTCAGCAGACATAAGATTACATTGGGATTGACGGATTGTAAATTCTCGTGGAATAAAATCAAAACCGCCCAAGAGTATCGGGATTTTGATGATTCTCCGGCTTGCTCTTACCGCGACTCCACGATGTCTTTTCATTTTGTAGAAATGTATGCCAACCAGAAACCTAAGAAGGGCAAGCGAAAGGCTCTGATAATAACCAATCATCCCCATGCGCTGAACGCCACTTTTGCCGGTAACGACTACCATCGCCAGGGCAAATGGCTTAAGGAACTCTATGGTGAGGATAATGTGAAGATAGTGATGCTCAACTGGACGGAATACACCCAAAAGGAGCAGATGCCATTGGTTGCACGTGGATTGTGGGATGCTGCGTTTGAGGTCATGGGTTGTCTGTCCTTCGCTATGGATATTAAGGGAACTCCTTTTGGCCGAGAACCATATTTTAACGTTCGATATGGTGATATGAAATGGGAAGATATTGCCGATGGCATAATTTATTACAAGCCAATCTATGAGTCGGTGCTAACAATAGGTATCCCTGGTATCGTAAGCGTAGATTTTGAAGAGGAACTTATGCGTAGGATTCGGATTTATTTTGAGGCGATGGATAGACCTGTTCCCACATTGGAAGAAGCAAAGCCCATGTATGACAGGTTCTTCTCTTTTCCCGCTACTTATCCGCAGTCACCTCATAGCGTACGAGACACGATTCGCAGTTTGATGAAAGAATAACAATCCATAAACATATTGCATATGAATACAACAACCGATACCATAGTACTCAAGAAGAGAAGAAAGAATTTGATTCTATGGATTACTGGGTATTGCATATTTGGATTGTTATATTATGCCGAGATATTAGACGTCGCTAATCCTGCCTCTAAGTTTCTAATAATATTCTATTCTGTATTTGCAATTCCGGTTATTTATTCCACACTCACAGCCAAGGCCAGCATCACCAATCATACCTTATACTATAAAGCAAATTCGCCAAATTGGATATCCTTCAAGAAGAAGCATGCTATCCCACTGAAGAATATTACGGAAATACGCTCTGCCATCTATAATAGGAATGTTGATGTGCTTAATATCAAGATGGCAGATGATAAGAATCATCGTCTCTGCATAGAATATTTCCTGAAGAAGGACCTGTTCCATGTTCTTCATCAGACGCTCTCCAAGGCTATCGTACAAGAAGATGCTGCACCCAAGTTTTCCTTGTGTATTCACCCAGTTACAGGTCTTTTCTCTGGCACGGTCAAGGATTTGGAAATATACATCAACGGGCAAGCCCTCAGCCGTGATACTGCCACGGACGTTTTCCATGGACAAGCCAGTCATGGCGACCTCATTGCTATCCGCAAAGGTGACAATTTCCTGTTCAAATATCTGGACGAATCCGAGGATGTGGAATATGTCCTCGAACTCCCAACATCACTCATCAAGACCCGTCCCGAGGATGTTAAAACAACAGTAAAACGAATGAGGAATTTCAATGCCCTTCTAGGTTGTTCTTTATTTGCTTTTTTTATTGCTGTGTTATTGTGGGGTAATAAGGCTTTCTGGCTATTGTTGGTTCTGCCGTTGTGGTATATAATATCATTGTTTACGAAACGAAAGAAATGAGTTCACTTGCACTGCTCCAGAAAGACATGTGTTTCTGGGTGGACAGCATAAATAAATCAATTTGTGTCTTAAAAGAAAAAGTAGTATCTTTGCAGTAGAAACGGCAAAAGCAGAGTAATATGAAAATGTCAATAGAACTACAAGGCAAACTGTCACAATGCGACAAGCTTCAGCAACAGTTATGGACCTATAGGCCATTGGCGGAAGATACGCTGAAGTCGCTTCGCGAATATTATCGTGTGGGGTTGACTTATACAAGCAATGCTTTGGAGGGTAATAGTTTGACAGAGTCGGAAACCAAGGTTATAATAGAAGATGGTCTTACCATTGATGGTAAACCATTACGTGATGTGTATGAAGCGGTAGGACATGCTCGGGCATATGACTATCTTTACGAACTGAGCTATCAGACTCCACTCACTGAAGAGATAATTTGTCGTTTGCATCAACTCTTCTATCAGCAAATAGATCCATTGAGGGCAGGAAAATATCGGCAAGTGCCAGTATTTATTAGCGGTAGTCAATATGCAGTGGCTCCTGTGGCAGAAATCAGCAAACGGATGTCGCAACTTTTGCAGTGGTATAACAATAACGAGGGGAAACTTCATCCCGTAATACTGTCTGCTGAACTGCACAGACGTTTTGTTTTCATCCATCCCTTCGTGGATGGTAATGGTCGCATGGCACGCCTGTTGATGAACCTCTCGCTTATGAGAAACGAATTTAACATTGCCATCATTCCCACCATCACACGCTCAGAATATATTGCAACTTTAGAGAAAGCGCATACCAACGAACAGGTGTTTTGGGATTTCATCGTAGACCGTGTCATTATGACGCAAATGGACATATTGCGCTTGTTCCGAGATTCTCAACCTGCGACTGAAGCCGTACCTTTTGAAGAACTGCTTTTACAGACCATTGTTCAGCATCCGGGGCTGAATGCACCCACATTATCCGAACGCTTGGGTAGGAGTCTGCGAACAACGCAACGCTATCTTAAACTTTTGTCAGAGAAGAAACGGATTGCATTCCAAGGTGTTGCCAAGAAAGGTGGCTATGTGGCGGTGTAAATCGTGTTTTGGCGGTGTAAATGTACTCTGGTGGCGGTGTAAAACGCCTTTGTCTTACTTAACCGTGTGATCCATAAGGACAAATTCCCCCAACCTTTCAACTATAAAGACAAATGGGCAGAGAAGGAGGTATTTTTCAACTTTCTCTGCCCATTGTTTTTTGATTTGCCCCAAATCGGTCACTCCTACTTCTTTCCGAGTAAGGCCTTAATGATAGCACTGCCGATTTTCCTTTCCAGACCAGCCTTGCTTGTAGGTATGCCCGTCTCGCGTGCAAACTTCTGCTTCATTTGGGTTATTCCCAATGCTCTCTTCAATGAGAACGATACTCCTGGGATTTTCATAGAAATATGATTAATTTTAGGGATAGTATTCTATAAGTTTTATCGTAACGCTCATTACCGTAATGGCGGTTACGATGAGACATACACAATCCGCAGGCACCCCAGTGATGGCAAGTGTCTGCGGATGGTGTTTTGTGTGGGATAGGGGATGTTTTCCGTTTTCCGTTTTCACTTTTCCGTTTTCCGTTTTCCGTTCATTAAGCGGAGGGGGTGGATAGTATTCCGTCATCGTCATCGTCATCGTTTTTTATCTCACGCAAAGAGCGCAAAGAGCGCAAAGATTTATTACCTTTCCTATTTCACGCTGGCGCTGAAGGTGTCGCAAACTTCGTTACGACAAAGTGCGCAGAGCGTTGATTGAATGCTGCGTCGAGTGGATGAGCAGCGAGTCTTGTAATCGTCTTCTTTTTGTCTCACGCAGACTGCTTTAGCTTGATGAGCGGAGGCGACTGTTTATCTTGATGAGCGTAGGCGAATAATAACGTTTAACGTTTTTTGCTAATGGTGCAAAGGCGAAACAATTATTCGTTTTACTAATCAATCAGACATTTTTGGTCTTGTTTGTTTGTGAAGTGAGGTTTTATTCATACTTTTGTGCTAACAATATTGTTAGATACGTTTGTTAAACACCAGGATTTATGGACAATCAAGAGAGACAAAGCAAAGAGCAACAGATACTTGCGGCGGCGGAGCAGGAGTTCTTGACCAAGGGTTATGATGGTGCCCGCACCACCTCGATAGCGCAGGCAGCAGGAGTAACTCACGCGATGCTGCACTACTATTTCCGCACTAAAGAGCAACTTTTCGAGCGTATAGTAGATGAGAAGTTCGAAACTATGTCACACTCTATGTTTGCCATTATGGGCGACCCGTCGTTGCCTATTGTTGAGCGCATCAAGGGTGGCATTGAGGCGCACTTTGATTTTATTGCCGCCAATCCGCTTTTGCCACGATTCGTCATAAACGAAATTATCTCACGCCCCGAGCGTTATAAGTTATTGTACAAACGTGTGAGTGCTGTTATTGATAATGTATATTGCGGCCTGCAGTTTGAAATAGACCGCTCGGCAGAGCGTGGTGAAATAGAATG
This sequence comes from Bacteroidaceae bacterium, assembly GCA_045645965.1. Taxonomy (GTDB): domain Bacteria; phylum Bacteroidota; class Bacteroidia; order Bacteroidales; family Bacteroidaceae; genus Physcousia. The sequence goes on from JAZRJU010000032.1 coordinate 35,823, forward strand.
GGTTGATGTTAAGATGTTGTTTATCAGTATTCTGTCGCTCAATATCTTCACTTTTATTGCCTATCCATTTATGGAACCGCTAATGGGCGAATTGATGGCCGACCGCGAAGGGTTCTTGGCGGTTCGCAAGGCAGAGAACATCGAAACCATATTGAGAAGAATCAAAAAACAGTAAGATATGAAACGTTTTTTTCTAACACTATTTGCCGTGGTCTGTGCCGCCGCCTCGAGTGGCCAGTTGCTCGAAGAGTGTCGTCGCTTGGCTCGGGAGCATTACCCCGCAATCAGACAGTACGACCTGATTGCGCAGACCGAGCAGTACAATCTCTCCAATGCGGCTCGAGCGTGGATTCCGCAAGTTGCTCTGTCGGGACAGGCTACATATCAGTCTGCCACGCCCACCTATCCCGAGGCCTTCAAGACAATCCTTCAAGCCAACGGTATTGAGATGGCTGGCATACACCGTGACCAATACAAAGTTTCGATTGATGTGTCGCAACACATTTGGGATGGAGGAAAGTCAAGGGCCGACAAAGCCATAGCCAAGGCGGAGGCCGAGGAGCAGCGCAGCCGAGTGGATGTGTCGCTCTACGACTTGCAGTCGAGGGTGGATAATCTCTATTTTGGTATTCTGTTGCTTGATGAGCGCAAGGCCCAGACCGAGGTTCTGATAGAGCTGCTTGCAAGCAATCTTGCCCGTCTGCAAACATATTATAAAAATGGTGTTGCCATGCAGGCAGATGTCGATGCTGTGGAAGCGGAGTTACTTGCCGCCCGACAGACGCTCGGACAGGTTGAGTCTTCACGCATGAGCTATCGTCGTATGTTGGAGATTTTTATAGGTCAACCGCTCGCGTCAGATAACCTGGAACGCCCTGCAATGCAGCAACTCCAATCGCGCACTTTGGCACGACCCGAATTGGCTCTCTTCGAGGCTCAGGAAAGTATATTGACGGCACAGCGCAAAGCTATAAATGTTTCGCTTATGCCTCGCTTCTCGGCCTTTGCGCAAGTCTATTACGGCTATCCAGGGTTGGATATGTTTAAGAGTATGGTTTCATCGGATTTGTCGTTCAATGCCATTGCCGGCGTGCGTGTGTCGTGGAATATCGGAGCATTCTATACCAAGCGGAATAATCTCCAAAAGCTCAATGCCGCCGAAAAGCAAATTGCTGTTCAGCGCGATGTGTTTCTCTTTAATACTCAGATGCAGACCGCGCAGGACGATGGCGAGATTGCTCGTCTGCGCCAAGCCATCACGGATGATTCGCGTATAGTGGAGTTGCGTCGCAGGGTGCGTATGGCGGCAGAGTCGCAGTTGAAAAATGGGGTAATTGATGCCACCGACCTATTGCGGAAAATCTCTGATGAGACGGCAGCCGCACTTGCACGCAGCACACACGAAATAGAACTTTTGCAATCAATATACAGACTTAAAACAACATTAAATCAATAGGATATGAAAAAGGTAATATATATAGCAATGGCTCTGTTGGCCATCTCTTGCACGAAGGAGGCGGAGTTTGACGCCCAAGGTACATTCGAGGCTACCGAGGTGGTGGTATCATCGGAGGCTACGGGCAGAATCCTTAATTTCGATATTGAGGAGGGTATGGCAATAGCGGCCAACCAAACGGTAGGCACGATAGACAGTCTTCAACTCCATTTGCAGCGCAAGCAACTCGTGGCACAGCAGTCGGCATTGCTTGCCTCTCGTCCCGATGTGAAGAAGCAGGTGGCGGCGTTGCGTGAGCAGATTGCAAAGCAGAAGACTGAACTGCGTCGCGTGGATAATATGTTGCGTGATGGCGCGGCGACTCAGAAGCAGAAAGACGATATCGAGGCGCAGATAAAGATCTTGGAGGGACAGTTGGAGGCCCAACTATCAACGCTGGATAAAAATACCTCTACCATCAACGGCAACTCTGTGGTTTTGGAGGCGCAGATAGCCGCCCTTGATGACCGCATCTCAAAGTGCCGCATTATCTCGCCCGTTGGTGGTACCGTGTTGGTCAAGTATGCCGAGGCTGGCGAGTTGGCATCGGCAGGCAAGCCTCTGATGAAGATTGCTGACCTTAAGAATATCTATCTGCGAGCATACTTTACCTCCGACCAACTTGCCAATGTTAAATTAGGCGATGAGGTGAAGGTCGTTGCCGACTTTGGCGGCACGGAGCGATATGACTATACGGGTCGCGTAGCGTGGATTTCGTCGGAGAGTGAGTTTACGCCTAAAACAATTCAGACAAAGGATTCTCGTGCCAACCTGGTCTATGCCGTAAAGATTGCCGTTGAAAATGATGGCCGATTGAAGATAGGCTTGGCAGGCGAAGTGGTTTTGTAGTATGAGTGCTATTGATGTAAACAACCTATCCAAGAGTTACGGCAAGGTGCGGGCACTCGACGGTGTGTCGTTCGCGGTAGAGCATGGCGAATTGTTTGGACTTATCGGCCCTGACGGAGCAGGTAAGACCACGCTTTTTAGACTGCTCACTACGCTCATCAATCCCGATGAGGGCAGTGCCACGGTAGATGGTTTAGATATCGAGAAGGATTACCTCTCTATCCGAAAGCGTGTAGGATATATGCCAGGCCGTTTCTCGCTCTACCCAGATTTGTCGGTCGAGGAGAATCTGCAATTCTTTGCGGCTCTGTTTGGCGTAACTGTTGAAGAATCGTATGACCTTATAGCTCCGATTTACAAGCAGATAGAACCGTTCCGCACCCGCCGGGCTGGGAAACTGTCGGGAGGTATGAAGCAGAAACTAGCCCTGTCGTGTGCCTTGATTCATCGCCCAAGCGTATTGTTTTTGGACGAGCCGACAACGGGTGTTGATGCCGTATCGCGTAGCGAATTCTGGGATATGCTTGCCGGGTTGAAAGAACGTGGAATGACCATACTCGTATCAACACCATATATGGACGAGGCGAAGCGTTGCGACCGCATAGCACTTTGCAATGAGGGACGTATTTTGGGTATCGACACGCCCACTGGCATTGTGCAGGGCTTTGACAAACCTCTCTATGGTATTAGTGCCAAGAATATGTTTGCCCTGCTGGAAAGGGCACGTCGCGAAGAGGGTGTGGAGGATTGTTATCCCTTTGGCGAAAAGCACCATCTGGTTGCAAGTGCAGGTTTTGATGAAGAGAGATTTAAGGCGGCGCTTGCCGATGTAGAAGGCGTGGAGATAGTGAGCGCAGAGCCTACAATCGAGGATATGTTTATAAAACTGATGAGAAGATGAGCGACGTAGTAATTTCAGTACGCGACCTGACCAAGCGTTTCGGCGACTTTACTGCCGTTGACCGCATCTCGTTTGATGTGCGCCGAGGCGAGATTTTCGGCTTCCTCGGAGCAAACGGAGCGGGCAAGACGACTGCTATGCGTATGCTCTGTGGCTTGAGTTATCCCACATCGGGCAGCGGCACGGTGGCGGGCTATGACGTAATGCTCGAGGGTGAGCAGATTAAACGCCACATAGGCTATATGAGCCAGCGATTTTCGCTCTACAACAACCTTACGGTGTGGGAGAATATACGCTTGTTTGCTGGCATCTACGGCTTATCAAAAAAACAAACCGAGGAGCGTTCCGCGGAGGTGCTTGAGCGCCTGAATTTCTCTTCGGAGCGTAACACTCTGGTTGGCTCTCTGCCACTCGGCTGGAAACAGAAACTTTCGTTTGCCATTGCCACGGTTCACCGCCCCGAGGTGGTCTTTTTGGACGAGCCGACGGGAGGCGTTGATCCCGTAACGCGCCGTCAGTTTTGGGAAATGATATATGAGGCTGCAGAGGGTGGTACGACCATATTTGTCACTACACACTATATGGACGAGGCGGAGTACTGCTCGCGCGTCTCGATTATGGTAGATGGCGAGGTTCGGGCTCTTGATACACCAGCCCGTCTGAAACAACAATTTGCCGCGGAGTCGATGGACGAGGTGTTCCGCACGCTGGCTCGTGGCGCACAAAGAGGAGAGTAAGGCTATGAAACAGAACTTTGGCTCATTCGTAAAAAAGGAGTCGTTGCATATACTCCGTGACAAGCGTACGATGTTGGTCGTTATGCTCATCCCCGTAATGCTGATGACCCTCTTCGGCTTTGCCATCTCCACCGAGGTGAATAATATCAATGTGGCGGTTGTCGCTTCGGAGCACACCGATGGAGTGCGTGATGCCGTTGAGCGGTTGTCGCATAACGAATACTTTACCTTTAAGGGTTATATCTCGCAAGATGAGATAGACCCTTGTCTGCGCTCAGGCAAGGCGGGTGCTGTTGTGGTCTTTGCCTCGGACTATGACCGTTGTGCCGAGCAAGCGGCTGCAGGCATAGCGACAAAGCCTCTTGTCCAACTCATTGTAGATGCCTCGAATGTCAATACCGCAGGCTCGGCTACGGCCTATCTGCAAAATGTCCTGCTCGGTGCCGCCTCACAGCAGGCTATGTTTGAGACACGAATGCTATTCAACCCGCAGATGCGCTCGGCCTACAACTTTGTGCCAGGTATTATGGGCCTGATTTTTATTCTTGTCTGCGCGATGATGACCTCGGTGTCGATTGTGCGCGAAAAGGAGGTTGGCACTATGGAGGTGCTCCTGGTTTCGCCAGTGCGCCCAGTGAAGATTATCTTCGCCAAGATGATTCCATATTTTGCCATATCGTGCATTGTGCTTGTAACTATCCTGCTTTTGGCGCGATACCTCCTAGAGGTACCGATGTCGGGCGGTGTTGGGGGTATATTTTCACTCTCGTTGCTATATTTGGCATTGTCGCTCTCGCTCGGACTTCTGGTCTCGACTATTGCCACCACGCAGATGGCGGCATTGCTCATCTCGGCTATGGTAATGATGATGCCGATACTGATGTTGTCGGGTATGCTGTTCCCGATTGAGAATCTGCCCGAGTTCTTCCAGGTGGTATCGAATATTGTGCCTGCAAGGTGGTATATCGACGCTGTGAGAAAGATGATGATTCAGGGGCTGCCGCTGGTGGCTGTTTGGAAGAATTGCGTGATTCTGCTCGGTATGACGGTAGCTATTCTCGGCATATCACTCAAAAAGTTTAACGATAAATTAGAGTAACTATGAGAGCATTTGTCGTACTCGTACAGAAGGAGTTTTTGCAGATACGGCGCAACTCGTTTCTGCCTCGGCTCATCATCGCCTTCCCGATACTTGTGATGTTGCTTATGCCGCTCATTATGACTATGGATGTGCGTCAGGTAAATGTGGCCATCGTTGACCTCGACCGCTCGACCACATCGCGTCGCATAGCCTCGCATATCAATGCCTCGGAGTACCTCACTCTCGCCCATACTTCGGCCGAATACCCACTTGCTATGGAGGCTTTGGAGCAGGGAGATGTGGATGTTATTGTGCAGATACCCGACAATTTCGAGCGCGATATGACTGTTGCCACGCCCAACCGCATCAGCATAACCGCCAATGCCGTCAATGCCATCAAGGGAAGTATGGGTATGCAGTACGTTGTGCAGACCATCGCCCGCACTCTGACTGAACTGCGTAGCGAGAAGAACCCAACCAAGTTGTCGGAGTTGGTAACTATCGAGAATCGTTATAACCCCACGCTCAACTACCGCCACTATATGATTCCTGCGCTGATGATTATTCTCTTTATCTTGATTTGCGGTTTTCTGCCAGCGTTGAGTATCGTGGACGAGAAGGAGAGCGGCACCATTGAGCAGATAAATGTAACGCCTATTTCACGTTTTATGTTTATCCTCTCTAAACTTGTGCCGTATTGGATTATCGGACTGTTTGTCGTCACGGTGGCTATGCTTGTGGCTCGTTTAGTCTATGGTCTTGCCCCAGTAGGCTCTATCGGAGCAATATATTTTGGGGCATTGCTGTTTATCCTTACGATTTCTGGCTTCAGCCTCACCATAGCCAACTTCTCGGAGACAATGCAGCAGACGATGTTTGTGATGTTCTTCTTTATTATGACCTTTATGCTGATGAGTGGTCTGCTCACGCCCATTGATTCAATGCCAGTGTGGGCGCAACGCTTTACGCTCGTGCTGCCGCCACGCTACTTTGTCGAGGTTCTACGCTCGGTATATTTGAAGGGAACAGCAATTGCTGAACTATGGACAAACTACGCGGCACTGGGAGCTTTTGCCCTTATCTTCAATATCCTCGCTGCTCTTACCTACAAGAAACAGGCATGACGAACTGGCGGTAACTTTTCATCTCAAAGCAAAAAGGAGTTAAAGACAGCTTGATGAACGCTGGTGAATAAAGGTGAAAGGTGCGAGTAATCGAGAGTAGAAGCATGGTAGGGACGCTCACCCTTACGAACGGAAAGGTGAAAAGTGAAAACGGAAAACTATGCGGACGCTGCACGCAGCGTCCCTACCGCTCACCGCTCACCACTCATCCGCTCACCACTCATCCGCTCACCACTCATCCGCTTACCGCTCATCCGTTCACCGTTTAGGGAATCTGTCGGCGAAGTAGAGGAACTGGTACTTGACGGCATTGAGCCAGTAGGGCCAGTTGTGGGCGCCGGGACGGGAGTGGAACTCGTGGGGAATCTTTTCCTGGAGGAGTTTCTCGTGCATGTTGCAGTTCACCTTGTAGAAGAAGTCCTCGGTGCCGCAATCGAAGATGATGTTCATGGTGCCGGCTTTTAGCAGATGGGTGAGGTTGATGACGGTGTTCTCGTCCCAAAGTTGGGTGTTCTCCTCGTAGGTGCCCAAACGTCCTGCTATGTTCCAGTTCTTGGTGAAGGGACGGAAGTCCAGTCCGCCCGACATGCTGCCCATGTTGCCGAAGGTGTCCTGATGGCGCATGGCCAGGTAGAAGGCTCCGTGTCCGCCCATGGAGAGTCCGGTGATGGCTCGGCAGGCTCTGTCGGTAATGGTGGAGTAGGCGGTGTCTATGTGTGCAACGAGTTCCTTGGCAACGAAGGTTTCGTAGCGGTATTCAGGGGTTACGAGGCTGTCGAAGTACCAGCTGTCGCGCGCTCCGTCAGGCATGACAACGATGAGGTTGTACTGGTCGGCCAAGCGTCCCACGACACCATCCTGTGCCCATACGGTGTGGTTTCCGCCATATCCGTGGAGAAGGTAGATGACAGGGTAGGACTGCTCGGTGCTATACCCTTCAGGGGTGATGACGGTGCAAAGGACGTCCTTGTTCATACTGTTGCTTCTGACCGCTATTTCCTTCTGCTCGAAGGCAAGAGTGGTCGTAGCAATGAGCAGAAATGCTAAAATTGAAATGACTTTGTTATCTTTCATAAGTAATGGGTGGATGAGAGGGTTATAGGAGTGGGTATATTTCTGTTCTCGGTTTACTCTATTGTGGCAGCGTAGCCGCCGTTGCGAACCATACGTACCTTGATGGTGTCGCCTTTGCACACCTGGCGCGAGGACTTGGTGTAATGCATGGCCTGGCGGTCGGCGTTGATGCCGTCCTCGAAGGAGGTGAGGGTGAAGGTCTGTCCTTCGGGAAGGAAGTCGAGAGTGAATTCTGCCTCAAAGGCCTCTTTGCGCTCTCCAGTGATGCCTCCGAGGAACCACCTGTCGGCATTGCGCTTGGCCACAACAAGATGGTCTCCCAATCGGGCTGAGAGCACTTGGGTGTCGTCCCACAGTAAGGGTACGGAGGAGATGAAGCGTGTGCAGTCGTCGTTGCGGTAATAGAGCGTGGGATTGTCGGCCAGCATCTGCAGACCAGACTCGAAGACCACGAACAGCGCCATTTGATAGGCTCGTGTGCCGATGGAAGCCGAGTTGGGACGGCGGGCAGAGTAGTTGTCGGGCTGCATGCTGAGCATGGCACCTGGGGTATATTCCATGGGACCCACGGCATTGCGTATGAAGGGCAGGTAAATGCTATTCTCGGGGCGGCAGTTGCCCATCTGCTCCATGCCCGTTACACCCTCGTAGGATAGAAGATTGGGGTATATATATTCAAGTCCAGAGGGCTTGTAGGCACCGTGGAAATTGACGAAGATATGGTGCTTGGCAGCCTCCTTCACGGTACGCTCGTAGAAATTGACCATCCACTGGTCGCTACGGTCCATGAAGTCGATTTTAACACCCTTCACGCCCCATTCGGCAAACTTTGCAAAGAGTCCAGGGTTCTGCTCCACGCAACGCCATGTGAGCCATAGAATTACGCCAACGCCCACCTTCTTGCCATGAGCGAGGATTTCCGTCAAGTCACAATCTGGGTTGGGGGTGTATGGGTCCATGTTGTCCTTTGCCCAACCCTCGTCCATGACGATGTACTTGATGCCATACTTGGAGGCGAAGTCCATGAAGTATTTGTAGGTCTCTACATTCAGACCGGCACGGAAGTTAATGTCTTCACCATAGGGCACAGCACCGTTCCACCACTCCCAGCTGGCCTGTCCGGGCTGAATCCATGAGGTGTCGTCCAGACGGCTGTCCTGCGAGAGACGGCATGTCATGGTATTGGTGACGAGGTCGGCCTCGTTCTTGGAAATGACGAAATAGCGCCAGGGGAAGTTGCGAGTGCCCTGGGTGAGTGCTATGTAGGGCTTGCGCATGAGTATGTCGGTGCTCTTGTCGCTACGAGGTCTTTCCTCGGCAGGCACGCGGGGGAATACGGAAGAAAAACCACCAGCATCGTTGCTGCGGAAGAAGGCACCGGGATAGTCTAGAAGGTCGGCCTCGCTCATGAGAATCTTGGTGCCGCCAGGGGTGATGGCCAGGATGGGCAGGTGTGCCATCTTGTGGTTGCTGTGCCATGCGGCGGTCTTGCTGAAGGAGTAGCGCTCCTCGTAGGATGTGCGGTAGGAGTCGCACTGCTGAAGCACGAGGTCGGTCTCTTGGGGCAGGAACACGGTGATGTCCTCGTCGTAGACCTGCACCTCGCCTGGAAGCGACGTTACGAAACGGTAGGCAATGCCATCGTTGTAGGCGCGGAAGATGACGGAATAACCACCCTTCATCTTGAGCGTGAGCTCGTTGTAGTGGTTGGGCACTTCTGCAAACTTCAGGTGTAGGAAGGGACGCTTTGTCTCGCTGACACTCTTGCGACTGGTGCTCTGCACCTTGGGCAGGGAACCCAGCACATTGCCCTCTATGTTCATGGACAGACGGCAATCGTCGAGAACCAGTTCGCCCTGGCAGAAGACATCGTAGGTGATGCCTTTGTCGGTCTCGATGTCAACCTTGATGTTGCCATCGGGAGATGCCACAATGTGCATCTTTTGCGCTACAGCTGAAGTGCACAGCAGTAGTGTGAGAAGTAGAAATAGTGGATTTTTCATGTAGATTATAGATAGCAGAGTATAGAGGTGTAAGTATGTGCTTTAGAGTTTGGAGAGTTTGGTTTAGGATAGGGGACTTAGGGACGCTAACGTCCGCAAGTAAAAGGGTATAGAGAATATAGTTTAGAGGTTTTCGTCTTTCGTACGTGATAGCAGTTCCAGGGTGGCAGCAATGGGGTAGTGGTCGGAGATGACGTGTGCCTTGTGGGAGTTGCCCTGCTCATTCTGGGCGGGTTGCCAGTAGTTGTAGGTGAGCACGCCATGCCTGCGCACGCTGAAGTGTGGCGATACGAAGATGTGGTCTATGCGGCTGGTGGTGAAGTTGTCCGTGCGGAAACTGTTGCAGGTGCCGTTCTCAGCCATACGATGCCTGGCCTCGGTGTATGTGTCCCTGAGTTTGCCAGAGGAGGTGAGCAGGGCGTAAGGTTCTTCGTTCTGGCTGGCATTGAAGTCGCCTGTGAGGATATACGGTTCGTCTCCGCACATCTCGTCTATCTTGGCTAGTATGAGGCGTGACGATTCGGCACGCGAGATGGGTCCGCGATGGTCCATGTGCAGGTTGAAGAACCAGAAGCGCCACTTCGTGCTTTTGTCCTCAAAGTATCCCCAGGTGCATATCCTCTCCATAGATGCATCCCAGCCTACTGAACCCACAGAATCGGGAGTTTCGGACAACCAGAACTGCCCTTGCTTCAAGCATGTGAGGCTGCTCTTTCTGTAAAAAATGGGAGCATATTCGCCCTTGGTCTTGCCGTCTCGGCGCCCCTTGCCTATGTGGGCATAGTCTTTGAGTCCTGCTGCCATGTCCTGCAACTGTCGGTGCAGAACCTCCTGTGCGCCAAAGATGTCCCACTGCTCGTAGTTGATGAGGCTGATTAGTTTAGGGCATCGGTTGTTCCAACCGTTGCCTTTCGCCTCGTCGTTCTGGTTGGCATAGCGGATGTTGTAGGACCCTACATGTAGTCTGCTTTGTGCCATCAGGCAGAGAGCAGTGAGAAGAAATGCGAATACGGAGGAAAGTCGTTTTTTCATGGAATTTTAATGTTTTCTTTGCAACAAATGTAGTAAAAAATACTGAAAAAAGCACGGGAAAGGACCAATATAGTGTATGGTCCTTTCCCGTGTATGTGATTTTGTCCTGAAGACGGCTGTGTCAGGGGCGTGTCTTGTTGCCTCTGGGACGTGGTTTGTTGTAGTTCTGGAGCATCTTGCGGTGCATGCGGTCCTCGATGTTCAGTATCTTGAAGAACTTTTGGGCAGAGATGGCCTTGCATATCTTCTTGTAGTAGACGGAGTCGAGACCGGCCATTTCGGCATTAAGTTCCGCCATTTCCATGAGGCACTTTTCGTATGCCTTCTCGTCGTTGTTGTTTGGAGTATTCTTTTTCAGCTTATTGATGCTCATGTGTATTTGGCGCTGCTTATCCTTGTACTCGTTGTAGATGGGAAAGAATGCTTTTGCCTCTTCCTGTGTGAGGTTGGCCTCCTTGGTGATGTAGTCCTGCATGCGCAGGCGGAATTCCTGCTTGTTAAAGCCCCTGGCACCGCCGGATAAAGTGACGTCTCCCTTGTTTTGTGCAAATGACAATGCGGAGGTGATAAGAAACAGTAATAGGAGTGTTGCTTTTTTCATATTAGTGTCTTTTGTTTTATTCTGCTTCGGTAAGGTAGTATTCTATATCGTTGTTGTCCAGCATGGCATAGTCCAGGAGTTCGTCGGTAAACTCCATTTCCTGTGCAGAAGCCAGTGCTGTGGGGGCTTGCGAGGATGTGAGCGGATGACTCTGCTCGTATATCATGAGACCAGCTATGGCGAAGAAACCTGTAAGCATAGCAGCTGCTGTCAGGCGCATGAATAGGCGTCTGCTGCGTCCATGCTTGTGCGCCTTGTTCTGCTCCTCTTCCCTGATGCGCTCCATCACCCTTTGAGGCAGGGCATGGAAATATCCTTGCGGAACGCGGAATGGGTTCTTGCCGTTGGCTGACGATGTTATTTCACGAAGGATTTTTTCGTCGTTATGGTTGGTGTTGCTCATTTTTTGTATGTGATGGTGTTGTTTTTATTCTAAATTCTCGAAGAATGCTGTTATCTTCTGCACTGCATGGTGGTAGGAGGCCTTCAGTGCTCCGATGCTTGTGCCCAAGACAGCGCTTATCTCCTCGTATTTCATTTCCTGGAAGTACTTCATGTTGAAGACCTGACGCTGCTTGTGTGGCAGACTTTGCACGGCTTGCTGGAGTTGCAGTTCCGTCTCGTCTCCGTCGAAGTAGGGGTCGCTCTCCAGCTGTATCCTGATGTTGTCCTGTTCCGAGTCCTCTGTGCCCGACAGGCTGACGGTGATGTTCTTCTTCCGTTGCAGGAAGTTGATGGTCTCGTTGCTTGCTATGCGGTAGAGCCATGTTGAGAGTCGTGCATCTCCACGGAAGTTGTCCAGTCCTTGCCATGCCTTCAGGAACACGTTCTGCAGAATGTCGTCCGTGTCGTCGTGGTCGAGTACCATGCGGCGTATCTGCCAATACAACTGCTCCTGAAACTCTCTTACCAGAGTTTCGAACGCCTGCTCGCGTGTGGCAGGGTTTTGTAGTCGTTGGATCAGTTGCTGTTCGTTGTGCATTTTAATTGTATGACACCCGTTTTTGGGGAAGGTTTAATCTATGTCAGGAAAAGTGTCCTCCCGTCAAAAACAAAGAACCGCTGCCCATGCTGATGGGAGCGGCTAAATGTATGTGTTTGCCTGATTACAGTATAGTGACCTTGCGCACCACTTTGCCAACCTTCATTATGTAGCAACCGCGTGTCAGGTTCAGCGCTATCTGTTTGTCATTGCTGTCTATGCGTATGCGTGCCACGCGGACTCCGGTGAGGTTGTATATCTCCAGGGTCTTGCCGTCGGCGTTGGTGATGTGTGCCTTGTTGTCCTGAATGGTAAGGGTAACGGTCTCCATTTCCGCCTCAATGGGTTCTTCCATCTGCATGTGTGCAATGGAGGGAACCGCCCCGAGGAGAAGCATAGAGAGTGCTATAATCCAGATTCTTTTCATTCAGCTTTTTTATGAATTCACCAACGCAAAAGTAGGCTTTTTATTTTATATACACAAGGTTTTTTCTCAAATTATGTCGATTTTTAGTCCCTCTTGTGCTAAAATAACGTTTGTAAACACGCTTTTTGCTTCCTTTAGCATACTTTCCTCGTCTTTGATGCGTGCCGAGTAGTGGCCGATGATGAGTTTGCCGACGTTGGCCTCCTTTGCCACCAAAGCAGCCTCGTGTGCCGTGGTGTGCATGGTTTTCTTGGCTTGAAGGAGCATCTCGTGCGGAAAGGTGGCTTCGTGGTATAGCAGGTTTACTCCCTTTACCATTTCCGCCACTTTGGGCGTATATCTTGTATCCGAGCAATACGCGTAGGAGCGTGCCGGTGCAGCTGGCGTGGTCAGTCGCTCGTGTGGTATGAAGGTGTCGTCCTCCGTTGTCCACGATGCACCTGCCTTGATGTTGTTAATCTGGCTTACGGGGATGTTGAAAGCCTCTATCATCTCGCGCCTGATGTGGGGCAGAGGCTGTTTCTCGCGGAAAAGGAAGCCTGCACATGGCACACGGTGCTCCAGGGGGATGGACCATACCTCTGTGCTGCGGTCCTCATATATAAGATAATGTTCGCGCGTACGTACGGGATGGAACAGCACTTCGTAGTCTATGCCTTCGCAATATACCTTCAGTACTATATTCAGGAACTCCTCCAGTTCCTGCGGTCCATGTATGTGCAATTGTGCCGTTCTGCCAAGCAGTGCCATAGTGCTGATTAGGCCAGGCAGACCGAAGACATGGTCGCCATGATTGTGGCTGATGAAGATGTGGCCAACCTTCAGCATGCTCAGACCAGATTTCTGCATGGTGGTTTGCACGCCTTCGCCACAATCTATCATGTAGTACTTGCCTCGCAATTCCAGTATTTGTGCGGAGGGCAGATGGCGTAGGGTGGGCTTTGCTGAGCCGCAACCTAAGATGTGAAGGGAAATGGGTTCCATGGGGAATGTGAAAGGTGAGGACTTAACGAACGGAAAGGTGAAAACGGAAAACGGAAAACTGTGAGTGAGAGCATGGTAGGGACGCTGCAGCGTCCGCTTGCTCCAGTTATCGGACGCTGCACGCAGCGTCCCTACTTATCTTTGGAGAAGGCGATAGTCAAGACTGCGAATGGAGAGAGAACTTACACTTCAAGAACAGACTTGCTGAGTTTGTTGCAAAACAGAGGGACAGCCTCAACTAATGTGTGCTGTCCCTCCTGTTGGTTTATAGAAAAGGCGTTTCTAATTATTCGCCCTTCTGCATCTTAGCCTTCAACTCAGCCAGAGCGTCGAGGTCACCAAGAGTGGTGCTTGCTGCCTGGTTCTGGATAGCGGGAGCTTCCTCCTTGCGGGGAGCGTTAGCCTTGCGAGCTGCGCTTGCTGCCTTCTTCTCAGCACGAGCCTCTGCACGCTGAACATCCTCGAAGATGCGGCTGTGGCTCAGGATGATGCGCTTGCTGTCCTTGTTGAACTCGATTACCTTGAACTGGAGCTTCTCGTTCAGCTTAGCCTGTGAACCATCCTCCTTAACGAGGTGCTTGGGAGTAGCGAAACCTTCTACGCCATACTCCAGCTGGATAACTGCACCCTTGTCCAGGAGCTCGATGATGGTACCCTCGTGGATAGAGTCCTGAGTGAATACGGTCTCGAATACGTCCCAGGGGTTCTCCTCCAGCTGCTTGTGACCGAGAGAGAGACGACGGTTAACCTTGTCGATCTCCAGTACGCAAACGTCGATAATCTCGCCTACCTTGGTGAACTCATTGGGGTGCTTAACCTTCTTGGTCCAGCTCAGGTCGCTGATGTGGATCAGGCCGTCAACACCTTCCTCGATCTCAACGAATACACCGAAGTTGGTGAAGTTGCGAACCTTAGCGGTGTGCTTGCTGCCAACGGGATACTTCTCCTCGATGGTCTCCCAGGGATCAGCCTTGAGCTGCTTGATACCCAGAGACATCTTGCGCTCGTCGCGGTCGAGAGTCAGGATAACTGCCTCTACGTCGTCGCCAACCTTCATGAAGTCCTGAGCGCTGCGCAGGTGCTGGCTCCAAGACATCTCGCTAACGTGGATAAGACCCTCTACGCCGGGAGCAATCTCAACGAATGCACCGTAGTCGGCCATAACAACAACCTTACCCTGTACGCGGTCGCCAACCTTCAGCTCGCTGTCCAGAGCATCCCAGGGATGAGGAGTCAGCTGCTTCAGACCGAGAGCGATACGCTTCTTCTCGTTGTCGAAATCCAGAATAACAACGTTGATCTTCTGGTCGAGCTCAACAACCTCGCGGGGATTGCTTACGCGGCCCCAGCTCAGGTCGGTGATGTGGATCAGACCGTCAACACCGCCGAGGTCAACGAATACACCGTAAGAAGTGATGTTCTTGACGGTACCCTCGAGTACCTGACCCTTCTCCAGCTTGCCGATGATCTCCTGCTTCTGCTGCTCGAGCTCAGCCTCGATGAGAGCCTTATGGCTAACAACAACATTGCGGAACTCCTGGTTGATCTTCACGATCTTGAACTCCATGGTCTTGCCAACGAAGATATCATAGTCGCGGATGGGCTTAACGTCGATCTGAGAACCGGGCAGGAATGCCTCGATACCGAATACGTCAACGATCATACCACCCTTAGTGCGGCACTTAACGTAACCCTTGATAATCTCATCGTTGTTGAGAGCCTCGTTCACACGGTCCCAAGACTTAGCTGCGCGAGCCTTCTTGTGAGACAGAATGAGCTGACCCTTCTTGTCCTCCTGATTTTCGATGTATACCTCAACGGTGTCACCTACTTTCAGTTCGGGGTTGTAGCGGAATTCGCTGGTGGGGATGATGCCATCGCTCTTGAAACCGATGTTAACAACCACCTCGCGCTTGTTCATTGCGATAACGGTGCCATCCACTACGTCGTGGTCACCTACCTTGTTCATGCTGCCAGCATAAGCCTGCTCCTGAGCCTCGAGGCTTACCTCTGTGCTGCTACCCTTCTCAAATGCTTCCCAATCGAAGCCTTCAACGGGAGCTACATTTTTGTAATCTGCCATACAGATTTACATTAAAATTAAAAAGTTAAACAATAAAATTATATAATTCTCTTGCCTTCCCATAGGGAAAAGCGGTGCAAAGGTACGCTTTTTATTTGAGATACGGATGCATTTTGCCGGTATTTTAGTGTTTTTCAGGCAAATTCGTGCCTCTGTGCCATGTTTTCTGTCTGTATCGGCAATATTGTATACAGAAAAACGAGAACTACCGTGTGGGTAATCCTCGTTCTGTTGTCGTTTAGTGATGCACTATGGCTTCAACTTGTAGCATTCCTCTCTCAGCCATTGTGCCCATTGTGTGTCGGTCTTGGACTGGTTGAAATGCTGGTAGGGGATGGGCTTGCCAATGTAGATATTGAAGTGCTTTCCACGTGCCGTCTTCATCATCTGTCGGGGCAGCAGGATGAGGCCGATGTTGAACTTCATGCCCAGTTTGCGGCGTATCCACTCGAGGGCATAGAACGTGGTGGAGTTGCGCCCGTCAAAGTACATGGGCACTATGTCGCGCTTGGAGTCTACACATTGCTTTATCACACTTTTCTTCCACTCAATGTCCTGAATCTTGCCGTCGATGTAGCGGGAGCAGAATCCGGCAGGGAAACTGATGAGCTGTGTCTCCGTGTCGTTGTAGGCGTTTTGCAGCATCTCCATGTCAGCGCGTTTCTGCCTGCCCATGGTGTTTACTGGCAGGAACACGCGTTGCAGAGGTTCGATGTACATGAGCAGGTCGTTGACAATCACCTTTATCTTGGGGAAGAAGTCACCGAATACGGCTATGTATGAGATGCCGTCAAACCCTCCCAAAGGGTGGTTGCTCACCAGCATGTAGTGCCCGTTCTTGTCCAGGTTTTCCATTCCCTTTACGGTGTAGGTTACCTTCATGTCTTCTGAAAAGGCCTTGGCAAAGGCGGCACCTTTACGGTCATAGAAACGGCTGATGACATCGTTCATCTCCTTTTGGCAGACGAGTCGTTCCAGCATGCGGATGATGAAGGTAGGAATCTTTTTCCTGAGTTTGGGTGCCTTGTTGGCTATGGCGGCTTCGAGGTTTATAAGTTGCATTGGTTTCAGTATGTGTAGTGTGCCTTATGTTGAGAGTACTGCCAGGGCGTTGATTAGTTCCTTCTTCAAGGGTTTGTCGCTCTTCACTGCATTGGTGAAGGGCACGTACACTATCTCGTCGTTGCGGATGCCAATCATCACGTTGCGCTGGCCTTCCATAAGTGCCTGAATGGCACCCACGCCCAGGCGGCTTGCCAGGATGCGGTCCTGTGCGCTGGGACTGCCACCACGTTGCAGGTGACCAAGGATGGACACTCGGACATCGTACTCGGGATACTCCTTCTTCACTCGCTCGGCATAGTACATTGCACCGCACTTGGGGCTTTCGCTAACGAGCACGATGCATGATTTCTTGCTCTTGCGGATGCCATGGCCTATGAACATCTCCAACTGGTCGGCACCGGTGCTGTCCTCTGGAATGATGGCCGCCTCGGCACCAGCCGCTATGGCACTGTTCTGTGCCAGGAAACCAGCATCGCGTCCCATCACTTCCACGAAGAAGATACGCTCGTGGCTGTTGGCCGTATCGCGAATCTTGTCCACGCACTCCATGATGGTGTTCAGCGTGGTGTCGTAACCGATTGTGAGGTCTGTGCCGTTCAGGTCGTTGTCTATGGTGCCTGGCAAACCAATGCAAGGCACGTCAAATTCCTCGGCAAAGATGCGTGCACCGGTAAGACTTCCGTTGCCGCCTATTACCACCAGGGCGTCTATGTTGTTGGACACCATGTTGTTGTAGGCCTTCTGTCGGCCCTCTGCCGTCTGGAACTCCTTGCTTCGTGCCGTCTTCAGTATGGTTCCGCCACGCTGGATAATGTTGCTCACGTTCTCTGTGGTGAACTCCTTTATCTCGTTGTTCACCAGTCCCTCGTAGCCGCGGTATATGGCCTTCACCTTCATGTCGTTGGCTATGGCGGCACGTGTCACCGCGCGAATTGCTGCATTCATGCCGGGGGAGTCGCCTCCGGAGGTCAGAATGCCTATGGTCTTTATTCTTGGCATAGTATGTTCGTGTTATAGGTTAATGTGTGTCTTTTGATTGTTTTACGGGACAAAGTTACATATAATTCGTTGAATTGAGAAATTTGGGGCAAAATAATTGGCAGACAGGGGTTTTGTGAAATTCTGATTTTTGGAGGAATGCCAGCAAAAACCAATGCAATGCCAAGTTGTTCCAAAGCTGAGTAACCTATCCGTTACCATATGAAACAGATGGAAAAATACGGAAGTTCGACAAGCTAAACCATTGTATGATAGCGACTTTTGCTAATAGTTCCTTCAAAAATGATGGGTTACGGTTAAAGTTCCTCTGTTACCGTTTCTTCTGCGATGTTCCGACATATTTTGCGTAACGGCTCATAACTCTACTGAAAGTATTTTTGAACCTAAAAAAAGTAGCAGTTATGAAGAGTACATTTTCAACGATCTTCTACCTGAAAAGACAGGCGGCAAGAAAAGACGGAACAGTGCCCGTAATGGGTAGAATCACAGTGGACGGTTCGCAAACGCAGTTCAGTTGCAAGATTACCATTGACCCGAAAGTATGGGATACGAAAAGTGGTCGTGCAACCGGACGAAGTGCCGCCGCCATCGAAGCAAATCGTATGCTTGACAATATGCGAGTGAGCATCAACAAGCACTACCGTGAAATCTTAGATAGGGATAACTATGTCACAGCCGAAAAGGTAAAGAATGCCTTTCTTGGCTTGGAACATCGTTGCCATACGCTGATGCAAGTCTTCAAACAGTACAATGAAGACTACAAGAAACAATATGAAGCAGGCTTGAAATCAAAGTCCAGCTATATGAAGTATGTGAATGTCTATCAGCATTTGGAAGATTTTCTCTATCAGCGTTATCATATAAAGGACATTGCATTGAAAGAACTGACACCTGCTTTCATTACCGATTTTGATATGTTC